>JBGSHY010000111.1:0-27949 GCA_041751995.1 Rhizobiaceae bacterium | reverse complement strand
GCAGCCGCTCGATATCCTGCGGCGCGACGCGCGCGGTCTGCAGGCGCTCGCCGTCATCGGGGATGATGACCCCGGCGTCACCCGCCTCGGCGTCGCTCACCTCAAGATAAAATGTTTCGTCGATCTTCGCCGGGCCATCAGCGCCATTGGTCTTGACCACCATCATGAGATCACCGGTCCGGAGTTTCAGCGCATCCGGCAGCCGCGCCGCCATCGCAATCTGTTGCGGATCGGCAGTCAGCGGATCAAGCGAAGCCAGTTTGGCCAAGGCAGCCGGGTTGACGGAAGCGCAAGCTGTCACGGCAAGGCAGGCCCCGGAAAAGACGATGAATTTCAGGCGGGAAGCAACAGACATCAGTAATCCTCAAAATTGTTTGACGATGACGAATTATTGTTTTACATTAATTTATGCAAGCAAAAAGAGGATAGCATGACAGACAATCTCGACAGGGCGCGTTCACTCAGCCACCTGATGCGTTATGTGATGGCCGCGCTTGGCATCATCGTTGCCGCGATAACGCTTTGGTTCGCATTGAAGGCGGCGACGGACGGGGACTGGCTGGCCCGCATGCTCTACAAGCGGTTTGGCGAGTTGGCGCCGTTCAGCCTCTCGCCGCTGCAGACCGGCCTGCTCATTGTGGTTGACCTTATGCAAACCGGCGCAATCCTGATCGCGCTTGGCTTGCTGGCCCGCGTGTTCGGCCAGATATCGGTAACCGGCGGCCTCGACTATGACACGGCTGTGCGTGTGCGCCGCGCCGGCATCTGGTTTGGCATTGCCGCGCTCCTTCTGGTTCTGTCAACGCCGGTCAGCGCCCTGATTGCCAGCATCGGCCAACCCGAAGGCCGCCGTTTTCTGTCCATTGGGCTTGAAACCCAGCATCTGCTCGCGCTTCTCTTGAGCGTTGTGCTCATCACGCTCGGCCATGTGCTGGCGCTGGCCGCGGACATTGCCGACGACAACAGGCAGATCGTCTGATGCCGATCATCGTCAATCTGGATGTCATGCTGGCAAAACGCAAAATGCGCTCCAAGGAGCTCGCCGAGAAAATCGGCATCACCGAGCAGAACCTGTCGCTGCTGAAATCCGGCAAGGTGCGCGGCGTCCGGTTCGAAACGCTGTCGGCGATCTGCAAGGAACTGCAATGCCAGCCCGGCGATTTGCTCGAGTGGCGCGAGAGTGAGGGTTAGGCGGCAGGCAAAGCGGACACAGCCGCCATTCACCGGCAGCCAGATATCTGCAACTCCAGCAGCCGGTCCGCTTCCCCGGCAAGATCAAACCGGCGATGAACCAGCGACCAGCGCAAAGCTACGCTCTGGATGACTGCGATGACCAACAGCGCCACATCGCGGGCATCAAGCCCCGCGCGGAAATCACCCTGGTCGATCCCGCGCCGGATCGGCGCTTCCAGCCTAGCCTGGAAAAGCTTCTGGTTGCGGGCAAGGCCTTCACGCAAAAGATCATTGTTGAAATGCAATTCGCGCGAAAACAGGATGGCGGTGATCCCCGGCGTGGCGGCGAGCAGTCTGACATGCGCCATGGCGATTCGTTTCAGTTCTGCTGCAGGGGCAGCGGTTTCAGCGTCCGCCTCATCCCAGACTGCCGTCATTTGCTTTTCGAGCCATTCGGCGACGGCGGTCCAGATCAGTTCCTTTTTCGGAAAGTGCCGGAAGATCGCCGGCTGGGTCAGGCCGAGCGCTGTTGCGATCTTCTCGGTGGTGACCAGTTCGGGTCCGGCTTCATCGGACAAGCGCAAGGCCGTTTCAACGATGACGGCCTTGCGGGCTTCGGCAGGCAGGCGCGCCGGTTTGGCCGCCGTCATGCAGCGCCTCCGGATTTGGCGGACCGGCTGACCGCAAGTGCAATGGCCAGCCAGACACCGGCGCGCAATACCATCGCGCCGACGGTGCGCATTTCAAACGGCGTTCCGGTCATGACGGCAATGCCAAAGGCGGCAAACACCGCCAGCGTCGCCAATGCGATCAGCCAAGCGGCGCTGCCCGCCCATGGGCGCCAGAGATAAAGGCCGGCGGCGGCGGTGATGTATGCAAAGCCGGCGAGAAAATTGAACCACAGCACAAACGACACCGCATTGCCGACAGCAGCCCGAGCCGCCGCGCCGCCAAACAGCGCCATGCCGCCAGAATAAAGCGTCAGAACACCGAACACCCCCGCCGCAATTGCAGCAGGTCTTGCCCATCCGGGCCGTGGACCGAGAGCCATGATCATCATCCTTGCGCCGATTCAGTTAGTTATTAATCACTAACTAAATTTGGGGAAATGTCAATCGCGATGGGCAAGTGCTGGCGCATGACGGCGGATTTGCCGCATAATATGAAACGCCCGCTGTTTCCAACGGGCGCTCATTTCGTTGTTAAAGCTTAAACCTACCGCATCGTCGGGATGACAAACTCCGCGCCGTCCTTGATGCCGGATGGCCAGCGGGCGGTGACGGTCTTGGTCTTGGTGTAGAACTTGAACGCATCCGGGCCGTGCTGGTTGAGGTCGCCGAAGCCTGAACCCTTCCAGCCGCCGAAGGTGTAGTAGGCGATCGGAACCGGGATGGGGACATTGATGCCGACCATGCCGACCTGGACGCGCGAGGCGAAATCGCGGGCGGCGTCGCCGTCGCGGGTGAAGATCGCCGTGCCGTTGCCGTACTGATGCTCGTTGGTCATGGTCAGCGCTTCGTCGTAGGTCTTGGCGCGGACGACCGAGAGCACCGGGCCGAAGATTTCTTCCTTGTAGATGCGCATGTCGGTGGTGACATTGTCGAACAGGCAGCCGCCCATGTAGTAGCCGTTTTCATAGCCCTGCATGGTGAAGCCACGGCCATCGACGATAAGGTCTGCGCCTTCTTCAACGCCGAGATCAACATAGCCCTTGACCTTGTCGAGGTGCTGCTTGGTGACCAGCGGACCGAAGTCTGCGCCAGCATCCGTGGACGGGCCGACCTTGAGGGATTCCACACGCGGGATGAGCTTTGCCATCAGGCGGTTGGCGGTGTCCTCGCCGACCGGGACAGCCACCGAAATCGCCATGCAGCGCTCGCCGGCAGAGCCGTAGCCGGCGCCGATCAAAGCATCGACGGTCTGGTCCATGTCGGCATCCGGCATGATGATCATGTGGTTTTTTGCGCCGCCAAAGCACTGGACTCGCTTGCCTGCCGCGCAGCCGCGGGAATAGATGTAATGGGCAATCGGCGTCGAGCCGACAAAGCCGACGGCCTTGATGTCCGGATCGTCAAGGATCGCATCCACCGCTTCCTTGTCGCCGTTGACGACGTTCAGGACGCCTGCCGGAAGACCGGCTTCGAGGAACAGTTCGGCAATGCGCATCGGCACACCGGGATCACGCTCTGACGGCTTCAAGACATAGGTGTTGCCGCAAGCCAGCGCCGGGCCGATTTTCCACAAGGGGATCATGGCCGGGAAATTGAACGGGGTGATGCCCGCGACCACGCCAAGCGACTGGCGCAGCGAATAAACATCGATGTTCGGGCCCGCGCCGTCGGTGAACTCGCCCTTGAGAAGGTGCGGAGAGCCGATGCAGAATTCGATCACTTCAAGGCCGCGCTGGATGTCGCCCTTGGCGTCCGGAATGGTCTTGCCATGTTCGCGGGCGAGCAGCTCGGCCAGTGAGTCATATTCGGCGTGAACCAGTTCGAGGAATTTCATCAGGACGCGGGCGCGGCGCTGCGGGTTGGTCGAAGCCCACTTCGGATGCGCGGCCTTGGCGTTCTCGATTGCGGCGCGCACTTCGGACTGGGATGCAAGCGCAACACGGCCGAGAACCGTGCCGTCCATCGGCTGAAAATATTCGGCCGAGCGCCCGGATGTGCCGGCGACATGCTTGCCGCCAATGAAATGTCCGACTTCCTTCATGATTTTTCCTCCAGATTTGATGACCAATTATGCGCTATAAAATTTGCATTGCAATGCGAGGAATAGCGCATCTATTGTGCGTAAATTAAAGTCTCTGTGTTGAGGTAAAAATGAACTGGGATGATGTGCGCATATTCCTTGCTGTTGCCCGCTCGGGCCAGATCCTCGGCGCGGCCAAGCGGCTCGGACTGAACCATGCAACAGTCGCGCGGCGGCTGACGTCGCTGGAGCAGGATCTGCGGGCGCAACTTCTGACGCGGCGGCCTTCTGGCACGGAACTGACCCGCGCGGGTGAGGAATTTCTCTTGGCGGCAGAGCGGATGGAAGCCGAAATGGTCGGCGCACGGGCGGCGGTCGGTGAAGCATCTGTGTCAATATCGGGCACCGTGCGGGTCGGTGCGCCGGATGGATTTGGCGTGGCGTTTCTTGCGCCGAGACTGGGCGAGTTGACCCGCAAGCATCCCGATCTTACGATCGAGCTCGTGCCGGTGCCAAGGTCATTCTCCCTTTCGCGGCGAGAGGCGGATATCGCCGTGACGGTCGAGCGTCCCGACCAGGGTCGGCTGGTGGCGTCAAGGCTGGTGGACTATCGGCTTGGTCTTTATGCCTCGAAGGTATACATCGCGCAAAACGGCATGCCGGACACCGTCGAGGATTTGGCACAGCACAGCCTGGTCGGTTATGTCGAAGATCTGCTGGCCTCGCCGTCCCTTGCCTATGCACGCGAAATTTCGCGCGACTTCCGGCCGCGTTTCGCAGTCTCTTCAGCGCTTGGCCAAACGGAGGCAGTGCGCTCGGGCGCGGGCATCGGCATCCTGCACGCTTTCATCGCCCGCACCTATGACGACCTTGTGCCGGTGATGCCGGAGCGCCAGATCCGCCGCGCCTATTTCACCGTCTATCACGAAAGCATGCGCTCGCTGCGCCGCATCGAAACGGTGGTGAAATTCATCCAAGGCCTCGTCGAGCGCGAGCGGAACATTTTTGCCTGAGCGCAGTCGGGACGGACCGGAGCCCGTCCCTTCTGCATGGTGCAAGACCGGGTTCACGGAAAGCAAACCGGTCCGGGCTTCAACTTTACCAAGATGACCGAAACAACTTGCTAAAACGCTGAGTTGAATTGCAGCATTTAAGCCTAATTTTGCCGGGGGCGAAAGGAAATGCAGCGGATCTTTGCGTTTGATCCGGGAACGTCCGCCATTGGCTGGGCGGTGCTGGATACTGAAGGTGCAGACATTGAAATCGTCGGTGCGGGCGTGCGCCTGTTTGCGCTGGCGCGGCACGAGACGGTGCAGAAAATGCGCCAGAGATTAAAGCCGGAACAGCGGATGAAGTTGAGGCGCAGAGATCTGGAAGCCGCCCTTGTTCCATACGGCCTTTTATTGCCCGAAAATCAAAACCGCGATTGGGAGCGGGACGACGGCGACCAGCTTTCGCAATGGTTATCCATTTCGCTGACCGAGCCCCTGCCCCATGCAGCAATTGTCCGGATACTGTTCAACGCCCACAAACATCGCGGCGCCATGCAATACGGGTCGGAACAAACTTCGGCTCGCGAATTCGTCGCGCGGTTTCTGAACGCGCAATCCAGATGGCATGCCATGCTTGCTCGCGCAGATTGCCGCGAAAAACTGGAAGGCGTGATTTTCCGCCGCCGGACGCCGCGAAAACAGCCGCAAGGAATTATCCCAGTTTCACCTCTGGCGACAATCGCCCACCGCGAATTCAAAACCGTTTGGCAGGCGTTGACGCGAAAATATGGTTTGCCATTGGAAGTCCGGATTGAAGCATCCGTGCCACCTACCCAAAAGGCAGCGGTGGACAATACAGACTTGGAGCGGCTGACGGCGCTGCTGGCAGATATCGGCCGGCCGCCAACACGGCAAAACCTGTTGCGGGCGCGGCTGTTTGAACGGCAAAGCGCCGGAAACGTGGGGCACGCTTTTTGCCCATTGACGGGAACCCGCTTTGATTTCCCTGACACCTTCACGCCCTTGATCGAAATCGACCATATTCGCCCGGCGGCAAAAGGCGGGGCAGGCGGAAAAGGAAATCTTGTGCTGTGCCTGGCGAGCGCTAACAGGGCCAAAGGCGCCAATCCCAGCATTGGAGATGAGACCGCGGCACCGCAGCGAAACTCGGCACAAGGGCGCGCCGATCTGGCTGATGCTGATGCAATGCGGCAGGCCGTGAAGCTGGCTGCCGACTATGTGCGGCAGCAATCCGGTTCTGTAAAATTGCAGTTGGTTTCACCAAGAGCCGTATTCAACGCCAGAAATAGCTGGTTGAACGGGGCATTACCCAAAGACCGTTCGGATTTGCGCCACCATGCCGTGGATGCCATCGTGATGGCAGCATTGCCGGACGGCAAGGCAAACACCTGTCCGCTGGACGGAAACCTTGCGTCGGTCACCGCTGCCGCCGTCGGGAAAATGCTCGTGTCGGTCAAGCCGGAACATGCCGTTACCGGTCCACTGCACGATGAAGCCCGCTACGGACGCCCACCGGCACAATCGGGTTTCGACAAGGCCCATTACGTTACCAGCCGCAAACCGGTAGGAGAATTGACCGTACCGATGTTCAAGCGGATCGTCGATCCGTGGCTGCGGGAGAAAATTCGAGCCGCACCAGCAATCAAACCGGAAGAATTGATCCCGTTGTTCGGTCAGACAAAGCGACTGAAAATCGCCCGAAAGGCCAGTGACGCCATCGCGGTGCTTGACAAATACGGACGGTTCAGCGCTGCAGTTCTGCCGGCTGATATCCACCATCTGGATATTGTCCAGATGCGTGACGGCATCTGGCGCGCTTTCGGGGAGACAAGGCACGCCGTTTCACAGCGCGATTGGCGTCCGCAGTGGGAGCGGGAGAAGTGCGGCGGCAAACTGGTCATGCGCTTGCACAAGGGCGACATGGTCGAACTGCAGGGAAATGACGGCAAGGGAAATATCATGACGGTCATCAGGCTGAGCGCATCGTCAGGAATGGTGCATCTTGGCCACCACTTTGCATCAGGTGGATTTGAAGGCGGCTCCATGGGTAAGCCGAACGCTTATGCCCCGCGCAGCCTGCAAAAGCGGCACGCCCGCGCGGTTCATGTCGATGCGGCAGGCCAGATGTCCTACCGTGCCTCTAACGTGGACAAGGTCCGGACCCGTCTGATTGGGGCCAGCAGGTCCGAACCCTGACCTGATGCGAATGCGGGATTCGCGGGATATGGGGGATATGTCCCGCACTTGTTGAGAGCCCGAACCAGCCGCATGACCGCAACAGATATTGACGTTAGTCACACGGCCTACAAAACATGAACGCCCGGTGCGAAAACCTGTCCAAAAGGACAGTTCACACCACCCAACTGTCAATCAAAACGGTCAGAAACCCAGAATGAAAATCCGGACAGGGCGACCAGCGCGAGACTGAAAGGGATGACATCAAGTATTGAGCGTGCAACAGATTGCCCCGCCTGATCGGAAATCCATTCCGCAGCGCCGACCAGCTCCAAACCATCAATGAGTGACCAGCTTGGCCAAAGCCCGGTGCTGAGCCAACCCCAGGCCTGAAACCCAATGAGAATGACCCCGGCCAGAAAAGGCAGGATGCCGAAAATGAACATGGCGGCGACTTTGAAAAGTTCGGAAAATTCACCCGGGGGAAATCGGCTTTCCGGCAACGCGCCCGAAGCCGGTTCTTCGTTTTGATTGTTTTGACCGCTCGTCATTTCTGGCAGTGCTCCCCACCCGATTGATCGCAGCGGAAGCTAGAGCGATCCGTTCCAACTGCAAAGCGGAATTGGCGACATGTCACAACTGGTTTGCGTCTGTTCTTCTTGATCAAAGCGCATGCCGGACTGTCGGGTTCATCAACAACAGCTTCCACGCGGACCAGGACTTGTGCTTTCCGACGGGACGGGAGCCGTTTTTGAAGAAATCAAAGATTTTGCGCGTCTTCCTGTAAAAAGCCTGGTCCAGAACCACGACACCGTTTTCGCTGTCGTGCAGAAAGCTGCGGTTGTTCAGGTTCACCGAGGATACCGAAACCAGCCGCTGGTCGATCATCAGAATTTTGGCGTGCAGGACAACTTCCGGCGCCTTGTAGTCCAGTATTTCCATGCGGCCGCGGTTCTTTTCGAAAAACTCCTCGTTGAGTGCCGTCAGCACTTCACCGCCTAAATCGCCCCGCATGTCGATCCGGCCGATAATCTCGATCCGCACGCCGCGCGCAATGGCCCGGTCAATCGCCTGGCCAATAGCATCGGTTGGGTTGAGATACGGGTTGACCAGTTCAATACTGTGCTGCGCCGCGTCAATCAGGTCGACATAATAGGTTTCAAGTGCACGGCCGTCGGCAAATGGCACCGACATGAAGTGACGCGCCTGTCCCGGTTTCTTCACGCCACCGGCAGCGGATCGGGCGGAAAACGGACGTGCGGCAAGACTGCCGCCATCATCATGCCAGACAGTCGAAAAATGGGATGCAAGCAGCCGAACTGTCTTGTCATCATGGAAGGCCAGATCAAAGTCATGCCAATTGGAATAATAGTTGAGCGTCAACGCCCGTTTGGCCCCGTAATGCTGCAGGTTCGGATAGGCATCAAGATTGACCGGGTGATCGTACAAGAACCCGTCATGAATGTTCCGCCCACCCAATATGGCGACCGATTTTGCCGGATTGCGCGCAATCACGATGAACAGCTTGATATGGTTGACCCTATGCGTGCCAGCCAGCGCCTCATCCGGAGACAGGGACAGTTCCGGCTCGTAGGCAAACTTGCGCAGACTGACATTGGGAAAGTTTGACGCAAGATCTTCAACCATTCGCGCATCTTTGCGGTGCTCAAGCACTGCGGAAACCAAAAGCCTTATTTTGGTCCCACGCGCCGCATGATGACGGAGCAGCCTTGTGACCACCGCGCCGGAAAAATCCGCCTTGTAGTCAAGCGTGGACAGGAAGATTGCCGAAAGCGCCGGGGCAGAAGAAAAGTCTATCGGTGCGCCAGGATCGGCCTTTCGCAGGAATTCCTCCGACAATGGCTTGCCCAAAAGCGCGCTGACCTTGGCATTGAAGCCCGCCACTTCCTGTTCTAGGAACACGGGCTTGCCAACCGGAAAGGGACAGGTTTGCGACATTTTCGTGTCGCCATAAAAAACCCGTTCTAGCGGCTCGAGCCCTGCCTCGTTCGGCAGCGTGCAAACGTCAAATCTGGTGTCGAGTTTTAAAAGTTCCGGATCAGTATTCTCTTCCCGCTTCAGTGTGATCGAGCGGAAACTGTTGGCAAATCGGAAATCCGCCTTGCAACGGTTCAAACCTGCGGACACTTCAATGACTGCTCCTGTCCGCCCCAATTCATCCGCCGAAAGCCTCCCACCGGTATTTCGGCCATCAGATTTGCGAACGCCGTCTCCAGGGATCGTCAGCGAAAATGGCCCGTCGCAGGCAAGGTTGATGTCGGCGCTGTTGGTGCCAACCAACGAAATTCCGATTGTGACCGCCTTTGCCTGCAGGCCGGAGAACGCGTAATCAGACAGGCCATTCCGATCTCGGACCGGACCGGCGAAGAGCGTCTGTGTAGATACGCGCCATAATCCCAGCTCACCCGGTCTGGACAAACCGAGGCCGGAGGCTGGGACAGCCAACGCATTCTTGAATTCGCCTTCGACGCCAAGCGTCGATATGGAGCCGAACCGGTTTCGCTCTCCAGCACAACCGGCAAGCACCAGAAACGTGCCGAATATCACCGCGAGGCGACAAATGCCCGATTGCGCCTGTTTCATATTGCCGAGTTCCTCGGCGCAACAACCCGGGTCTTGAGGATGTCTTTGCTGCGCGGCCGGAATACGCCGGCAGGGAAGTATTTGCAGAACGGTGTCGAAAAAGTTTCAAGCACAAGCCGCGCCGCCGCGCGTGTCTTCTTGCGTGTTGCAGGGTTCTGGGAGATTTCGTCTGCGGCTTTGGCCAGAGTGCTGTCGCAGTAGCAACGATCCTTGCCTGCGATGTAACAGGCGTCATGTTCACGGCACGCAGCATCAAGATTGTCGACCGGGAAGGTGTTCAAGGTGCCATAACGCGTGCCGAAACCACAATAATTTCCATATACCAGCTTTGAAGGCTTGTTGGCTTTGGGAGCATCATAGGAAATCCGCACACCATCGCCTGCGCCACAAGCGGACAGAACAACCGCGAGTGCCAAAGCCGAGAATATGGAGTTTTTGTTTGACATGGTTCGGATGAAGATCTGCGCTTGTTTATGACATCACGGATTGGCATTCACCGTCATTGACTGCGATCAACAAGCCGTCATGCCCCGCCATGATGATGCGACTGTGGCAGAATTTGCTGCGTGATGGAATGGCGGCAGCGACTGTTCAATTGCCGCAGCAATAATGCTGAATTGTATCACGCCCCCGTTTTCCGAAACACGGGCAGCTTCAATGCCAACTGAAGCAGGGCCGAAACGGCAATGCCGGCAATTCCCGCCGCATGCCCGGCGGCTGAAGGAACAAGCAGTGCGGCGAGCGCTGCGCTGAGCGCTATTGCGGCGAGAAGCAATCGACGGCTTTGTGTTTCAGACACAAGAAAGCCGGTTGAGCTGACACACAACAGGGCAGCGGTCATGACCATGATGATTTCAGACTTGCTGCCGACCAACAACAGGGCCGGCTGATAGATGAATATGAAGGGCAACACGAAAACAAACCACCCGTAGCGCATGGCTGCCCAGGCGGTTGAGGAAAACGACGCGCCGGAAATTCCGCTGGCGGCAAGCGCGGCGAAAGCGACCGGCGGCGTGATCATGGAAAGCATGGCGTTGTAGAGCACGAATAAATGTGCAGCGACAACCGGGACTCCCAGCTTCACCAACCCCGGCGCCAGCAATGTGCCGACAACGATGTAAACGCCGGAGGTCGACATGCCGGTCCCGAGCATAAATGCAGCCAAGGCGGTCAGGAGGAGCGACAACAGGAAGCTGCTCTCGCCAAGATGGCTGATCAACAAAGTCAGACTGACGTCAAGGCCGGTCAGGTTCAACACGGCAACGAAAACGCCAAGTGCCGATCCGGCAACGATGAGCTGCGCCATTGAGCGGGTGGCAGGCTCCAGAAGTGCCAAAAGCCTTCGAGCGGAAACTGCGGCGCCGTTCAGCAAGATGCCAATCGCCAATGCGGCAACGGTTCCCCAAATGCCGGCCATGTTGACGGCGCGGTCACCCTTGAACATCAAAACCATGATGACGAGCACCGGGACAATTTGCCACCAGTCCCTGCGATTGAGCGCCCTCAGATCTCCGAGTGCGTCCAAATCAGTATTGTCAACAACTGTCTGGCGCTCAATCTTGCGGCCGAGCCACGTGCCTTGATGGTACATGACGGCAAAGCACAGAAAGGCCGGCATGGCAGCAGCAAGCGCAATGCTGCCGTATGACATGCCGGTGATGTCAGCCATCAGGAATGCCGCCGTTCCCATGACCGGGGGCGCCACCTGGCCGATTGTGGAAGAGACGGCCTCAATGCCGCCTGCCGTCGATGCCGGCACGCCGAAACGCTTCATGGCGCCGATTGTCACTGCGCCGGACGTCACGACATTGGTCGTTGCGCTGCCGGAAATCATCCCGAACAGACCGGAAGAGACGACGGTCGCCTTGATGGAAACACCGCTGCCCTTGCCAACAAGACGCCGGGCAAGCGCGTCGATGGCGCTGGTCCCGCCAGAAACTTCGAAGGCAACGGCAAAAAGAAGATAGAGCGTGACTGTACCGGCGATGACTTCAATCGTGCGGCCCAAAAGACCTTCACCGCCAAACACCATGTAGACAAACAAGCGATCAAGGGTAATCGGAGCAGCGTTGAACGGGCTGTCAAGGAATTGGGCCAGATACCCGAACGCCAGCATTCCGCCAACCAATACCGCTGTTTCGAACCCAACCGCTAGCCATGAGCAGGCCAGTGACAAAAATATGAGACTTGCTGCCGGAAACAGGAGCCACGGCGTCGGCTGAATAAACAAAGCCACATCGCTTCCGAAATGCCGGAACAGGAAAAAACCCTGGATCACTGCAAAGAGCGCTGCGGCAAGCCACACCCAAGCCAATGTATTGTCAGCTGAAGCCGCCTTGTTCAGCAAAATCAGCACAAGCGCCGCAGCCAATTCGGCGACAAGGAACTGCTCCAGAACCATCCAGCTGCCGAACAGTCTTCCGGGGTCGATGGCCCAAAGGAGCGGAAAAACGACAACTGCCCATGCTGCTGCATTGGACAAGAGCCGGACGGCGAAAGGCCGGTAGGATTCGGGGCTCAGGTCCAGCGCCGGATTCAAGGCATCTGGCCCGCTTCCTTGAAATAAGCTTCGGCCGCCGGATGCCAGGCAAGTCCGATTTCGGCATACATTTTATCCGGATCGAACCAGCTCATGCTGGATACGGCTTCCACCATTTGCGCCTTGTTCTTGCGGATTCCGTCAAGCAAAGCCTTGACACTTTCGTCCGGCTGCCCCGCATGGCTGTAGATATAATAATCGTACTGCAAGATCGTTGTCGGTTCATTGATGGTGGTGATCTTGGCGTCGGGTTGAAGCAAATAAAGCGATCCCACGGGAAAGTTCTTCGCGACATAGTCCTTTGCGGCATCATCACTGCCAAGCTGCAGCGCCGTGATGCCGCCCACATCCTTGGATACCTGGACATCCCGGGGCGTGCCGATGACATGAATAAATGCGTCGATCTGACCTGCAACAAAGGCCTCGGCCATCGCGGTGAAATCCGAAATCTGGACCTTCTCCACATCATCATAGGACAGGCCGCCCGACGCGAGCATTGTCCCAATCAGCATCTCTCCCGTTACAGCGGCTGTAAACCCGGCAGGCAAGCGCTTGCCCTTCAAGTCGGCAAGCGTGTTGATGCCGCTGTCCTTGCGCACAGCAATTGTCATACGCAATGGCAAAAGCCGGGCAACCAGCCTCAGGCTTTTCAGAGCCTTGCCTTCGAATTTGCCTTCACCCAGCATGGCTTGGCGGATGGCGATAGAATTTTCCAGACCGAAATTGACTTCGCCCGTATCGACAAATCCGCTGGCTTGGCTGGTGCTTTTGTAAGGCTGCGGCCGCATGTCTATTCCACCCGCTGTGGATACGGCATCAGAAATGGCCAAGGCCATGTTATAGGTCGATGAGCCTTGGGCAGCAGACGCAATAGTCACCGGTTCGGCAAAGGCCTTCGAGCCAAATGTCAACGCCGCAAGCAACACCAAAAATCCCGTGATCCGCATTCCTGGTCTCCCCGACCCGCATTTTATTTTGAGAGGATTTGGTATAGGTCGGCCAAAGCGCAGTCAAATGCTTGCTTTGATTGATTTAATCGAATGGTGACCAGGCCGCCCTGGTTTGCCATGAAGCAGTTCCTGCAATATCAATCTCCCGGGACATACGGGCATTCAGAGGCAGGAAGCCACATGGCGCACAATTCAACTTTTCTGCCTGTCAATGATGAGGCCCCTAAAGCCGACCGCTCGCTTTTGAAGCTGCCGCTTGAGTATGCAGCGCCGCAATCTGATCTCGAACACCAGATCTGCGGAATTTTCTCCGATGTCATGCGTGTGTCCATGATCGGCGTGAACGATGATTTCTATGACCTTGGCGGCGATTCGCTGATGGGCGAACAAATCAGCATGGAAATTCTTCGTGTGACCGGCAAAGTGTTTCCGATCTCCACTTTGTTCGAAGCCGGGACCCCCAAATCCATCGCGATGTTCCTAGGCGACGATCGCAAAGACCGCGTGGTTGATCAAACTACGACGATTTTCGTGGTGCACGGACGTGGCGGATTCAGTTCACCGCGCCGCGAGTTCATGTCTGCAATCTCGGGCAAAGTCCGATTGTTGATGTTTGAATTCCCGGGAATTCGCGGGGACAAGCCACACCCTTTGTCAATCAGGGAAACGGCAAAGGCCTATGTGCGCCAAATTATCGAGATACAGCCGGAAGGGCCAATCAACCTCGCCTCGTTCTGCGCCGGCGGGTTGATCGCGTTGGATATGGCGGACGAACTGGCTTTGCTCGGCCGCCCTTTGGGCCGGCTGGCGCTGATTGATCCGAGCATTCCCAGACGGGTGATCCGGCATGACGAAGCACATGCCCGCATGGCAACAAATCCGGAGAGCCTGACGGCAAAGGCCAACTATATTCTGCGAACCGGGCGGCTGCCCGGCGGCCATCCGTTTTTGTCTCCCCTGTTGAACTGGGTCGACCTTCGCATCCGCGCATTTGCTGCGCTTCCATTGGTTAGAAGCCAAAACCGGCGCAAGGGCGAACGCTATGCGAACCAGGGTCTAAAGGACGCGCCGCGCGCATGGTTGATCGCATCCTACCGCCATGCCGAACCGAAGCCGTTCGCCGGACTTGCCATAATCCTGGCGTCAGCAGAGCGCGCGAGCGGATTTCTCGACAGGAATTCCATTTGGGAAAGGCTGCTTCCGAACCGGCAGGTCATTGTTTTGGCAGCCGGTCATCATGACGTCCTGAACGGCGCTTCCGGCGAGGTTGCCTCCGCTATGGAGCACGGATTGTTGAGCTAGATCTGATCACGCAGTTCGCGGATCATGACCTTGCCGTTCGCATTGCGTGGCAACGATTGAAGAAATACAAATTTTCGCGGGCGCTTGTCAGGCGGCAGCGTGACCCTGCAATGGCTGGCGATGTCTGCTTCGCTGAGCGGAGCGCTGGTTACCACAAAGGCCGCAATTTCCTCGCCAAGTTCCAAATTGGAGTAGCCGGTTACAGCGGCTTCCTTGATGTGAGGGTGCTTGACAAGCGCGGCTTCAATTTCGGCCGGATAGACATTGGCGCCGCCGCGAATGATCATGTCGGTTGTCCGACCGACAACGCTGAGAAAACCATCAGCGGAAATCCTGGCAAGATCACCCGTATAGGCCCAGCCATCGCGGATCTTGTCACCGCTGTCACGAGCCTTGTCGTCATAAAGCCTATCAGCCATGCCATGGCTTCGAATGCGCATCGCGCCAACTTCGCCTGCAGGCACGATGCGATCCTGTTCATCGACCACTTCGGCACGAACCATCGGCAGGATCCGGCCATCCGTATCCGGCCGCGCCTGAAGGTCCGCCCCCATCAAAATGGAGCATGTGCCGGTCATGCTGGAAGAGAAGCAATGCAAGAAGCCTGGAGTCAGCCGGCTGGCTGCCGCCAGTTTGTCTTCGCCTGACATTCCTGACCCGCCGCAGTAGAGCATCGCAAGACCCGGCAGCACATGGCCTTTGACCGGCGAAACAATCTCCAGCATGGCTTTGACGGTCGAAGGGACAGCAAACAGGAATGTTGCGCCGATGGAGTTTGCCCGCTCAATCAACTCACCGGCGCCGAACGTCGGCGGATGGAAGTAAATGGTTGCGCCACGCAGAAGATTGCCGATCGTATGGTTTCTGGAGGCGGAAAAAGACAGGGGAAACGCATTGAGGTAGCGGCCGCCCATCGGATAATCGCATTCAAGACCGTAGCAAAGTGCGCGGGCCAAAATTGCATGGTGGCGCATCACAATACCGAGCGGTTTCCCGGTAGTCCCCGAAGTTAGGGATATGAGGGCAGGATATTTGCCCGAAACAGTGCTTTTGAGCGGCCCGGAATTCTTGCGCGCCAGAGCGTCCCGCCAGTTGGCGTCGAACACGATCGAGGCATAATTGCCCTCAGTCGGCCGGTCTTCCAGAACTTTCGCAAGATCAAACTCCAGGGCGAGAGTTTCGCGTTCGTCCTTGCGCGACCGGAAATCGATGGATACGGCAACCGCGTCTGCCATCCAGAGGCCGACGAGTGACAAAACAACATCGACACTGTCCCGCAAGGCGACACCAACCCGGTCTCCCGGGCGAATGCCGGCGTCCTGGTACATGCGGGCCGAACGGGCAGCGGCCTCAGCCAATTGGCGATAGCTGACTGTTCGTTGGCCGGAGACCATAGCAGGGTGATCGGTGTATCGCGACGCAAGAGCATAAAACGTGTCAGCGAGCGACGTGTTCAGAGTAAGCGCAGTCATGTTGTCTCCCGCAGATCGCGCCCTGCCTGACTATTCGGACGGCACCCGGTTTGGACAATGCCGTGCGGGCGGACATCTCCTATCGCACTTTCGAACAAGTTCAAACGCACTGTTGGGCGTTGGCAAAGTGGTCGTGGGAGGCGGCAATGGACCCTGAGAATGGCCGCCTAAAAGATTTCCTGTTCGTGCAATTCGCCAAGACTGGCAGGACACCCTGATTGTGTTAAGCCGTGCATGATTGTTAGGAGTCAAAAGCGGGTACCATGCCAGTATTCACCATCAACGGGAAAAACATCCTGTTTATCCATATACCCAAGACCGGCGGTATGGCGATCAGCGCCGAATTGGCGAAAGCCGGCAAAATCGGGTTCGACGATGCCATTGCTTTCGGCGGCAGAAGTATTCGCCCAAGGCATGCCGCCGCTGCAACGCTTGAAGCCATATTCGATCCGTCCATGTTTGACATGGTGTTCACCGTGGTCCGCGACCCGGCTTCCCGGATAATGTCAGAGTTCAGGTATCAGTCGCGGAAATCCGGCGCCCATTTGGCGGGCTTGATCGGTTTCGACCGCTGGCTTGTCTACTCGCTTGCCAGATGCGGGCGTGATCCTGGCTATCGCGACAATCATTTCCTGCCCCAGGCAAAATTTCACGCCTTTGATGCAAAGGTGTTCCGCTATGAAGACGGGTTGGACAAGCCGATGCGGGATGTTTCCAGAATAACCGGCTATGATTTTCCACTGTTCCCGGAACTGAAAAATCCATCGCCGCCGGTGGAAGTGGCGATGAGTGCCAAAAGCCGAGCCGCGATCAGCAGTTTTTTCCGTGACGACTTCAAACGCTTTGGTTACACAAGCAGCTAGAAATCCTCATTTTTTTGCCGTATCGAGCGACCCGGGCAAATGACCTATGCCTGTCGATTGCCACTGCCGCTCAGTGACAAGAAGATCTTCAACTGTAACGGACCTGAATTCATTACCAGCATACCGAAAATATCCGTTCTCATGCCCGTTCACAACGGCGAGGCGTATCTGCGCCCTGCCGTCGAAAGCATATTGGGTCAGTCCTTTTCCGACTTCGAATTCATAATTATTGACGACGGCTCTGTGGACCAGTCGCGCAAACTGCTGGAGGACTACCGAGCATCTGATCCCCGGATTCGCCTCATTCTTCGCGACACGCGCATGGGCATAGCCTCAGGGCTGAACCGGGCGATTGAAACCGCGCGCGCATCGGTTCTCGCGCGGTTCGATTGCGACGATGTGGCTTTGCCTCACCGCCTGCAGACACAGTTTGACTGGCTTGCCCGGGATGCCGACCTTTCCGCCATTGGCAGCTGGGCTTTGTTGATCGACGCAGATGGCAAGAGAAACTGGCGCGTCAAGCGGCAACCTGTTGGCAAGGAACGGGTGCGCCGACTGCTGCCCAGGCACAATTGCCTGCTGCATCCGGCAACAATGTTCCACAAGTCAGCGGTGGAAAAAGCAGGAATGTATGACGAGCGGTTCCTGTGGGGTCAGGATTATGACTTGTGGCTGCGGATGCTGCCGCATGGCTCGCTCGACAATATCCCTGAGCCTTTGTTGGAACTGCGCCGACACCCCGGTCAGGTCAATGAGCCGTCGAAACGGCGCAACAGCACGCTTTTCAGCGTGGCGGCGGCCGTAAACTACATCTGCCGAAAACATGGCGAGCCGGAACTTTCCGGGCCGTTTGACGCAAGTGGTGAAGGATTTGTCCGCAAGTTTGAAGACTTGTTCAATCTCCCGCTGTCTTCAGGGGACAAAATCTGTCTTGTGCGGCACCTCATCCGGCTGCGGCGTTATACATTCTTCGAGGGCCCGGTCGCAGATCAGCTCAGCGCCAATATTGGCCCGAATGCCGGCCATTTCGCACGCGCCAAAATGCAGCTTTATGATTTGCTGAAGAAGGCTTCCAAAGAGCGTGCGAGTTGACCGCGGCCGTTACACAAAGTTCCCGGGTGTCTGATATATGCAGAATATTCGGGCCTTCGGCTTAAAATTATTCCTCCTCGGAAAACACCTCTGCGCGCTTGTTTCGGACCTGCGGCATGAGAACAATGGCAAGGACAGCAACGGTCATCAGCAACAGCGTCAGGCTGATCGGGCGGTTGAGGAATGTCATGGGATCTCCCCGGCCAAGAATCATGGCGCGGCGCAGGTTTTCTTCCAGCATCGGACCCAAAACGAAGCCGAGCAGCAAAGGAGCCGGCTCGCACTTCAGCTTGATCATCAGGTAGCCCATCAGGCCGAAGCCAGCGACGGCATAGAGGTCATAAACGTTCGAGTTGACCGAATAAACGCCAATCGAACAGAAGGCCATGATGATCGGGAACAGGACGTGATAGGGCACTTTGAGAAGCTTGACCCATACGCCGATCAGCGGCAGGTTGAGCACGATCAGCATCAGATTACCGATCCACATGCTGGCGATGATGCCCCAAAACAGTGCCGGCTGTTCGGCGGCAACATTCGGGCCTGGCACGATGCCCTGGATGATCATCGCGCCTACCATCAGCGCCATGACCGGATTGGCGGGAATGCCCAGCGTGAGCAGCGGAATGAAGCTGGTTTGCGCGCCGGCATTGTTGGCAGATTCAGGCCCAGCCACCCCTTCAATCGCGCCTTTGCCGAATTTCTCCGGCGTTTTGGAGAGACGTTTCTCGACCGTGTAGGATGCGAACGAAGCCAAAATCGCGCCGCCTCCCGGCAGGATGCCAAGCGCGGAACCGAGAACCGTGCCGCGGATCATCGGCGCGACCATCAATTTCAGATCCTCGCGCGAAGGCCACAGGGCGCCAAGCTTTGTGCCAAGAACCGTGCGGTCCTGATCGCCCTCAAGGTTCTTGAGAATTTCGGCAATGCCGAACACCCCAACCGCAAGCGCGACGAAATTCAGTCCGTCGGCATATTCGGTAATGCCGAACGTAAAGCGCGGCGTGCCGGAATAGATGTCCGTGCCCACAAGCCCGAGCAGCAGCCCAAGCACCACCATCGCCAACGCCTTGAGGATGGAACCGTGCGCCAAGGCAATCGCTGAAACGAGGCCGAGCAGCATCAGCGAGAAATACTCCGCCGCACCGAATTTCAGTGCGATGATCGTCAGCGGCGGCGCAAAAATCGCGACCAGCAAGGTGGCGACTGTGCCGGCAAAAAATGAACCGAGCGCCGCGACCGCTAGCGCGGTTCCCGCCTTGCCGTTGCGCGCCATCTGGTAGCCGTCAATGGCGGTGACCGCGGAAGAGCTTTCGCCCGGCATGTTGATCAGGATCGCGGTTGTCGAGCCGCCATATTGCGCACCATAGTAAATGCCTGCGAGCATGATGAGCGAAGAGACCGGCTCCAGCTGAAACGTAATCGGCAGCAGCATGGCTATGGTCGCTGTCGCGCCAATTCCAGGTAACACGCCGATCAGCGTGCCGAGAATAACGCCAACGAGGCAGAAGAACAGGTTTTCAAGAGAACCGGCAGTGGCGAAACCAAGTTCAAGATTGTGAAGAAGATCCATGATCGCGATCCCTTAAAACGGCAACCCGAAAGACGCCAACCAGGGGCCGAACCGCTGAAACGGCAGGCCGAGCGCAAAGCTGAACACCAGCGTTGAAAACAAGGTGACACCCAGGGCGAGCGCAAGCGCAGCAATCATGCTCATTTTCATGGAGGCTTTGGCTGCAATCAGCGTCGTGATGAAAATGGAGGGCACAAAGCCGAGGCCGCGCACGGTGAGCCCGAAAAACACCGGTGCAGGCAGGATAAACAACATGCCGCGCCAAGCGTGGTTTCCAAGCGCGTCGCCAGTGGTTTTGAACGCGTTGGCAACAATGAGACCGCCAAGCCCGATCAGCAGGCCCGCCAGAAACAGCGGAAAATAGCCCGGCCCCATGCGCAAGGGGGTGCCCAGTTCCATGCCAAGCGACTGGAAACAAAACACCAAACCCAGTGCGATAAAAAGTAACCCCGCGGCGGCATCAATCTTGTTGATGGCCTTCGGCGAACGTAACGATGACGATGTTTTTGACGAAGACATGGACGCCCTCTCCCCATTTCGGCAAACAGATGGAAAGCCCCGGCGCCAATGGCGCCGGAGCTTCGTGTCAGTTAGTCAGCATAGGTGCCGGCAGCATCAATGATTGGTTTCCAGCGGGCGATTTCTGTTTCCAGCTTTGCCTTGAGCGCGGCAGGTGTTGCGTCTGCGGCCGAGGACGGTGTTGTGCCGAGTTCTGCAAACTTGGCGGCGATGGCAGGATCAGCCAGCGCCTTTTGCAGCGATGCGGCGAGGCGTTCATTGACGGCTGCAGGCGTGCCTTTTGGCGTGTAGATGCCATGCCAAATGCCCACTTCCATCGTCGGCAAGCCGGCTTCAGCAACAGTCGGCAGATCAGGGAAAATGTCGAGGCGCTTCGGCGACGTCACCGCATAGGCCTTGATCGTGCCACCCTTGATCTGTTCCGTGGTGTTGGTGGTCTGGTCGCACAGAAGGTCTACCTGACCGCCCAGAAGGTCGGTCATTGCCGGGCCGGTGCCTTTGTATGGAACAGTCACGATCGGTGCGGCAAGCGCCTGCATGAACAGCATGCCGCACAGATGCGAGGCTGCGCCGATGCCGGCATTCGCCATCGTCACCTTGTCGGCGTTCTTCTTCACATACTCGAGGAAGGACGGCATGTCGGTCGGTTCAAAATCCTTGCGGGCAACAATGGTCATCGGCACTTCGGTGACGAGGCCGACATATTCAAAGGCTTCCAGAGGCTTGTAGGCAAGGTTACGGTAAAGCGTGGCGGAAGTCGCCATGCCGATGTGGTGCAGCAAGACCGTGTAGCCGTCAGCTTCGGATGTCGCCACGCGACCGGCGCCGAGCGTGCCGCCGGCGCCGCCGACGTTTTCAACGAGAACTTGCTGGCCAAGATCTGCCGACATTTTCTCGGCAACCAGACGGCCAACCGTATCGGTCGGGCCACCGGCTGCAAACGGAACGACCATGGTGATCTGGCGCTCGGGATAATCGGCGGCAAACACGGAGGTCGATGCGAGCAATGCGCCAGCAACAAGGCCGGCAAGCTTGACGGAAAACTTCATTGATGTTCCTCCCAGAACTGTAAATTGGGACCGCGTGACCCCTCCTCGGGCCGCATGGCTGTGAAAAACAGATGGCAAATCGCGTGGTCACACAACGCAACAAGGACGTTGGACTTCAATTTTTTGCGCAATTTTGGAGTGGCATGGGTGGAAAAGGGAACATGCCGGCTTTTGAATGGGTGGAAATCCACTCACTTTTTCATGGCTACTCGTCAGATCCCTCGCCATCGACGATGAGATGGCGGTCCAGCCCGTGCTTTTGCATTTTTTCGTAAAGCGTCTTGCGCGACATGCCGAGCGATTCATGGACTTTTCGCAAATGCCCGCCGTGCGCGGCAATCGCACCGGCAATCACGCTGCGCTCAAACCCGGCGACACGGTCAGCAAGCCGCATGTGCGCGGGGTTCTCCGGGCTTTGCAACCAATCCAGACCCAGGACAAAACGGTCCGCCGCGTTGCGCAATTCGCGCACGTTACCGGGCCAGCTTCTTGCCGCAAGATCGGCCAAAAGCTCAGGCGGCGGGGAGCGGTCTTCCGTGCCGAGCCGGGCTGCGGCCTCGCGCGCCAGTTGGAGAAACAGCAGCGGAATGTCCTCGCGCCGCATCGACAGCGGTGGCACGCGGATCACGGCGACATTGAGCCGCCAGTAAAGATCCTCACGAAACTGTCCCTTGGTAACCAGCGTTTCAACATCCGTTTTAGACGTCGCGATGAAACGCACGTCCAGCGGCACCGGATCATTGCTGCCAAGGCGAGTAATTACCCGCTCCTGTAAAACCCGCAGCAGCTTGGCTTGAAGATCAAGCGGCATCGAGCCGATTTCATCCAGCAGCACCGTGCCGCCGCGCGCGTGCTCAAACCGGCCATAGCGCGCCCGGAGCGCTCCAGGAAACGCGCCCGCTTCATGGCCGAACAATTCGCTCTCAATCAGGTTTTCCGGCAGCGCCGCGCAGTTGATGGCAATGAATGGCTTGCCCGCGCGTGGTGACAGATCGTGCATGGCATGCGCCACCACCTCCTTGCCGACGCCTGTGGGGCCAATCACCAGCACGTCTGTTTCGCTTGGCGCTATGGCACGCAGCCGGTAGCGCAGGTCAATAATCGCCGAACTCCGCCCCGGAAGGCGCGCCTCCAAATCATCACGCTGTCCCGCTGCGGCGCGCAGACGGCGATTTTCCATCACCAGCGCGCGGTGATCGATGGCGCGGCGCAAAATTGCAATCAGGCTTTGGGTGTTGAATGGCTTTTCTATGAAATCATAGGCGCCGCGGCGCATCGCCTCCACTGCCAGCTGCACATCAGCGTGGCCGGTGACGAGGATTACGGGCAGATCCGGGTCCACGTCGCGCAAGCGCTGCAACAGCGTCATGCCATCCATGCCCGGCATGCGAATATCGCTGACAACAATACCGTTCAGTCCGGCGCCTGCGTGGTACAGCGCTTCTTCGGCGGATGCGAATGTGGATACGACAAGTCCGGCCAGTTCCAGCGCCTGTTCTGTCGACCGGCGCATTTGATCGTCATCGTCAATCAACAGGACGCGCGGGTTCTTTGTCATTCGGCCGCCATCTTCTTTGTCTCTGCCGACACAAACACCAGTGTGAACGCCGCGCCGCCATCCGGCTCGTTGGAGACACGCAGATCCCCGCCGAAATCCTTCATGATGTTGTAGGAAATCGACAGACCAAGGCCAAGCCCGGAACCAACCCGTTTGGTCGTGAAGAACGGATCAAAGATCCGTGTCGCAATTGCCTTGGGCACGCCCGGTCCATGGTCCCTGATCGTCAGCAGAATCTTGTCACCTGCTTGTCCTGCACTGACTTTAATGCGCCTGTCATCCGTACCCTCGACTGCGTCTGCCGCGTTGGACAATATGTTTGCCAGAACCTGCTGAAGCCGCACCGTACCGGCTTTGACAAAAGGAAGGGCGGTCGGCAGGTCGATGGAAATGCTGACATCGGCTGCCGCCAACCGCGCTTCCGCCATGGTGACTGCTTCGACTACTGCATTGTTGAGATCAATTGCCTGAAGCGGGGCATCAGGCTTGCGGGCGACGCTGCGCAGGTGTTTTGCAATCGTCGCCATGCGGTCGATCAGCGAGACGATCTGGTTGACGTTTTCGCGCGCCTTGACGCTGTCACCGCGGTCAATCAGAATTGCAGCGCTGTCCGCATAATTGCGCGCGGCGGCCAAGGGCTGATTGATCTCGTGGCTGAGAGCCGCAGACATTTGCCCGAGCGCTGCCAGCTTTCCGGCTTGCACAAGATCATCCTGCGTGCGCCGCAATTCCTGCTCGGTCATGCGCCGCTCGGCGATTTCGGTTACGATCTGATGGTTCACCCTTTCAAGTTCAGCCGTCCGCTCGATGACGCGTCGCTCAAGGTCAAGCTTGGTTTGTTCCTGCAAGGCAATGCGCTCGGCCATCTGCAAACGGCGCTGGCGCAACATCAGCCAAATCGAAGCTGCAACGCCGATGAAAAGCAGCAGCGCCGCAGTCGCCAAGCGTGCTTGACTGCGCACATAGCCTGCATCGAGCAGCACCTGGACAGTCCAATCCGCCATCGGCATCAACTGCTTGGCCACCAGATACTCTCGGGCCGCGCCGTCGTCACCGGACAGCCTGATCAGCGGAATCCCGTGCTCAATGGTGGAATTGTGCGGCAATTCGAAAACATCCGCATCGGCATAACGCCGCGAGGTGTTGGTCCTGGCAATCCGTTCAGGCGTCAACGGCAGCAGGCCCCGGTATAACCACGCGGGATCGGTTGACAAAAATATGATCCCTTCCGGATCACTCACCAGAATGCGGTATTCCTGCGCGCGCCACTCCGCTTCGATTTCATCAAGGCCAATCTTCAGCGCTATGACGCCTATGATCGTGCCGGCGTTGCTGCGGACCGGCGTGGCAAAATAGTAGCCGCGCACGCCCGAAGTCGTGCCGAGCGCAAAAAACCGGCCTTTGCCGCCTGCCGCAGCGTCCTTGAAATAGGGTCGGTAGTGAAAGTTTTGACCGACAAAGCTGTCCGGCCGGTCAAAATTGCTTGCCGCTACGGTCTTGCCATCAAGTGTCATGACATAGATATCCGAAGCCTCGACGGCCATGTTTTGCTGCTTCAGCCATTGGTTTGCGCGGGTACGTAAATCCGGGTTTGCCGAATCCAGGGCAAGTGAGCGAATGATCTCGTCATCTGCCAACAAAACCGGCAACACCTCAAAGCGGCGCAGACGCCCTTCAAGACTCTGGATTGTCAAACGCAACGTCGCCTGCGCGCGTGACGCACCTTCCTTGAGATAATAAGCAGACGCTGCGTTTTGCGCGACGATTGCCAGTACGAAAAGGAGAACGAAGCCAAGGCTCAGTGTGCCGAAGGACAATCGCTTCATGTGTGCCTCCTCTCCGCGCAGCCACGTTCAGGCAGTCAAGTGGAAGAGTGCCATATCTTTCAAAAGCCTGTCCGCAACACTGTCGCCGGAACGGAACGCGGCCGATGTCTGGACGACCTGCGGGCTGATATTAGGCGGCTTGTCTGCCGCATTGCAAGCGGCGCTTGGTGATCGTGGTTCGTCTGGCAAGGCCGACAAGCGCCTACGGACAATTTCCAAAGGCAAAATTTAGGCAAAACGCTGCAACACCGGATTTGACGCAAACGCATCTGGGTTTCTCCGCTACAAGAAACTGGTTTGATCTGCACAGGGGCCGACGGGAAGAAATTGTATTACTGTCGGGCTAAGATGCGAAACAATATGGTTGGGACGAATGCTGCCTTCTCCGTGGATCAATTTCACAGTTGCCTTAGCCATCGGCCTTTTGATTGGCATTGAGCGCGAGCGCAGCAAGGGCGAAGGCCCATTGCGCCGCCCTGCAGGAATCAGGACTTTTGGGCTGGCATCCCTGCTGGGCGCGGTGGCTGTTCACGTGGGTGGGATCACCATCCTCGCGCTTGCCTTCGCTGCGGCGGTATTGCTGACCGCAATTTCCTACCTGAAAGGAAGCAAGGAAGACCCGGGGCTGACGACGGAAATTGGTCTGGTGTTGACACCGCTGCTCGGTGGCCTTGCGATGTCGGACACGCTGATCGCCAGTGCTTTGGCGGCATGCGTTGCCGTCGTCCTCGCGCTGAAAGCGCCTCTTCACCGGTTTGTCAAAGGCGTTCTGACCGATGCAGAGGTTGGTGACGGCCTGATCTTCGCCATTGCCACGCTTGTTATCTGGCCGTTGCTGCCGGACCGTTTCCTTGGTCCGATGGCGGCGATCAATCCGCACAAGGTTTGGCTGCTGGTCGTGCTCATTCTGGCCATAGGCGCTTGCGGTCATATCGCCATGCGGATGCTTGGCGTTCGGTTCGGCCTGCCGCTCGCCGGATTTGCGTCAGGTTTTGTGTCCAGTCTGGCGACAATCGGCGCGATGGCCGACCGCACGAAAAGAGAGCCTGCCGCCTTGGACGCTGCGGTTTCCGGCGCGGCCCTGTCCACAGTCGCGACGTTTCTGCAACTGGCCATATTGCTTTTCGTCGCCAGTCCCGAAACATTCTCCATGCTTAAATGGCCGCTGGCTGCAGGGGGTGCGACTGCTGCGATTTACGGCCTTGCGTTCACGATGAACGCCTTCCGTTCCAAGGAACCTGAAGCATCCGGGCCCGGACGCGCGTTCAGCCTGACGACGGCGCTTGTGCTCGCCGGGACCATGGCTTTCATGCTTGTCGGCATTGCCGCAATGAAACAATGGTTTGGCGAAATGGGCGTTATCGCGGGCTTGGCGCTTGCCGGCATCGTTGATGCACACTCCGCTTCTGTTTCTGCGGCGTCGCTTGTGGTTTCCGGGCAACTGACGACGCAACAGGCCGCGCTTCCAATTCTTGCCGCCTTGAGCACCAACGCCATGGCGAAAATTGTGATGGCCATCAGTGCCGGTTCAGCCGCATTTGCGCTTCGCATTGTTCCCGGCGTCGTTCTGTCCTTGGCCGCTGCCTGGATTGCTTCAGAGGGGATCGCAATGCAATGAAAACGAAATTGGGGTCGGTGGCTGTGCCGCCCGGCAGAAATTTGAACCCTTGGCTTGAATGGAGATTTGGTGCGGACTCTTGAAGAACGAACATTCCTGCTCCTGACCGTCCTCGTGACGCTGGCTTTCGCTTGGGTGCTGTGGCCGTTTTATGGCGCGATACTGTGGGGCGCGGTCGTAGCGATCTTGTTTGCACCGCTGAACCGCAGATTGCTGATAGCCATGCCGCACAAGCCCAACACGGCGGCATTGATGACAATTGCAATTGTCCTGCTGATTGTCATTTTGCCTCTGGTGATGATCGCCATTGCCATGGTGCAGGAAGCGGCAGCGCTGTTTGCGCAGATTCAGTCCGGCGAGATCAATTTCCGCCTCTATTTCCAGCAGATATCAGACGCGCTCCCCGTGTGGGCAAAGAACTTTCTAACCAGGTCAGGACTATCAAATTTTGGCGCTGTTCAAGACCGGCTTGGCGTGGCGCTGACAGAAGGCAGCCAGTATCTGGCGACCCAGATTGTCGGCATCGGCCAGTCGACATTTCAGTTCTTCGTCAGCCTTGCCGTGATGCTGTATCTGGCCTTCTTCCTGATCCGCGATGGCGACAAGCTGTTCTTGCGGGTCAAGAAAGCGATCCCGTTGCATCAGGCGCACAAGCGCGCGCTGTTCACAAAATTCACCACAGTGGTGCGGGCGACCGTCAAAGGCGACATTCTGGTCGCGATGCTGCAAGGCACACTGGGCGGCTTCATCTTCTGGGCTCTGGATATCCACGCGCCCCTGCTCTGGGCTGTCCTGATGATGTTTTTGTCCCTGTTGCCTGCCATTGGCGCCAGTCTGGTCTGGGTACCGGTGTCAGTCTATTTCTTTGCAGTCGGCGCCATCTGGCAAGGCGTTGTGTTGATGCTGTTCGGCGCTTTTGTCATCGGTCTCGTGGACAATATCCTGCGTCCGGCGCTGGTCGGCAAGGACACGAAAATGCCCGACTACGTGGTGCTGATTTCGACGCTTGGCGGCATCGGGATATTTGGACTCAACGGCTTTGTCGTCGGCCCGGCAGTCGCTGCGATGTTTATCGCCGTCTGGGACATTTTCCCGGCGTCACAGCCGGGCGAAGACAATAAACCGGACAGTTGAGGCCATTTGCCAAACAGTTCGTTTATCCAGTCAAGCCACCCGGAGGGTGCCAGGCAAATCCGCAATTTCCAGCGAATGATCACCCTTTCGGGCGCGATTGACAGGCCGACGGGCCAATTGTTGGACCGGCAGTTGATGCAGAATAAAAACTGAAAATTCAATTGTTAATGGGAATGAATGGCGGAGAGGGAGTCCGCCATTTTGGTATTCTTAATTAATCTCATCCCTTATCATTTCGGCTCGAAGTTCGATATATTACTTAATATTATCAATGCATTGATCTTCTCTGCCTTGCAAGATACGATCATTCCGTCTCAATCAATCGCGTTGTTCGTGTGGGGCTGGATGTGGGGCTGGGTGTGGGGCCGATACTGCGCAAAGGGTGAACCAAATGCTTTCTGATGCTCGGGCTCGAAAAATAAAACCGGACGACAAGCCAATGTCCGCAGGTGTAGTACCCGGCTTGTTTCTGTTTCCGTCTGCTGTCGGGGGTCAAGGGAAGTGGATACTTCGTTTTGTTTCGCCCGTAACAGGAAAGCGCCGCGATATGGGGCTTGGGACTTATCCGTCGTTGGGGATTGCCAACGCCCGAACGGCTGCATTCAAGGCGCGAGAACTGATCAGTTCAGGAAGCGACCCGATTGAAGAGCGCAGGCATGGCCTGCTGCCGGTTTCGTGGACACCGAGTTAGTGTGTTTCCAATGAAACTGGAGCGAACGAATGCAAAGACGAAAGTTCAGCCGCGAGTACAAGCTTGAGGCAGTGAAATTGGTGCGGGATCGCGGCGTCGGTGTCGCG
>JBGSHY010000110.1:0-20309 GCA_041751995.1 Rhizobiaceae bacterium | reverse complement strand
GTTGCGGGCGCGCGGCGGGCGGGCCATGGTGCCGGTCTCGGTCGGCTCGAAGGCTAGCGCCAGGCCAAGCGTGATGGCTGTGATCAGGTTGATCCACAGGATCTGCACTGCGGTCACCGGCAGGGCCAGACCGGCCAGCAGGGCCAGCACGACCACCATGGACTCCCCAGCGTTGGTCGGCAGAGTCCAGCTGATCACCTTCTTAAGGTTGTCATAGACTGTTCGCCCTTCGCGTACCGCCGCAGCAATAGAGGCGAAGTTGTCATCAGCTAGTACCAGATCGGCAGCCTCCTTGGCGGCTTCGGAGCCTTTGAGCCCCATGGCGATGCCCGCATCGGCGCGCTTTAGCGCGGGGGCGTCGTTCACCCCGTCGCCGGTCATCGCAACGGACAACCCGCCAGCCTGCAGGGCTGTTACCAGGCGCAGTTTGTGTTCAGGGCTGGTGCGGGCGAAGATATCGACATCGACAGCCTCCAGCGCCAGTTGCGCGTCGTCCAGCTTGTCCAGATCTGCCCCGGTCAGCACGCGGTTGGGGTTCGCCAGCCCGATCTGTGCGGCGATGGCAGCGGCGGTTCCGGCGTGGTCACCAGTGATCATCTTGACACGAATGCCTGCCGCCCGGCATTCGGCCACGGCAGCAATTGCCTCTGGGCGCGGCGGGTCGATCAGGCCGACAAGGCCAAGGAAGGTCAGCCCGCCTTCCAGCGTATCTGCGTTGATCCGGTCGCCCAGCTCGGGACGTTCGCCCAGCGCCAGCACACGCAGACCGCGCCGGGCCAGAGCTTCGGCCCTGCCGTGCCAGTGATTCAGGTCGATGCCGCCGCACATCCTCAGCACGCGTTCCGGTGCGCCCTTCACATGGGTCAACCGACCTGCCGCGCTTTCGGTCATGACCGCCATGAAGCGGTGGCGGCTGTCGAAGGGGATCGCATCCAGACGGCGGGCGGTGTGATCGCCCACCTTGCCCGCAAAGGCCAGCAGCGCGCCCTCCATAGGGTCGCCCTCGACTGTCCATACCCCTTCCTTGCAGTGCAGGCTCGCATCGTTGCACAGTGCCGCCGCCCGGGCGAGCCGTGAAAGGTTACCCACCGGCGTGATGGCACCTTCAGGAGCATATCCTTCACCCTTAATGTCAAATACAGCTTCCGCTGTCTCGGCCGCAGCCACCACCATCTCATTACGGGTCAGCGTCCCAGTCTTGTCAGTGCAGATCACCGAGACCGAGCCGATCGCCTCGATGGCTGGCAGGCGGCGGACAATGGCGTTTCGCCGCGCCATTGCTTGCACGCCAATGGCAAGCGTAATCGTCATGATCGCAGGCAAACCTTCGGGGATAGCCGCCACAGCCACGCCTACCACGGCCATGAACATTTCGGCGAAGTCATGATGGCCAACGTAGTAGCCGTAGACCAGCAGCAGCGCTGCTGCGAGCAGAATCAGGAATGACAGCCAGCGCGCGAAATGGTCGATCTGTGCGACAAGGGGGGTGGTCAATTGCTCGACCCCCGCCAGAAGCCCGCCGATCCGGCCGATCTCGGTAGCCTTGCCCGTCGCCACCACCAGCCCGCGCGCGGTGCCTTGGGTGACCAATGTGCCCGACCACAGCATTGACCGGCGATCACCAAGGGCGGCATCGGGGGCAACCGGGGTCTGGCCCTTTTCCACCGGCACCGACTCGCCGGTCAGGATCGCCTCCTGCGCCGCAAGGCCCCGCGCCTCGATCACCCGCAGGTCGGCTGGCACCTTGTCGCCCGCTTCAAGCAGAACGATGTCGCCAGGGACAAGGTCGGCCCCGTCCACCGACACCCGGTGCCCGTCGCGCAACACGGCGGCCTTTGGCGCAAGCATGCCCCGGATCGCTGCCATCGCCGCCTCGGCCTTGCCTTCCTGTATGAAGCCGATCACCGCATTGGCCAGCACGACAGCGAGGATTACCCCGGTATCGACCCAGTGCTGCAACGCACCCGTAACCACAGCCGCGCCGATCAGCACATAGATCAGCACATTGTGAAACTGCATCAGGAACCGCAGCAGCGGCCCCCGCGTCCGCGCTTCGGGCAGCCGATTTGCCCCGTGTTCGGCCAACCGCCGCGCCGCCTCGGCGGTACTCAGTCCGTCAGGCGCTGCGTCCAGCGCGGCAAGACAATCAGCGGCGGAGCTGGCGTGCGGGTTCTCGATCATGCGGTCTTACCTCGAAACTGCTTAGATAGGAGCCCGGGTGATCCGGGCCATAAAGAATTTGTACATAGTCTGGCGTACCCCGTAGGCTGCCCAATCCCGCTTGGACCGGCATGCGAAACCTTGAGCCACTCCGGTTTGCAACATCCGCCCGCCAACTTGACGAGCGCGCCTGTTCCAAAAATTTCAACATCACCTCAACCTTTGGTGGAGCCGCGGTCGATCACCATCTCGGCGCCAGTGAAGAACCCCGCCTCGCCCAAAGCCAACTAGTCCACGACCCAGACAATGTCGTCTGATTTGCGAATGACCCTGATAAGTGAGGCGGCCTAAGCCCAAGCGAGCGGTGTTCCTCCCTAGCGCGCGATAATGACTGTGCAAGGTGCCTTCTTCGCCACTTCCATGGCTACTGAGCCAAGAAACAGCCGTGACAGCCCACGCTTATTGCCGGTACCGACGACAATGGCATCAATCCCGTGAGCAAGCGCGTGGTCAATGATCCCGGTCGAGACATCGTGCGCGACAACTACCGTCGTATTAGCCAGTTTCAATCCGTTCGCTGTGGCCTTCTCGCTTGCTTCCGCAAGGGTTGCCTGCGCCTCATTTTCGGTCCAGATCAGAACTTGCGGTCCTTTGAGCGAATGGCCAAAGGTCGGATTCACAATCAGGATCGAAAGGTCAACCGAGAGGTTTTTTGCGAGTTCCGCAACTGAAGCCAGTGCCACATCAGCATGGTCGGAGCCGTCAACACAGCATAGGATGTGTTTCATGTGTTTTCCTTTCCCATTGGTTGGGATCACTCATATCCATTCTTGCCGCCGAAGCTTTTGACATCAGGTGCCGCGCCCGAACTGCACGCTCGTAAAACGAGACGGCAAATGCCATCTTTTAAAAGGCGGCACTGATGGAAGGGCCCTACTCTGCGATAGTCTGATATCCTCCTGTTGCCAAACATTGGTGGTTCAGACGCGCGAGCCGATATTCAGGATTGCCCGAAAGCTGCGCCGCGCGGTGCTGTTTCATGCGCAATCAGAAACTGAGCAAGATCGGAATCCGCAATGCGCCAGCCCTTACCGATGTCAATGGCGCGAAGCGCGCCCGTCTTGATCCATTGACGCACCGTGGCTTCAGCCACTTCAAGCCTGTCGGCAACTTCCTGCACCGTCTGATAGCGGTCCTGTGGCATATCTTGTTCCTAACGGTTGCTTTTGGTTAATGATAGCTATGTTTAGTATGGTTTACTTGATTTAGGTCAAGTTTACTCTGCATTTGTGCGTTATTTTGAACAGGTAATGCAAGACCCTGAGATGGACATCCATCGGGTCTCGGAAACCAAATGCGAACTGGAGCAATCGCAATGCAGGCACGTTTCGCTTATATGCCCTTGTCAACCTATCCAGAGCCGGTCACGGACAGTGCGATCCTGGCCGCCGTCAAGTTTGCGGCAGCGCTTGGATTCGAGCTTCATGTCAAAGCATTCTCAGTTGACATTCCACAAATGCAGTCGCCTCTGGGAGGTTTTCTTCTCGACGTTCCCGGACTCGTTAGGGCGGCCGAGGAGAAGAGCAAGGCAGAATGCCAGCGCCTGAAGGGCCTTTTGGAAGGCGCAACTGAGTCTCTAACCAGACTGCACTTCTCTTCAAGCGAGATTCGGCTGAGTGCCGCACTCGATTCGGCAGCAGCCGAGGCTCGTTACTACGACCTTTCGGTGCTTCCGTGGTCTGGCGAAACCGTTTTGGCGCAAGATATGTCAGAGGCAGTTGTATTCGGGTCCGGCCGTCCGGCCATCCTTGTGCCGCCCTCGGCTTCTCCCACTCGTCTTGAACACTTCGCGATTGCGTGGGACGCGAGCCGCGTTGCCGCCCGTGCACTTGGGGATGCCTTGTCGCTTTTGCCCGAGGGCGGCCTGGTTTCAGTGTTGACAGTCAAGGATGAAAAGCCCCTGAGTGGATATGATATTGCGGGCTCGCTTGCTTCCTCGCTCGAAGGGCGAGGGTTTAAGGCCAATGCGTGCCGCATCAGTCTTGGCGACAAAACCATTGCGGAGGCTTTGCAGGATACGGCCATGACGGAGGGTGCTCAACTCCTGGCAATGGGAGGTTTTGGTCATTCCCGCCTGCGTGACTTTGTGCTGGGCGGTGCGACCAAGGGGGTTCTCTCCGATCTGAGGCTTCCGACTTTGCTTTCCCATTGAATGGAGGTCGCAGCATTGAAAACCTGTGAGATAGCGCTGCGATAACGGTGTTCAAAACAGCGAATGTCTGCTTGGGACAAATTGGGATAGTGTTATCAACTTGATGTGAATGGCCGGGTTGGACCAGAGACTGCCAAGTCAGGCCATTTCTTGTATCGGGCAATCCTAGTTGTTCAGTCCCGGCATTTGGTGGATCGGATTTAGGATGAATCGATCCGGCTCTGATGTCCAGATTTTGCAGATGTATTCGTAGGGCGTGAGGCCGTGCAGTGTCTTGAGTCTGCTGGCGAAGTTGTAGGCTGCCAGGAGGTCGGTGAGGTGCGTTCGTAGCTGGTCGTGGCTTTCGTAGTGGAACCGCTTGACTGTCGCGTCCTTGTTCGTGCGGTTCATCCGCTCGACCTGGCCGTTTTTCCAAGGGTGGTTTGGCTTGGTCAGCCGGTGCTCGATGCCGTTGGCCTCACAGATCATGTCGAAGCGCATTGGCCGAGAATAGATCGTGTTTCGGTTCTGGGGCTGCTCGGCAAACTGAATGCCGTTATCGGTGAGAATGGTGTGGACTTGGTAGGGCACGGCTTCGAGCATGTGCTGAAGGAACTCCCAGGCAGTCTTTCTATCAGCGGTCGCAACGAGTTGGGCGACGGCGAACTTGGACGTCCGGTCGATTCCCACAAAGAGAAAAAGCTTGCCCTCGGCGGTCTGCACCTCGGCAATGTCGATGTGGAAGAAGCCGATGGGGTAGCGCTTGAACTTCTGGCGCTTGGGCTTGTCGCCCTCGACATCAGGCAGCCGCGATATGCCATGTCGCTGCAGACACCGGTGCAACGCTGACCGCGTCAGGTGCGGTATCGACGACTGCAGCGCATAGAGACAGTCGTCCAGCGGTAGCAGCGTATGGCGCCGGAACGCGACAACCATCGCCTCCTCGGCTTCGGTCAAAACCGTCGAGCGCGGTTCCGTCGGCCCGGTCTTCATATCCTCGACCGTCTCCCGCTTCCGCCACTTCGCAACCGTCTTGGAGTTGATCCCCTATTCCCGGCTCAGTTGCGCGAGCGAAGCTTGCGATCGCTGTATTGCTGCTCTGACGGCGTGCGTGGTCGTGGCGCTCCCGTGACGGACTTGTCCCATGTTGCTTCCTTCCATTCCTTCGAAAGGATCGCACCATCAGACCGTGGGATCAAACACCTAGTGTCTGCTTTTGGGCGAAGTATAAGTCTGCCCTTACGACTGAAATGGGGGCGCAAAGCGGTCATCAGTCTGAACGAATTACTACGGGCGCTTTGTGCAATCGACGGTCGTTGGCATATGGAAGGTCACCGCACCACTTCTCAGTGCGCATCGACGTCAAGCAAGCTTCTGTCGAATTCTAATCAAAATTAGGCATAGAATTAGGCACGAAATCAAAATCAGAAAATAAAATCAATAATATCAATTGGATAGATTGGTAATTTGGTGGAGCTGAGGAGGATCGAACTCCTGGCCTCGTCATTGCGAACGACGCGCTCTCCCAGCTGAGCTACAGCCCCACATAGCGGGCAGTTTGTGTTGATGTTTTGCCGCTGTCAACACGGCGCTTGGTCACAGTTGCGTGGATTGCATGGCGCGGGCCTTGCTGGCAGGCGCGCCAGTGTCTAGATGAGGAGCCTCAACCGGAACCAGACCATGCTCGCGCTTTTCCGCACCATTGATTTTGCCCTCGACATCTACACCTGGATCATCATCGCATCGGCGGTGTTTTCCTGGCTTTATGCCTTCAACATCGTCAATGCGCGCAATCCGTTTGTCGCTTCGATCGGCGATTTTCTCTACAAGGTGACCGAGCCGGCGCTGAAACCGATCCGGCGGCTGCTGCCGGATCTTGGCGGTGTCGACATTTCGCCGATCATCTTGTTCATCATCATCTATTTCATCCGCCAGCTTTTGTGGACATCGATCGCCCCGCTGTTCGTCGGATGAGTCAGCCCTGCCGGATTGAGCCGGACCGGCTTATCCTTTTTGTCCGGCTGACTCCCAAAGGCGGGCGCGACGCCTTGGAGGGTGTCGAGATCGGTTCCGATGGCAAAAGCCACCTGAAGGCCCGCGTTCGCGCGGTTCCCGAAGATGGCAAGGCCAATTCGGCGTTGGAAGTGCTTCTGGCCAAGCAAGCCAAGTTGCCGCGTTCCGCCGTCACCGTCATTGCTGGTCAAACGGCCCGGCTGAAACAGGTCGAGATCAAGGGCGATCCAGCCGCCACGCTTGCCGCGCTTGGCCTTGACCAATGAGCGGGTTCGACGGACAGCGAGGTTGACAAGAAAGCCTTCCCTTGGGAAAGAGGCGCATCGTTAACGCCGTCTTTAGGGGGATCCCATGACGACTTCGCTATTCAACTCCAGCCTTTCGACCCTTGCGCCGCTGGCCGGTTCGTCTATCGCCAAGCAGGCCATGATTGTCCTTGGTGGAACCATCGGACTTGCGGCGTTGAGCCAGGTGGCTATCGGCTATCCCGTGCCAACCACTTTGCAGACGCTCGGCGTCATGCTGATCGGCCTGACTTTCGGCTTTCGCCTGGCGACCGCGACACTTGTTGCCTATCTTGCAGGCGGTGCAGCGGGTCTGCCTTTCTTTGCGCCGTTCGGCGCCGGCACCAGCGGCTATTTGATTGGCTTTCTCTTGGCAGCGGCGCTGATCGGCTACCTTACCGATCGCGGCTTTACCCGCAGCTGGCCGGGCGCCATCGCCGCATTGTTCGCAGGCGAGGCCGTGATCTTCGGCCTTGGCGTTGTCTGGCTCGGCTACGCGTTCAATATGTCGGCGAGCGAGGCCGTTGCTGCCGGGCTGACGCCGTTTCTGCTCGTTGACGCAATCAAGCTGGCCTTGGCCGCGCTGATCGGCAAGGGCGTGCTCAAGGGCGCAGAGCAGTTTGCCAAGCTCTGATCCAACATTGACCGACGAACCACCCGTGATGCCCGTGCTTTTGCGCGGGCATCATTTTTTGTGCATCCTCACTTTTCGCGGCAAAGGCTATACGGACGCATTTGTCGACAACATGAGCGCCAAGGTCGCGGCCATCCGCGAAGGACAGCCGGTTCAACTGGTCCAGGGCCCGGACGACATCTGCAACGGCTTCACGGATGCCTGCCGCGAAGCCTGCGATCATGACTGCAATGCACGTGAAACGGCAAAAATGGACCGGCAAGCGGTGGAAGCGGTCAGCGCGCTGCTCGGCCGTCCGCTGGAAACGGCAACGCCCCTCGAGGCTGCCGAGATTGCAGCATTGCGCGTGGCTTACAGGCAAAAAACAATCCGCGCGGCCTGCGCGGATTGCTCGTGGAAAGAGTTTTGCGACGGCATTGCCGATGACGGGTTCACCGGCACGCTCTTGTAGGCGTCAGGTCTTGTTCGGGTCTTTCGAGGCCTTGGCGCGTTCGATGGCGTCGAGCACCATCTGCTTGGCTTCGGCGGCATTGCCCCACTTGACGACTTTGACCCATTTGCCGGGTTCCAGATCCTTGTAATGCTCGAAAAAATGCCGGATCTGGTCGCGGGTGATCTGCGGCAGGTCGGTGATCTCGTGGACATTTTCATAGCGGCGGGTGATTTTCGGGGCCGGCACGGCGATCAGCTTTTCGTCGCCGCCCGCCTCGTCCTCCATCACCAGAACGCCGACGATGCGGCAGGCAATCACGGCTCCCGGCACAATGGCGCGGGTGTTGCAGACGACGACGTCAATCGGGTCACCGTCCAGCGACAGCGTGTGCGGGATGAAGCCGTAGTTACCCGGATAGCGCATCGGCGTATAGAGGAAACGGTCGACAAACAGCGTGCCAGAGGCTTTGTCCATCTCATATTTGATCGGCTCGCCACCCACCGGGACTTCGATGATGACGTTGACTTCTTCCGGCGGGTTTTTGCCGATGGAGAGCGCGTCAAGACGCATGGGGAATTCCTTTACAGCTTATATTAACGATGCTGGATTTCGGATTAGTCGACGCTTTGCCCTGACGCAACCGGAACCTTCGGATGGTCAATTCAAAGCGGCTTGACGAAATGTCCGCTTCAATCCAATTTTCCGGAATGAAACACGCTCTCGCTGCCGCAGTCATGTTGCTTTCCGTCCATCCAGCGTTGGCCGAAAGTGTTTACACCAAGCTTGATCTGGAAGCCTGCAAAATGGTGGAGACTGGCGATCTTGGCGGAACCTGGCTCTGTAAAGGCTGGGGCGGCTATCCGGTCGAGTTTTCCGAGGATGATGTCCGCCAATCGCTGTTCATCGGTCATTTGGGCGACTGGGCGCGGAAAACCCATTGGGAGAGTTTCGGCCCGTTCAACCATGTCGGCGGCACGATTGAATGGATTGTGGAAGGCAAAAAGGCCAAGGCGGCGATCAGCCGGTTCATTATCGAGAACCCCAACCCGGACACCGGGATGCCCGACAAGGCGTCACAAGGGCAAATCCTGGTGATTTTCAAAGTCGGGCAAAAGGGTGAGGGCGAGGCGTGCACCGTCGGCTATGTCGACGCCCGCTCCAATCCGGAGCCAAACGAAATGGCGCGCAGGGTGGCGCAAACCGAAGTCGCGGGTTTCAAATGCCGCGTCGACGAGCCGCAATGGCATGGCGTCAAGGGTCCAACGGCGGGCGACCGCTCCGCCAATTTCGGGGAGTAGGATTTTCCTTGCTGCGTTTTCGGATGCAAAACCGGTTTCCGCTTTCGCCTGTCCCTCAGTTCCAGACGTAGGCAATTTTCCGCAGATTCTTGCCCTCGAAGCATTCGGTGCCTTCGGCAACGTCCGCGCCGCCCAATGCTTCGTAAAAACCAAGTGCCTTGGCATTTTCTTCCAAAGCCCAGACAACCATGCCTTTAAGGCCAAAATCGGAAATCCGCGACCGTGCTGCGGCGAACAGGCGGCCGCCGAAGCCGAGGCCCTGATATTCGGGACGCAGATAGAGTTCATAGATCTCGCCTTGCTGCTTGAGCGCGCGCGTGCGGTTGCGGCCAAGCGTGGCATAGCCAGCCAGCTTGCCGCCGACTTCAGCGACCAGAATGGCGTTGGAATTGCCAAGCGCGTTCACCCACCAGTTCTCGCTGCGCCGCGCGATCATGCCGCGCAAAGTCTTGTGCGGGATGATGCCGGTGTAGGCATTGGCCCATGCGGCGGCATGGATATCAGCGATGGCGCTGGCATCCTGTTTTTCTGCGGGGCGAATGTCGACTGCAAGTGTGGTCATGATTTGTTAACCATGACCCCGCGCCAAGATTCGCGCAATGGGTGTTGATCACGTTGCAGTGAAAATTCTTTTCAACAGCGCGTCTCCCTTGATCGCGGACCTGCCGTGCTTAACTGTGGGGTCTCATCAGGGACAAAGGATTTTCCAATTGGCCGACATTTCCAGTTTTCCGATCACCAAGAAATGGCCAGCGGCCCATCCGGACCGCATCCAGCTTTACTCACTGCCGACGCCGAACGGTGTGAAAGTTGCCATCGCACTGGAAGAGGCAGGCATCGCTTACGAGCCACACAAAGTGGACTTTGCCTCAAACGACCAGATGTCGCCCGAGTTCCTGTCGCTTAACCCGAACAACAAGATCCCGGCGATCATTGACCCCAATGGCCCGGACGGCATGGCGTTGCCTTTGTTCGAATCCGGCGCGATCCTGATTTACCTTGCCGAAAAGACCGGCAAACTGATGCCGAAGGACGCTGCCGGCCGCTATGAGACGATTCAATGGCTGATGTTCCAGATGGGCGGCATCGGTCCGATGTTTGGCCAGCTTGGGTTTTTCACGAAGTTCGCCGGCAAGGACATCGAGGATCCGCGTCCGCGCGAACGCTACGTTACCGAATCGAAGCGACTTCTCGGTGTGCTCAACCAGCGGCTTGAAGGTCGTGACTGGATCATGGGCAAGGTATTCACCATCGCCGACATTGCGATCTTCCCATGGGTGCGCACGCTGGTCGGCTTTTATGGCGCGGGTGAGTTGGTCGGCATCGAGAATTTCCCGAACGTGACGCGGGTCTACGAAGCGTTCCTGGCGCGCCCTGCGGTTGCCAAGGGGCTGACCATCCCGGCCTGACATTCAGGTTCGCCCAACAAAAAGCCCGCTGGAGCAATCCAGCGGGCTTTTGATATTTCAGTGGCTAAAGCCTCAGGCGATCTTTGCGGACTTTTCAAACCGCTTGCGCTCGTTCGGGTCGAGGTAGATCTTGCGCAGACGGATGCACTTTGGCGTGACTTCCATCAGCTCATCGTCCTGAATCCAGGCCAGCGCCCGCTCCAGCGTCATCTTGATCGGCGGGGTCAACTTGACGGCTTCATCCTTGTTGACCGAGCGGATGTTGGTCAGCTTCTTGCCCTTGAGCACGTTGACCTCAAGGTCATTGTCACGGGTATGAATGCCGATGATCATGCCCTGATAGACCTTTTCGCCCGGCTCGATGATCATCGGGCCGCGATCTTCCAGGTTCCACATGGCGAAAGCGACGGCTTCGCCGGAATCAGTGGAGATCAGAACGCCGTTGGAGCGGCCTGCGATATCGCCCTTGTATGGCATGTAGGCGTGGAACAGCCGGTTCATGACTGCCGTGCCGCGCGTGTCGGTCAAGAGTTCCGACTGGTAGCCGATCAGGCCGCGGGTCGGGGCGTAGAACACCAGACGCTGGCGGTTGCCGCCTGACGGGCGCAGTTCGACCATTTCGGCCTTGCGCTCGTTCATCTTCTGCACGACGACACCGGAGTGCTCTTCGTCCACGTCGATGACGACTTCTTCAATCGGCTCCAAGAGTTCGCCGGTGGTCTCGTCCTTCTGGTAAACGACGCGCGGACGAGAGACGGCAAGTTCAAAGCCTTCGCGGCGCATGGTTTCAATCAGAACGGCCAGCTGCAATTCGCCGCGGCCGGAGACGTAGAAGCTGTCCTTGTCTTCGGCTTCCTCGATTTTCAGCGCGACATTGCCTTCGGCTTCGCGCATCAGGCGGTCGCGGATGACGCGGCTGGTGACCTTGTCGCCTTCGGTGCCGGCCAGCGGCGAATCGTTGACGAGGAAGGACATGGTGACGGTCGGCGGGTCGATCGGCTGCGCCTTCATCGGCTCGGTGACTTCCATGGCGCAGAATGTGTCTGCCACGGTGCCCTTGGAAAGACCGGCGATGGCGACGATGTCGCCGGCAAAGCCTTCGTCGATTGCTGTGCGCTCAATGCCGCGGAACGCGAGAATCTTCGACACGCGGCCCTGTTCGATCAGCTTGCCGTCCTGGCCGATGACCTTGAACTGTTGCGTCGGCTTGATCGAGCCGGAATGGATGCGGCCGGTAATGATGCGGCCGAGGAACGGGTTGGCTTCCAGAATGGTGCCAATCATCGTGAACGGGCCGGGCGCAACGGTCGGCTCCGGCACATGCTTGAGCACCAGCTCGAACAGCGCCTTCATGCCCTCGTCCTGACGGCCATCCGGCGTGTTGGCCATCCAGCCATTGCGGCCTGAACCATATAGCAGCGGGAAATCGAGCTGGTCGTCATTGGCGTCGAGCGCAGCGAAAAGGTCGAACACTTCGTTGACGACTTCCGTCACGCGGCTGTCGGGGCGGTCCACCTTGTTGATCGCAACGATCGGCTTGAGGCCGAGCTTCAGCGCCTTGCCGACGACAAATTTGGTCTGCGGCATCGGGCCTTCGGCAGCATCCACAAGAACGATCACGCCATCGACCATGGAAAGAATACGCTCCACTTCGCCGCCAAAGTCGGCATGGCCCGGCGTGTCAACGATGTTGATGCGGGTGTTGTCCCAGACAACCGACGTCGCCTTGGCAAGAATGGTGATGCCGCGCTCTTTTTCCAGATCGTTCGAATCCATGACGCGTTCTGCAACGCGCTGGTTGTCGCGGAAGGCGCCGGACTGCTGCAGCAGTTTGTCGACGAGAGTGGTTTTGCCATGGTCAACGTGCGCGATGATCGCGATGTTGCGGATTTTCATAAATCAAGACTCGGGAGGTTGATGGGCATCACCAAGAGCGGGACGCCGTTTTCGGTTGGCGCGCTCTTACATGAGAATTGTGACAAACGGAAGAGAAAAGGCCGAATCAGTGTTTACGCGGGATTCCGCAGCTTTCAGCGCCGCGCCAACGTCCCGAATAACCGGTCCCATATGTCGGTGGTGACGCCGAAATTGTGGTGTATGTCATGGTGATGGACTGCGTGCAGCCGGATCAGGCGCTTCATCCACGGCAGTCCGCCGCTGCCGACATTGTGAACGATGTAATGCACGCCGACATAAGCGAGATAGCCGCACATCATGCCTGCCGACAGGGCTGACGCTTGTTCGAGACCGGAGAACTCAAAGGCGGGCCAGAAAACCAGAACCACAAAGGCCGCCAGCGTGACGATTGTCGGCGTGCCGATCAGTTCGTGCGGTTTCTTGTGGTGAGCAAGGTGCATGGCTGTGAACACCGGGAAATGGTGAAACACGAAGCGATGCATCAGATATTCGGTCAGCGTCCATGAAGCATATCCAACGGCGAAAAGCAGCGCCAAAACAAGATAAGAGGCATTGGCTTCATTGTCTGTGACCACAGCCAGACACAGGAGAATCGCCAGCGGGAAGACCAGAAAATCGAGAAAAAACAGGCGGCGTGACCATTCGGGGCCCATCCGGTCATGGATGTCCAAATGATTGTCAAAGGCAAAGCGCCGCATCCGGGCAAAACCGGTTTCCAAGAAGTGCATGTCGGTGTCGCTTTCGCCGGAGCCAGTTGCTTCACCACAACCCGTATAGTTCCGATGAACCGGGAGTTTAAATGCAAGACGGCAAGAAGTCCAGAAAAACGCACTTCGGAAACTACGCAGTGCTGTTGGCAGGCTGGCCGATCCCGGCACGAAAGCGCTCCACGCTCCCGTCGCGGTACAACAAATTGTACGTCTCGAACGGAATGATCTGGCCGTTCGGCGTGACAAAATGGGTGCAGGAACGCTTGACGTTGCCGACGCAGAAATTGAAGCGGTCCATGAAGTCGATGATGACGACGCGGAAGATGTTCTCGTAGGTCAGCCCATCCGGAACCGGCACCTGCGGCAGGCAGCAGAGCAGGTCGCCGAGGCGGGCGGAGACGTTCGGCTCGATGGTCGAGAGCGAGAACAGGTCGAATACTTTCTCCTTGAGCATCGGATAACGCTCGAAATTCACGGCGTTGGGCACGTCGCGGATGATCTCAGACTTCGGGATCATCGCCGTCACCGGCACGACGGTCTTGCCGGAGCGCAGGCCATAACCGATGGAAATCGAGGTCGGGTTGCATGGCAGCGGGATCATGTCCGCCTCGCCGAAAATGCCGCTCTCGTCGACAATGCGGCGGCGGATTTCGGAGAGCAGGACACGGTTTTTCTTTGGGTCGAAATTTTCGTTTCGCCCCGTGTCCTGCAGCGGCTGGAAGGTGACGCCGCGCACGCATTTGAATTCCAAAGCGTGATCAATGATCGCTTTCATCTCATGGTCGTTGACGCCCTTCTTGACGGTACAAACGAGGGTCGTCGAAATGCCATTGGCCTCGAGCGCATCGAGTGCCTTGCGGCGGATTTTGGACAGGTCCGCGCCGCGCAGATTGCGGATGGCATCGGGGTTGAGCGAGTCAAACTGGAGGTAGACTTCCAGTCCCTTCTTGCGCGCTGCAAGCTCGGCGACGAAGGCCGGGTCTGAAGCGATGCGCAGGCCGTTGGTGTTGATCATCAGGTGGCGGATCGGCCGCTCGCGCGCCATGTCGATGATGCGGATGATCTCCGGATGGATGGTCGGCTCGCCGCCGGACAGCTGCAGCAGGTCCGGTTCGCCTTCGGACCTGACCAGCGCATCCATCATGCGGCCAATGGTGGCCAAGTCCTGATGCCTAGTGGATTTCTGGCTCGAGTCGGCAAAGCACACCGGGCAGGTCAGGTTGCAGGCCTCGTTGACCTCGATGATGGCAAGACAGGAATGCTGCTCATGGTCCGGGCAGAGGCCACAGTCATAGGGGCAGCCATAGTCGGTGCGCGTCTGCACATCGAGCGGCCGGTCACCGGGCTTCAGCCATGACAGCTGCGCCAGATAATAGGCGGCGTCACTGGAAATCAGCGTCTTCTGCACCCCATGTTCGCGGCAGCGCTTTTCGAAGAAGACATCGTCGCCGGAAATCAGGATTTTGGCGGGGACGAGCTTCAGGCAGGTCTCGCACATGGACTGGGTCTGGCCATGGAACAGATACGGCTTGGATTTGCGCGGGGCGTGTGCGTTCACGGGCGGTTCCTCGCCTTGCGGATCAACCAGATGCCGAGCGCACTGACGGCAAGCGAGGGCAGCCACAAGACCCAAAGTCCGGCTGCATCCACCGTCATGTCCGGCAGCGTGAGGACCATGAAGCCGATGCTGCAGATGCCAGGAAGCAGCAGGAGTATTCCAGCAATGATCTGGAGAATTTTCATGGAGCCCTCAATAGCGCGGCGCGCTTGCGGAAAGGCGGCGGAGCAGCAGCCATCCTGCCCCGCTGATTGCGAAGCTCGCGGCCCATAGCATTGACATTTGCAACAACGGTTCCATGGCGCCCTCTTCTGCCGGCTCCGGTGCATGGCCGCCGAAATAGCCAGGTATGAACAGCAGCATGGTCGCCACGCTCCACAGCCCCGGAAGCAGCATCAGCATTCCGAGAAGGCCCAGCAAAAACCGTTTCATTGTGGTGTCGCCACTGTTGGCGGCACTTTCGGCAGCCGGATGGCAGGCAGGCCGCCGAGCAGAAATGGCAATCCTCCAAGCAGCAGCGCCACGCCCATGAACTGCAGATATTCAAGTGTTGAATGTGTCTCGCTCGGCGAAATCACCTGAAAGCGCCAGAGGAGGAACAGCGACGCCAGCGCGCCGAACCAGCCGGCATAGCGGGTGAAGGCGCGCAATCCCGGACCCTGGTTGCCCCTCGACAGCAGCCAGAGGCCAAGACAGCCGGCATGAATGCTTGGCACGGCAAAGGCGAGAAAGGCTATGTCGTAGCCTTGATTTCCGGGGCTTGGCATTAGGTTTTCGAGAAAGGCTGCGCCGAAATAGAAAACGCCGCACAGGCCGGGAAAAAGCAGCAGGACGCCGACAATGGCAAGTAGCGGATTCATGCGGACCTTCTCCCTGAAGCAAGCATCACAAAGGCATAACCGATCAGCGCCAGCGACAAAAGCTGAAAGACGGTCAGTGGTCCCGCGACTGCCGCGTATGGTTTGAGGAATTCGAGCAAGAACCGCTGTGCTCCATAGAAGCCCGCGGCGAGATAGAAGCCGTTGGCTTTCCAGAAGGCATTGCCGTGAAGCACCATGGCGACATAGACCAGTGCGAAGGCCGCCATCGTCAGGCTTTCATAAAGCTGCACCGGATGGCGCGGGATGGCGTCGCCAAAATCCCAACCCGAGGCTGAGCCTGTCGGGATGCCGTAGGTGAAATCCTCCAACCCAGACAAAAGGCAGCCGATGCGGCCGATGGCGATGCCGAGCGCAAGCGGCAGGGCGTAGACGGCACCGGTGCGGGCGGTGACGCCGTTGAATTTCTTCCAGAGTTCAATCGAGATGATCGCACCTGCCAGCGCGCCTTCGACCGAGCGGGCGAGACCCGGATGACCGGATGCCCAGCCATTGAGCGTGCCGAAGACCCACGCGCCGATGCCCGCGCCAAACAGCACGGCGGCGAAGTAGCCGAAGCGCAAGTTTTGCCTGACCGGGTTTTCCGCAAACCAGGTCCGGCGGAGCATAATGAGCGTGGCGGCGGCGGTGACCCATGCCAGCGCATCAAATGCCGTGTGGATAAGAAGATGGCTTGCGGCAGTGTCCATCCGCCAGTGGAATCATGGTGCATGCTGGCTGTCAAACCTGGCCGGCGCAAATCGGCTTTCCGGCAGGGCAGGGATGTGGCAAAACCTGACTGGGCGTGCCGCATGCGGGGGTTACGGCAGTGGAAAAAGACAGTTTGCGCAAGCGTATCGGCGACATCATCTGGGGACAGGATGCGCGTTTCGGCTCGGCGTTCGACCAGATGATGATCGGTGTCATTCTGGTGTCGATCTTTGGCCTGTCGCTGTCGACCGTGCCGGGATTGCCTGTGTGGGTGGAGCCGCTGCTTAACGCGCTCGACGTGGTGGTCCTCCTGCTGTTTACGGCGGAATATCTGTTGCGGCTTTGGACGGCCCGCAATCCGCTGCGCTATGCGCGCAGCTTCTGGGGCGTGGTCGACCTTGTGGCTATCCTGCCGTTCTGGCTGACATTGGGCGGCAATTTTCAGGTGCTGCGCTCGATCCGGCTGCTGCGCATCCTTCGGATCGGCAAGCTGGCGCGCCATGTGGCGGCGCTCGACCGGATCACGCGGACGTTCCAGCTCATCAAGGAAGAGCTGATCGTGTTCGGGTTTCTGGCACTGATCGTGATGTTCATTTCGGCCGTGGGAATCTACGAATTCGAACATGATTCGCAGCCCGAGGCATTTGCATCGATCCCTCATGCGCTGTGGTTTGTGGTGGTGACGCTGACGACGGTCGGCTACGGCGATGTGTATCCGATCACGCTTGGCGGGCGGTTCTTCACCTTCTTCATCCTCATCATCGGACTAGGCGTGATCGCCGTTCCGACCGGGTTGATTTCTTCGGGCCTCAGCCGGGCGCGAGAGGAGGAGAAAGAAAAGAAGAAGGCGAAGATCAGCGTACGGGATGACGAGGGTGGCGGCTAAAGCATGTCCAAGTTTGATGGGACATCAAACTTCTAAGAAAAATGCGACAAAACAAAGCGTTAGAGTTGTACAACGGTTCGATGAAGCGGTGAACAGCTTTAGGCAATTATCTCCTGCGCCAGTTTCCTCGCTCCGATATCGGCTTCAATGACGCATTGAATGTCTGACGCTTCAGGCGCGCCCATTTTCTGCATCACTTTTTCAACAATCTCCGCCATCGCCAAAAACGGAATCCGTCCGGCTATGAAGGCTTCCAGCGCCGCCTCTTTTGCGCCATTCAACACTGCGCCTGACAGGCCGCCGTGCTGCATGGCCAGCCGGGCGAGCCGCAGCGCCGGGAAGCGGGTTTCGTCCGGCGTCTCAAAATCGAGCCGCGCCAGTCTGGCGAAGTCCAGCCGTTCGACTGGCAGTGCGGCGCGCTCGGGGAAATGCAGCGCGTAGCTGATGGCCACCCGCATGTCTGATGGGCCAAGCTGCGCCAGTATCGATCCATCGTGATAAGCCACCATGGAATGGACAATGGACTGCGGGTGGACGATAACTTCGACTTGGCCCGGATCAAGCCAGAACAGGTGCCGCGCTTCGATCATCTCCAGCGCCTTGTTGAACATTGAAGCGCTGTCGATCGAAATCTTCAGTCCCATCGACCAGTTCGGATGGGCGCGCGCGGTTTCCACTGTCACATCCGCCATGCGGTCCAAAGACCATGTGCGGAACGGCCCGCCGGATGCCGTCAGGATTACCCGTTCAATAGCTGAGTGATGGCCTCCACCGACCAGCACCTGATAGATCGCATTGTGCTCGGAATCGACCGGTAACAGGCGGCCACCTGCTACCCTCACCGCATCGACAAAGAGGTCTCCGCCGGCAACTAGACATTCCTTGTTGGCCAGCGCAATTGTGCCGCCATTTTTCGCTGCGGCGAGCGTCGGTTCAAGCCCGGCCATGCCGACAATTGCGGCCATCGTGATGTTTGCGGGGATAGCGGCGGCTTCGATCAAGGCCTGACGTCCGGCTGCGGCCTCAATGCCGGTTCCTGACAGCGCGTCTTTCAGCGGGCCGTATTGGCGCTCATCTGCGGTAACGGCGATTTTCGCGCCATGCTCAATCGCCTGCTTTGCCAGCAGCGCCACATTGGCAGAGCCGGTAAGCGCGACAACCTCAAACGCCTCGCGCCCGCCCGCGTGGCGGATGACATCCAGCGTGTTGACGCCAATGGAGCCGGTCGCGCCGAGGATGGAGATGGTGCGGGGAGCCGATGACAAAATATGTGCTGCCTCATTTGCCGGATACACAAACGGCGGGAAAATCCCGCCGTTTGCAAGTTCAAAATTGTTCCGAAGAAATTACTCGGAAGCAGCTTCGGCCGGAGCTTCTTCTGCTGCAACTTCGGCTGGTGCCTCTGCAGCGGCCTTGGCGGCGGCGGCGGCTTCGGCGGCCGCGGCCTTCTCGGCTTCTGCAGCAGCAATCTTGGCGGCCTTTTCAGCTTCGACCTTGGCGGCAGCGTCAGCCACCTTCTTTTCGGCCAAGGCGATGCGTTCCTTGGCCTTGGTGCCAAGTTCGGCCTTCTTCGGGTTGACGCGGGCTTCGCGGGTGGCGACGCCGGCTTCGGACAGGAAGCGCAGCACGCGGTCGGTCGGCTGGGCGCCCTTGGCGATCCAGTCCTTGGCCTTGTCGCCGTCGATCACGACGCGGTCAGCCGAGCCTTTTTCCAGCATCGGGTTCCACTTGCCGATCTGTTCGATGAAGCGGCCATCGCGCGGCGAACGGGCGTCGGCAACGACGACATGGTAGTAAGGGCGCTTCTTGGAGCCGGCGCGGGCAAGGCGGATTTTCAGTGACATTGTTTTAGTCCTTTGGTTTTTAAGGTTCAGGGTTTCGTCGCGGCCGTTTCGGCCTTGATCTGTTCGTGGTGGCGGATGACTTCGCGGATGATGAAGTTCAGGAACTTCTCCGCAAAATCGGGATCAAGCTGGGCGTCCTTGGCCAACTGGCGAAGACGCTCAATCTGGAATTTTTCGCGCGCCGGGTCTGCGGCAGGCAGGCCCTCGTGCGCTTTCAGGAAGCCGACTTCCTTGGTGCGGCGGAAACGTTCGGCCAGCATGTGGATGACGGCGGCGTCGATGTTGTCGATCGAGGCGCGCAGGTCGGCAAGTTTGGCGGAGGTGTCAGACATTCATGCCCTCACTTCTTCTTCGGCAGGCCGGGAAGGCTGCCGCCGAGACCGGGGAGTTTCGGTCCGCCAAGGCCCGGCAACCCACCGCCGCCCAAGCCCGGCAGTTTCGGCATCCCGCCGCCGCCAAGACCCATGGCCTCAGCCTGCTTCTGCAATTGTTCAAGCTGCTTGGGGTCCATCTTCGACAGGTCCGGCATGCCGCCGCCCATTATGCCGCCCAAACCGCCCATGCCACCGCCGCCGAGGCCCATCTTGCTGGCAAGGCCTCCCATCATGTTTTTCATCATGCCGCCGCCCTTGCCGCCCTTCATGGCTTTCATCATGTCGGCCATGCCGCGATGCATTTTCAGCAGCTTGTTGATTTCGGCGGCATCGGTGCCGGAGCCCTTGGCGATGCGCTGCTTGCGCGAATGCTTGAGCAGTTCCGGGTTTGCCCGTTCCCATTTGGTCATCGACGAGACGATGGCGATCTGGCGGTCGAACATCTTGTCGTTGAGGCCGGCCGAGGCAATCTGGTCTTTCACCTTGCCCATGCCGGGCATCATGCCCATCAGGCCGCCCATGCCGCCCATTTTCTTCATCTGGCGCAGCTGGTCGGCAAGATCGTCGAGATCGAACTTGCCTTCCTGCATTTTCTTCGCCATCGCGGCGGCTTTTTCATGGTCGATGTGCTCGGCGGCCTTTTCGACCAGCGAGACAATGTCGCCCATGCCAAGAATGCGGTCGGCGATGCGCTTGGGATGGAATTCCTCCAGCGCGTCCATCTTTTCGCCAACGCCGACGAGTTTGACCGGCTTGCCGGTAACCGCGCGCATCGACAGCGCCGCGCCGCCGCGGCCATCGCCGTCCATGCGTGTCAGCACAAGCCCGGTGATGCCGACACGCTCGTCAAAGGAGCGGGCAAGATTCACCGCGTCCTGGCCGGTCAGACTGTCGGCGACCAGCAGGATTTCATGCGGATTGGACTTGGCCTTGATCTCGGCCATTTCCATCATCAGCGGCTCGTCAATGTGTGTGCGGCCGGCGGTGTCGAGGATGATGACGTCGTAGGAGCCGAGCTTGGCCGCCTGCA
>JBGSHY010000109.1:0-94431 GCA_041751995.1 Rhizobiaceae bacterium | reverse complement strand
CTGCCGTCTTCACTCCGGATTCCTGCTCCCGCAAAATGCCGATGATCTGTTGTTCCGTGAACCGTGATCGCTTCATTCGTCCGTCTCCTGCCTGGAACGGACTCTACCAAAATCTGGAGGAGGTTCAGGGTCTCAGGTCATGACATTCATGCTGAAGCCTCATCGGGAAAAAGATACGCAAGAACCTGAAGCCTGTGCACTTCTTGCAAAAGTTTTTGATGATAGATGGCGCCGGCGTGTTCTACTTCCGCAATGGAAAATCCTGCAGCATATGCTCGCGCCCGAAAGTCATCGGTGCGTCGTTTTATGTACCACGCTTGTTTCGTGACTGGACGTGACATGACGTCAAGCGCATCGCGGCGGGCGTAACCGTGCTGAGCTGCCGCAGGGAACATAATTACGCTCGGGCCTGAATTCCTCGCCTGCGCCGCTTCCGGCGGCGCGCTGAAGACGAGTGACAATTGACTATTCACTTGAATTCTCTCCGTCTGGCTTGAGAGATAAAAGCGAAGCGGCATATTCGAAGAGAAGCGCACTTGCACTCAGTCCGTCGCGGCCATGTCTAAGAGTCATTGCATGCGACGGACTGAGTGCAATTTCCTTTTCGACCCTAGCGACGGATTGAGTGCAGTTCCTTTCAAATGGGGCAATTTGAATTGCCTCGGAAGGCGGTTTGATTGCCTTTTTTCTGTTGTAAAAAGTCCTGCGGCTGATCCCCTGGGCGATCCAAGGCTGCTTATTTTCTGTGGACTCTTCTGACTTCAATCGCTTCCATTCGGGGCGTGAGAGACCGCCCTCAGCCGCACGCCGCTCAGCCGCTTTGAGGCGGTCTCTCTCTCGCTTTCGCGCCAGGCAATGAGCCTTGAAGGCTTCGGCTGTCAGATCAAACGGCGATAGAGTTGTGATAGCGAGTATGTCGCGTTCCGAGATCAGCAATTTGAGATTTCTGCCAGCGCTTGCATCTGCGAAAAGAGCGGTGACTCGAATCTTCGCCATCATTTCGGAAGCAAATTGTTGGCAGTTCCTTCGCCATGGTGTGAATTTATTCAGCCAACGTGAAAAGTGTTGCGCACCGTCGAGTTGCCCATAACCGGCCAGAAACGCATTGCCGACCACAAAACTGTACTGTTCATCGTCAACGTCGGGAATTGCAGATCCGTACCTGCATTCAATCAGCTTTTCGATATCGCGCACCCTGACGTCGGCGCGACGGAACTGACGACCAGGTCTATCGGCCATTACAGTGGTTTTGAATTTGATTGATCCCGTTGCGCGGGCATTGCGCCCCGCGGCACCGGGATCAACTTTGTATTGGATCTTTGTCATCTCGCACCACCGGTATCGTGAAGACGCTCAATGGATACCTGTGTTCGAATGCCATTTGGCACCGTGAATTGTCTGACTTTGTGAATGCTCAAGACTGCGCGGTATCTTGAGGTCATGGTTCGCCCCTCACCGAGTCGCTTGACAAGTTCTGCCGTCACTAAAGCGTTCTCTGTTTGATAAAATCTCATCCGTTTGCGAAGCTCGAATGCTCGGTGGAGGAGAACATCAACGTCGTTGATTCCAGCGTAGATCTCAGCTGTCGCCGGCAGCGGCGGCAGCGCAATTGGCTCTTCGACCGTCTTGGCGATTACAGGTAGCTCATCTGTCAGCTCTTCAGACGTTTTCGATTTTGCCGGGGCTTTGCGAACGGATTTCATGATGAAATCCGATCGCGCTCGACAATCTTTGCGTCAACCCACGCGTCAATTTCGACAACGCGCCAAGCGACGCGTCGCACACTCAATTGAACCGGGCGCGGGAAACTGCCATCTGAAATCAGCGAATAGACCGTACGTCTTGAAAGCCCTACACGGGCCGCGACGTCTTCGATTTTTAGAAAACCATTCATTTCAAAACTCCGTATTGGTGCGGAGTTATGCAATGATCACTTTTTCAGAAGTCGCGCCAAGGGCCGTCAATCGCAATAAAATCAGTTTGGGATATCTAACTTGTCCATGACGCGCGGACTCTCTTAATCGCGGATGCGATTTCTGCATCAGTATCAGTTCTACCAACCTCATGCAGAATGGCCTTAACTACTAAAAAAAAGGCACCGGAAAAAACAACATCCGTTTCAACAATAGAGTTCCTCCTCGGCACATTTTGGGAGACCGCCAACATACGACCTGGAGAATTTTTGAATTGACGGTCCCACAGAACGCAAAGACCAATGATTACTTGGTGTCGTTGCCAGTCCGTTTTCGACGATTTAGGCTCACTTTTGACGGTATTGATCGCCGCCTGAACCGATTCATCATAAACTTGGTATTCAACTCTTGATGGTATTGCTTGCACTTTACGGGGGCGGCCGCGTCGGGCTTGAAAAGCCGCTATTTGACCCTCTTGCGACTTAATCTCTATGTTTCTCAAAACATGGAGTACTTCGCGTTTGGTTTGTCGCGGTTGAAAATTACGAGCATCTCTTCGAACGCCGCAAAGGAACGAATACTGCGTTGAGTTAATCGTGCCTAATGCTGATTCCAGTTGCGATCTAAAGCCCGGTGAAGGCTCATCGATTTCCACCAGAAATCTCCAGGGGCTCTGGATTGCCCCTATATTGCCCCCAAGCTTAAATGGTAGCAGCTTTCGATAATTTGCTATAACCGCCAAACCTTTGGAATGATTGGTAAATTGCGTGGTGCCCCCGACATGATTCGAACACGCGACCCCCTGATTACAAATCAGGTGCTCTACCAACTGAGCTACAAGGGCATTGGCGGACCCGATAGCACAGGGGATTGCGCAGGAAAACAGTTTTCCGCCCATGCTTCGAGAAATTTGTAATGTTTTGCAGCCATGCTATCGGTGTGCCCCTTGGAGCAACAGCATGCAGCCTGCCATAGCCTTCATTTCTTCTGACACATCTGAAGCCATTGCCGCAGCCAAACATTTGGCGGCGCTTTATGGAAACGAGAAACCGGAACACGCCAATGTCATCGTGGCGCTCGGCGGCGATGGGTTCATGCTCCAGACACTGCACAGCTTCATGAATTCGGGAAAGCGCATCTTCGGCATGAACCGCGGCTCCGTCGGCTTCCTGATGAATGAGTTTCGCGATGAGGGACTGATCGAGCGCATCGAGGGCGCAACGCCGGAAACCATCCGGCCGCTCGAAATGATTGCACAGGATGCGGCCGGCAAAGCCTGGAAGGCCAACGCCATCAACGAGGTTTCACTGCTGCGCCAATCCTATCAGGCCGCCAAGCTGCGTATTCTGGTCGATGGCAAGGAACGGCTTGATGAACTGATCTGCGACGGGGTCATGCTGGCGACACCTGCGGGCTCGACTGCCTACAATCTTTCGGCACAAGGCCCGATCTTGCCGCTCGACGCACCACTTCTCGCGCTGACCCCGGTCAGCGCTTTCCGCCCCCGCCGTTGGCGCGGTGCGCTGTTGCCGAACCATTCAGTGGTCGACATCGAAATTCTCGAACCGCAAAAACGCCCGGTCAACGCGGTTGCCGACCACAATGAGGTGAAATCGGTTATTCATGTTTCGGTGCGGCAGTCACAATCTTCGACGGTGACCTTGCTGTTTGATGAGGGCCATTCGTGGGACGAACGGATTCTTGCCGAACAGTTCCGCTATTAGGCGGTTGATTTGGCGCAGATGCGTGAAAAGATTGACATTTTGTTCTTATAGCCTTAGGGCCAAGCCAAGCTGTGCACACCGCACTCTTTGCGCTGAAAATGCGTTCAACCTTTGGGCCATTCTTGGCCTGTCCGGCACAACAATAAGACCTGACCCACTCGGATCCATTTCCCCTTGACCACATTCGCCGAACTCGGCCTGTCCGCTAAAGTCCTCGCCGCCGTCACAGACGCTGGCTATACCGAACCCACCCCCATTCAGGCAGGCGCCATTCCCCATGCCATCGCTGGCAAGGATGTCCTTGGCGTCGCCCAGACCGGCACCGGCAAAACCGCCGCCTTCGTGCTGCCGATGATCACCCGCCTCGAGCGTGGCCGTGCCCGCGCCCGCATTCCGCGGACGCTCATCCTTGAGCCGACGCGCGAACTTGCCGCGCAGGTCGAAGAAAATTTCATCAAATACGGCATCAACAACAAACTGAGTGTCGCCCTTCTCATCGGCGGCGTTTCGTTTGAAGACCAGAACCGCAAGCTCGAGCGCGGCGTTGACGTGCTGATCGCCACTCCAGGCCGCTTGCTTGACCATTTCGAGCGCGGCAAGCTTTTGCTGACCGGCGTTGAAATACTTGTCATCGACGAAGCCGACCGCATGCTCGACATGGGCTTCATTCCGGACATTGAGCGCATCTGCAAGATGATCCCGTTCAACCGCCAGACCCTGTTTTTCTCGGCCACCATGCCGCCGGAAATCACCAAGCTCACCGAGCAGTTCCTGCAGGCGCCAGTGCGCGTGGAAGTGTCCAAGGCCGCTTCGACCGCCAAGACTGTTATCCAGCGTCTGGTCAAGTCGGGTTCCAAGGATTGGCAAAAGCGTGCCGCACTTCGCGACCTGATCGTTTCCGAACAGGACAGCATCAAGAACGCCATCATCTTTTGCAACCGCAAGGTCGATGTCTCGGAACTGTTCCGCTCGCTGTCGCGCCATGAATTTTCCTGCGGCGCGCTGCACGGCGACATGGACCAGCGCTCGCGGATGACCATGCTGTCCAATTTCCGCGACGGCAAACTGCAATTGCTTGTGGCCTCTGACGTTGCCGCGCGCGGCCTTGATATCCCCGACGTGTCACACGTCTTCAACTTCGATGTGCCGATCCATGCGGAAGACTATGTCCACCGCATTGGCCGCACCGGCCGCGCCGGGCGTTCCGGCAAGTCGTTCACGCTGGTTGACAAGACTGACGCCAAATATCTGTCGGCCATTGAAAAGCTGATCAACGAAACCATTGAGTGGCATGACGGGGATCTTTCAACGCTGGTCGTCGACGAGAGCGCCGAAGAAGCCCCGCGCCGTGGCCGCACGGGCGACAAGGGCAAAGGCCGTGGCCGCCGCGATGGCAAGGACAGTGTCAAAGCCGCCCCAAAGCCGGTCGAAAAGGAAGCCTCCGAGCGCAAGCCGCGCAAAACGCGCAGCGCCGCAAAGCCTGAAGCCGAAATCGTCGAAGCCGCTTCGGACCAACCGGACATCATTGCGCCGGCGTTCATTCCGGTTGAGCAGCCAACGCGCCAACCTGCCCGCCGCGACCATGCCCGTAAGGACAATTCCCGCGTAGACGCGCCGCGCCAAGACAATGCGCGATCCGACTCGCCCCGTCCGGACAACGCAAGATCTGACAGTTCATCGCGTCGCGAGGAAGCCCGTGAAGCCCGCGCAAAACTACCGCCCGAACAGCGCCGCTACCGCGATGACCTCGGCCCTGCCCCGGTCGGCTTTGGCGACGAAGTTCCGGCGTTCATGATGATCGAGCCAAAGTTGGGCTAACTACTTCTTCGCCCTCTGTCCGGCCTCGAGCGCCAGCTGCACCCACTTGGCCATCTCGTCCGGATCGTCATAGGCGTCTTCCGGAATTGACCAATAGGGCATGGCTGCAGCTTTGCCTGTCTTGTTCTCATAGACCCACTGGCGACAACCGGCTTCGGCAAAGCGCGGCCCAGTTTCCGCATCCGCCTTCAACAGGATCTCGTCCTGATACTCTATGGCAACAATGATGCCGCGCACGTAGATGCTTTTGCCGCCAAACATGCGCTTGATGGTAACAGGGCCGACGGATTGAAATATCTCTTCAATCGCGGCCGCATCCATGTGCGTCAGCCCAAGGCGGACGCGGGTGCCGGGGTAAGCTCGACGCTTTCGCCGCAGCCGCAGGCGGAGGTCTGGTTCGGGTTGTTGAAGGTGAAACCGGTGCGCAAGGACGTGGTCTCAAAATCCATCTGCGTGCCAAGAAGATAAAGCACAGCCTCCGGCGCGACAAACACCTTGGCGCCGTCATGCTCGATCATGTCCTCGCGCGGCTTGGGCTCGCTGGCCAATTCGATCGCATATTCCATGCCCGCGCAGCCGCCCTTCTTGACGCCGACGCGAATGCCGAGCGCTTCCGGATTGGACGACATGATCTCGCGCACGCGGTTCGCGGCAGCGTCAGTCATGGTCATGACAGCAAAACGGCCCATGGTATTTTCTCCGTTTCATTGAGGTTCAAGGCCTCAAGAATCTGATTGTCACCCCAAAGTGGTGAAGAAATGTGTTGAACGCAAGGTCTAGTACCAACCCACGGCAACCTGCGCCTCTTCGCTCATCCGCGCCGCAGTCCATGGCGGGTCAAATGTCATCTTTACTTCAACGCCTGACACGCCTTCGACCGAGTTGACGGCGTTTTCCACCCAGCCCGGCATTTCGCCTGCAACCGGGCAGCCGGGTGCGGTCAGCGTCATGTCGATCTTGACCGAACGGTCGTCCTCAATGTCGATTTTGTAGATGAGGCCGAGCTCATAAATGTCAGCCGGGATTTCCGGGTCATAAACAGTTTTCAGCGCCGAGATGATGTCATCGGTCAGCCGCGCCAATTCATCCGCCGGAATGGCCGACGACGCTTCGATCACGCCATCGACGCGTTCTTCTTCGGTCAGATCATCCTGGGCCATTACATTCATTCCTTACGCGAAGAACTTGCGGGCTTTTTCCAAAGCTTCCGCCAGCACATCAATTTCCGTCTTGGTATTATACATGCCGAAAGACGCGCGGCAGGTCGAGGTCACGCCGAAGCGCTGCATCAGCGGCTGGGCGCAATGCGTCCCTGCCCGCACCGCAACGCCTGCACGGTCGATCACCATCGAAACATCATGGGCATGAATGCCCTTCAGTTCAAACGACACAATGGCGCCCTTGCCCGGCGCGTTGCCGAAGATGCGCAGCGAGTTGATCTTGGAAAGTTCGGCATGGGCATAGTCCCGCAGTGTCTCCTCATGCGCCGCAATGCGCACGCGCCCGATTGCGTCCATGTAATTCAACGCCGCGCCCAATCCGATCGCTTCGGCAATCGGCGGCGTGCCTGCTTCAAAGCGGTGCGGTGCCTCGCCATAAGTGACGTTTTCCATGGTCACATCACGGATCATCTCGCCGCCGCCGAGGAACGGCCGCATCGAATTGAGCAAATCCTGTTTGCCATAGAGCACGCCGATACCCGTCGGCCCGTAAAGCTTGTGCCCAGTCATCACGTAAAAATCGGCGTCCAGATCGCGCACATCGACCGGCAGATGAACCGCGGCCTGCGAGCCATCGACCAGAACCTTGATACCGCGCTCATGGGCGATGCGGATCATTTCCTTGACCGGCGGAATGGTACCGAGCGCATTGGACATATGTGTGATGGCGACCAGCTTGGTGCGTTCGGTCAGGCACTTCTTGAAATCTTCGATGTGCAACACACCGTCGTCATCAACCGGGATCCAGACCAGCTTTGCGCCCTGCCGTTCACGGATGAAATGCCATGGCACGATATTTGAGTGATGCTCCATGATCGAAAGGACGATTTCGTCATCTGCGCCAATGTTCGGCATGCCCCAGCCATAGGCAACTGCATTGATCGCCTCGGTGGTCGACTTGGTGAAAATCACCTCTTCGATCTTGCCCGCATTCAGAAACCGCCGGACGATTTCCCGGGCGTTCTCGTAAGCGTCCGTCGCGGTGTTCGACAGATAGTGCAGCCCGCGATGCACGTTGGCATATTCGTGGGCATAGCAGTTGACCATCGCATCAATGACAGCCTGCGGCTTCTGCGCCGATGCGCCATTGTCGAGATAGACCAGCGGCTTGCCATAAACAGTGCGCGACAGGATCGGGAAATCCCTGCGTACCGCTTCAACGTCGTATGGCAACCCGCTGTTCTGATTCATCATGCGTTCTTTTCAAGCCAATCCGAAAGCCGTGTTTCCAGCGCCTCAACCAGCGCCTCGTCTTCCAGCTCTTCAATGATCTCGGCGACAAACGCCTTGACCAGCAGCCCGCGCGCAATCGTCTCGGGAATGCCCCGCGTCATCAGATAAAACAGATGCTGCGGCTCGACCTCGCGCACGGTCGCGCCGTGGCCGCATTGCACGTCGTCGGCGAAGATTTCCAGTTCCGGCTTGGTCGAAAACTCGCCTTCGTCCGAAAGCAGCAGCGTGTTGCATGCCATCTTGGCGTCTGTTTTCTGCGCGCCGGGGAAAACCTTGATCTGCCCCTGAAACACGCCATGCCCGCGCCCGGTGACCACGTTGCGGATGACTTCCGTCGAAGACGTGTTCGCCACTTCATGCGTCAGCGTCATCGTCACATCGATATGGGCATCGCCGCCCACCAGATTGATGCCGCGCAGCTTGAAGTCAGAGCCTTCGCCCTTGACCGCCACATGCACTTCCTGGCGCACGAGTTTGCCGCCGGAGTTCATCACAAACACGACGAGCTTGGCGTCCTTGCCAATCCAGACATTCATCTGCCCCAGATGTACCGCTCCGGCGCTGCGCTCCTGATCGACAATCAGCGTGATCTCGGCGCCATCATCCACCGTCAAGTGGGTGATCGCAGACACAAACGCATCGCCGCCGATGTGGCGTTCGATGATGGTTGCCTTGGCGCCCTTGCCTGCCTTGATGGCAAGCCGTGTGTGCGAATCCTGATCGGCGGCAAACTGCACTTCGATGGGTAAAGCCAGCGCCGCGCCGTCTGCGATATCAAGGTGATAACCGTCGGACACCAGCGCCGTGTTGATCATGCCGATGGCGTCGTCCGTGCCACGCGAAACCAGTGCCTTGGCAAACGAGCCGTCTTCGAGCTTGGCGGCAATGCGCGTGACGGTCACGCCCTCGCCTGCCTGTCCGCCTTCGGCGACGCCGTCGGTAACGGACAAAATGGATGAGCCCTTCACCAAAGGCTTGGTGTCCGCACTTGGCGTCTCGCTGCCTGCGGGAATTGCGCGAAGCAGATTGCGCAGATCGGTATAATGCCAGCTTTCCACGCGCCGCGTCGGCAGGCCGGCGGTCTTCAGCGCATCGACTGCAAGGTCACGGGCGCTGACAACGGCAGTGTTGCCCGGCAGGGCAGTCATCTTGGAAACGTAAACGTCCATCAGCGCGGTTTCCGCCGCTGTCTGCACCCGTCCTGCATGAATGTTCATCACGCTCACCTTTACGCGGCCTCGCCGATGACGTCGGCGTAGCCATTGGCTTCCAGATGCAGCGCCAGCGACTTGTCGCCGCTCTTGATCACCTGTCCCTTGTAAAGGACATGCACGGTGTCCGGCACGATATGGTCAAGCAGGCGCTGGTAATGTGTGATCACCAGCACGGCGCGGTCGGGCGAACGCAGCGAATTGACGCCATCGGAGACGATTTTCAGCGCATCGATGTCGAGGCCGCTATCCGTCTCGTCGAGAATGCACAGCTTCGGCGCGAGCAGCTTCATTTGCAGGATTTCCGCCCGCTTCTTCTCGCCGCCCGAGAAACCGACGTTGAGCGGGCGCTTCAGCATGTTGAAGTCGATCTCAAGCGATGCTGCCGCCTCTTTAACCTGTTTGATGAATTCGGCTACCTTCAGTTCCGTCTCGCCGCGCTGCTTGCGCTGCGAATTCATGGCAACTTTCAGGAATTCCAGCGTCGCCACGCCCGGTATTTCCATCGGGTACTGGAACGCAAGGAAAATGCCCTTGGCGGCGCGCTCGGCGGGGTCCATCTCGAGGATGCTCTCGCCATTGTAAAGGATTTCGCCTTCGGTCACTTCATAGTCATCACGGCCCGCGAGAATATAGGACAGCGTCGACTTGCCAGACCCGTTCGGCCCCATGATCGCCGCCACTTCGCCAGCCTTGACCGAGAGGTTCAGCCCGCGGATGATTTCCGTTTCAGTGCCTGCGATGCGGGCGTGGAGATTGCGAATTTCAAGCATTTTCAATTCCATTCAGATCGAACGCTCGGCTTCAAATGCCGAAAAATGATTTCAGGTAGGGCAGCACGCCGGAGGCAAACAACCCGACAACAATGCCAAACACACCGCGAATGATGCGGGATTTTCCCATCGGCGCGACCGCCGCCAAGGTGCCGCAGACAGCGGCGTAAAAGACCAGATTGACCGGATCCATCACCCCACGCTTCCCTCAAGAGAGATCCCGATGAGCTTCTGCGCTTCGACGGCGAACTCCATCGGCAGTTCCTGGATGACTTCCTTGACGAACCCGTTGACGATCAGTGCAATCGCTTCTTCCTGCGGGATGCCGCGCTGCATGACGTAGAACAGCTGGTCTTCGGAAATCTTGGACGTCGTCGCCTCGTGTTCAAATTGCGCCGTGGCGTTTTTGGCTTCGATGTAGGGAACTGTATGCGCCCCGCAATTGTTGCCAATCAGCAGCGAGTCGCACTGGGTGAAATTGCGAGCGTTTTCCGCCTTGCGGTGGGCCGAAACCTGACCGCGATAGGTGTTGTTGGAGTGGCCGGCGGAAATGCCCTTGGAGATAATGCGGCTCGAGGTGTTCTTGCCGAGGTGGATCATCTTGGTGCCTGAGTCGATCTGCTGGCGGCCGTTCGAGACGGCGATGGAATAGAACTCGCCGCGCGAATTGTCGCCGCGCAGGATGCAGCTTGGGTATTTCCAGGTAATCGCCGAGCCGGTCTCGACCTGCGTCCACGAAATCTTCGAGTTCTTGCCGCGGCAATCGCCGCGCTTGGTGACGAAATTATAGATGCCGCCCCTGCCGTCCTTGTCGCCGGGATACCAGTTCTGAACGGTCGAATATTTGATCTCGGCGTCATCCAGCGCGATCAGCTCGACCACGGCGGCATGCAGCTGGTTCTCGTCGCGCTGCGGCGCGGTGCAGCCTTCGAGATAGGAGACATAGGCTCCCTCTTCGGCAATGATCAGCGTGCGCTCGAACTGGCCGGTGTTCTTCTCGTTTATGCGGAAATAGGTCGACAATTCCATCGGGCAGCGGACGCCCTTGGGCACAAACACGAACGAACCGTCGGTGAAGACCGCCGAGTTCAGCGTCGCGTAATAATTGTCGGTGGTCGGCACAACAGAGGCGAGATACTTTTTCACCAAATCCGGATGCTCGCGGATGGCTTCCGAGATCGAGCAGAAAATCACGCCCGCCTTGGAAAGCTCTTCCTTGAAGGTGGTGACAACGGACACCGAGTCAAACACCGCATCGACAGCAACACGGCGGTTTTCGACGCCGGCGAGGATTTCCTGTTCTTGCAGCGGAATGCCAAGCTTGGCGTAAACCTTCAACAGTTCCGGATCGACGTCTTCAATCGAGGACGGCCCCTTGGTGCTCTTCGGCGCCGCGTAATAATAGGCGTCCTGAAAATCGATCTTGGGATAGTCAACCCGCGCCCATGTCGGCTCGTCCAGCGTCAGCCAACGGCGAAAAGCCTCAAGACGCCACTCGAGCATCCACTCGGGTTCGTTCTTCTTGGCGGAAATGAAGCGGACAATGTCCTCATTCAGGCCCTTGGGGGCCTTGTCGGATTCGATGATTGTCTCGAAACCGTACTTGTATTGATCAACGTCAATCAGTTTGACCTGATCAATGGTCTCCTGCACTGCAGGCATGTCACTTCTCCTGGCTTTCCGGAATTCAAGGTTCCGACAGTCGATTGGGAGTCCGCCCTTTTTCGGCGGATATGAACCTTACATAGTCCACTCTTTGGAATAAATCCAATCTGGAAACGACAAATTCTGCAGCTTGCGGCGAAATCGCGCGATTGACCCTGTCCTCAAGCCGTTTTTGCTGCGCTTCGGCGCGATGCGACCGATTTCAGAGCGGTTTCAAACAGCGCAATGTCATTGTCGCTGGTCTCAAGACAGACCGAAACCCGCAGCGCGCCTTCATCCGTTTCGATTCCCATCGCCTGCAAGACATGGCTCGGGCCGACCTTGCCGGACGAGCAGGCAGAACCCGAACTGAGCGCAACCCCCGCCAAATCGAACGCAATTTGAGCGGTTTCCGCGCGCATTCCGCGCATGGTGAAGAACACCGTGTTCGGCAGCCGCGCCGCAGCCGACTTGCCATGAATGACCGCATCCGGCAGCACCGAACGGATGATCGCCTCAATCCTGTCGCGCTTGGCGAGCAACGCACCGGCCCGCTCCAGCCGCTCCAACGCAGCTTTAGCTGCCGCGCCAAATCCTGCAATGACCGGAACCGCTTCCGTCCCCGCCCGCCTTCCTTTTTCCTGCCCGCCGCCACGCAGCAAGGGAACGGGCATCATCAAGTCCGTCACGCCGATGATTGCGCCAGCCCCCTTCGGTCCGCCGATCTTGTGTGATGAGACAATGAAAAAATCGCCACAGTTCGTTGAAATATCGAGCGGTATCCGCCCGACCGACTGCACGGCGTCAACAATCAGTATCCCTCCATGCGCTTTGACAATCGCCGCAATGGCGGCAATCGGCTGAATGACGCCGGTTTCATTGTTTGCATGCTGAACAGCGACCAATGCCAAACCTTCTGCGTTGTCGTGCGCCGCCAGCGCCTGATCCAGCCGGTCCAATGCCAATTCGCCACTGCTGGTGACAGGCAAAATCGTAATTTGCTCCGCCGCAAATTGCCCGCCTGCCAACACGCAAGGGTGTTCTGTTGCAGACACATAAAGCCCGCCAACCGCAAGTCTTGACCGGCCCATCTGCCAATAAGGCGTCAGCAACAAGTTCGCCGCCTCGGTCGCACCTGCGGTCAACGTCACGTGTTCGGCTTTGCAATGGACCAACGCCGCCACCGATCGCCGCGCTTCTTCGACGATTTGCCGCGCTTTCCGCCCTTCCGAATGGACCGAGGACGGGTTGCCGACGATATCAAGCGCGGCGATCACCGCCTCCCGCGCTTCTGGCAACAGCGGATGCGTGGCGTTGCAGTCGAGATAGCTTCTTTTAAGAGATGTCATGCGCGCCTTTTGCCGCGAAAACAGCGGCAGTGCAATTTTCTTGAATTTTGAGGTGCGAATAGCCTATCAAGGCCGCTCTTTGGACCGAACACGCCCCTTCGCGGGCAATTGGGAAACCGCCGCCGGTCCATGGGCCGCCATTGAGTGGCCCGCAAACGGATGAATGCATTGGAGTTATCATGCCTGAAGTGATTTTCAACGGCCCGGACGGACGTCTTGAAGGCCGTTACCAGCCCTCGACCAACAAGGGCGCGCCGATCGCCATGATCCTTCATCCGCATCCGCAGTTCGGCGGCACGATGAACAACAAGATCGTCTATGATCTGTTCTACATGTTCCAGAAGCGCAATTTCACCACGTTGCGCTTCAATTTCCGCGGCATTGGCCGCAGCCAGGGCGAGTTTGACCATGGCGCAGGCGAATTGGCCGATGCTGCGGGCGCGCTCGACTGGATCCAGTCGCATCACCCCGACTCAAAGACCTGCTGGGTCGCAGGCTATTCGTTTGGCTCGTGGATCGGCATGCAGTTGTTGATGCGCCGCCCGGAAATCGAAGGTTTCATCACAGTCGCGCCGCAGCCAAACACGTATGATTTTTCGTTCCTGGCGCCCTGCCCGTCGTCCGGCCTGATCATCCATGGTGATCAGGACCGCGTCGCGCCGCCGAAGGATGTCCAAGGACTGGTCGACAAGCTGAAGACCCAGAAGGGCATCACCATCACGCAAAAGACGATGACCGGCGCCAATCACTTCTTCCAGGGCCAACAGGACGAACTGATCACCGAATGCTCGGACTATCTCGACATGCGTTTGGCGGGCGGCGACGGCCCGGGACGGGTCAAGCGGCTGCGCTAAGCAGTTTTCGGATTTACCAGAATTCCACCGGTGACGGGCGCATTGACGCCCGTCGTCTCCGGAAATGTGATCGGCAAGCCTTTGAGTGAACGTACTGCCAGATAGGCCCAAGCTTCCGCCTCCATTGATCCGCCATCAAAACCCAAGACTTCGGCGACAATCACCTTCGCACCTTTTGCCTCAGCAAGCTCCCGCAAGTGATTCAAAAGAATCGCATTCCTGCGCCCGCCGCCGCAGATGATCCATGTCTTCGGCTCACTTCGCGCATGATCGGCGGAGGCAAAGATGCTCCGCGCCGTGATGGCAGCGAGCGTGCGCGCCCCGTCTGACAGCTCCAGACCCGCCACCAGTTCCGGCGAGAAATCATTGCGGTCGAGCGACTTCGGCGGGCGCTTGGCAAAGAACGGCAAGGCGAGACACCGCGCAACGATGCCTTCATCCACCACACCCTCTGAAGCAATGCGCCCGCCGTCATCAAACGGAATGCCGGCATTCTGCTGCACCCATTGGTCGATCAGCGCATTGCCGGGACCGGAATCAAACGCCACGGGGTTTTCGTTTGGCGTAAGGAAGGTCACGTTTGAAATTCCGCCGATGTTGACGAGGGCAACCGTAACACCTTCATCAGGGTTGGCATCAAGGGATGCTGTAAGCGCTTGATGATAGACCGGCACCAGCGGCGCGCCTTGCCCGCCGTGCAGCATGTCATTGGCCCGAAGATCATAAACGACGGGAATGCCAGTCAGGTCAGCCAGTCTTTGGCCATCGCCGATTTGCACCGTCAGGCCTTTTTCAGGACGGTGCAGAACCGTTTGGCCATGAAAGCCGATGGCCGCTATGGTTGCCGGATCAATGGAGTTTTCTGTCAGAAACTGGCGAACTGCCATTGCGTGGCGTTCAGTCAGCTCGTCTTCTACAGCGGCCAGATCTCCGGGCCGCTCCTCCCGCTTCACGATGGACTTTGCATCCTCAAGCGCCGTCGCCAGTTTTCTCCGGAATAGTGCGTCAAAGAGCAACTCGAGCGAAGGCCCGCGGCGGACGATGCTTTCTCCGTCGGTTTCGATCATGGCGACATCAATGCCGTCCATCGACGTTCCGCTCATCAGGCCGATGGCGCGCATGAGGCTCATGATGGCTCCGTTCTTGTCGATTCGCTTCAAACGATGCTAAAGGCCCGCAGCCCAAATATCCAAGCAGACAAACCAGCAGTCCCGGAAGCCCGCATCATGGCCGCATACAGATCAGATTTTCTCAATGTCCTCGACGAGCGTGGCCTGATCCACCAGATTTCCAACCCGGATGCGCTGGACAAGGCGGCCTTCGAAGGCGCGATCACCGGCTATGTCGGCTATGACGCAACGGCCACGAGCTTGCACATCGGCAATCTGATCACCGTGACCATGCTGTACTGGATGCAGCACACCGGCCATAAACCAATCACGTTGATGGGCGGCGGCACGTCGATGGTCGGCGATCCTTCCTTCCGCGACTACCAGCGCAGCCTGTTGTCGATGGACAAGATCAACGAGAACATTTCCGGCATCAAGAAAATCTTCGGGCGGATCCTGTCCTATGGCGACGCCAAGAATGATGCCGTGATGGTCAACAATGCCGACTGGCTGATGCAGCTGAAATATGTCGACTTCCTACGCGATGTCGGCCGCTTTTTCTCGGTCAACCGCATGCTTTCGTTTGACTCAGTCAAGCTGCGCCTTGACCGGGAGCAGTCGCTGTCGTTCCTCGAATTCAACTACATGATCATGCAGGGCTATGACTTTGTCGAGTTGAACAAGCGCTACGGCTGCACGCTGCAGATGGGCGGTTCGGACCAGTGGGGCAACATCATCAACGGCGTCGATCTTGCCCACCGCATGGGCGAGCCGCAGCTGTTCGCGCTGACGACGCCGCTACTCACCACATCGTCCGGCGCCAAGATGGGCAAGACCGCCAAGGGCGCGGTGTGGCTGAATGGCGATCTCTTCAGCCCCTATGATTTCTGGCAGTATTTCCGCAACACCGAAGACGCAGACGTCGAAAAATTCCTGAAGATTTTCACCCGCCTGCCGCTGGCCGAAATCGCCAAATTGGCTGCGCTTGGCGGCAACGAGATCAATGACGCCAAAAAGGTGTTGGCCACCGAAGCGACAGCAATTGTCCATGGCCGGGAGGCTGCCGACGAAGCGGCCGAGACGGCGCGTCAGACGTTTGAAGCCGGCGGCTTTGCCCGCGATTTGCCATCCATTGATGTGGCAATAGCCGAACTTGATGCCGGCATCGGATTGCTCAGCATGATCGTCAAGGCCGGCCTTGCCGCTTCGAACGGAGAAGCCCGCCGCCATGTACAAGGTGGTGCCGTCAAACTGAACGATGCCGCGGCCAATGATGATCGTCAGGTTGTTTCGTCATCCGACCTGTCTCAGGAAGGCGTCATCAAGCTGTCGCTTGGCAAGAAGAAGCACATCCTCATCCGCCCGGTCTGAGTTATTGGAATTCAAAAATCTGTCGGAATATTCCCGGCGCGACCAGCGAGATCGGGTTGACAATCAGCTGCGGTGATTTTGCAGGTCCGGACAGCTTGAAGGTGATGCCGATCAGTCCCTTGTCGCGGCCGTTGCCGAGGATTTCGCCGATAATCGGGATTTCACCAAAAATACGGTTGAGGCCATAGGCCGGCAGAAAGGTGCCGGTCATGTCGATCCGGCCATTCTGGTCATAAAGCGTACCCTCGTATGACAGGCCGATCTGGTCCGACCGCAAAATGCCTTTGGCCAGTTTGAGATAGCCGCTGCCTTTCTGAATAAACGCATTTCCGCGCTGGAATTTGACACGGGAGACATCAATCTTGTTTTTGGCGGCCTTGGCAATACTTTGGCCATCGGGCGTCACTGGCGATCCGACAAGTGACTTGAGGCGCGGTTCTCCGATGATTGTGAAGTTCCGTGCATCAACTTCGCCGGACAATGGACCATCGCCGGACGACGAAAGCGCAACACTGATCTGGCCGCCCTGCATCTTGTCATAATAGTCCAGAAACCGCAGCAACGCGCCACCGTCATCGGTTTGGATTTGGACAGTCTTGCGCCCGTCCACCAAACGGTTTTCAATTGAAACAGTCCCGCCGCGTTCGGTTGTCGCTTTGGCCGTAAAAGCTATGACGTTTGACCCCTTGCCAGTGTAGTCGGCCTGTACATTTTGCAATTGCTCGGAACCGAAACCAGCCGCAGATCCTATTGCCGCCTTGACCCTGATCGTGTCGGAACCTGTGGATTTGGCTGTGCTTTCAAAGCTGGACAAAACCCGTTTCAACAGGCTGCGAAGGTCAAGCGAACCCGCTTTGACAGAGACGTCATATCCGCCTTTAGCCCGCTGGATCGAAACGGAAGCCTCATCGCCGCGATTAAGTCGGACAGATGAAAAATTGGCCTTGGAAAATTTGCCGCTGTCTAACCCGATGCTGCCGATGAACCGAAAGGTCTCACCTTCAAGCTTGAAGTCTTCGATCGAAGTGGCGTTGCCTTTTTTCGTCATCTTGAATGTTGCTTGAGCCGGAACACCGTTGCCTTTGGTCCAGCCTGCCCACGGCAAATTCAGGGATGCGCTCTTGAGATCAGCCTTGATCAACTGCACGGAGTTCCCGCCTTCGGTCACCTCGACAACGGCAACGCCTTTGATCATGTCTCCAAGTCCAGGCATCAAACTGGCGCGGGCTTTGTCGTCGAGCTTCAGTTTGGCGCTGAACTCACGTTTGGTTCCAGATCCGCCAATGGGCTCTGTAAGATTGATTTCAGCAGGAATGCCATTCAATTTGCCCTTGGCCGCAAAAGTTGCAGTCTGCTGATCCACATCTAGACGACCGTCAGCGTCGGACAGTTTCTGACCATTGAATTCCTTGGCTATGGAGAGACTGCTGAAATCCACAGACGCTTTCCAGATCGTGGGGGGCGCATTGTCTGCCTTGCGAAGCGGGAACGAGGCATCAATATGCGCAATGACATCGCCAGAGAGATCCAATGCCGTAACCGGGGCCTTCTGCATGGCATTGATCGGATCACGATCAGCCAGATCGGCAATCGTCCGCGCCATGCCTGCAACATCAATCGACAGGTTTGCGACAATCGGCCGATTTGGCAAATAAGGAATGCCCATTGACCCGTTGGAGACGTCGGCGGTCGACCCGTCTTCGAGATAGGCGGTCCCCTTGCTGACTGTGATAAGCGTGTCAGAGCCGCGGACTTCGACCCGGCCAGATGCGTCCCTGACAGGCGGCAGATCGCCAATCACATCGAACCGCGCATTTTCGACGTTGAAGTCACCGGTCACCTGTTCAACAGTAACAGGATCACGCAATTTGCCAGGCGGCAGCGGATCAAAGAATCCGGATTTGAAAGTGACATCAATCCGGCTGTCCTTCAACGTTCCGCCATAGACATGGTCCAAAACCCATTTGCGCGCGCCCGATGCAATCATTGCCGGCCAGAGTTGTTTCGCATCCGATACTCTCATGCTAGGTATGCGGACGCCGAAAATCATTTCCGGTGTGCCGCCGGCAAAGCGCATGGTGCCTTGGCCGATTGCGTCACCGCCAAGCGTGCGCGCAGCCATTTCTGAAAAACGAATGGTTTTTGTATTTGCGTCAAAGTCGCCAGCCAAACGAAAAGCCAGATCGAGCTTTCGCTCCGGAGACTCGATAGGCTGCAATTCACTGTCATTGGACACAATTTCAAAGCGGTAACCGCCAGAATCCGGCACAACCTTGTCCCGTGAAATCCCGATAGCGCCGGTAAACTCTATGCGGTTGGCGCCCATGTTGATGTTCGAAGAATGGACTTCGACCTTGTCCACGCCTTCTATCAGTTCCAGCCGGACAGTTCCATTTCCGGCATAACGGACTTCTCGCCTGGAGGTCCAGGCGAACTCGTCGATTTCGTTCGAGACATCAATTTTATTCTTGCCTGCCGCGACACTGCCCGCAATCCGGATTTGACCTGTGGCGCCGGTTTTGAATTTCACATCAGCGGCGGCGCTTGCGGAAGGCATCTCACCAAAAGACACGCCTGAAACATCAAGATTGTACTGGCCAGGCCCGGAAATCGATCCCGCCACTTTAAACGTCTTGCCACCATAAATGACATCCGCCGTCAAATTCAGCGAATTGTTCACTTGCTCCGAAATCTGGAGCTCTTTCAGAAACGGAAAAAGCACAGTGTTGTTCCGCTGCGAAAAACTGACATTCTTCAAAATGATGACATCAGCATTTCTTGCAGTGAGCTGGGCGCGGATTTGTTCGGCAAGTTTTGCTACTTCAACAGGCAGATTGGCGGGAGAGTACTGACCGTTCTCCGCCTTGAATCGGTCCCAAATGGTGCCGCCTTGCCCGGCAGGCAAATCGAGATGCATGCCATCCGCCTCGAAATGACCGATGTCGAAAGTACCGCCAATAACCGCAGCTGTTTTAAGACCAACACGAACCTGATCCGCCCTTCCTGAAAATCCGGAAGCATCGCGTGCGCGGACCGTCAGGTTTGCACCTTCAAACGCAAGGTTTCCGGTCGAATCCAGTGATAGCTTCGCACTTTCCAGTCCTGTGAGCAGGTTTGGCCCGGCAACAGATTGAATGAGATTTTCCGTGGTGCGGGAAAAATAATTGTTTGAAAACCCGAACACTGCCAGCCAGCCGACTGCACCGATAAAAACTACGGCGACAGCGGCAATTGCCCAGAAGATCAGGCGCGAAAAACCGTGGAAAAGCCTGCGGCTCTTTGCTGCCGCCGCGTGGAACATATTTGCCGATGGCAAGCGGTCAAGATTATGCAGATCCTTGCGGGAGAACCGGATTTTCTCGTGTTCATCTCTTGCGTCTGCCAATGGCTTCCTCGAAATGGTATCAGATATCGACGCATCACATCAGCGCCCTAACTTGTTTAGATAACTGATGGGTAAACTCAAAGAAAGGCAACCGAATGGCACTTGAAATTGGCAGCCCTGCCCCCGATTTTTCACTTCCGGACGAAACCGGCGCACCTGTGTCCCTGTCCTCCTTGAAAGGCAAGAAAGTCGTTCTTTATTTTTATCCGAAGGATGACACCAGCGGATGCACAATTGAGGCCAAGGATTTCTCCTGCCTTGTCGATGAATTTGCCAAGGCCGGCGCGATCGTGATCGGAATGTCGCCGGACAGCGCAAAGTCGCATGGCAAATTCCTCGCAAAATACGATCTCAAAGTCAGCCTCGTTGCCGACGAGGAAAAATCGGCACTTCAGGCCTATGGCGTTTGGACCGAGAAAAGCATGTATGGCCGCAAATACATGGGTGTCGAGCGTTCAACATTCCTGATCGGTGAAGACGGGAAAATCCTGGAAATCTGGAAAGGCGTCAAGGTTCCGGGCCACGCTGAAACTGTGCTCGAAAAAGTGAGAAAAGCGAAATAAAGCAAGCGCTCGCTACACGCACGCGCTGCATCAAAAGGGAATGTTAACCATAACAGGCTCTAATTGCATGCATCAGTCAGTTAGTGCGGTGCTTTCACATGTCGGCAAATCGTGGTGCAAATTCTGCAAGCCAGCCTGTTTTCGGCAAAAGGCGCGAGCCACACACGATCATCATCGCCCATGGTGACAATGTCAGCCATTTTACAGTCAAACCTTGGCTGACAATGTCCATCGGGGCGTTTCTGTCTGCAATTGCCGTTGGATATCTTCTGGCCACCTCCTATCTCGTGTTACGCGACGATTTGATCGGAGCAACCGTTTCAAGGCAAGCCAGAATTCAGCAAGCCTATGAGGACCGCATCGCAGCGCTCCGCGCGCAGGTCGACCGCATTACGTCCCGCCAACTTCTCGACCAGCAGATGATGGAAACGAAGGTCGCCGAGCTTCTGGATCGTCAGGATCAATTGTCGTCACGCACTGGCCGCCTTGGACCGCTGCTTGATCGCGCCCGAGACAACACCAAGACTGGAAGCATTCCGGTCCCTGCCGACAAGCCCGGCGCAGCCATATTGGGTTCAATCACCAGTGAGCCATCGAAGTCTTTGTTGGCCGGGATTTTCGGCGGCAAAAGCCGTGCAATGGAGAAATCCGCAGCCGATAAGGCCGACGAATTGTTTGCCTCAGTTTCCCATTCTATCAAGGACATCGAAGCACGTCAGTTGGCGGAAATTCGATCCTTGGCCGAAGAGGCAAAATCAACAGCAGATGAAATCCAGACCGCGCTGAAGTCGGGCGGCTTGCCGGTTGCAGACGCACAGGATTTGGCTGAAGGCGGTCCGTTCATCCCCGCCAGCGAGGGCATGAAAATCACCGCTTTTGACAAGGAAGTCGACAATCTTGATCTGGCGCTGACCAAACTCGACAGCGTCAAGTCGCAGGCCAAACGATTTCCAATTGCCAATCCCGTGCCCGGAGCAGACATCACCAGCCGCTTCGGCTACCGCAAGGATCCACTGCTCGGCAGCGAGGCTTTCCATGCCGGCATCGATTTCCGCGCTGAAACCGGTCATCTGGTCAATGCGCCAGCTTCAGGTATCGTGGTCACAGCCGGCGTCAAGGGCGGTTACGGCAATATGGTCGAAATCCGCCACAAGGGCGGCCTGGTGACACGCTATGGTCACCTCAGCCGCATTTTGGTGCAGGAAGGCGACAAAATCGCCGCCGGCGACGTGATCGGAAAAGTCGGCAGCACAGGACGTTCAACCGGCCCGCATTTGCACTATGAGATCCGGCTCGACAACAATCCGCTTGATCCCTGGCGTTACCTGAACATCGGCCGCAAGATTTCCTCGTTGATGTAGTCGTCCGCCCTGCAAAGCAGGGCGGCAATGTTTTCAATCGATATCTTGTACGTCGGAATTGCCGCCATGAACGCGCTGCGCAAGCGAGGCTTCCATGAAACCATCCAGGTCTCCATCAAGCACATCTTGCGGTGCGGAGCTTTCGAACCCGGTGCGCAGGTCTTTCACCATTTGGTATGGCTGCATCACGTAGGAGCGTATCTGGTGGCCCCAGCCGATATCGGTCTTGGACGAGGCTTCCTTGTTGGCGGCCGCTTCGCGCTTTTCCAATTCATGCTCATAGAGGCGCGCGCGCAGCATTGACCAAGCGGTAGCCCGGTTCTTGTGCTGTGAGCGGTCAGCCTGACACTGGACAACAATATTCGTCGGTATGTGGGTGATGCGCACGGCGGAGTCAGTCGTGTTGACGTGCTGGCCGCCCGCGCCGGATGAGCGGTAAGTGTCAATGCGGCAGTCGGATTCCTTGACGTCGATATCAATGGAATCGTCGACGACAGGGTAAACCCAGGCGCTCGAAAACGAAGTGTGGCGACGCGCATTCGAATCATAAGGCGAAATCCGGACCAGACGATGAACGCCCGATTCCGTCTTCAGCCAGCCATAGGCGTTGTGTCCCTTGATCAGCAGCGTTGCCGATTTGATGCCGGCCTCTTCGCCGTCATGATACTCAAGCAACTCGACCTTCATCCGCTTCCGTTCGGCCCAGCGCGTATACATGCGCAGCAGCATCGACGCCCAGTCCTGACTTTCGGTGCCGCCGGCTCCGGCGTGGACTTCCAGATAGGCATCATTCTTGTCGGCTTCGCCGGCAAGAAGGGATTCAACCTGACGCTTGCTCACCTCAGCGGCAATCGCGCGGATTGATTGCTCCGCCTCTGAGATGATGCCTGCATCACCCTCTTCTTCGCCAAGGCCGATCATCTCCACATTGTCTTGGAGTGAAGATTCGAGTTTTCGGACAGAGGCGATGGAATCATCAAGTTCCTGGCGCTCACGCATCAGTTCCTGTGCTTCCTGAGCATTGTTCCACAGTGCCGGATCTTCGGCGCGTTCGTTCAGATAACCAAGCCGTTTGAGTGCCTGATCCCAGTCAAAGATGCCTCCTCAGCAGGCTGATTGCCTGCTTGATCTCGTCGACCAAGGTCTCCATTTCCGCGCGCATTCTTGTCTTCCTGAATTGTCAAAATGAAAATCGCGCGGACCATAGTGTCGGGTCCGCACAGTGTAAAGCTGAAGTGTCCTAGAAAAGCCCGCCGCCGCCAGACTCGATGACTTTGGTCGCCGTCGGTGAAACCTGCGGTCCATTTTCCTGGATGGCGATATCTTCAATGCCAATGACGGAATAGGAATCAGCAGGGCCTGTCCCCGGCTTGAAAGCTTCCATGATCACGCCCGGGCCTTCGCCAAATGCATTCATGCCCGTCTTGCGGTCGATGGCGACGACCGTCATGCCTTCCGGAACGCGGAAGTCAACAGCAGGCTTGTTTTCCAGGGCCTTCTGCATGAATTCCTTGAAAATCGGTGCGGCAAGTGCCCCGCCGGTTGAACCCTTGCCCATCGGTGTCGGCTGGTCATAGCCGATGAAAATGCCGGTAACCAAATCCGGTGTGTAGCCGATAAACCACGCGTCTTTTTCTTCGTTGGTCGTGCCGGTCTTGCCTGCGGTCGGGAAGCCAATGTCCTTGATGTTGGCCGCGGTGCCGCGCTTGACGACACCTTCCAGCATTGAAGTAACCTGGTAGGCGGTCATCGGATCAAGCACTTGATCGCGGTTGTCGACCAGTTCCGGCTCCGGTTGGTCAAGCCAACTGGTTGCCGCGCAGCCTTCACAGCCTCTTTCATCGTGCTTGAAAATGGTTTTGCCAAAGCGGTCCTGAATGCGGTCAATCAGCGACGGTTTGATGGCCCGCCCGCCGTTTGCGAACACGGAAAATGCCGAAACCATGCGCATGTCCGTTGTTTCGCCAGCGCCAAGAACCATGGAAAGGACAGGCATCATCTTGTCGTAAACACCAAACCGTTCGGCATATTCAGCGACCAGTTTCATGCCCATGTCTTTGGCGAGACGCACAGTCATCAGGTTTCGCGACTGTTCGATGCCGCCGCGAAGCGTTGAAGGGCCTGCAGGCTTGCCGGAATAGTTCTTTGGCGTCCAGGTTCCGAGCGATCCACCCTGTTCGATGCTGATCGGCGCATCAAGAACCACGGACGCAGGCGTATAGCCATTGTCCAGCGCAGCAGCATAGACGAACGGCTTGAACGAAGAACCCGGCTGGCGCATCGCCTGTGTCGCACGGTTGAATTCAGATTGGGCGTAGGAAAACCCGCCAATCATCGCCAGCACGCGGCCCGTATGCGGATCCATCGCGACAAGCGCGCCCGAGACCGCGGGAAGCTGCCGCAGCCGCCAATTGCCCTCTTCGTTCTTTTCGACGAACACGACATCGCCGACATGGAGAACATCACCAAACGTCTTAGCCTTGGCGCGTTTGCCTTCAACGCGCAGGGTCATTGCCCATTTGAAATTTTCAGGGCTCAAACTGATTTGTTCGCGTTTGTCCGACAAGACGCCGGATACATCTTTTGATGGCTTTAGCCCGAGAGTTGCCCCGGCTTCGGTTACATCCAGCACTGCCGCCAACTGCCATTCAGGCAAATCATAGAAATTCTCAATTTCACTGAGCGGCTTGCCCCAGTCAGAGCTCATGTCAATCGTCTTGAAAGCACCGCGGTAACCCTGCTGCTCGTCAAACTTAATCAAGCCGCGATGCATGGCCGTGCGGGCAAGCACCTGCAGCTTCGGATCAAGCGTCGTGCGGACCGAAAGCCCGCCCTCGTAAAGCGCCTCTTCGCCATAGCGCGCAACGATTTCGCGACGAACCTCTTCGGTAAAATACTCGGCGGCGAAGACTGTGGAGCCCCCACTGCGCAGGTTGACACCGAGCGGCAATTTCTTCGCTTCAATCGCATCTGCAGGCGTCACATATTTATTATCAACCATTTGGTCGATGACATAATTGCGGCGTTCAATGGCTCGGTCAGTCTGGCGGAACGGATGATAGTTCGATGGCCCTTTGGGAAGCGCCGCAAGATACGCCGCCTCCGGCAGTGTCAGCTCATTGACGGATTTGTCGAAATAAGTCAGCGCGGCGCCCGCGATGCCGTAAGAGTTCAGTCCGAAGAAAATCTCGTTGAGATAGAGCTCTAGGATGCGGTCTTTTGAATAGGCCTGCTCGATTCGCAGCGATAGAATTGCTTCCTTGATCTTGCGGTCGATAGTCTGATCCGAAGACAGAAGAAAATTCTTGGCAACTTGCTGCGTGATCGTCGACGCGCCGATCGGACGTTTTCCCGAGCCGATATTTTGGACGTTCGTCGCAATGGCCCGTGCAAGTCCGTACATATCGATGCCGGGATGGTCGTAGAAGTTCTTGTCTTCAGCAGAGATAAAGGCGGCCTTGACCATGTCGGGAACCGCCTGGATGGGCAGATAAAGCCGCTTCTGGTGAGCGAACTCCCCCATCAACGCGCCATCGACAGAGTGAACGCGGGTCGTCACCGGTGGCTGGTATTCGGCCAAAACCTGGTAATCCGGCAAATCCTTTGAAAGCCGCCCGACATAAAGCCCGATGCCTCCCGCCACGAGAAGGAAAAGCAGGGCGCCAATGCCAAAGAAATAGCCGAGCAGTCTGATCATCTGATCCCCGGGTGGCCCACCACCCCCTTGTTCCGGCACCACACAGTGAAAAATCCGGATATCTTTTCTTCGTTGACCCATTTGCCGACAAATGCGGCAATCCCGTGAACTTCCAGCAGAATCTGAACGCATGATACGTGATTTGGCGAAAGCCGACCATGGCGCAAAAGCAACAACCTGACGCCGAAATCAACCCTTACTGGCGAACAAGCAACTGCTCTGAAGCGTATGCACCAATCGCCTTGGCCATTTCGTCCAAGACATTATGTCGCCACACCGGATCAGAAACTGACTTTTCGTCCTCCGGATTGGATAAATAACCCAGTTCAACCAGCACCGATGGAACATCCGGCGCTTTCAGCACCCTGAAGCCGGCGGAGCGATGTGGATGATTGATTGTCTTGGCTTTTTTCTGGATTGATTCGACCAAAGCACGTGCAAATTTGACCGAAAATTGCATCGTTTCCCGCCGCGTGAGATCGATTAGAATGTCCGCAACATTCTGGTCTTCAACAATGACTTCAACGCCGCCAATTGCATCGGAGAGATTTTCCTGTTGTGCAACCGCATGGGCTACCTCGTCAGACGCCTTGTCCGAAAGCGTATAAACGGTTGCACCGCGCAAGGTCTTGTCGCGAATCGTATCGGCATGGATCGACACGAACAGTGATGCATCAAGCTGCCGTGCGATCCGGACCCGCTCGTCCAGCGCAATGAAGCGATCATCGTCGCGCGTAAGGAATATCCTGACGCCGGGAAGAGAACTGAGCCGTTCCTTCAATTCGCGGGCAAAGGTCAATGTCACTGCTTTTTCAACAGTCCCGTTGATGCCCGTCGCGCCTCCGTCAATTCCTCCATGACCCGGGTCAATGACAATGGTGAACGGCTTGGCGGTTTTTGTTTGGCCAACACGGTCTTCTTTTCCGCCCGCAACGGATGACGTTGTCATGATTTGATTGGCGATGGCGGTGTTGAACGTCTTGGCGGTCGCCGATTTCAACTCAATGGACAGGACGTGGCGTTTGCCGTCTTGAGATGGGGCAATTTGTGGCAAGGATGCGGAAAACGGCCCGTTCATCGCCAATACCATGCGCGACCGACCAGCCTGCATAAGCCCATACCGGTAAGATGCAATCAATCCGCCACTTGGCGCGCTGCCGTGGTCCAACGCAAAAAGGGTTTCGGGCATGTCGAGGACAAGCCTGTATGGCGCGGCCAAAAGACTGGGAATGGCCTCAGGCCGCTTGTCAAATTCAATTTCAAGCCGCAGCGACTTGGCGTCACCGACAAAGCGGGCGTTGATGGCGGTCTGCTGGAAATTCCCCTGGGCTTGGGCGAGGAAAACAGGGCAAAAAACAGCGAAAATCATAGCCTTGGTCACAATACCAAAGGCGATTCTTGCGATGTTTTTCAATTGCAAGTCCATGAGCCATGCCGTGTCTGAGAAGTTTACAAATATCTAACGCCGTTTGGTTAATCAAACCTTGCGGAAGCCGCAACTGCAGCTGTCCAGGAATGTGGCAAATGCCGCTTGCCTGTTTGACAGGCAACCCTCTATATTGAACAGGAATCTTGCTTGGCCGGCGGAGTTTTCCGGCAATGAAGCTGGCTCACATTTTTGAGCCGCTGAAAAGACTGCAAACTGTCGCAAGACGGCCGGCAGGTTCAAATTGGTTCTCGCTGGAACCCGCCGAGGCGGATTGCAGCAAAGATAGGCGAATTTATTCGCTTGGCTCTTCCAGAGTCGTCACTGGTCCGCAAACGGACCGAAACATGGGTCGTTCATTCGACGGGAACGAGATGATCGCTAGTGTGCCAGAGGGTGTGTTTCAGGACGGCAGTTTCGCCGCCTGGCCGCTGGCTGCGTCAAAATCTCCCGCGAAGAGCATAATTTTATCCGCAAGCCGCCGAACCATCGCCAATCGCAGCGTTATCGCTCGAATGGCCGGTGAAGATCGCCCGCTTGCCGGGGAGTATTTCCAAAATGTCCAACAAGATGCTGATCGACGCCTCCCACCCGGAGGAAACACGCGTCGTCGTGGTCCGTGGCAACCGGATCGAAGAATTTGACTTTGAATCGCAGCACAAGAAGCAAATACGCGGCAATATCTATCTTGCCCGTGTAACCCGCGTCGAGCCATCGCTGCAGGCCGCTTTCGTCGAATATGGCGGCAACCGTCACGGTTTCCTCGCTTTCAGCGAAATCCATCCTGACTACTACCAGATTCCGTTCGCTGACCGTCAGGCGCTGCTTGAAGCAGAAGCCGCCGAACACGACGAGGATGAAGACGAGCAGCCGCGCGAACCACGCCGTGAACGCGAAAACAACCGCGGACGCAACCGCAACGACCGCAGCCGCAATCGCGGCCAGCAGGACGTCGAAGCATCGAATGGCGACAAGACGGAAGGCGACTCGGACGAAAGTGCTGAAAACGCTGCCGAAAGCCATGACGACACTGGTAATGCGCCGGAAACGGACGATGATCAGCCGACCGTCATGGAAATGGCCGTCGAGCCTGACGAAATTTCTGAAGACGTTTCGGCTTCAGGCGAATCAAACGACGGCGACCAGGATCACAAGCCGCGCCACCGCAAGGCTCGCCGTCATGAAAACAATGACGATGATGGCGAAGGTTCGGACGATGGCCACATCGAAGAGCTGGAAGTGATCGAATCCGTTGGCGCCGAAGACGCCATGGAAGAGATGCCGCTTCGCCGCCGCACCTCGCGCAAGCAGTACAAGATCCAGGAAGTTATCAAGCGCCGTCAGGTGCTCTTGGTTCAGGTTGTCAAGGAAGAACGCGGCAACAAGGGCGCGGCGCTGACCACCTACCTGTCGCTCGCAGGCCGCTATTCGGTTCTGATGCCCAACACCGGCCGTGGCGGCGGCATTTCGCGCAAGATCACCAGCGCGCAGGACCGCAAGCGCCTCAAGGAAGTCGTCAAGGAACTGGAAGTGCCGAAGGGCATGGGCGTGATCCTGCGCACAGCCGGCGCCAACCGCACCAAGGTCGAAATCAAGCGCGACTATGAATATCTGATGCGCGCCTGGGAAACCGTGCGCAACCTGACGCTCCAGTCTTCTGCCCCAGCCCTCGTCTACGAGGAAGGCAGCCTGATCAAGCGTTCGATCCGCGATCTCTACAACAAGGACATCTCGGAAATCCTCGTGTCCGGCGAAAACGGCTACCGCGAGGCCAAGGACTTCATGCGCATGCTCATGCCGAGCCATGCCAAGATGGTCCAGCCCTACCGTGAACCGACGCCGATCTTCGCCCGCGCCGGCATTGAAGGCCATCTCGACAAGATGCTGCAGCCGCAGGTGACGCTGAAGTCCGGCGGCTACATCATCATCAACCAGACGGAAGCTCTGGTGTCCGTCGACGTGAACTCGGGCCGTTCTACCCGCGAACACTCGATTGAAGACACCGCCCTGCAGACCAACTTGGAAGCCGCAGAAGAAGTCGCCCGGCAGCTTCGGCTGCGAGATCTTGCCGGTCTCATCGTCATCGACTTCATCGACATGGAAGAAAAGCGCAACAACCGCGCAGTCGAGAAGCGCCTTAAGGACAATCTGAAGAACGACCGCGCCCGCATTCAGGTTGGCCGGATATCGCACTTCGGCCTGTTGGAAATGTCGCGCCAGCGCATCCGCGCCTCGGTGCTTGAAAGCACGATGCAGGTTTGCGCCCACTGCGGCGGCACCGGCCATGTGCGCTCGCAGTCTTCGGTCGGCTTGCACGTCATCCGCACGATCGAAGAATTCCTGCTGCGCAGCGCGACGAACGACATCATCGTCAAGACGTCCGTTGCAACAGCGCTCTATGTCCTCAACCAGAAGCGGGACAGCATCACCGATCTTGAACAGCGTTTTGGCGTTCACATCACGCTTGAGGCCGACGACAAGGTTGGGCCGCAGCATGTCGTGATCGACCGTGGTGGCCCGGCCTCCGGCGTGCCGCGCGGGCCCCTGTTGCCCGCATATGAAGAAACGCCTGAAGATCAGGCTGATTTGACGGTTGAAGAGCCGGAAGAAGTCGAAACCGTTGAAACTGAATCCGCGGAAGAGGTTGTTGCCCAACCGAAGTCTGAACAGCCGCCGCGCAACGGAAATGGCAACGCTGAGGGCGAGCCGCGCCGCAAGCGCCGCCGTCGTCGGCGCGGACGCAACCGCGGCGAAGAGCAGCGTGACCAGAATGGCGTTCTGATCGAAGGTACTTCCGACAATTCGGACGAGTCCGGCGACGACGATGGCGATGACGACAATGGTTCGGACGAAGCCGTTGGCGCCGAAGCTGTTGCAGTCTCTGTAACAACCGAAAGCGAAGAAGCCGCAGAACGCGAGCGCAAGAAGCGTCGCCGCGGCCGTCGTGGCGGACGCCGCAACAAGGATGGATCGGAAGACACGTCTGTAGAAGCAACGGAAGATGCGCCTGTTGAAGCTGTTGCCGAACCTGTGTCAGCGCCCGACGTTGAAGTTGCAGCCGAAGAAACCGCACCTGAAGAGCCGATTGCGAAAATTGCCAAGCCACGTGGCCGCAAGCGCAAGGTTGAGTCAGTTGAAGTTGCCGCCGAGGCCGTCGTTGCCGAAGCAGAGCCGGTAAAAGCCGAAGAGGCGCTGGTCGAAGCCAAGCCTGCCCCGAAGTCGCGCGCATCGCGCCGCAAGGTGGAAACGGTTGAAGCCGTCGAAGCGCCCGCCGAACCAATGGTCGAGACGACCGCGCCGGAACCGGAAGCGCCAACCGGCGAAGACAAGCCGCGCAAGGGCGGCTGGTGGCAGCGCCGCGGTTTCTTCTGAGAAATCTGATTTACTAAAAGCTGAGGCCGGGAGATATCCCGGCCTTTTTCATTGCGGTTTCAATAGTTTAAAGAAGAAACCGCTCGAGCCGGTCGAGCGCCTCGATCATGTCCTCATGCCGCCCCGCATAGGAGAAACGCATGAAGCGGCTGCCACTTTCCGGGTCAAAATCATGCCCCGGCGTTGCCGCGACAAATGTCTTTTCCAGAATTTCGTTAGCAAACGCCATCGAGTCGTTGGTGTGCCGGCTGACATCGCACCAGGCATAAAATGCTCCATCCATCGGCGCGGCCAAAGGCAGGCCAAGCCTGGGCAGACGATCGGCCAGCAAGGCGCGGTTCGCAAGATAGCGCTGGCGGATCAACTCATACTCCGCCGTGCAGCCAAAGGCGGCAATGGCCGCGTGCTGCGACAATTCCGGCGCGGATATATAGAGGCTTTGCGCGATCCGTTCGACCGGCCGCACAAGTTCCTCGGGCAAGACCATCCAGCCAATGCGCCAGCCCGTCATGCAATAGTATTTCGAAAAAGAGTTGATGATCACAGCGTTCGAACTTGCCGACAAAGCCGTGTGGTCACCGCCGGAATGGTTGAGCCGGTGGTAGATTTCGTCTGATATCACTGAAATGCCAAGGGCTTCGGCCGTCCTGACCAATCGGTCCATTTCGAACGCCGAAATGGTTTGGCCGGTCGGGTTGGCAGGGCTGGCGAACAGCAAGCCCTTCAGCCGGCTCTTCCGATGTTCCTCTTCTAATCTTTCTGCCGACAGATTTCCGGAAGCCGCATCAACCGGGATTTCCACCACCTCCAGCCCGAGCGCTTTCATGATGTTCCGATAGGCCGGATACCCTGGACGTGTAATTGCTACGCGGTCTCCAGCGTCAAACATGGCAAGGAATGCCAAATTGAACGCTGCCGAAGAGCCGCTGGTGACGACAATCCGCGCGGGGTCGACCGCAACGCCATAATGTTCAAGATAGTGCGCAGCGATTGCCTGCCGCAGTTCAGGCAGGCCCAGTGAATCCGTGTAGCCAATCCGCCCGGCGGTCAACGCACGCTCGGCAGCTTTTCTCACGGCATCGGGAACAGGATCTGATGGCTGGCCAACCGCCATGGAAATGACCGGATGCCCGGCCGCCGCGATCTTGTTGGCCTTGGCCAAGACATCCATCGCGTGAAAAGGCTCAACCGCGCTGCGCCGCGAAACTAGCGTCATGCAAACTCCATTGGAACGGAAGGGATCAATGCGCCGCACAAATGCCCGATTGGCGCGGTTATCACAAGTTCCTGATCGGAAGCGCGAAGCCTTTGCACGGGCGGCAATGTTGGATACCAAGTGACATGGCACTGTCTTCGATAAAGAAAAATATGGGACACAAGTTGGTCTGCGTCATTTCCAGCGTGGCGATGCTTTTTTCCGCGTCGATGTCCACGACAGTTGCCGCTGGTATTCCGGTAGTCCGGGATGCCGAAATTGAGCGACTGATGTTCGACTATGCCCGCCCGTTGCTGGCCGCGGCAGGCGTCAAGGGCGTCACGGAAATCGTACTGATCAACGATACGTCGTTCAATGCCTTTGTTGACGGACGGCGCATTTATATCAACACCGGCACCATCATGACTGCAGCGACACCGAACGAGGTCATCGGCGTTTTGGCGCATGAAATTGGCCATCTTGCCGGCGGGCATCAGGAACGGCTGCGGCAAAAGCTCGAGGCCGCAGGCAAAATGGCGACGATCGCGGGTCTTGTCGGCATGGGCGCCGCAGTTGCCGGCGCCGCAAGCGGCAACGGAGAAGCCGGACAGGTTGGCGCCGGGATTGCTGCTGGTTCTGCTGAGTTTGCACGCCGTTCTGTCCTTGCCTATCAGCGCACGGAAGAAATCACCGCTGACCGCTCTGCAATCACCTATCTCAACAAAACCAAGCAGTCCGCGCGCGGCATGCTGACAACGTTTCAGCGTTTCCAAAGCGCACTGGCTTTGTCGGGAGCGCGCGTCGATCCATACAAAATAAGCCATCCATTGCCGCGGGAGCGTATCGCCAATTTGACGAACCTTGCGCAGGAGAGCCCATATTTTGGCCAGACTGATTCGCCTGCGCTTCAGGCGCGGCACGATCTGGCACGCGCCAAGGTCGCAGCTTACGCCGGCAACATCAACACGGTACGGCGCCTCTTTCGCGACAGACCGGACAGTATCGGTTTGCGCTATGGCGAGGCGATCAGCGCCTACCTGCACGGTTCGTCCAAAGATGCCCTGAAAAAGCTGGATGCTCTTTCCAAAGAACTCCCGCAGAATGGATATCTCCACGAATTACGTGGTGAAATCCTGCTGAAAGCAAACAAGCCTGCAGATGCAGCGAAGGCTTATCGGGCCGCGTTGAAGCTTGATCCCGGCAAGAACGGCACCATTCAGGTTGGCCTTGGACAGTCGCTTTTTCTCGCCGGTGATACCGAGGGCGCCATTCGCGAACTGACAGCCGCGCTCGGCCGCGACAAGACCAATGCGCTTGGATACGAGTTTCTGGCACGCGCCTATGGCCAGAGCGGACGCGAAGCGGACGCCCAGCTTGCGACAGCGCAAATGTACTTTTACAACGGCGCCATCAAGGAAGCCCGTCAGTTTGCCGCCCGCGCCCAACAGGGGTTCAAAAAAGGATCGCCGGGTTGGCTTAAAGCCGGTGACATCATAAAGGCCGGGACAAAAGGATGACTGCGGTTTTGAACCTTTCTGGTTCAATCTGCGACCAAGAATCATAGGCATGCTCGGAACTGTCCGATCAGGCAAAACGACAGAATCAGGATTTGGAGCGGGACATGAACAAGACCGGACTTTTTGCAGCAGTTGCGCTGCTTTTGGGCGGCGCAAGCATTGGTCTTGGATACTATGCCGGCCACACCAATGTGTCATCGACAACCACCGCCGAACCGGAAATCCTGTCTGCCGCACCAGCCGCCGACGCAACCGAAATTGAGGCAATCGTCAAAAACTACCTGCTGAAGAATCCTGAAATCATGCTTGAGGTCCAGACCGCATTGGAGAACAAGCGCAATGAGGAAAGCAAGGTCGCCCAGAACAGGACGATCTCGGAATCGGCATCGGATATTTTCAATTCCAGCGAGGATGCGGTTATCGGCAATCCGAATGGCGATGTCACGGTCGTCGAGTTTTTTGATTACAATTGCGGTTATTGCCGCCGCGCCTTGGGTGACATGCAGGCCCTTATCAAAACGGACCCGAATGTCCGTTTCGTCTTGAAGGAATTGCCGATTCTCGGACCGGATTCGGTCAAGGCCCACTTTGTGGCGCAGGCTTTCAAGAAGATGATGCCTGAAAAATATGCCGAATTTCATGTGGGATTGCTCACTGCCGGCCATGCGGATGAAGACGCTGCCGTTGCAATGGGTGTCTCGCTCGGTGCGGACGAAGCCAAACTTCGCGCCGGCTTGGAAGACAAGCAGGTTGCCGCAGTTTTCGAGCGGAACAACGAGCTTGCGAACGGCCTGAGCATTACCGGTACGCCATCATATGTCATCAAGGACGAAGTGGTTCCGGGCGCTCTTGGCCTTGAAGTGCTCGCCGAGAAGGTGGCCAACGTGCGCCAATGCCAAAAGGCGACCTGCTGAGCAATTTCCGCAGCGGCAATGCAGCGTGTGAACAACCGGGCAAACCGCGTTTCATGCCTTTTCATGCTATGTCTTCCCGTCTATACCGGCTGAACGTGAGTGAAACCGGGCAATCTGCTCCATGCAAAAGACAATACTCGTTCTGAACGGGCCAAACCTAAATCTGCTCGGCACGCGTGAGCCGGCGGTGTATGGTTCGATGACGCTCGACGGATTGAAGTCGCTTGTAGAGGTGGAGGCGGAAAAGCTCGGTGTTGCAGCGGATTTTCGCCAATCCAACCATGAGGGCGAACTGGTCACCTGGATTCAGGAAGCGGGTGCAGCGGGCATTCCGATCGTGATCAATCCAGGCGCATATACACACACGTCGATTGCGTTGCATGACGCGATCAAAGGCTCTGGCGCCGTGGTCGCGGAAGTGCACTTGTCGAATATCCACGCGCGGGAGGAATTCCGCCACAAGTCGTTTGTCTCTCCGGTTGCCAAAGGCGTCATCGCCGGATTTGGCGCGGAAGGTTACATCATGGGGCTTCGGGCGCTCGCTGCGCTCTGATCCCCGAAGATATGAATTTGGAAAGGTTCAAGCATGGCGGCCAAGAATTCTGGAATTGATCAGGCACTCATCCGTGATCTCGCGGGCATCCTGAATGAGACCGATCTCACCGAAATCGAGGTTGAACAGGGCGAACTGCGCATTCGTGTTTCGCGTCAGGGAACGCAGATGATGGCCGCGCCGCAAATGTATGCCGCGCCATCTCATGCAGCCCCTGCCCAGGCCGCCTCGGCGGCTCCTGCCGCTGCTGCAGTGTCCAATGCCAACAATGTGCCCTCGCCCATGGTCGGGACAGTCTATTTCTCCGCCGCGCCCGGCGCCAATCCGTTCATTGAAATAGGCAGCAAGGTGAAGGAAGGCCAGACCATCCTGATCATTGAAGCCATGAAGACGATGAACCAGATTCCGGCGCCGCGTTCGGGCACTGTGACGGCAATCCTTGTCGAAGACGCCCAGCCGGTCGAATATGGCGAACCGCTCATCGTGATCGAATAAGCGGGGCCACAGATGTTCCACAAAATCCTTATTGCCAACCGCGGTGAAATTGCGCTGCGCGTGCTGCGCGCTTGCCGTGAACTTGGCATTCCAACCGTCGCAGTGCATTCGACAGCAGATTCGGATGCCATGCATGTGCGCCTTGCGGACGAAAGCGTCTGCATTGGCCCGCCGCCGTCGCGCGACAGCTATTTGAACATTCACCAGATTGTCGCCGCCTGCGAAATCACCGGCGCGGATGCGATCCACCCGGGCTATGGCTTCCTGTCGGAAAACGCCAAGTTCGCGGACATTCTGGAAGCCCACAAGATCACCTTCATCGGTCCGACCGCCGATCATATCCGCATCATGGGCGACAAGATCGAAGCCAAACGCACGGCAAAGCGCCTTGGAATTCCAGTTGTCCCCGGTTCCGAGGGCGGTGTTTCCGACGAGGCGGAAGCAGCGCGGATTTGCGCCGACATCGGCTATCCGGTGATCATCAAGGCCACCGCTGGCGGCGGCGGCCGCGGCATGAAAGTTGCGCGCAACGAAGAAGAATTGGCGATGGCGCTGGCCACGGCCCGCTCGGAAGCCGGCGCGGCATTCGGCAACTCCGAAGTCTACATCGAAAAGTACCTGCAGAAGCCGCGTCACATCGAAGTCCAGATCATGGGCGACGGCGCGGGCAAGGGTGTGCATCTGGGCGAACGCGACTGCTCGCTGCAACGCCGCCACCAGAAAATATGGGAAGAAGCCAATTCCCCTGCCCTGAACGCGGAAGAACGCGAGAAAATCGGCATGATTTGCGCAAATGCCATCGCGGGCCTTGGCTATCGCGGCGCGGGCACAATCGAATTCCTGTATGAAAACGGCGAGTTTTACTTCATCGAAATGAACACTCGCCTGCAGGTCGAACACACGATTACCGAAGCCATCACCGGCATCGACCTAGTGCACGAACAAATCCGCATTGCATCGGGCGGCGGGCTCTCCATGAGCCAAGAAGACATCAAGTTTTCCGGTCATGCCATCGAATGCCGCATCAATGCGGAAGACCCGCGCACATTCACGCCGTCGCCAGGCAAGATTACGCATTATCACACGCCTGGCGGTCTCGGCATCCGGATCGATTCCGGCGTCTATGCGGGTTACAAAATCCCGCCCTATTACGACTCGATGATTGGCAAGCTGATCGTTCATGGCCGCAACCGCGTGGAATGCATGATGCGTCTGCGCCGCGCGCTTGACGAGTTCGTCGTGGACGGCGTCAAGTCGACCCTGCCGCTGTTCCGCGATCTGGTCGGAAATCCGGATATCGCCAACGGAGACTATGACATCCATTGGCTAGAAAAATATCTGGCAGAAAAGGATGCGGCCGAAGCTGCGGCAAACGCCTGAATTCAAAGTGATGCCAGGAAAATTGGCACCGGTTTTGCGCCCGGAAAGACAATGAACCAATCTGCCGTTTTGGATCCTGATCTGTTGCTCCGGGCATATGCGACCGGCGTATTCCCGATGTCTGAGTCGGCAGACGACCCAGAGATATTCTGGGTCAGACCGGACATACGCGGCATCATCCCGTTGGACACGTTTCACGTGCCGTCAAGCCTTGCCAAGACAATCCGCAAAGGTGTGTTCGACATCCGCTTTGACACAGCCTTTGTCGAGGTGATGAAGGGGTGCGCCGAGGAAAAGGATAGCCGTCCGTCCACCTGGATCAACGAAACCATCATCAATGCCTACGCCTCACTTTTCCGCCACAGTCACTGCCATTCTGTCGAGGCATGGTATCGCGGTGAACTGGTTGGTGGATTGTATGGCGTGTCCTTGGGGGCCGCTTTCTTTGGCGAGAGCATGTTCTCGCGTATGACCGACGCGTCAAAGGTCTGCCTGGTGCATTTGGTTGAGCGTTTGAAGGCAAACGGATTCGTGTTGCTCGACACCCAGTTCACCACCGACCATTTGAAGCGGTTTGGAGCGGTCGATGTGCCACGCAAGAAGTATGAAAAATTGCTGGCCTCAGCCCTCGCAAGGCAAGCGAAGTTCTAGACACAAACGATTCAAATGATTCGGTATTACTTCGCCGGCGGCGGGACTTCCGATTTTTCCTTGCAGCTCTTCAGCCAAACGTCATAGACCGGATGCTCGACGGCATTGAGCCCCGGACTGTCAGCAAACATCCAGCCAGTGAAAATACGGCGGATCTTTCGGTCCAACGTAATTTCATCCACTTCGACGAAGCTCGATGTGCGCGGCGTTTCCGAAGCCGGACGCGAGTAGCAAACGCGCGGCGTCACCTGCAATGCGCCAAACTGCACGGTTTCATCGATGTAAACGTCAAAAGTGATGATGCGTCCCGTGATTTTGTCGAGGCCGGAAAATTCGGCGACCGCATTTTTGATGCTCGAGTCTTCCTGCGCTGAAGCAATCTGCGATGCGGTGACCGCCAGAAGTGCGGCAAACAGCGTTTTCACAGATTTCGGAAGGTTCATGACAGGAATACCGTGCGCATCAGGATTGCAGGCACAATAGCTGTTCCCGCGTCAACAGTCGGTTAACCGTAAATTGTGGCAAAGCCAAGCTGCAGATGCGCTCAGCGGGACGGTGTCCACGCATCATAGTCACCAGTGACCTTCGGCCGCTGGCCACCCTTGGCGATCGAGCCTTCCGGCCGGTATGCAGCTGCTGTGCCGGTCAGGTTCTGCTGATGCGGCTTTTGCCAGTCGCGCGGGCGGTAGTCCTCGCTCGACGGGGCAACATCGGTGCGGTAGTGCATCCAGCCATGCCAGCCTGGAGGAATGGCAGTGGCTTCAGAATAACCGTTGAAGATAACCCAACGCCGCGTGCGGCCTTCCGAATCCTTGCCGCCGGTATAGTAGGTGTTGCCAAACTCGTCCTGACCAACGCGTGTGCCGTTGCGCCACGTATGAAAGCGCGTTCCAAGGGTTTGACCGTTCCACCAGGTAAAGAACTGCAAGAAGAATTTTTTCATGACCGGCTTTCGCAAATGATGCCCGCTTATGCCGCGAACCCGCATCCAAGTCCAGAGTTTTGAAAGTGTCTCCGTGTGGCAATTAGGCTGAAAAAGAAAGTTTGCGGCGGTTTGAACCTAAGCGACCGAACCAGCGACTTACAATCGGAGGTTCCCGGTCCGGTAACTTTCCCAAACGTTAGTTCTTGCCAATCCAAACCGAACGCATAGAGTCGGGCAGCGCAACGGAGACCATCATGGCAGCGATTGCAGCATCGAACGGGCTTTCCGATCTCGTGGGCGCTGTCTACGATTGTATTCCCGATGCGTCGCTCTGGCAGGACACGCTCGACAGCATCAGGCGCCTTTGCGACGGCTGTCTCGCAACGCTTGCAGTTTTGGATACGGATATACGATCCGCCCGCTTTTCTGTTGCCTGCGGTGATCCAGACGTTCTAGCTCCGCTGCTTTCCACCTACAACACCGACATGCCGTTTTTCACTGCCGTCCCCAAGATGGAGCTGGATGTCCCGCAAACAGTTGATTCGATTTATGAGTTGAACGGCCCAACCACGCGGGAACGCTGGCTTTCCAGCAAGATGGCCCGCGAGTGGGCTATGCCCAACCGGCTTGACGATTTCATCTGGGTACCGGTGATGAAGCAACCCGGACGGGTCGGAAACCTGGTGGTCATCACACACAAGGATCGGCCTCAGATCACCCGCGCCGACATTGAAATGGTTTCCGCCCTTTCGCCCCATGTGCGCCGTGCAGTCACCATTGGCGACCTGTTTGAATCGGAACGGCGCAAGGGCGAGATTTTCCGTGATATTGTCGATACGCTCAGCCATCCGGTGCTGATTGTTTCTGCTGACATGCAGATCATATTTGCCAATCTCGCAGCCGAGAAGATGCTGCGAGGAAAGGAAATGCTCACGTCGCTCCGGGGTGAATTGCATTTCAACTTTTCCCATGCCCACCGGGCGATCACCCAAGCGGTCGAAACGGGCCGGCGCGACGAATTTGCGATGGGGCCAACAGGCATCAATGTGCCGCTGGCCAACTGCGCCAAGCCATCTGTTGCCCATGTCATGCCTCTTGCGCAGCGCGATCCATCGCAACGGATTGCCCAGCGCGCAGCGGCGGCAATCTTCATTGCCTCTGCGGGTAGCGCGCCCCTGCCGGCGATGGATGCCATTGCCGCCTTGTTCGGCCTTACGGCGGCCGAAAAGCGCGTGGCCACGCAAGTCGCCGCTGGCAAGTCCAGGCACGACATCGCACAGGCATCCGGCGTTTCGGATGGGACCGTCAAATCGCAATTGGCCGCGATATTTGACAAGACAAACACATGCGACCAGCGCGACCTTGCACTTCTGGTCCGAGACTTGTCGCCGCCACTGGCGAAAAACTAGGCGGCCCATCCCCCGTGCGGCAGATGTCCGGCGGTACAGTTGTTCTATAATCGCATCCGTTTCAAAGGAGGCCCGCATGTCAGGATCCGCACCAATGCCGCGCTTGAAGTCCAGTGTGTTCGCTCCATGCTTTGGTCGCGCTGTCGCCAAGGCAGCGTTGATTGCTGTTTGTGCTCTGCCGGCATTGGCTTGCCTGAGCGTTCAGGCGCAGGCAATTGATCGCACCGGTGTTCTCTTCAACAGCGTCTCTCTTGCCTGCTGGATCGAAAATGAAAAGGTCATTGCCGTGGTCAACTCGACTGGCAAGACATTGCCTGCAGGAACCAGGCTGAGTGTGGACGCGATCCGGATTCCGGACGGCATGCACTATAAGAAAGGCGGAATAATTGCCCGAACGCCTTCCGGCGGCATCATCCGCATGGGCGCTGTGCCGTCGTCCAGTTGCACGGCGTCCGCACGCCTGCCGATGCCTGTTCTCAGGACCCAATAGATATTGGTTCGCGTCCCCCGAACGGGAGATGCGCAACAGCATATTGGAGCTCAAACCAGCGGAAGGGACATATCGCACGAAAGCGCGAAAACAGGAGAATGCGCCATGAAAATGGGGTTCACCGCAGGCATTTCGATTTTGACGATCATGATATGGCCGGCCGTTGCTGCTGCAAAGCCCAAGAAGGTCAGCAATGGCTGCACAGCAGCGCAGATCCAGTCGCCTGCGGCTTCTGATTGCATCAACCAGATGGAGCAGGACGTCATCAACAACCGACCGACTATCCACGCGGTCTATTGTTCGTCCACAGGCAAGATCTTGTGCTGTGAGTATGCCGGCAACACAATCGTCGACCATTCCTGCACAGTGGTCGGCCGAAAATTGCCAAGAACGCCGCCCGTTGGAGCGGGGAATCTGCCAACACTCAAGGTTGAGTAGGTTTGCGAACAGCTGTTACATGCCCGCAGTCTAAAACAGGCGGCGGGGGTGTGGATTGGTTTTCGTGAAAATCGCTTACGGCTGACCCGGCAAAATTCATCCCCGCTTCTCCATCACGATGGCAGGCATGCCGGAGCCTTCCTTGCCGCAGTTGGCGGTGCGTGCAACTTCACGGAAGCCGTGGCGCTCATAGAAGCGCTTGGCGTCCGGGTTTTGCTCATCAACCTCAAGGCGGAAGGCTTTGGCTTCGGGGAAGGCCTCGAAACATTCGGCCAGCAATTGCGCGCCAATGCCTCGGCCGGTGTTCGCCGGGTCGACATATAGCTTGTGCAGGACAACAAAGTCTTCGGAGGATTGCGAGGCGTATGCCATTCCAGCAAGCCCATCACCTGTGTCGGCCAGCAAGAACTCGGACCACGGCTTATTGAGGTTGGCGGCGAGATTATTCAGCGAATGCCAATCAGCGGTGACGGCAGCAATTTTCTCCGCGCCGTAAATCCGGTCATAGGCAGCATGCCAAGCCTGACGCAGCAGGGTCTGGACGGCAGGGAGATCGTTTGCCATCGCTGTCCTGATAAAAATGGTCATCCCCAGAAAGCCTCCGTTTCCTTGAACTCCTGCCAACGCCTGATCAAAACACGCTCGCACAATGATTTTCTCACATGTTGCGCCTTCACGACCGCCATTGCACCGGTATGAATCGCGTTCCCGAAGTCAGCCAAATTCGCTTCCGCAAACTGCTCGGCCATGACAGAGTCATTCTGCGCGCCCAAGACTTCCTGTATCGCAGAGACGCGGTTCAAGTAGATTTTTGTCCGAATGTTCGTTGCGTAAAGGCTGGACAGAAAACCGGCGGCATAGCGCAGGTTTTTGAACGCAATGCGCAGAGCGTGCCTTTGTTCTGCATCCATTTTCGCAAAATGTTCACCGCGCTTCAAAACACGCTCGTGAAGGCGGTCAAGGGTTTTTTCTGCGAAATCAATTGCGGTAACAGCAGGGACCTCTTTATCTGCGCCCACGCCACTTTGTCCGTATTTTGACGCAAGACTTTGGATTTCCAGCACAAAGACCGTTGTCTTGCCGTCATCCATGACGACAGACGCATCATGGAAAGCATGTTCACGCAATTTATCAAGGACAATCAGCAGCGGTCCCATATCCGGGACAGATTTGCTTTTCGACCCGGACAGCTGTTCTGCGTTCTCGCGGAATACGTCGATCTCACGGACATGCCCAAGAGCAGTAGCGATGTGTTTGGCCTCGCCGCGCAGCGCCTCCAAGGTTTCGTCACCAATTTCCCTTCCGAGAATGGCGAGCGCCAGACGCATGCGGCGCAGCGCAACGCGCATCTGGTGAATGGCTTCAGGCTGCCGGGTTTCGCGAAACGCAGGCCAATTGCCGACAAAGTGCTCAAGCACGTTGGAAAAAATTGCCGTGACCAAGTCTGAAAGGGTCATTGTTTGGTCGAGCTGGACAGGCTTGGCTTTCGAAACGCCGGGGTTCGCGCCGGTCATCAAGCCAAACGCCTTGGCTGCCTTGCTGCTGAAATCGAGGCGCAGCGGCAATGCATCGGCCAAACGGATCGCAAGCAGGCAGAGATCTTGTGCCGAACCGGATTTCAGCTCCAGTTCGATTTCCTTGATGTCCAACCTCCGTTTACCGGCTTTGGCATAACCATCGTCAAACGAAAATTCCACCAATGAGCCTCCCACCGGAACCATCAGGCGTTCTCGCTTGATCGAGGTTTCAGCCTGCGCGGTGAGCTTTTCATTTCCAATCAGCTTCGCAAGAAACCTCGCCGACTTCTTGTCAAACAGCGATATGTCAGGCGCGCCTCCAACAGCGGGCACTTCGGCTTCCCGTCGCTGGAAAGGTCCGCCATGTGCCGCGCCGACGGATTTGACGGTCTGCACCGAACCGTCCCGTTCGCCGCTGCGCATGCGAAGCCCAACGCCTGCCTTGCGAAGACTGCCGGAAGGCGTGTCGAAATAGCGTGACTGGAGTTTCAGTGATGGCAATGCGCCGGCTTCGTCGCCACACAGGTATATCTTGGCCTGCTCAAGTCCGGCCAAATCGGTCCTGAATTTGATTTCCAATTCGTGGCCGGCGTCGTGGCTTTGACCGCTTGCGGGCGTGACTGCCTTATGGCTTTTTATCCTTGCCTGCATGCTGAACACTCCGCCCCAATTCTATCGCAGGTTCGCTCCGGCAGCACGCAAGGGTTGGGAAAATGTCACCTCACTCAATCCCGAGCTTCGCTTTCACCAAATCATTGACCGCCTGCGGGTTTGCCTTGCCGCCGGTGGCCTTCATCACCTGGCCGACGAACCAGCCGGCCAGCGTCGGCTTGGCGATGGCCTGGGCGACCTTGTCCGGATTGGCGGCGATGATTTCATCGACGGCCTTCTCGATGGCCCCTGTATCCGTGACCTGCTTCATGCCACGTGCATCGACGATCTGGCGCGGATCGCCGCCTTCGTTGAAGACGATTTCGAACAGGTCCTTGGCAATCTTGCCGGAGATGACGCCTTCTTTGATGAGGTCAACGATGCCGCCAAGCTGGGCGGGAGACATCGGCGACTGCTCAATGCTCTTGCCAGCCTTGTTGAGGCCGCCAAGCAGATCGTTGATCACCCAGTTGGCGGTCAGCTTGCCATCACGACCGGCCGATGCAGCCTCGTAAAAATCGGCAATCGCCTTTTCGCTGACCAGCACCGAAGCGTCATAAGGTGAGAGCCCGAGTTCCGTGATCAGGCGCGTGCGTTTGTCGTCCGGCAGTTCCGGCAATTCGGCCTTGAGCGCAGCAACAAAGGCGTCATCGAATTCGAGCGGCAAAAGGTCCGGGTCCGGGAAATAGCGGTAGTCATGCGCCTCTTCCTTGGAGCGCATAGAGCGGGTCTCGCCCTTGACCGGATCGTAAAGGCGGGTTTCCTGGTCAATCGTGCCACCGGCCTCGATGATGTCGATCTGGCGGCGCGCTTCCGTTTCGATGGCCTGGCCGACGAAACGGATCGAATTGACGTTCTTGATTTCGCAGCGCGTGCCGAATTCTCCGCCCGGCTTGCGCACCGAGACATTGACGTCGGCGCGCATTGAGCCTTCATCCATGTTGCCATCGCAGGTGCCGAGATAGCGCACGATGGTGCGCAGCTTGGTCAGATACGCCTTGGCTTCGTCGGCCGAACGTAAATCCGGCTTGGAGACGATTTCCATCAGCGCAACGCCGGAGCGGTTGAGATCGACGTAGGACATCGTCGGGTGTTGGTCATGCAAAGACTTGCCTGCGTCCTGCTCCAGATGCAGCCGTTCAATGCCAATTTCGACTTCCTCGTACTGGCCTTTGTTGTCAGGGCCGACGGCGATCATGACCTTGCCTTCGCCAACGATGGGCTGCTTGAACTGCGAAATCTGGTAACCCTGCGGCAGGTCGGGATAGAAATAGTTTTTACGGTCAAACACCGACTTGTTGTTGATCTGCGCCTTCAGGCCAAGGCCGGTGCGCACCGCCTGCTTGACGCATTCGTCATTGATGACCGGAAGCATGCCTGGCATCGCCGCGTCGACCAGCGATACATGGTCATTCGGCGCGCCGCCGAAATCGGTCGAAGCGCCGGAAAACAGCTTGGAATGCGACAGCACTTGCGCATGGACTTCCAGGCCAATGACGATTTCGAAATCGCCGGTTGCCCCGGCAATAAAGCGTTTCGGATCGGGTATGCGGGTATCAACCAGGGACATGGAGTTCACTTCTGCAGAGTGTGATTTGTTGTCTGTTCGCTAAAGGATGGGCTTGGACATGTCCAGTGTTCGGGCCTGGAAATGCGGGCGCGGCGTGACGATCCCGCGCATGAACCGGTCCCGGTTCTGCGGCGCTCCGCTTCTTGATCGGGATGACGAATTTCAAGGCATGCTCCTTTATCCCGCCCGGCTTCGCCGTCCGGGGTCGCATCGGGGAAACAAGGTGCGTGGTCCTGCCTCTGATTGTTTTAAGTATGTGACATCGCCACACACCCGTCCCTTGCGTCACTCTAATTGGTCTATCGCACCAATTTGTTTTGCTGACGCAAAAACGATCCTCACTTGCTCCGGCTCTCAACAAACCTTTAGCGCCTCTGTTTAGGGGCTCATCACCCAGCGAGTTTCCGAGGCTCGCCAACAAAGTACCGGCCTTTGCCACATTCACCCGGATCATGATCCCGCGTTCCCTCTGCAAAGAGCTCAGGAATTATGGCTGATGGCGGGAACGCGTGGATAATTCAGCTTTAAAAGTTTCACTGATTCAATGTTTTCAATGGGTTAGATCGGATTTCTGTGTGGATAGAGTGGCTATTGTCTTCCCCTAGACAAAAGCGAGGCGAGGAAGTGCAGCCGAAACTCACGCCTTTGGCTTCGCCGTCCCAAGAATATGTTTCCAGAGCGTACCCCGGAAGAAGCGGTTGCCAATGACAAAATAGGCGATGATCAGCGCAAAAAGCAGCAGCGCCGGGCCGCCGGTTAGATTGAACCCGCCGTCGGTCGTGCCGCCGGTGAGCTTGCCGACAAGATATCCGCCAACTATGAAGGCGGAGAAGAAATCAAGAATTGCCGCGAGAACGATTTTCCAGTTCGGAATGGTTCTTGGTTCTTCAGACATGAGTGCCTTCCATATTAGCAAGTCAAATGATGATCCGGAAATGACTGTAGGTCAAACCGGGTTTTCCTAAAACCGGCTCGGCGCGGCGGCGTCCAATATGCGCATCTGCACGGTGCGCCGGCCGTTGAAATGATTGACCGACAACGTGCCGGCGACGTGGATGATATTGCCGACATTGACATGCAGAAAATCGCCGAGCGGCGTGCCTTCGGTGCGGAAGGAAATGGCTTGCAGGGTCGACTTGTCCATCGCGCTTAGCGAGACCGACACATGCCCGTTGCCGACGATGCGGCAGTGGGTGAGGCGGTGATTGGGCAGCACCAACAGTGGTGCGGGATTGCCGGTGCCATACGGCCCTGCCCGCTCCATGCTCTCGATCAGGCCAAGCGTCGCCGCGCCTGCAGACAACGCCCCATCGATTTCCAGCTCGGCATCGGCGCTGAGGATGGCAACAGCCTCGGCGGATTCCCGTTCGAAGAAGACACGCAAGTCGCCGAGGCGGGACTTTTCGATCGTGATGCCAGCCGCCATCGCATGGCCGCCGCCCTTGACGAGAATGCCTTCATCGACTGCTTTGCGCACCAGACGCCCAATATCAATGCCGACGATGGAGCGGCCGGAACCGGTGCCGGTCCCGTTCGGATTGAAGGCGATTGCAAAAGCCGGGCGGCGGGCCTTTTCCTTGAGACGGGCAGCGATAAGGCCCACGATTCCCGGATGCCATTTTTCGTCCGCCGCGACGATCACGGGCGGACCGCCGCCTCCGGCCAGATCAAAGCCGATGGCGGATTCTGCCTGTTCCAGCATGATCTTTTCCATCGCCTGACGTTCGGCGTTCAACTGGTCGAGCCGCTCGGCAATCGCCTGGGCTCCGTTTGGATCATCGAGCGTCAACAAGCGCGCGCCAAGCGCAGCATCACCAATCCGCCCGCCAGCGTTGATGCGCGGGCCGATGAGAAAGCCAAAATGGAAGGCGTTGAGCGGCTCGCCGATGCGCGAAACTTTGGCAAGCGCCGCAAGACCGGGGTTGCCGAACTTGCGGGCGATCTGCAGACCCTTAACGACAAAGGCGCGGTTGAGGCCGACAAGCGGAACGACATCGCAGACCGTGGCCAGCGCGACGAGATCAAGCATGCCCAGAAGATCGGGCAGCGGCTTGTCCGTCCTGCCACGCAGTTGTCTGATCGTTTCGACCAGCACCATGAAGACTACACCGGCGGCGCAAAGGTGGCCGAGCCCCGAAAGATCATCCTCGCGGTTCGGATTGGCGACCGGGATTCCGTCGGGCAACGGTCCGCCGGGCTGGTGATGGTCGATAACGCAAATGTCGGCGCCCGCCGCCCTGCCCGCTGCCAGCGCCACCGCGCTGTTTGTGCCGCAATCAACCGTGACTATCAATTTCGCACCGCGCCGGACAAGCTCTTCCATCGCCGCGGGATTGGGGCCGTAACCTTCAAAAATACGGTCCGGAATGTAGATTTCGTGCGGCACTGCGAAATGACCGAGAACGCGCGACAGCAAGGCAGAGGAACTTGCGCCATCAACATCATAATCGCCGAAGATGGCGACCGGCTCCTTGGCCACTATTGCCTGCACGATCCGCGCGGCGACTTTATCGAGGTCCGTCACTGTTTGCGGATCGGGCATCAGGTCGCGAATGGTCGGATCAAGGAAAGCTGGCGCGTCGTCTTCCAGCACCCCGCGTCCGGCGAGAATGCGTGACACCAGATCCGGCAAATCATGTTTCTGCGCAATGGCCAGCGCAATGTTGCCCGTGCGCGCATCAAGCCGCTCCACCCAGCGGTGGCCGGTGGCGGACTGTTCGATGCCGAGGAAAATCTTGTGCTGCACTGTCAAAGGTCTCCGCCTGCCTACATAGGCAAGCCGAAACGCAATGTCATGCCGCTTGAGAGTTGCCTACAGGAACTTGTCGAGGTCGCGATGCTTGGCCTTGATCTCGCGGATGGTCAGCGAATGGGCGCGCAGCACAATCGTTTCGGTCTCGATGAAGTCCTTGCCGAACTTGACGCCGGCCAGCATGTTGCCGTCGGTGACGCCGGTGGCGGCGAACAGCACGTCGCCCTTGGCCATATCCGTGAGGTCATAGAGACGGTTCGGGTCGGAAATGCCCATGCGCGCGGCGCGGGCCACCTTTTCCGGCGTATCGAGAATGAGACGGCCCTGCATTTGGCCGCCTGTGCAGCGCAGCGCTGCAGCCGCCAGCACGCCTTCCGGCGCGCCGCCGATGCCGATGTAGATATCGATGCCAGTGTCTTCCGGTGCGGTGGTGTGGATCACACCGGCAACATCGCCGTCACCAATCAGGCGGATGGCGGCGCCGGTGGCGCGGACCGCCTCGATCAACTTGGCATGGCGCGGGCGGTCCATGATGCAGGCGGTGACTTCCGAGACCGGCACGCCCTTGGCCTTCGCAACAGCTGCGATGTTGTCGGCAGGCGACGCGTCGAGATGGATGATGCCAGCCGGATAGCCGGGCCCGACGGCGATCTTGTCCATGTAAACGTCCGGCGCGTAAAGTAGATTGCCGCGTTCGGCAATGGCGATCACAGCCAGCGAGTTGGGCAGGTTCTTGGCGCAGATCGTGGTGCCTTCGAGCGGATCGAGCGCGATGTCGAGTTCGTGGCCTTTGCCGAGGCCGACCTTCTCGCCGATGTAGAGCATTGGCGCTTCATCGCGCTCGCCCTCGCCGATGACGATGGTGCCGTTGATGTTCAACTTGTTGAGCTCGGTGCGCATGGCGTCCACAGCCGCCTGATCCGCCGCCATTTCATCGCCCCGCCCGCGAAGCCGCGCTGCGGCAACGGCCGCCCGCTCGGTGACACGCACCAGTTCCAGCGTGAGAATGCGGTCAAGGACGGAATGCTTGTGTTCGGCGGTCATGGTGAAAGCCCCGGAAAGAGTGGAGGAATCGCAAGGCGGACGCCATGCGCAGATGTCGTGAAACGTGCTTTGGCAAACCTGCGCGACACCCGCAAGACGCCGGGGAAGATCAAATCGATTGAAGGAAAAAATGATGTGCTGATAAATGGTTATGGGGTTAATTTGAGTGAGGTGTGAACCTGCATATGTCCACCGCAACAAGCCTCATAGCGCCATGATGACACAGGATAGAGAATTTAAGCGTGCCAAGATTATGCTATCTGCGGCTGAAAAGCCCACATGAAACATGCCGTTGGGAGCGGAATCCGTTGGCTTATGCAAGGTTGTGGCGATAGCTTGGACCAAATGGCCGGAAATCCGATTCAGGAATGCGGAATGCTAGACCTTTGTCGCGCGTATATCTTGACGGTCGAGGAGGAAAACCATCCGCGTGTCATCAACTCGTCGAGCCAGGCTGCCGGCATAGGATGTGGCTATCAGTTTGTAAGAGGCGCAAGGCCTAATGAATTGGAGTTTCACAAATACTATTCCAAACTCAAGAACCTTTTCCTGTTCAAGCGCTCGCTCAGCCACGGTGAGATTTGTTGCTACGTTGGACACCGGAAAGTCTGGCAGCAGTTTCTGGACGACAATATCGACTTTGCGATCATATTTGAGGACGATTTCCAGATTGACGATTTGCAGAAACTGGTATCGTCACTCAATGATTGCATTAAATTTTCGGATGATTGGGACGTGATTAAGTTTTTTGATTACCGCCCAAAGCCGATTATTTTCTCAAAGAACGCCGGTGGCACAGAAATCGTCGCCTACAAATATCCGGCGTCCGGATCCGTCGGGTATGTCGTCAATCGCGCAGCGGCCAAATCCTTGCTGAAACGGCGCAGATTTTTCCGGCCCGTGGATGAAGACATGGCCTTCATGTGGGAGTTCAATATTCGCATATGGTCGGTGATCCCCAATCCGGTCAGCGAAACCAGTCACACGCTGGGCGGATCATCTCTCGAACCCGGGCGTGTACTTGCCAAACGCCAGCGCGTCGTCCTGCGCTCGATTTGGGGAAATGTGCTGCAGGGATGGAAGCTTTACAAATCCATCCAGTATCGAAAAAAAATGTACCCCGACGCTCAAACTCCGGAGCCTGTGGCGTGAGATATTACGTGGCAGGACATCGCGGATTGGTCGGATCGGCAATTTGCAGGAAGCTCCTGGCGGCAGGCCGAGAAATCATCACGCGTGACCGGAATGAACTGAACCTGACCAACCAGGCCGATGTCAAAGCCTTTTTCCGGCGGGAAAAGCCCGAAACTGTTATCGTTGCGGCCGCCAAGGTGGGCGGAATACTGGCCAACAACACCTATCCGGCGCAATTCATCTACGACAATCTGATGATCGAGGCGAACCTGATCAACAGCGCCCATGAAGCCTCGGTCGAGAGGTTGCTACTGCTGTCTTCGTCCTGCGTCTATCCAAGGGATGCCAAACAACCGATCAAGGAGACTGAGTTGCTGACCGGTCCGCTGGAACCGACCAACGAACCTTATGCGGTTGCGAAAATCGCCGGGATGAAATTGTGTGAAAGCTACAATAGGCAATATGCCACGGACTACCGCTGCGTGATGCCGTGCAACCTCTACGGCCCGAACGACAATTTTGATCCCGGGACGAGCCATGTGATGCCTGCCCTTCTCCGGCGCTTTCATGAAGCCAAAACCGGGAATGCAAGCGAGGTTGTCGTCTGGGGCACAGGAACGCCGTTGCGGGAATTTCTGCATGTCGATGACGTAGCGGAGGCTTCGCTGTTTGTCCTCGATATGCCGAAGGAAAAACTGCGCGGCCATGTGAACGAGCGGGCCAGCCATATAAATGTCGGCTCAGGCGCCGAGATCAGCATTCTGGAACTGGCGCGAATGATCGCCGATGTAACCGGCTATCAGGGCAGCATCTCGTTTGATGCCAGCAAGCCAGACGGAACGCCGCGTAAATTGCTGGACGTGACCCTGCTGGCGGACATGGGCTGGAAAGCCTCTATCCAGTTGCGTGATGGCATCGAGGCAACCTACCGTTGGTTCCTCGATAGTTCAAAGTGATGCCAACCCATGCGAAGTTGAGGGAAAAGTGAAGAAAGTCAATGTCGGCTTCAGCGCGTCCTGGCTCGTGCTCAACCCTACGGCCGGGGAAACCAGTTCACTTTTGAGGCTTCTTCAAAAGTATGAAGTCAATGTCGTCCCCGCCAACGAGGCCGACTACCTGTTCTTCACATGCTTCAGCGGTGACCATCATTTTGAGGCCAAGGAAGATGCGGTGAAGATATTGTTCACCGGGGAGAACTTTTGTCCCGATTTCAACACCTGCGACTATGCGCTGAGCTTCGAGCACATGGATTACGGAGACCGTCACTTTAGGTTCCCGCTCTATTTGACTTATCCGGATGTGAACAAGTTGGCAGACCGAAGCCTTGTCACCCTCGACGATTTGCGGAAGAGGCGTCATTTCTGCAATTTTATCTATTCCAACGGCAATGCCGAGCCCGAACGGGACGCCTTCTTTCACGCGTTGAACGCGCGCATGCCCGTCTTGTCGGCGGGCAGGCATTTACGCAACACGCAAAGCATCGACGCGGCGCAGCCGGCCACGGACATGAATTTGAGAAAGCGGAAATACATGGAGGATTTCCGCTTCTCGCTCGCATTCGAAAACTCGGCGCATCCCGGCTACGTGACAGAAAAAATCGCTGATGCCTTCATAGCCCGGACAATCCCGATCTATTGGGGCGATCCGCGGATTTGTGACGAATTCAACAAGGACTCATTCGTCGATGTGCGCAGCTTCGCGAACTGGTCAGACGCGATAGACCACATCGCAATGCTCAACCGGGATGAGGATTTGCTCCTGAAAATGCTGAACGCACATCCGTTGAAAACGCCGGATGCCATTGATGTGTATATGAATGGTGCGCGGGCATTTTTCGAGAATATTTTTGATCAGGACTTGTCCGAGGCCAGACGGCGGCCTAGGGCCGGTTTTGCCAAGAACCTCGAGCGCAAACGGCGCAAGGACCAGACCGGACTGGTGAAACTGCTCAAGCGCAACCGGGTTTGAAACCGGATTCTGCAGGTCCGGACCGGATGGCGGACAGCATCACGGAAAAGGCCACTCCGGCATGCCGACCTTGAAATCTAAGCTCTGTCTCGAAAAATTTGGATTGTAGAACGGGTCTTGCACAACGTCGAATCGCCATGTTCGCGTCATGTATGCTGCTTCACGGCCAAACCGTAATTGCTTATCCAATGTATTCTCATGGCCACGGCTTGCAGATTCAAAATGGAACAGCTCTGCCTTATGCGTCCAAATGTTGCGATAACCTTGGGCGTGAACCTTTAGGCAAAAATCGATGTCATTGTAGGCAATTGCCAAATCAGTCTCGTTCAGTCCACCTACTTCGTCAAAAACCTTTCGCCTGACCACGAGACAAGCGCCGGTCACAGCCATGAATTCCTGACGCACCTTCAACCTTTGAAATTGCCCAGGATCGTCGAAATCCCGATACTGATGGACGTGGCCAGCCCCGCCCGCAACGCCGATAACCACCCCGGCATGTTGAATGCGCCGGTCCGGATAATAGAGCTTCGCGCCAACGCAACCAACGTCCGGCCGTATGGCGAGCGACACCAATTCGTGGAGCCAGCCGGGCGAAATGACCTCGACATCATTGTTCACCAGCGCAAGAACTGAGCCCTTGGCGCTCAGGACAGCGGCGTTGTTCAAGGCGGAATAGTTGAACGGGCGATCGTCCCGCAGAATGCGGACCCGGCTGTCCTGACTTGTTATGCAGTCGAACCACTGCAGCGTCGGGGCTTCGACGCTTCCATTGTCGATGATCAGGATTTCAAAATGCGGATAGTCTGTCTTCAGGAGAATGCTTTCGACAGCCGTGCGCACCAAATCCAGCCTGTCACGGGTTGGAATGATGATTGAAGCCAAAGGGTTGTCGTCAACCGGCCAGTCGGGTTCATAGCTGAACGGGAACTGTCCCTGCCGGACCGGGATGTCTTTGCCTGTCACCTCTTTCAGGTGATCGGTCATGGCCCTGATGCCAGCTTCGGTGGCGTAGGATTTGTTGCTGTTGCTTTCTGCGGCGCTGCCGGGAGATGCGCGCCAATGGTAAAGCACCTTGGGAATATGGTGGATTTGGCGGTCGCTGATTTTGGCGACACAACGCAGCAAAAGATCATAGTCCTGAGCGCCCTCTAAACCGGGCCGGAAACTGCCGACAGCGCGCACCAAATCGAGATCGTAAATCCCGAGATGGCTGATTTAATTCATCGAGTAAAGTAATTCCCGGTTCCAGCCCGGCTTGAAAAACGGATCCCGCCGGACGCCATCGACACCAATGATGTCCTGATCGGAGTAGATGACTTTAACGTCCGGCTTCTTGTAGATCACGTCGGCAGCAAGGAGCAAGGCATCGCGGTCAAGCAGGTCGTCATCATCAAGCAGCGCGGCAAACCGGCCGATTGCAAGGCCAAGAGCGCAGTTGCTGGCATGGGAAATATGTCCGTTTTCACTCCGGAACACCACTTTGATACGCGGATCGGACGCCGCCGCCTGCGCGAGCACTTGCCTGACCGCCGGATTGGGAGATGCATCTTCGGCGATGCAAAGTTCCCAGTTTCGATAGCGCTGATTCTGCACGGAACGGATCGCCTCTGCGAGCAGCACTGGATCAGGATTGTAAACCGGCATGATGACCGAGAAGAGCGGGCCATCCTTGAGTGAATTGACCAGCTTGGCATAACGCGGCTCAAGTGCGGCGCGCTGCGCCTCCCAAGCCGAAATGATCGAATTATATGCGAAAGCCTCTTGGCCATACGCCCGAAGATGCGGATGGCGCTTATCCGCCGAGCGGGCCATTCTTTCCCCGGTCAGCCTGGAAAACGGCATCGCCGCTTTCGAAGCCAACAGAAGCAGCCGATAAGCAAGGATATGACCGGCGCGAGCACGACGGAACTGTGTCATGTGCCGATTTCCCCCAAACGGCTGGCGTAAGCCTTAACCCGCGCGTTCAATCCGTATCATCTGCGCGCGGTCAATCAGTATCCCGTCTTTTTCAATTCCGGCAAGCGCCTTGCGAACGGCGGCCTCCGAGGTCTCGTGTGTGACGAGGATCACGTTCTTGGCGCTGACTGTATCGCCGGTTTCCGGATTGCGCTGGACGATGGACTCGAGCGAGATGGAATTGTCGGCCATGTGCTTGGCGATCGAGGCGAAAACGCCGACCTTGTCATGCACGGTCAGGCGAATGAAGTAACCACCGGAATGCGTGCGCATCTCCGCTTTCTTGTAGGGCTTCAGTTCCTTGGCAGGATGGCCGAACACCGGGCCGTGCTGGAAGCCGGGACGGGATTTGGCTATGTCCGCCAAATCACCAACAACGGCGGAGGCCGTGGCGTTGCCGCCCGCGCCGGGACCGGACATCAACAGTTCCCCCAGGATGTCGGTCTCGATCGCCACCGCATTGATGACACCGTGCACTTGCGCGATGACCGACGCAGTCGGAACCATGGTCGGGTGGACGCGCTGTTCAATGCCCGAGTCCGTGCGTTGGGCAACGCCAAGCAGCTTGATGCGGTAGCCAAGTTCGGCGGCGGCCTTGATGTCGGCCTGCGTGATGTTTGAGATGCCTTCGAGGTAGATTTCGTCGGAGGCGATCTGCGTGCCGAAGGCGAGCGCGGTCAACAGTGACAGCTTGTGCGCCGTATCATTGCCTTCGATGTCGAAGGTCGGGTCGGCTTCGGCATAGCCGAGGCGCTGCGCATCCGCCAGACAGGCTTCAAACGATAGGCCCTCCTGCTCCATGCGGGTCAGGATGTAATTGCAGGTGCCGTTGAGGATGCCAAACACACGGGAAACCGTATTGCCGGCCAGCGACTCGCGCATGACTTTAATAACCGGGATGCCGCCTGCGACCGCAGCTTCAAAATTCAAAAGCAGGCCTTTTTCCTCGGCGATGGTTGCGAGTTCCACTCCGAATCCCGCGAGCAGCGCCTTGTTGGCCGTGACCACATGGCGGCCCGCATTGAGCGCGGCTTTGACGGCGGAATAGGCCGGTGAATTGCCGCCGCCACCGCCCATCAGTTCGACAAACACGTCAATGTCGGAGCGGGTGGCGAGATCAACCGGATCATCAAACCAATCAACACCAATCAGGTCAATGCCGCGGTCAATGGCGCGGTTGCGGGCCGATACAGCGCGCACCTCAATCTTGCGGCCGCACTGGCGCTCCAGCACGGCGGCATGGTCGCGCAGCACCCGCATGACGGCAACGCCAACGGTTCCCAATCCGGCAATCCCGATTTTCAGCGGTGCGGTCATATTGATAATCCTGTATTTTTAATGGGTTAGCGGCGGGTATTGAGAGAAATGACGTTGTGCATCCGCTCATCCGCAGTCGCCATGAACTTCTTGATCGAGCGGGCAGCCTGCCGGATGCGATGCTCGTTTTCCACCAGCGCGAGGCGGACATAATCATCGCCATGCTCGCCAAAACCAATGCCCGGCGCAACAGCGACGTCCGCTTTTTCGATCAGAAGCTTGGAGAATTCGAGCGAGCCAAGGTGGCGGAACTTTTCCGGAATGGGTGCCCAGGCGAACATCGAGGCCGGCGGCGGCGGAACGTCAAAACCGGCTTTGCCAAACGCGTCCACCAGCACGTCCCGCCGCTTCTTGTAGATCGAGCGCACTTCGGCAATGTCCGAGCCGTCGCCGTTGAGCGCAGCGGTCGCGGCCACCTGGATCGGCGTGAAAGCGCCATAGTCGAGGTAGGATTTCACGCGGGTGAGCGCGGCGATCAGCTTTTCATTGCCTACGGCAAAGCCCATGCGCCAACCGGGCATCGAGAAGGTTTTCGACATGGAGGTGAATTCCACGGCGATATCGATGGCGCCCGGCACCTGCAGGATCGACGGCGGCGGCACATCGTCGAAGTAGATTTCAGAATAGGCCAGATCTGACAGGATAATGATGTCGTGCTTCTTGGCGTAGGCGACGACGTCCTTGTAGAAATCGAGTGACGCGACCATCGCCGTCGGGTTCGACGGATAGGAGACGATCATGCAAATGGGCTTGGGGATCGAGTGCTTGACGCCCCGCTCCAGCGCCGGAATGAAATTTTCGTCCGGCTCGACCGGAATCGAGCGGATGACGCCGCCCGCCATGATAAAGCCGAAAGCGTGGATCGGATAGGACGGGTTGGGGCACAGGATCACATCGCCCGGCGCGGTGATCGCTTGCGCCATGTTGGCAAAGCCTTCCTTGGAGCCAAGCGTCGCCACGACCTGCGTGTCCGGATTGAGCTTCACGCCAAAGCGACGCTCATAGTAGCCAGCCTGCGCGCGGCGAAGTCCCGGAATGCCCTTGGACGACGAATAGCGATGAGTGCGCGGGTCTTGCACGGCCTCGCACAGCTTGTCGACAATGCCCTGAGGCGTCGGAAGGTCCGGGTTGCCCATGCCCATGTCAATGATATCGGCCCCTGCGGCCCGCGCGCTGGCCTTCAGACGGTTGACTTGCTCAAACACGTATGGCGGCAGACGGCGGACTTTGTGGAATTCTTCCATTGGTCAGGGCTCCAGGATTTGCGCGGCCTATACACGCATCAGGTCTAATCGTCGATAGAAAATGCCGGTCGGGGGCTACTGGGAGGCTTCGATTTGCGCGAGCGCAGCGGCAGCATGGGTGGAGCCAAGTTTCTGCAGCTTGCGAAGGCGCGCGATGTAGGCTTCCACTGGCTCGCCCGGCATGCGCTGCGCGTCTTTTTCGGCATAAAGCGTGTTGCGCAAATTTGCTGATTCCGCATCGGTCAGTTGGGACGTGACGCCCTCGGGAACGATGTTGATGTTCGGGTAGGAACCGGTGTTGATCGGCGCGCCGGTGCGCGGCGGAACCGGCTCTGCCGCCGGTGCAGCCGGTGCGGCCATGGCATCCTGTGCGAGGGGCTGCGTGGAGGTTGGCACGGCATTGTCGATGGATGCAGTCGCGCAGCCGCCAAGAACCGGCACAAGAATCAACAAAAGCCCGCCCATAGCCTTAGAATGCTTTGAGAAGCCCTGAAATAATGTCATGTCTGCCATGTAAACCACACTGCCAATTGATAATTGTAAGCCTATCCTGTTCTAACGATAATATGTCAATAAAACGCCTTCTGGGAGGAATCGGCGCGTGGCTGAAAATCAAGACAAAAACATCGGCACGGACGAGAAGCTCATCGAGCCTTTTCTCGTAAAGGATCCCGATGCTTTTGCTGTCAACATGGCACGCATGGTGGAAGCTGCGGGCAAGGCTGCATCTGCTTGGCTTGCGCCACGTGAAGCAGGCCAGAAGGCGGAGAATTTCGCTGAGCCCCTGGTCGATGTCGCCAAGACGCTTTCCAGTGTAACCGAATATTGGCTGTCGGACCCACGCCGGGCGCTTGAAGCGCAGACCATGCTCTATTCACAGTTTCTCGCTGTCTGGTCGAATGCCGCGCAGCGACTGGGCGGGGAGCCGGTTGAGGATCTGGTCAAACCCGAACGGGGCGACAAGCGCTTCAACGATGAGGACTGGTCCAAGAACGCCTTCTTCGATTTCCTGAAACAGACCTATCTCGTTACATCAAAGTGGGCCGCAGACCTTGTGACCAAAACGGAAGGTCTGGACGAACACACGCGTCACAAGGCGGCGTTTTATACGCAGGTCGTCACCAACGCCTTCTCACCATCCAATTTTGTGATGACCAATCCGGAACTCTACAAGGAAACCATGGCCTCCAGCGGGCAGAACCTTGTGTCCGGGATGACCATGCTCGCCGAAGACATCGCCGCCGGACATGGCGACCTGAAAATCCGCCAGGTGGACGACAAGCCATTCGTGATTGGCGAAAACATCGCCGCCACACCGGGCAAGGTCGTGGCGCGTTCGGCGCTGGCTGAAATCATCCAATACACGCCGACGACCGACAAGGTATTTAAGCGCCCTCTCCTGATCTGCCCGCCCTGGATCAACAAATTCTACGTGCTTGACCTCAATCCGGACAAATCATTCATCCGCTGGGCGGTCGAGCAAGGCCATACCGTGTTCGTGATTTCCTGGATCAATCCGGACGAACGGCACGCTCTCAAGGACTGGACCGACTACATCCGGGAAGGTCTGCAGTTTGGCCTCGATGCCATCGAAGCCTCGACAGGCGAGCGGGAAATCAATGCGGTGGGATATTGCGTCGGCGGGACGCTTCTGTCAGGCGCATTGGCGCTGTTTGCGCGGGAAAACGAGCACCGGATTGTCTCGGCAACCTTCTTCACCACACAAGTCGACTTCACCTATGCCGGAGATCTGCTTGTTTTTGTTGATGAAGACCAGATCCAGGCGCTCGAGCAGTCGATGTTCACCAAGGGCTATCTTGAAGGCACCAAGATGGCGACAGCATTCAATATGCTGCGCTCGAATGAGCTGATCTGGTCCTATGTGGTCAACAATTATCTCAAGGGCAAACAGCCGACACCGTTTGATCTTTTGTACTGGAATGCGGATTCGACACGGATGACCGCAGCCAACCACTCTTTCTACCTGCGCGAATGCTACCTGAACAATTCGCTCACCAAGGACCTGATGGTTCTGGGAAAAGATCCGGTCCATTTGCAGGATGTAAAGATCCCGGTGTTGACGATCGCCACCCGCGAAGATCACATTGCCCCGGCCAAATCCGTCTTTCACGGCTGCCGCTTTTTCGGCGTGGAACCAACCTTTGTTTTGGCAGGCTCCGGCCACATCGCCGGTATCGTCAACCCGCCAAGCAAGCAGAAATACCAATATTGGACCGGCGGCCCGGCCGAGGGCGACCTCGAAACCTGGATGGAAACCGCCAAGGAGCATCCCGGATCGTGGTGGCCATTCTGGAACAATTGGCTGATAAATTTGAATTCGGAGATGGTGGACGCGCGCGAACCGGGGGGCGGCAGGGTTGAACCGCTGTGTGATGCGCCGGGAACATACGTGAAAGAGCGCATCTGACGCTGCGGCAACAGGATGCCTTTGACCTATCACGTTTTTGCCTCAATCCGCAGTTAGCGCAAAGTTGCGGTTTCTACTCAAATCGCCTAAACCATCGACCAAATTCAGGCTTCGCGTATTGGGGCCAAAGAAACAAACCGCCGGTCAAGTTGCCAGGCGGAACAGGGATCGGGTACTGGATTGGACGTTAAACCGCCCAAATTGCCGCGCTTGCGCCACCGACATTTGATGGTCCTTCCGGTCATTGCCGCGATTCTTCTTTCGTCATGCACCTCCACAGTATCGAGCATAGACACGACAGCAGCGTCACTGCAGCCGCAGACGACGAATACCGCGCCCGCAGATCCCGCCGCGCCGGGACAGATTCCAGTTCCTGCCGACCAAAATTCCGCAACGCTTGCCATGACAGAAGGTGCCACGGCGCCTTTGCCAGGCGCGGCACCGGCTGATGGTGCGCCTGCACAAATTCTCGTCGGATCGCGTCCGGCCAATGATCCTTCATTCGCCCTGGCGTCCACCGAGCAGACTGCAATCACGGCAGCGGCGGCTGGAACCACTCCGGGGAATGCCGGCACAGCCGGACAAACGCAGCTGGCGATGGCGCAGCCGCAGCCGATTGTTGAAACCGCGTCGCAGCCTGTCGATGCAGCAAGATTTGGCGCACCCGACCCCAGTGCGCAACAGGTGCAACTGGTAAGCGCAGCGGCATCTGCCGCACTGCCGGCTCAGGAATTGACTGCAGCACCGCCCGAGCAGCAGTTTTTGGACGCAGCGCCGCAGCCTCCGGTGAAAAAGCCGCGCAAGACTTTGTTTGCCGCCATGTTTGGCGACACCAAGCAAAAGTCGGCTGCAAAACAGGCAGCGCCTGCGCCCCTGCCCGCAGAAACGCAGTTGGCGCTTGCGGCTCCAGCCCCGAAATCGGCGGCCCTCGCATCTGCAGCGGCTGCCGAGTTCGAAACACCGCAACTGAAGCTGACGGATGCATCGCTGGAAAGTGCCGCGCCGCGCTCCGAGCCAAATCTGGAAAATGGCGATCTGCCCGGCGTGCGCAAAGGTGCGCTGTTCGAAATCAAGCGGCGAGATTCGCTCGACAGCGATGCCGACGTTGATATTGGCGAAACCGATGACGGCCCGATCCTGTTGGCCTCAGCCGCCGGTCTTGGCCGCCTCGCTCCGAACGGCTTGAAGGTCCAGCGTGACAGCGTGGACGTGGCCTGTATCAAGCCGCAACTTGTGCGGATGCTGAAAAAGCTCGAATCGCATTATGGCCGCAGTGTCGTGGTGACTTCCGGTTACCGCAGTCCGGGGTATAACCGGCGCGTGCGCGGCGCGAAAAACTCACTGCACATGTATTGCGCCGCCGTCGATATCCAGATCGCGGGCGTCGGCAAATGGGAACTGGCGAAATATGCGCGATCCATGCCCGGGCGCGGCGGTGTTGGCACCTATTGCCATACCAACTCGGTGCACATTGACATCGGCCCGGACCGTGACTGGAACTGGCGCTGCTCACGGCGGAAATAAACCCAGATATTCTCTCCGGAAAATTTCCTTATTCGTGCATTTGCGGGGTTGCGGCCTGCAAACTTCCTGACTATAGAAACCGCACCGCGCGCCCATCGTCTAGCGGTTAGGACGGCGCCCTTTCACGGCGCAAACAGGGGTTCGATTCCCCTTGGGCGTACCAACTTCTTCCAAAGACAATTTGGTTTGCATCACCCGCGCAGATAATGCGCGGCAAGGCTGAGCGCGATCAGCGCCATGACAATGCCGATGATGACGTCCAGTACGCGCCAGGCCATCGGCTTCTGGAACAGCGGCAGCAAAAGCCGCGCGCCATAACCAAGCCCGAAGAACCAGACGAACGAAGCGATGACCGCGCCCGCGCCATAGGCTGTGCGCGCATCGCCTGAATAGCGCGACGACAGCCCGCCGAGCAGAAGCACCGTGTCGAGATAGACGTGCGGATTGAGGAAGGTGAAGGCGAGACAGGCCGCGATGGCGCGTTTGAGGCTGGTTCCCTCGCCGCTGACGCCCATCGACGATGCATGAAAAGCCCGGCGAAACGCGATGAACGAGTAAGCCGCCAGAAACAGCGCGCCGAACAGCGTCACAGCCTGCACCAGCGTTGGATGCGAGGACACCAGCGTGCCAAGCCCGCCGACACCGGCGGCGATGAGCAGTGCGTCGGATGCGGCGCAAATCAGGCACAGGATGAACACATGCTGGCGCAAAAGGCCCTGCTTCAGGATGAAGGCATTTTGCGCACCGATGGCGATGATGAGGGAGGCTCCGAGGGCGAAGCCGTTGAGGAAGGCTGAAATCATTCCTGCATTGATAGCGGCTTAGCCGTGAACGGCAACCCGGCCTGTTACATAATCATAGATGGCGCGGCGGACTTGCGGATCCTGCAGCTTTTCGACCGGCAGGAAGAACGAGACGCCCTTGTCACTGGCCAGAATGATCGAGCCGTCGTTTTCCTCGATCCGGTCAAAACTCGCCCAAAGGAAGCGCTCGAACGAATCGCCTGCGATAGCGGTCAGCGCCTTGTCGTCGAAAGCAAAGGTCTTGCGGCCCGGGTTGGGCTCGGGAACAACGCGGCCAACGGAAACGGCATCTGTCATGCGCTTGCGGTCGGTTTCGGTCAGTTCGACGCTGAATTCTCGGATCATTTTCTGCATGCCTCTGTCGCGATAAATCCATTGCGACAGCTACAGTTTGACCGGTAGCAGCTTCAGAACAGTTTCATTTGATTTTTGCCGGAAGGTTTTTCCACTGGCTTGGTTTCCGCCTGCTTTGCCGCTTCGTTCAAATTGATGCGATCCTGGATGTCGGGCGTGACATTGGCCACTTTGTTGACCTTGTCGGACACCGGGATGGCGTCAAAAAAGTCCGGCTCGGCGGCGGAAAACAGGTCCGCCACCTGACGCGGCTCGAAATCGCGGCAGTTCAGCCATCGCCCGAAATGCTCCGGCTGGATAACCACCGGCATGCGGTCATGGATCGGCATGAACGCCTTGTTGGACTCCGTCGTCAGGATCGCGCCGGTGTCAATCTCGCTGCCGTCGGGCGCAAGATAGGTCTCCATCAGGCCGGCAAAGGCGATCAGCCCGCCGTTGCGCGGGCGCACCCAATAGGCCTGGCTTTTCTTTTCGCCTGTACGCTTCCATTCGTAAAATCCGGATGCCGGAACAAGTGTGCGATGATGACGGATGGCACCGCGGAAGGACGGTTTCTCAATGACCGATTCCGAGCGGGCGTTGAGCAGCAGAGGGAACGCCTTCACGTCTTTAACCCAGGAGGGAATCAGGCCCCAGCGGACCAGCACGGATTCGCGCTCTGGACGGTTGGAGCCAGGTTCCGAACGCGCGCCCTGGCGGATCATCAGGATCGGCTGTGTCGGGGCGATGTTGTAGCGCGGCGGGAATGGGTCAACATCATCGACAGCGAAGAATTCCTCGACATCTTCGGGTGTCGCTGTGATCGAGTAGCGGCCGCACATCAGTCCTGTCCGTTGATTGGCAGAATGAAGGGCACGCCCTCGAAAGCGTCCGCGCCGCGCCCGATGGATTTGATCGCATCAACCATGCGCCCCTTGCGGCCAAGAATGTCATCGGCGATCGAGACAAGGCGGATATTGGGCGTGGCGGACGGTGAGCGGCGGCGCAGCTCTTGCGCCAGCGCCAGCTCATCCTGATAGGGATTGAGATAGAGCGAGGTCATGTAGGCCCCGGCAGTCGAGCGGGAAATGCCGGCATAGCAGTGGACGATCATCGGCTGGGCGCGGTCCCATGTGTCGGCAAAGGCGAAAGCCGCACGTACATGGGTTTCGCCGGGCGGAGTGAGACCTTCGCGTGGTTCAACAATGTCGTTGAAACCGAGGAAAAGATGATCTTTTTCGGCCACATGCCGTGGCCGCTCAACCAAAGTCGCCGAATTGATCAGCGTCACGATCCGGCTCGCCCGATGCGCTTCGGATATTTCCAGAAGGCGCGACAAGGGCGTTACAATGATATGTGGCATCAGGCGGTTCCCGTTCGTTTGGTCAGTCCAAGCAGCGATTTTTCAAGCGTGGCGAAACGGTCGAAAAAACGCTTCTGAGCGATTGTGGCTGCCCAGGGCGTCAGGTCAAACTGGTCGGCTGAAAAGCCACGCGGGCGGCCAAACAGGCGACTGGCCTCGGCGTCGGCAAAGCCGGCCAGCATCGTCGCCTCGAAATAGGCGGCAACCTGATCGGCCTTCTTGATCTTGGCGATCAATCCGGCGGGCGCATCGGCGGCGAGGGAAAATCGCAAATGGATGGCGCGCTGCAGCCGCTTTTCCACCAGCTTGTATTCACCGCCGACGATGGCCTTGAACGGCGAGATCATGTCGCCGATCACATACTCGGGCGCATCGTGAAGCAGCGCCACCAGCCGTGCATCGGCGCGGGCATCGGGCTCCATCAGGAAAAACACATCCTCGACCAGCAGAGAATGCTGGGCGACAGAGAAAGCATGAGCGCCAAAGGTCTGCCCGTTCCAGCGCGCGACACGGGCAAGGCCATGGGCAATATCGGAGATTTCAATGTCGAGCGGCGACGGATCGAGGAGGTCGAGCCGACGCCCGGACAACATGCGCTGCCATGCGCGAAGGGCTTTGGGTTCCGCCATGTCAGGCTTCCGGTTCGACGACAGCCGGCCAGCCAAAGCTGACGCTTTCGGGAAATTGAAGCGTGATGGCCAGGTCACCGGCAGTGACGGGTTCGCCCTTGTCGAGCGCATCCTTGATCCGGTCAAGGCGCACCAGCGCCATTCCGGCCACGCCTGACACGGAGCCGATGACACCGGCGGCTTTTCCGCCTGCCTTGATCTCTGCGCTGCTGGCGATCGGACTTTCACCCGTGGCAACCATTAGCCGCTTCCGGGTCGTGCCGCGATGCTGCATTCGGGAGACAACCTCCTGCCCGACATAGCAGCCCTTTTTGAAAGAGACGCCGTTGATCTGATCGAGATTCACATCATGCGGGAAGACATCGCTGTATGCATAGTCCGCATGGGGTTCGGCAAGGCCGTGCCTGATGCGCAGCAAGGTCCACGCATCCGCATCACCATGTGCAAACTCCGAACGGGCCGAACGCCAGACATCCAAGGCGGCGAACCGGCCATCCTTTTGGGCGACGGGATCAGTGGCTCCAATATCCCATGCCACGGCGATGGCGACAGGCACAGGCTCGGATATCTCCACCTTGGCCCGAAGGCGGTAGAACTTGAGCCGCTTGTGAAAATCGGCAGCATCCTGTTCGTCCAGTTCAAGGACAAAGCCATCTCCTTCCCGCGCGACCAGAAAGCCGAACAGGATCTTTCCCTGCGCTGTCAACAGCGCGCCCGCCATCCAGACGCCCTGCGGCATGCCTTCGATATCGCAGGTCACCAGATTGTGCAGAAAATGCTGCGCATCCGCTCCGCTGACATGGATTTGGGCGCGTTCGGTGAGAATGGCCTGTGGCATTGGTGTCGAAATATCCGTTTTTCTTGCGTTTGGATTTGTCATTACGTAAGCCGCTGAAAGCAAGACGGCAAGGCAAAGCGGACAGGCTGATGACAAAGACCTATGATCTGGTTCTCAAGAGCGGCACGGTGGTCAATCAGGACGGTGTCGGGGTGCGCGACATCGGCGTGCGTGACGGGAGGATCGCCCACATAGGCAACATTACCGCAAGCGCTGGCGGACGGGTTATTGACTGCACGGGTCTGCATGTCCTGCCGGGCGTGATCGACAGTCAGGTGCATTTCCGCGAGCCGGGAATGGAGCACAAGGAAGATCTGGAATCCGGTTCCCGCGCAGCGGTGCTAGGCGGCGTGACGTCAGTGTTTGAAATGCCGAATACCAAGCCGCTGACCACCAGCGCCGAAGCGCTTGCCGACAAGGTCCGGCGCGGAACGCATCGGATGCACTGCGACTTTGCCTTCTGGGTTGGAGGCACACGGGACAACGCCAACGACGTGGCGGAACTGGAACGGCTGCCTGGTGCGGCCGGCATCAAGGTGTTCATGGGCTCGTCCACCGGCGACCTTTTGGTCGAAGACGATGAAGGCGTCGCCTCGATCCTGCGCAACACCCGCCGCCGCGCGGCATTCCATTCCGAAGACGAGTTTCGCCTGCGCGAGCGGATGAACCTTCGCGTCGAGAACGATCCCTCCTCGCATCATGTCTGGCGCGACGAGATTGCCGCGCTGATGTGCACGGAGCGGCTGGTCAGGATTGCCCGGCAGGTGCGGGCGCGCATTCACGTGCTGCACATTTCGACCAAACAGGAAATCGCATTCCTCAAGGACAACAAGGATGTTGCCAGCTGCGAGGCGACGCCGCACCATTTGACACTGTCGTCTGACGATTACGCGACGCTCGGCACGCTTTTGCAAATGAACCCGCCGGTACGCGAGACACATCACCGTGACGGCATCTGGACCGGCATCAGCCAAGGTATTGTCGATGTGCTTGGCTCCGACCACGCGCCGCACTTGCTCGAGGAGAAGGCCAAGCCCTACCCCGCCTCGCCATCCGGCATGACCGGGGTGCAGACATTGGTGCCAGTGATGCTCGACCATGTAAACAACGGCAGGCTGACCATCGAGCGATTTGTCGATCTGGCTTCACACGGCCCGCAGCGCCTGTTCGGCATCGCCCGAAAGGGCCGCATTGCGGCGGGCTATGATGCCGACTTCACCATCGTTGACATGAAGCGCCGCGAGACCATCACCAACGCCTGGATCGGCTCCAAGCCGGGCTGGACGCCCTATGACGGCAAGACCGTGCAAGGCTGGCCTGTCGGCACGATCGTGCGCGGGCACGAAGTGATGCGGGACGGTGATATTCTGGAGGCGGCGGCGGGCGAGGCTGTGGTGTTCAACGAAGCGCTACCGGTCTGAACCAGAGGTTATTCGCCCGCCAGGAAGAACCGCCATTTTCCGTCCGGTGAAATGCCGGCGCGGTAGAATATGTAGGCGCCGAAGCTCTTCATGTCCTCGACATCGCCGGATGTGACAATCTTGAACAATTCTACCTTCTGACGATCATCCAGCTTGTCCAGCGGAATGGCGAAAAAATACGGCCAGATATAGAGTTCCTGCGGTGTGCCGACGTCCAGATGAACGTAGCCTGCGTCAAGAATTTCAAGAAGAATCGCAAGGATTTCCTGCCCGCCTTCATCTCCGGAAAGGCTCAAGAGATATTTCAACGGGTCTTCGGTGGTGCCGCCAAGCGAAAATTGCGTGCTCTCCTCGCCCGTGCCGATCAGCGCGCGCAGGTTTTCGATGCTGCCGCTTTTGGCGGCCTCGATCAGCTTGCCGTGCATAGTTAGCACGGCTTCCGGCAACTTGGTCAAATCATATTCAATAACCGGAAGCGGCGCATCGGGGTCAAGGTTCGGGCGGGCCGGATCATTGGGATCGCCCTCTCCTTCGGTGCCATCAGCAGGCTTGTCCGTCGGCGATTCGGGATCTTCTCCGTCCGGATTCATGACCGGCCCTATCGGATCCGGAGCGGGAACCTGCGTTGTCGGGTTAACCGTATCGCCCGGATTGGCGACATTGCCGCCAGGCGGGGGCAGTTCCTCACGTTTGATTTCGCTCAGCGCTAACTGGGCGCCAGCGCCTTGCCATCCCGCTGCCTGAGCAGGCGACATGCCAAAGAAAAATCCCCCGGCCAGAAGCCAGAGCGCAACAGCGCTGTGGGACCGAACCCTCGCCATGATCAGTTGAGCCATTCCTGGCTGCGGAACATGCCGGATTCGAGCTGCTGCTGCATCGCAGCGAGCAAAGAGCGCGCGGATTCCGCGCCGCATTCGCGCACAAGATGCGCAAGGATCGTTTCCATCCCGGCCATCGCCATGATTTCCGGATCAACACCTTCTAAAATGCCGTCGGCCCATGCCTCCGTCTGCACTTCCAAGGCAACCAAACGCTTTTCCTGAAGGATGCGCTCGTGCAGTTCGGCCTCTGTCACAGTCATTTTTCTCACCCTCGACGCCAGTTCAGCGTCGTTAATGTCCCGTTAAATTAGTAGCATAAACTTGAGACTTCACACCTGTTCGTTTGGCAGAAAGTTAATTCATCGTAAATGGCCAGATAGACACTGACCGGTCAGTTTCCATAACGGGTTGCGACATCGAGCGTCAGGGCTTCACCTTCACTCATGAACCTGGACAAGGCTTCAGCAGCGGCATCGGTGCAACGCATGTAAACGCCATCAAACGAGCGGTAGCCGTGATTGAAGCTGGCAGTCAGTCTTGCCCTGCGTTCCGGTGTTGGAACCTCGTTTTCAATCAATTCGCCCATCGAATCGCGCCAAACGGTTGATTGCTCACCACAAAGGCGGCGCAGGAAATGGATCGAGCCAAGCACTTCGGCGAGCCGCTCAAGCTTGGCCTGATAGGGCGGGTCGGGAGTGATGGCCTGCTGGGCATTCAAAACGCTCGTTGTGCTGAACAGGCAAACAACGGCGAAAAACAACCGCTTGCTGAATATCCTAGAGACAAATTTCAAGACCCGGACCCCGCCACCAACAAAGCCACTTCACGCACCGATTGTGGCACGGCCAAGGCATTCAGTTCTTCAAGCGAATGCCAACAGGCAGCCGCCGCGTCATCCCCGGCGACGAGATCGCCAGTCACCGATTCGGCGAGAAAAACATGCAGCAGAAACCCGCCGGCGGCGCCGTGGATGGTCACTTGGGTCAACGGGCGTATTTCCCCAGCCGTCAGGCCGGTTTCCTCCAATAGTTCACGCCGGGCGGCGTCCTTGAGCGACTCACCAGCTTCGACTTTGCCACCCGGGAATGCGGACATGCCTTTGCCGGGGTTGTTTGCCCGCTCGACCAGCAAAAAACGGCTTTCTTGATAGACAACAACGGATACCGCAAGGCGCAGACCTGCCGGGGCTACCGGGTGCAATGAACTGTCGGTCTCATCAAATGTCATTTGCCGTGCATATGATCTTTATGCCGTGGCGGGAAGCATGCTAGCCCGAAGCAACAGGAAAAAGACGCTTTGACCACAGCAATGGAACCGACCACCCCGCGAATGCCGCGCGTTGCCGCACTGGATGTTGCGCGCGGATTGGCGCTGATCGCCATGACGACCTTTCATTTCTCATGGGATCTGGAGTTTTTCGGCTATGCCGACCCAGGCATGACTTCGGCATTTGGCTTCAAATGGTACGCGCGGGGCATCGCCTTCACGTTCTTGTTGCTGGCAGGGATAAGCTTTGCCCTGGCGCACGGCAGCGGCATTCGCCGCGACGCTTTCCTGCGCCGCCTGTTGCATATCGGCGCGGCAGCGACAGCAATCAGCGTGGCGACCTGGTTCGCGACACCCGGCGCATTTGTGTTTTTTGGCATACTGCACCAGATCGCGCTGGCGTCAGTGATTGCCCTGCTATTCGTGCGCCTGCCCACCATTGTCATATTCGTTGCGGCACTCCTCGTTCTCGCGCTGCCGAACTATTACCGCAGCTCGATTTTCGATGCCCCGTGGTTCTGGTGGATTGGCCTAGCGGAAAACCTGCCACGGGCAAACGACTATGTGCCGGTGTTTCCGTGGACCGGCGCCGTTCTGTTGGGGCTGGCCATCGGGAAATATTTTTTGGCAAGTAGTTTAGCTCCAAGACTTGCGACACTCACGGACGCTGAACGGCAGCCGGCACGCGCACTCGCATTCCTCGGCAAACATTCGCTCGCCTATTATTTGATTCACCAGCCGGTGCTGTTCGGGTTGCTCTATCTAGCCACCCAGATTGCACCGCCAGACCGGACCGCCGCTTATACGCAATCCTGTGTCACCAGTTGCATGCCATCGGCCACCGAGATGTTTTGCCGAAACTTCTGCAATTGCGTGCAGCAAACACTTGAATCCAAAGGTATTTTCGCGGAAGTTCTTGACGGCAAGCGGGATGTTGCAAGCGATCCGGAAATCCTCGAAACTGCCAGCCAATGCACCGCGAAAGCCGCGGGAGAGTAAACCATGACGCCCTATGACAAACGCCCGAACGTGTTTCCCTGGCCGCCGGTGATTTATGCGACTGCTATCCTCTTGGGCGCGCTTTCGGGCTATGTACTGCCGCTGCCTTGGCCGCATTCGCCCTTTTCCGACTTTCTGTTCGGGATCGGCTTCATGCTGATTGCACTTGCGCTGCTGATCGATTTCAACGCCATGCGCACCATGCACCGGCACAAGACGACGATCATGCCGAACAAGGCGGCCGATCATCTCGTCACGACCGGCCCCTATGCCTTTTCGCGCAACCCGATCTACGTTGCCAACACCATGCTTACCATTGGCGCCGGGCTGATGGCGGGTATGATCTGGTTCATACCGCTGGCGTTCCTTGCCGCAATCATCACACAGAAAATGGCGATCGAGCGCGAGGAAGCGCATCTGGCGTCGAAGTTCGGCAAGAACTGGCGCGATTACACCCACAAGGTCCGCCGCTGGCTTTAAGTGTTGACGCCAAGCTCCGCCAGCCGCTCGATGCAGGACTCATCCACCGCATCAAGCTCGGCGAGTGTTTCTTCGATATCCTTGCGCTTCTGGCGCAGCATGGCGCGCTTTTCTTCGACACGCTTCATCATCAGGCGCAGTTGACCCGCCTCGCCCGGCGGCTCCTTGTACATCTGCACGATCTCGTTGATCTCGGCGATGGAGAAGCCGAGACGTTTGCCGCGCAGGATCTGCTTGAGCAAATGCCGGTCTGACGGCCGGAACAGGCGGGTGCGGCCACGGCGCACCGGGCGGATCAGCCCTTCGTCCTCATAGAAGCGGATGGTGCGCGTCGAAATGTCGAACTCGCGCGTCAGCTCGGTGATCGTGTAAAATTCACGCATTGGTCATGCACTTTCATGCGTTGCGTCGCCCCTGCGCCGCCGCCCAAGTCTTGGAAACAATATTTACGTAAAAGTCAATTGATGCAGCAAAATTGAAGCGCCATCATCCGAGGTGGAACCACCAAGTGGCAAAACCGAGGAACGAAAAGAAGCCGACGACGTCAGTGACCATCGTCACAAACACGCTGGACGCCAGCGCCGGGTCAGCGCCCGCTTTCTGCAATACCAGCGGGATCAATATGCCTGCCATCGCGGCAGCCATCAGATTGACGATCAGCGCCACACCGATGACGATGCCGATATTGTGGTCGCCAAACCAGAACGAGGCGACAAAGCCGACGACCAGAGCGAAAATCAACCCGTTTGACAGGCCGATCAGAGCCTCGCGGCGGATAACGCGGGCGGCGTTGTAGATGTCGAGGTCTTTGGTCGCAAGGGCGCGCACCGTCACGGTCATGGTCTGCGTGCCGGCGTTGCCGCCCATGGAGGCGACAATCGGCATCAGGACCGCCAGCGCCACCATTTGCGAAATGGTCGCATCGAACAGGCCGATAACGGTCGAGGCGATCAGCGCCGTGCCGGTATTGACGAACAGCCAAGGCCAGCGGGATTTCGCGGTTTCATACACATTGTCAGAAAGTTCTTCATCACCGACGCCGCCGAGGCGCAGTATGTCTTCTTCCGCCTCTTCCTGAATGACGTCGATCACGTCATCAATGGTCAGAACGCCGACCATGCGCTCGTTTTCATCGACCACGGCCGCAGACAAAAGGTCGTATTGCTGCATGATCGCGGCAGCTTCTTCCTGATCCATGTCGACCGGAATGGCGTGACGGGTTTCGTGCTTGATGTCTTCGATCTTGACGGAACGCTTGGTGCGCAGGATTTGGTCGAGATCGACCGCCCCGGACAATTTGAACACCGGATCAACAACATAGACCTGGCTGAACCGCTCCGGCAGTTCCTTTTCATCGCGCAGATAGTCGATGGTCTGGCCGACAGTCCAGAAAGTCGGGACGGCGACAAACTCGGTCTGCATGCGCCGGCCGGCCGATTCGTCCGGGTACTTCAGGGCGCGCTGGAGAATGATTCGCTCTTCATGCGGCAGCCGGGAAAGGATTTCCTCCTGATCCTCGGCGTCCATGTCTTCAAGGATGTAGACCGCATCGTCCGAATCAAGCTCTTGAACGGCGACCGCAAGGTCTTCATTCGGCAGGGCATCGACGATCTCAAGACGGATGGCTTCGTCAACCTCGGTCAAAGCCGCAAGGTCAAACTCCTTGCCAAGCAGGCGCACCAAAGCGAGGCGCTGATCCTGATTGAGTGCTTCGATGAGATCGGCAAGTTCAGTTTCGTGAAATTCGGCGACTTCGCGCTGCAGCGTCAGCGTATCCCGGTCAGCAATCGCCGCACCGATATGGGCAAGATAGCTGGAGCGGACGACGCCATCGTCGTCATAGAGCATCGCTCCTGGCGCAAGCGCCGAGTCATCCATATTTGTATCGCTAAGATCTGCCACGGCTACGCTCCCGAAGGCTGGACGGGTGAAACCGCATAGACCGAAAAATTGCTTGTGACAAAGGATTTAACGCTCCAACCAACATGTTGATTGGAATCAAAAAATCTCCGGTTTTTGATTTTCCCCAAAGGCAATGAAGCGCGCCGACGGCTTACTTCGCGAAGAAATGGATAATCCTTGTAGGCGCTTCCATTGCGGCGCCGATTCGGTCTTCACCTTTAATCGACGAGGAGCCGAAGCTGTAGCGCAGGCCGACATTGAAACGATGGAGATCACCGACAAATTCGGCATCCTGCATTGGATGGTCGATTTGGAAGCGGCCGAAAACAGTCCAAGGATTATTGGCGAATCGGTAATTTGCCTGCAAACCGCCTATGAGGCCTGCCGCATCAATCCAGCTGTTGTTGACATCCAGATAAGCCAACTCCGCATCCAGACGAATATTGTCGGTGGGATAGTAGCGAACCAACGCCCTGGCGCCGAATTCAGTCATTTCATCGCCGCCGCCGACGTCCTGTTCCAGACCGTACCAAGCCTGTCCGTAAAACGTTATCGAATCGGAGTAGACCTGAAACTGCGGACCCACACGAAAATGGTTGGCAAAATGCTCCCCATTGCCCGACAGGCCGTTGATGCTGGCAAAGGCGCCAACGGCAAATGCCGATGGATCGCGCCAATATATGTGCGCAGCGCCGCCGAACGCGGTCAGATCGCCTTCGTCATTGAACAGTCGGTCAAAGAAGATTTCGCCTTCGCCGTTCCACCGTTTGTCAAATGTGGCATTAACCCGCGCAGCCCCGCCGCCTGACCATACGCCTGTCTCGGCGATTTTTGCGCTGCCCAAATAGCCCTCGACATGTCCTGTCAAAGCCAATTCATTTGCACCATCACCAGCAAAGGCGACGGAAGTCAGTAAAATGGCGGTCAATGCGACGACGCGAAACATGATTTGCCCCCAGATATTCGAACATGCAAATTGGGGCATATGGCGAGGCCTACATCGTTGACTCAGGTCAACGAAAACGCCCTTTAACTGCTGGTGTGCTGCGCAAGGCTCAGCGTCTTGGGTTGTGCTCCGGCACAGCCTTGTCCGGGCTGGCGACGGACGTAGGCATCACCGAGCAAAAGGTCTTGATAAAATCAAGGCAAGCCGCTGATTTCATGTAACAGAACGGTATTTAGAGAAATGTGCTGGTGCGGTCGAGAAATCTGGCAATAATCCTGCGTTTCAAAGCGTTGGGAAAATTCGCCCCTCACCTGAGCCTGTTGAACCGAAAGATGGATTTCTTTTGTGCCCCTCACCTTTGCAGATGACGACACGCTGCATCCACTACGTCGGGTTCACAGATGACGCCTTCACCAGAGCAAAGTTGATCTGGGGAGGCCCTGTCTTTATCCATCGCGGATGGGATCTGCGGGCAAGGCGGGAAATCGCGGAGAACGACGTTGTGGTCTTCGCAACCGGCGAGCATGACCAAAAGCCGCGGGTGCGTGGGTTAATCTTCTGCAGAATATGAGTATTTTAACCGGTGAATTCCCGGTGAAAGCCGGTTCCGGAGCATAGGCCGCCATGCTGGTGAGGTAGCGGTTCAAGTCTCGCATTACGCCTGATGAAGCGAAAGCAGAAACACTTCAGTGTCGCGTAGACCTCCACAAGCGAGATCAGTTTGGAGGCACGGCCAGCAACTTTTGTGACAGCGCGAATGCTGATCACCATTCCAAATCCACCGATTAATCTAGCCGTCGCTGCTTTGTCTTGGCAGGATCCGAAACACGTTGCTTTTCACGCACGTATGACGATCGGCGAGTAACATCAGCTTTATGGTCCAGCACGTTTCAATCCGGTATGAACCAGGATCAAGCCGGACTGTTTTTGGATACGTCCACCAGTCAAGATCAATGTCCGCTGGAGGGCGTGCGTCGGTGTTGTAGCTAACAGAGTCGGTTGTGTTGAGCTTGGGTATAATTGTGAACAGCCCAAATCGATTTTGTCTCTCAAATTCGACCCTGTAAACCCCGTCAAAATCGCGCCGGATATTGCGATCGATCTGCATTTTAGGCGCTTCACCCTGCTGTGCATCAAAAACCACAACGGATCTGACATCGAGCCAAAGGCTTGCCGGCAACCCATCCCAAATCAAATAGGCGGACATCATGGCCATCGCCACGGACAGGCCGCGATTATTCACTCGCTGCAATGCCTGAACGGCATGAGACAACGTGCTCATTGTCCGTCCTCCTTCTTGTCGTGATTCCCATCTGATGAATTCATTGGGTTCTTGGCTTTTGCCTTCCAGACCTCACGGGCAAACTCAAAGAAATAGATGCCGAAGGCGCCGACGAGAAAAGCCGAGGCGTTCTCCTGTGCGGAAACGTCAACAGCTAGAAACCCGAGAGCCTGTGAGATCGCTGGCGCGAAGATCGGAGTGGCAACAGCGCTTGTCGCCGTGCCGACAAAGACGTGCTGCAGTAGACGCCAAGGGGAGCGCCAATCGGTTGCGGCCATGGCGGCGGCCCCGGCCATCCCCGCTAGAGCAGGGATAATGCGGTCTTGAGAAAGTAGCTCCCCTAATGTCATGATCCTGCCTCTCTGCTTTTCATTGCCATCACATCAGGTTCCACGGTCGGTCACGTTCTTTTTTTCTGTCGCCAAGATGCATGCCGGCTCTCCAGATTTGCCTACATGGATCATGGTCCAACTCCCGTCACCGCTTGCAATAATCAGATATCGTCCGGACAGACTTTCTCCAGACCAAATCACTTGCTCTTTATACTTGCGCCGGAAGGCATTCAAAAGATCTGGGAGCGGACCACAAAGAGTCTGGGAACGCGCAGGGGTTGCCGTTGCCGCAACCAATGCGAGCCCGCCGATCGATATCGCGATCGCATAGAGCACCAGCATCAGAATTGTGAAGCGCCTGGTCATTGCGGTGCCCTTCCATTGGCGATGTCGATCTTCTTGTCGGCAAGTGCGGTGCAGGCGATCTTCTCGTCATTGGCGCGGACAAGGGCGGCATTTGCCTGAAGGGCGTAGGCGTCGAGCCGGATGCCTTCCTTCTTGCCGCTGGAGACGCGCTCATAGCAGCGCTTCGGCATCTTCTCGATGTCGGGCGCCTTCTGTTCGCCGGCGGCGATAGCCCTGTTTGTCAGGGACGCTTCGGCCGCGATCGATGCCGCCCGGTTGAATGCAGCCTGATCAGTCCCGCAACCGGCGAGCAATATCAGGAGTAACGACACAAGCAGGAGGGGGAGGTGCCGAAAGGATGTCATCAATGTCCACCATCAGTTCGTTGTTTGTCTTGTCGAGTTCGATAACTTTTGCCTCAAACTCGGTTCGGGCGGCAACCTCGGCAGCGAGCTTTCGTTCCGCTTCCTGTGCCTTTTTGGCGAACGTGGCAGAGATTGCTGCCTCGGCGTCCCTTTGTGCTTCAAGAGACGCGATGTGTGCTCCAGCGACCAGCGCTGTCACCCTGTCGTCTACCGCCTTGCGGACGGCCGACTGCTTGTCGACGGTCACCCAGAGCCACGCCGCCAGGACAACCATGATCGGGATCGGGATGCTGATACGCAGGACCGACCACGTCGCCTTGCCGGCGGATATGAGCCAGAGCGGGATCATTGCATCGCCGCCAAGTAACCGGAGACGGTCGATCGCATCAGATCACCGCATGACTTTGCTGAGGTGATCTTGGCAAACGGAAGAACGGCGATATCCCACTTCCCGCGCTGCTTGATGCCAAGCGTGCCCTGGACTTCAGCATGGGAGAGCACGGTACGCGGCGTGACCGGAATTCCGTACTTCTTGCAGAGCCGTGCAATGCCCTTGCACATGGCTTCGAACTGGATCTTGGTGATCGGGTAGGATCCATAATCCATGACGGAGGTGGCGCCAAACATTGCAGCGCACGCCACGCCGATCGAGCCGGTGTTGCAGCCAAGGGTGTGAGCGGCATAGACGCCATCTGAGGCAACGATGTTGTCTTCCGGCTTCTTGCGGCCGGCAATTTCAGTCCCGTCGCCTTCGTAAATGAAATGGTAGTGATCGCGGCTCGTGTCGTCACACTTGTATTTTGTGACAGACCAATGCGCGATGACGCGGACAAGTCCGGACATGGCAGTCTCCAATCAATGTTTTGCGGGGTAGATCAGCGGGCGTCTTTGCCGGCCGATCCTTTTGGCTGCTTCAGGTCGAGTGACGTGGTGAAGCCGCCGCCCTTCTCGACCGAGTGGGTGACGGAGTTGATGCGGTAGGTTCCATCGATGCCGGAGCGCCAACCGGAGACATTGCATTCAGCCTCAGGTTCCGCTGCGGGATTGCCAAGAATGGTGACAGATCCAGAGCCCTGCTCCCGATCCGATTCCTTGCCCTCGGATTGAGCCTTGGAATTTGCCTTGCCCTCGCTCGCCTGCCTGAAGTGGCCGGAGAGCTTGACCTCAACACCCTCGACGCCGGTTTCAGCCTCGACCTCGACGTGAGCACCCTCATTCTTGTCAAAGAACTTGGCCGCCGACTTCTTGAATTTCGGCCGGCTGATGATTGGTGTGATTTCCCCATCAATCAGGTTTGTTCCGACGGCCGCGGATATCGACGTCAATTTCTTGCCGGAGATCGACAGACCCTCATTGCGGGCGGTGAAGAAGGCGCGGCTCCCGATCACCTTGAACGTGGCGCCAACCTCGCGTGCGGTGCGTTGACCCCACGAAATGAAGCTCTCATGCTGCATGATCCAGTATGGCAGCGTGACCGATGAAATGGATCCGGCGACCTGTACTGACAGGCCGGCCTTGGATCCCCATTCCTGAGCCACGGCTGACAGGCTGGCATCATCCTTGTGACGGAGCGCCGGCTCTTTGATCTTGCTGCCCTGATCTGCAGAACTGCCGGTGATCGACATTGTCCGGCCACCGCCCTTGGAGATCGAGCAATTCACTTCGGAAACAAAGCCCTCGAAAACCTGCTCTCCGTTGAGCACCACAGTTATTGGTGCCCGGTCTTGCGGGAGAAACAGTTGGCCTTCCTGATCTGACAGGTTGATAGAAAGGGAGTCGGTTGCTTCACCGGCCGACTTGGTGACCTCCAGCGAAAGGAGATGCGGCTGAAACCGCGACGTCACATCGACGCCGGCGACGACGACCTTGTAGGATCCATTGATGAACATCGATCAATCCCAGAGCTTTACGACCTGAGACTTCTGTTCCGCCTCGACGTCATCGAGCGGGAACCGGATCTCTGTTCCGGCCGGAATCAACGGGCCAAGATCGGCAAGGCCACGGTTGGCCGTGTAGACCTTTTCGACAAACCCGATCGGTTGGCGCTTGAACAGGCTCCAGACGATACGCGGGAGCGTCAAGCCATCGGCCTTCACGATTTCAGTGAGATAGGTTGCCATCAGTTGAACAGCCTCAAAATGGAAGCCGCCATGGAAATCCCAGGCGCGCCCGTGCGAAGAAGTGAAACCGAGAACTGGATCTCGCGACCGGTTCCGTATGCATCGATCTCGGAATCGGTCCGGCTGACACTCTCGATGATGTACCAGCCGAGCGGGACAAAATCCCCTCGCATCAAGGGCACCGGCGTCTGGGCATCCTTGATGGCAATCATTCCGGCGATCGTTCCCTGAAAGCCGAAATGCGACGGGTGAAGAACGCCGTTGATGGTGACGCGGCTTTCTTCCTGCCCCATCGCTTCGTAGACCGGTGACGCCTTGATGACGTCATGTTTAGCATACGCTGCCTGCCATTCGCTCTCGACGGTATCGAGACCGGACTTGATGGTGAATGTAACCGGGCCCAGACACATCAGCATTACGGTGCAACTCCATAGTCAGTGTGGGCCTGCCGGATGGCAGCTTCTGCAGATGATCCAGCCTGAGCGGCCATGGCAGGGATCCCGCCGAGAACGGCCATCAGTTGCTTTGCCATGCTGAGGGCATTCGCGATCTGCGAGGCGTCAACATTCGGCGTTGCGGTCGGGCTCAGATTGGCTTGGATTTCCTTACCGGCTTGAGCCGAGTCTCCAACAATGCCGGCGAAGTCTGCAGGGATGCCGTTCGTTCCTGGACCGGGCTTTTTCTTCCGGCCGCGGGTGCGCGGGGTAGATCCGGCATAGAAACGTTCCGTCTCCTGCCTTGCGAGCACCGAGTCATCGGGGACGTATGGAGCGCTGGAATTGCGCTTCGGAGAATCGCCAGACAGCAAAAGCGCGCCGGCAAGACCAGATAACTTCCCGAGGAAGCCCCACATGCCTGCACCTTTTCCGGCCACCTTGCCTCCTGGAACCGCACCGCCGCCCTGAGCGACCGCAGCGGCCGTCAATGCCTCAGCGGCGCCCATCAGTGCGGGTCCGGCTGTTACCAGAGACCAAAGCGACTTTGTGATGAAGTACGCGCCACCGGCCGCGCCAGCCGCCGCAGCACCACCAAGGCCATAGGTTGCCAGAGGGTTGCCATCCTTGAGCGCGTCACGGAGAGAGTTGATGCCGTTGGCCATCGAATTGAGACCGGCAACAATCGTCTCCATCGGCATGATTGCGGCCGACAGGTTGGCAAATGCGCTCTTGAAGCCCGCCCATGACGAATATGGATCCAGACTGTCGACCTCGTTTGCCGCATCGAGCCCCATGGCATTCTTCTGCCGTTCCTCGACCAAACGCTGGTACTGGTCATACGACAGCAGCACGCGGGAGATCAGGTCACCGGAGAGACGGTTATTGGTAAGTTGGCCGACAATACGGGCAACCTCGACGTCATCGGTCGTGTCGACGCCGCCCTTCTGAAGCAGCGGCATGAGGGTGTCGTGGATCCACTTGACCGGATTTTCAGCAAGGGCATCCTGCCCGATGATGCGGCCGTCTTCACCGCGAAGACCATACTTTGCCTGAGCATTCTGAGCCGCCTTAGACGAACGGCCGACAACCATCTGGTCAAAGAATGCGCGCAACTGTCCACCGACGTCGGAGCCGCCGCTTTCAGCGATCAGCATCGGCATCCACTTGAACAGGAAGTCGTCGCCAAACACCTTGCCGGATGTTCTGGCGTATTTGATAGCCTGGGCAAACGATTCCGGATCCATGTCCGCGCCGACAACCTGCTGAGACTTCATGAAGTTTTCCAGCGCAAAGGTGTATTCCTTTGGCGAGATCTTCTCGATGTTGTCCATCGCTTTATTGAAGTTACGCAAGCCGCCGATCGCGCCTTCCGGACCCATGACGACAGACAGCATCTTGTATGCCTGCATCATCTTTTCGGAAACGGCGAGAGCTGTGTCGGTGTCCGGCATCGCCAGTGACGCTTCACGCAGAACGTCCATCACGTCGGCTTGACGAAGGCGATACTTGCTCGACAATTCCTGCGAGCGGGTATTGATCTTGCCGCGTTCGCCTTCATTGAGGCCGGCAAACTTTGCCTGAGCCGAAGCGCGGCGTTCACGGGATGCCGAGTCAAACGCCTGCCGGGCGCCAATGCCGACCATGTAGGCTGCAGTATAACCACCGGCGGCGACCATTGCAGGCTTCATCATGGTGCCAAAGGCGGCGCGGATCCGGCGCTGATCGTGTTCGACGCCCTTGACGTAATTCAGGGACGCCATGCGGGCCGACGCGAAATGCGCAACGGTTGCCGTTTTCCAAGCCGTGATTTCATTGCCACGCAGCGCCTTGGAGAGATTGCGGCGCTGCAGATCATCCTGAAGGTTTGTCCAAGACCGGCGAACCTGGTCGAGATCCCGAGCGCTGACCTTGAGCTTGTCCATCTGGCGCTGGAAGCCGATGCCCCATTGCGCGCTGGAAAGTTTCTTGGCGGCCCGCTCGATGTCGCCCATCGACTTCGAAACAGACGCGGCCGTGGTCTTGGCCTTGCCGGACATCTGGTCGGTGAGACGAAGAATCAGTTCGCCAATTAGTGTGCGTGCCATCGGGATCTCACTTGAATTTGGCGCCCGAGATCATCGCTTGGATCTCGGTTTTCTCGCGCTCTATGTTCACGGCTTGGCAGTACCACTCCAGCATGTCGATCCAATCCATGGTCATGACTTGCTGGAGCGGGGTGTTGAGAGTGTGGGCAATCAGGCTGACGTAGCTTCGCCAGTGTCCTCGACGGATTGGAGCATGGCCTTCAACCGTCGGGGAGTGAAAGGGGCCATCTCGTCCTCGATCACCATCATGTCGTCGTCATCGATCTCCTGATAGACCTCCAGCGGGAGATCCAGCATCGGCGGGACGGCGCGACGGCCGGCAACCATGTGGGCAATGAAATCCGCCATCTGTTGCGTCGTAACACGGCGAATGGTCACGCTTTCGTAGGTGATCCCGTCGATGGTCTTCGGGTAGGTGAGCGGCACGACTTTGGTGTCCAACTTGCCGGTATCGACAAGCTGGACAACCTTTTCTTCAATTTTGGGTTCTTCTGACATGGATCACCTGTTATGCGAGGCCGAGGTTGCGGGCCTGCTGGAGTTTGGTCTGGACGCCGTCGATGCGGACACCGATCGGGCCGGCGAAGTAATCGAGGTAGATCTTTTCCTGCCCGCCAACCCAGAGGGCGTAGGAAACAACTTCCTTGATTTCGTAATCCGATGTGATGCCCTTGTCCTTCTCGAAGCCGGACGGTTCATATTTGACCATCTTGCCTTCGAGCACGGCCTTGATTTCGGTATCAATGCCGGTCCGGACATTCACAAGATTGCCTCGCATCGTGTACTTGATGCGCTGCCCCATGCGGGCCATCACGTCCGGATTGACACCTTCACAGGTGAACCCGAGCATGATCGGCTCATACGAGCCCATGGCCAATTCGAGATCCGACATTGCGCCGGCGGCCGAATGGCTTTTGGTCTTCTCGGTAAGACCGGGGATCTTGACCGAGTTGATGACCATGAACAGGGAATTGTTCGGATCATCGTCACCGACAAACAAGTTGGCGGCGTTCATGTGGTAAAGCACAGAAGTCATTTTTCTGATCTCCTAGAGGTGGAGAACGCAGCTTACGCCGCGTCCTGGGTTCCAAGCTGGATCGCGATCGAACGAGCGAGACCAGTGAGCGCCGCTTCGTAACGACGGCTATTGATAGTGACCTTGCGGAGAACAGGCGGTTCTTCTGCCTGGAAGGACACGGTGATGAAGCCAAGACGAAGATCTGCCGGCTGATTGGCATCCTCATCAAAGCCGATGCGGTAGTCTAGGAGATCACCGTTGGCGCGCAGTTTCGAAAGCTGCCCTTCCATCGTATTGATGACTGCCTGCACGGTCTGGTGAGTGATGTTGTACCGACCGAGATAGTACCGGATCGCCTTGATCTGGTTGATCTCGATGTAGTCACGCATACGGCAGACGTTGGCGAACATCCATTCCGATGCGGCCGACAGCGTATCGGTGCCCCAGAAAGTCCAACCACCGTCTGTCAGAGCGCCGTCAACACCGGTTTCACCGCGGATCATGATGCCAAACGACTTGTCGATGTCATCCTGCCCGAGCGAGTTACCATCAACGATGGAGAACTGGATTGTCGGGGTGATCGAGGTGAGCCCGTAGACCGGCTGGTTCGCAATGCTGTGACCGGGAACGCCATCGAATTCCGCATCGCGGCGAACATAAAGACCGGCGATGTAGGGCGACAGCGGTTTGGTCACCACACCGACCTTCGCGTCCTGACGGAGCGGGTGAAGGATGGTGTCGGACTGAGGCAGGTTTTCAAGCCAAGAGATTGCGGCGGCGCGGGACGACGTCGGACCTTCCGGAATGAACTTGGCCTTCAGGCGACCGCAGATTGTCGGCATGTTGGCGCAAACCTTGTTGGTCTGCTCCTCAAGCGCGACAGTGACGTTCGAGCCGGTGAGACCTGCACTGGCTGCAAAGCTCAGTGTCGGAGCAACCGTGTAAACGCCTGGGTTCGAGATGGCGACGGATGTGATCGCGCCTGCAGTGACAGTGAACGTACCAACCGCGCCGGTGCCGGTGCCGCCGGTGAATGCCAGAGCGAACGTGCCGTTGGCGCCGCCGGATCCAGGAGCGACAATGACAGGGGTGCCGAGGCCGGACTGGACCTGAGAGGTATAGCCCGGAGCAATCAGAATGCGCGGTGTGATGCCCAATTCCTGAGGTGCATCGAGGAATGCCCAGATGCCGGTGCCGTTTGCCTCGACACCAACTATCGAGGTGATGACGGCGTGCGGGTCGGCGTTGTCGGCGATGCGGACAACCAGGCACTTTGCAGCGCCATCGATGCCCTCGACCTGCGAGGAGATGCCGGCGATGGCGTCGACGATGGTTCCGGTCGCGCCGAGCGCGGTGAGCAGCGTCTGGTCATTGGAGTTGACCCACACTGCCGTATCGAGCGGAAACAACAGTGCGTCCGCTGCAGGGGCCGTGCCGATGATGCCGACGACACTCATGTCGGCGCCGAGAACAACCTGGGCTTCAATCCCGTCTCGGATATGCTTAATGCCAACTACCAATTCAGCCATTTTGGCCTCCTCTTGTGTTATCGCGCGCCGAGCCGTGGCAAGCTCTAGCCGCATTCAATCCGCCCGGTTGGGCGCGCTACTTCGGCCGGATGGCCGAGGATCTCAGGTTGGACTGCCTTTCCGAACAGTTGTCCGGATTTGGCCTTCAGTGTGGGTCCACGTCTCTCCCCCGGGGAGCGTGATAACCAGTGAATAATTCAGGTTGCCGACGGCCGTGATCGCCGCGTTGAGCGGGAAGGAGATCTTGCCTTCGAGCGCGTCAACAATTGTGCACGCCTGAGTGATGGGCGGCGTCTTCGCAATCAGGATGGAGACACTGCAATCCGTGAGGTCTACAGGGTCGACACTGGTGCGTGACTTGGTTTTCAGCGCGATCTGCTTTGGCCGGCTGTCACCAAGTTTGTAGTCTACCAGAAGCTCAGCAACAGCCGACATCTGTTTCCTCCTCGACTGTTGCGACCGGGGATCCATCACCGATGGTCGCCGCCGATATTGTTTGATCGGCAAGAGCGCTGATATCAGGCATCTCGCTGACACTTTCCAGTTCAACCGGACCCGCCTGAGATTCAAGGCCGACCACGGTGATGTCGTTTGCGAATACGTAAGCGAAACTGAGCCAACTCATTCTTCGAGCCTCACCGGAGCCGCTGCCATTCTGCCGCCGGTCACTGCCTTTTCGAGCAAGACCGTCTTGGAGACGCGATGCTTCTTCCGCGCTACTGTCGGCGTCAGTTCTTCATCGGCTTCAGCCAAGTCCAAGATGCGCTGGATGTTGGCTTCAAGTTCAGGACTGACACCGCCACCAGTGCCGCCGCCGGTCGAGACCGTGATGGCTTGCACCGGCTGCGAATAGTTGATCCGGATGGCATGGCTGCCAACCGGGTTGACGAAAGGGTCGCCGCCGCCCGCCACAAGCAGGATGCCGTCGCCGACGCCCAGAGTGTGGTCTGATGCCTGCGGGACTACCCGCCACCCATTGAGCAGGAAGGCGTAGATCGGGATCGAAGTCCCTGAGCCGGCGTCAATTGTGTCTCCGCCGACCTGGCTCATGGCAATCTGATATTTCGAGTTGTCACCCGTCAGAAGCCAATCAATCCATCGGCTCCACAGATCCCGCACACCGAGCGAAACCGTGCCGGCCGAAAGACTGATCCGTTTTGTTGGGCCGTCAAACGTGATCGCCACTGGTTCATCCTTTTACGCGACGTATGCGCGATCTTGTTCAGCGACGAGCGAGATAGAGATGCCCTTGGAGCGGTTGATAGTGCCGGTTGCGACGACAGGCTTGGCAACACCCTTGTTGCCGGCAACGATGGTGATCGGCGCGTCGTCACCGGCCGAGGCGGCCCCGCGCTGCACGTTGCCGTCGTAATCGTAGGTGAACGCGATCGACCCGGAGGAAATTGCCCCGGTGATCGGGACGCCATCCTTGTCATTAACGGTGATCGCCGTTGACGTTCCGTAGTCGGCGCCCAGGTTGTCACCCGCGTCGTCATTGGTGAAATACATCCGGAAATATCCCGTTCCGGCTTGAGACAGGAACGAGTTGAAATTCAGCGACCCGGCAGATGCGAACGGGTAGGTGCGCTGCACACTGTTCTGGTCGAGGAAAACAATCCGGTTGAGGTCGGCAGACAGGATGTTCTCGATGAACACACCCTGCGTCGTGTAAAGGGTATCGCCGACGAAGTAGCAAAGCTCATTCGCCGTCTTGCCGGTCACAGTGCCCGCGCCAGCGTCGATGTCCGTGGCCTGGCGCAAGAGATACTGGATCTTGGTGTAGATCTGCTCCAGCGTTGCGCTGGAGCCATCTATCACGATGCGGAACGGGTATGAACCGCCGCCGATCGTCTTGGTCTGGTCAACCCCGAAATATTCGACGTCAATTGTGGAATAGGGGGCACCCGACATTGCGCCATCGGCTGCGGTGATCTTCAGATCGTCTTCGTTCGAAAGCAGCACGTTGACGGTATAGGCGCCCGTCGCTGTTTGGCCGGTGTCGGCAAGGACCGATGACTTGTACTTCTTGCCCTGCTCACGAACAAACGCCTTGAAGAAGGTGCGCTTGTCAAAGTTGCCATTGGTGAGGTCGCCAAAGACCTGAATGCCTTCGTTGACCTCGTCGACAAATGTGAAGTTTGCCGGAGCGTCAGCGGCATCACGCTGATAGTAAATCTGGGCGCCCGCATTGACATCGCCCAGAGAAACGATGCCGACATACTGGCGATTCAAAACGCCGGCGGCGGAAAACTCAGACCAGCCACCGTCACGCAGCATTTGGCGTGTCGCATCATTGGCTGGCTTCCATCCGTTGAACGTGCCGCCGTCGGTGCCGAACTGGAACTGGCCTGACTTCGCATCGATCGCATACATCGGAAATGCGAACTTGTTATAGGTTGACGTCTCCCACAACTTGATGAACTTGGAATAGAGCGCCTGAAGCGTGACGCCATCCTTGGCCACAAGGCTTCCAGCCGCAACCAGCGTGAAGGTCTTGGCCGCGGTATCGATAGTGATTTCGGTGCCGACGACCAGATCGTCGCCGTCAATAATTTTGGCCATTTGTGGTCCCTCAGTTCAGAAAGTTGCGGTCCGCTACCTGTGCGACCGGCAAGGTCGCATCGGTGAGCGAGAGTGGATAGTTCGTGATGGCGAACGGGACGTAGCCGGCCTTGTAGACTTTGATGTCAACATTTCCGGTCGTCTCGTAGTCAAAGTCGTAGTCGCCATCCGGATTCGCATCGACATTGACGCGCTCGGTTTCCGTTCCGGCGTCGAGCACGACGATGTCAGATCCCGGCTGGACACCAGTCAGCGTGAGCCGGATTTCATCCATCGGGTAAAGGTTGGCGTTCTGCGCTACCGATGAAGTGACGGTCGGGATCAAGATTTGAGTGAGCAAGTTTCCTGCATTTGCCGTTGCGCACGTCGCGCGCACCTTCAGTTTGACGCCAACAGCCGGATCAATTGCACCCGCTCCGGTCAGGTTTGCAGCGTTGAGGGTGAGCCACGACCCGTTGTAACCAGTTCCCTTGTCGTACTGGAATTCGTAGGTCGAATTGCCTGTGTTCGTTCCGGTCGCTGTGATCGCCAGATTGGCAAGCGCCGTATGGCCCTTGGCGAAGTACGGCATTTCCCACGTCACCTGATCTCCGGTCGAGGTGAGCGCCACCTGGCCGGCCGAATTGAAGCGAGGCGTTCCTGCAGTAATTGCGCACTGCGCCGCTGTTTTAGTCGTTGGTCCATTGCAGAGGATCGTAATCTTGCCAACGGTTGCGGAAACAAAGTGATCGGCGAAGTGAGTGCCGTAGACAGAGACTTGGCCGACCGTCGCGCCAGTCATAGACACTCCGCGCGCTATCTGGTTGAGGGCAGCATGAACAGAAGTGCCGGCATAGTCGCCCTTGACCTGATCGATTTTCACATTGTTGTCAGAGTTCAGGAAAATATATGGGTTGGTTCTGGTGTTTGAGACAAAGATCCGCTGCATACGAACGCCGTCGTTTCCGCCATTCCCAACCACCGCATAGGCTGAACCATTTGTTGCTCCAAGATTTAGCGGTGAAGCAGCGGAGCCAATGTTCCTGATTGTGGAGTCGTAACAGGCGGTCAGCGACACCAATCCGTTGTATGGCTGGACGTTGGTAAGCCCGAAGAAATCAAAACCACTTACAAAGAGCCCAACCGCACCACCGGATCCTTCAATTGCATAGTGGGGGTTTGCGGTGCCAGTCGTACCGGAGAAATTATCTGCATAACTCGGGTCCACAATTCTTGGGCGCTGCTGACCAATATGGAGCATCTTCCCGCCAATGATTTTTGGTGAAATCCATTCGCAGTCGATATTCTGTGTGCATGCCCACGTGGCAGTGGAAGCGTTGCCGCGGTTGAGAAGCGTCTGCACCTTCACGTTCTGGAAGCTGACGCCCTTATTGTAGTTGACCGACGTAGCGTAGGCTGCAGATGTTGCCAGAGAAAATCTGGCAAACAGACAATCCTTCATCACGCCGCCGCCAAAGCAGAACGTCATACTGAGCGCCACATTCAGTTGCGCCTGCGTCGGACCTACGATGACATTGTCGACGTCAATCGGCGCCGCAATTTCCTGCTGGATCAGAGTGTCAGAGAATGCACTATCCTTGATCACGGCCTTGTAGGCTTGCAGGAATCTTCCGTACCAGTTCATGACAGCATGGCTGATCTGAATGTCGCCAGCGGCCGTTGTGGCAAACTCCTGCCTTGTCGCCAGTGTCGCATTCGGCAGAACACGAAGACCTGACCCACCCGCGGTGCGAGTGCAGCAGGTCATGATGACATTCGGAACGCGCACCTTACAGCCGGTCGGCGGAAGAAAGCCGACGTTGTTTGTTCCGTCGGAACCAATTCTGATGCCGCCGGTTGTCTGCCAGATGATCTTTCCGCGCTCATCCGTTGGGATTGAGGCGAGCTCCACGATAGAACCAGCACCGACAAAGCGTTCGTAGACACCAGATCCTGCCGCCGTCTCGATCCATACGCCGGGGAATACACCGGCAATTGTTGCTGTCGTCGGGCAAGGAATAACCTGGCCGCGTGATCCGTTCGTGGTGCCGAGTTCGAACCAGTCGCCGATGACTTCAAAGGCTCCGATGCGCGGGACTGTGATGGTCGAAGTGTCAGCGCCGCGCACTTCAATCCATCCGACCACATCCGGACCAGTTGCCGATGCCGAGATGCCTGTCAGCGCGCCGGCCGCAAAGTCCCCACCGGTCTTGGTCTTGATCTTGATGTAACCTGTCGCCGGCATGGCAGCGGCTGCAGCTAGCGGTTCCGACTGCCAACTCGACCAGACACCAAGCAGCGGGCCTGAGACACCGCCTTGCGAGATTGTGGTGCCGATCGCCGGAACAGTGCCGGTGCCCGTGTTGAACGGAATGACACGAACCTGAGTGCCGTCGATCTGCAGCTTGCCGCCGATACCGGAGAACGACACCGTATCCAGAGACCCAGCAGCCGCCGAGTGACCGGCGCACTGGTAACTGTCGCATGCAATGCGCAGCGTCGTATTATTCGAGATCGTGTAGGTGTCGAGCGTGGCGTTGACAGACCCACCCGAGAGCGAATCCCACTCGACAACAGCGCCGGTGTTTGGGGTAAATGCGGTCAATTATTCACCCCTTTCTTGAGGTCCAGATCAGCACGGCAATCCACATCACGTAGATCTGCCAGGCAGCAACGTCTGCCGCCCTGAGAGCATCACGGAACGCATCGGCGCACTGCCGCGGGGAATAGAGCCGGAAACCAAGCCCGTCACGCTGCTCAAGCATCCAATCGTGGATGATGGCCGCCTTCATGTATCGGGCATCGGCCGGGTTGAACAACACCCGTGCCAATGCCGGAATTGTCGGTCCGTCGCTCTGAAATCCGCGCGGCACAATAATTCGCGTGATCGGTGCGCCGTAGATGAGTTCAAATGGCATATCAGCAGTCAGCCGCCACTTGCCGTATTGAGCCGGTTCAACCGCGAAGAACTCACTGAAGTCAGACATAGGCCGGCCAGCGTGCATCATCGGCATAATCTGCCGGTATTGGGTCCAGCGCCTTGATCGCCCACGAGGCATCATAGAGATCCGAGATATAGGCGGCGCCTTGCGACCAAAGCGAAAGCACCTGCGCCGGCACCAGTGCGTGATCAACATTTACTGCGTCGCGGAACACGGTCACGGTCGTCGTGTCGCCCTGCCCGAGCCGGAGCGACGCCGCAAAGGCAAGTCCCTGCAGATTGCGCATCGATTTTTCATTGCCTTCGAGCGGGATGGGGCCGGCGCCTGGAACAGTGACTGTGCAGCCGGCAAGCTCACGCCGATCGCGCTCTGCGTTGACGTCTTGTGTTGTCAGAACAACATCAGGTTCTACGGGCGGAACATAGGTGGATCCGTTGAAGGTCCAACCGATGTCCGCGTTATCCGGGACGGTGACAGCACCGATTTCAGCAGCAAACTCTGCATCCGCTTCAATCAGGTTGGTGATGACCGTACCTATCAGAATGGCATATCTCATACGTAATACTCCTCAACGATACAGAAGCCGGAACCACCGAGACCACCATCCGCCTGTTTAGCGTTCCCGCCACTGCCTGTTGCACCACCACCAGAGTTAACGGGTGCGGCATTACCGGCAGACGTAGATGTGGGTTGATGTGCAGCGTATCCTGTGCCGAGTGCAGAGGCCGCGCCGGGTACATCGAAGTCCCTAGCAAGCGAACCCGATGGTCCCGCTTGACCGCGTAGGTTGATGTCGCCACCAGAGCCAAGACCGCCTACACCTGCGGCCCCGCCAGTGGACGTAACACCACCGCCGCCCGTACCGCCCGTAGCCGATACGTGAGCGCCGAAAGAAGTCGTTCCACCAGTCCCGCCGCTGCTGCCGGAGGTATTGCCAGCAGCACCACCGGCACCGATGGTTATTGTTTCAGTCGCACCAAGGGAAGCGGCAAGGATTTCCTTGATGGCAGCACCGCCACCGCCACCGCCACCTCCCTTCTGAGTGCCAGTGCTGTTGCTGTGGCCACCAGAACCACCACCACCGGCAACCGGTGTAGCGATGATCTTCACCAGCCCTGCCGGTTTGTTCCATGTTGCTCCTGAGAGGTAGACCCGACGCACCACCTTGCCGTAAGCCGTTGCTGCCGCCGCCGCCGCTGCTGCATCGGCATAAGCGGTGGATGCGATTTGACCGTTGTTTGTTGCTGGTGCCGCTGTTGGAGCGGTAGGAGCTCCGGTGAATGCAGGCGACAACAAAGGAGCCTTCAATGCCAGCGAAGAAATGATCGTCGTGATCGCATTCGGATCATTGCCAAGCGCTGTCGCAATTTCGCCGATGGTGTCGAGAACACCAGGAGCCGCGTTGATCACATTATTGATCTGCGTCGTCACCCACGACGAATCTGCCTTGGCGGCCAGCGCAGCAACCAGACCAGTCACGTCTGACTGAGCGTGAGAGTGTGATCCGAGAGATGAGAGTGCAGAGGCCGCCGTCCATCCACCAGGCGCCTTAACCATGATCCAGCCGTCGGTTGCGCCGGCTGTTCCGGACACATCGTTCAACCAGTCGAGGTTAAACGTTGCCGATGCATCCATCTTGGCTGTCAGGGCCGCGGTGAGGCCGGAGACATCTGAGATGGCATGACCGTGAACGGACGCGGCCTTTCCGGCGACACTGGCAAGCAAGTTGAAGACATCGACGTCCACCATTTCGGCGAACGTCTTGACCAGAAGGAATGCTTCCTCGACGGTTTCCGGAACAACGGCGACCGGATCTGGTTTTGGATAGGATCGGTTAGTCGTGGTTGCCATGATCTATCCTCACATCACTGCCGCGCCGAGATCACAAAGCTCAGGTCGAGCCGCGGGGCCGCCCGTGATTGTGATCTTCAGCCGTCCCTGCGTGGCCGTGATCGGCGTTGCAGAGTGCTTTTCTTCGACCCAGAGCGGGTCAGTCAGAGCTTCCGTTGCCGTCAGTGGCAGGGAAACCCACGTATCGTCGACCTTGTCGTAATGCATGGTCATCGTGGAGCCGGATGGCAGATGAGCCTTGATGTACGATGTCAGTGTAATTGCCGTGCCGAGATTGAAGGCGCGGGTGATGTAGGTTCCCGTCGTGGCAATCGAGCCGGCGACAAGAACGACCGGCGCAAACAGCACCGGCGACAGTTTCGTGGTGCCTGTCAGGATGGCACGAAGTTCGACAGTTTCCGTGATGAACTCGGACAGGCGGATAACCTGATGCGAGCGCAAGCGATGGATGTCGCCATTCGTCCGCTCGATCTCGAATACCACGTCGCAATCGGCCGACGGGATCTCGACCGCGGCGCGGACCTGAAGATCAGAAGCAGCCACCACCGCAAAACTGCCCAGAGCAACCGTCTTGGTCAGTGTCGTGTAGTTGGCTGCGACCAGTTTGAAGGCCAAAGCCTCATCCTGATGTGCCGTCCAGGACGACGCATTCACCGAGGAGAACCGCGGGCCGACCGAATACGGGTGGGCCGAGACAAACTGTTGCAGATCCTCATCGAACCCGCCGAGCTTGGCGAGGGATACGGAGTGCAGCGCATCGTCGGTCTTGATCACAAAGGCGTGGTAGCGATCGGCTTCAGTCAGGAGCGGCAGATTGTACCGGCCGGACTTCCATCCGACGACAGCGCCCGTCATCGAGACAAACGCCTCCGCCTTGATGTCTGCAGTCGGGTAGCCGTTATCGACGGTGACCTGATCGAGCAGGAGGTGATTTGTCAGAGCACCGAGTGCACACAGGTAGAAGTCGACACCTACGATCTGGCGCGGCTCATTGACTGCGAACAACTGGGCTTGCGGATCGATCGGGTTTGAGCTTCCGTTCTGTTGCCCACCGGATCCTTCGATAATTGTCGTTACCGTCTGCCGGCGTATTGTGGTTGTCCGGCGCATGACGGTGATATCGACGACACCGTGTCCTGTGAATGAACCGCGGGCCTCAGTACCGCCGGCGCCGATGGCGACAACGGACTTGGTTCCGACCGGAACATTTGCAGGAACGTCGAACGTGTTGGTGATGACACCGGAGCCGTCTGCAGTGATGACACCCACCGGCTTGACATCGATGCCGTCAAACGTGAGTTCATCAAGGATCTCGCCGGCGCCGAAGCCTGAAATCGTGAACGAAACAGTGATTTCACGCAGGAACGACGCTTGCTCCTCACGCATATCGACAACAGCATCATTCGATGACGACGTGACATTGGTTACGGACGACGATGTCGACCGGCCCTGCACCAGCGTCCGGCTCCTCTGGCGAACCGTCAAGGTTCCGAGGTTGAACTGTACCGTTGCCGGAGAAGACCAGACCGTCTGGCTTTCTTCCCAGAAATCAACGGCCGGTGTCAGAATGATCGCGCCGGGCAGCGGGTTGAAGTTCGCATACGGATTGATCTTGGTGCATGCGGTCTTCAGTGTCTGGGTCGCGATGATCTCCTCGGTGTAGTCAAGCATCACCGGAGCGGTGAGCGAAGCGAGGAAGAACGTCGGGGTGATCGCCAATTGCATGACGCCATCACCGACGGCGGCCGTTTGAGCCTCACCGGCATCGCGGTAGGTATCATCCTCGAAAGGATCGACAAATGTGCCCTTCTTGGCGACAGGCTCACGGGCATCAATTCCGGACTTCAGGCGCTCCAACTGGATCAACCGCTCGTGGTCGTAGATCTTGTTGAAGAACTGCCACATCTGCTGATACGGGATTGAGCGAACACCATCGTTTGTCACGACAGGTGTATTCATCCAGTCATTTTTGATCTGGCAAAGCGGGAGAACATCACGCGGCGGAACCGGCGCAAGCGGGTTGGCAGCGGCCGATATGCCTTTGACGTAGACCGGAGCGCCGAACTGGTCGAGGCACAGCATGTCAATGCGCGGCATTTTGTAGGTGTAGGCGACGATGATGTCACCACCTGTCGCACCACCGGAAACCGTGAATGAGGTTGACGTCGAGGAGTCAGCGGTAACCGAAGCGCGATAGCGGTACTTGACCGTGTAGGACGAGCCGGCAAGCGGTTCGGCACCACCTGGAGCCCAATCGACCGTGTTGCCAGTCCGGACGTAATCCGTGGTGTCAACATACGTGGTGCCACCCTGTTTGACTTCGATCAACTGAATGACCGACGTGTCAGGGAGACCATCGGCGCCGCCGGAAACACCACCGCGCGTTACCGTCGCAGTGTATTCCTTGGTCAAAAGGATCGAGGTGATCGAGGCAAGCGGGAATGCATCGAAATTGGTGGTCTGGCTCGGGCCGCCGGCGTAGGTGTGGGTTTCCCCAGGCACTGCAGCCTCATCCCAATCCTCAATTTCAGCATGGCGAAGCGAGGCAAAGCGGGTGTTTTTGAAGCCGTTGATGTTGGCCTCACCCTGCTCAACTGAAAAGATCTGGTATCCAGCATCGGCGCCAAGCGCCGTGACACGGCAACCGCTGACAATGTAGTGGCCATGCGGGCGATCGTATGCAGCCAGCGCCTGCCTTGCACCCTCAAGGAGAGGCGGCGGCGTCTGGTCGAGGATGGTTCCCTCACGCAGCGTATAGACGGCATAGTATTCGCCGCCGACAACGGTGCCACTGCGAGCCCACTCGATGGTGACCACTTCACGCGCTGCGCCAGGCTCACCTTCAGCCAGAGATCCTGGAACAAGGCCAACCAGCGTCGGGTCATCCTCGTGGGTGATGTACGTGCGGGTGACCTTCACGCCGAGCGTAATGGTTCCCGTCATCGGAACACCGGTCAAGATCGACTGAGCGACAGGGAACACATCGCCGGAGACGAAGATCCGGCCGGCAGTCAGTGTGACGGTCGTACCGTCAACAATGGCGAATGCCGATTCGACGCGATCACCATCCTTGGCGACAAGGCGGCTGAGCCGGTCATGACGGCCGCGAGCGATCGTCTGGACTTCGTTGAATTCGGCGCCCTGAAAGAACCGGCGGTCACCGTAGAAAACAACGGATTGCTGTTCCGGTTTACCTTCGGCGCGGTCAAACGCATTCGGCAGGCCGGATTTGTGTTCGTTTGCCATCAGAACCTCAGAACAAATTTGAATTGATCCCGAACCGTCTCACGGAGCGGGATGGAAATGGTCTTGGTGGCGAATTCGTTGCCACCGGTAATGTCACCCGGTTCAAGCCAAAGTTGCCCGACAGGGATCTCAGGATCGAGTGTTCCACCGACAAGGATGGAAACCTGAGTCGCCGTGACATCTGCAGCATCACCGAAACCAGTCATGGCCTCGATGTAGACGCGCTGCCCTGCCTCTTGCGGCTCGTAGTCAAGACCGGCGACCGTGTATGGTCCGTCGCCGACAATATTCACAGGATGGGCAGCGCGGACACGGCGGTAGCCGATGACAGCATTGCTTGCATCACGAAGGCACGCATACATCTGGCGGCCGTCGAACCATTCCGCCATCAGTGCGCGCCGTGCAATTTCACCAGACGACGCCCACGGGAACGTCGCCGTGGTCCACGGATAGTCCGCATCTTCCCAGAGCAAGCCGCCGACGACGACAGGGATCCAGTTTCCGACCGCCAACCCTTCGGCCTCGGTGAAGTCGTGAACAAACTCGACAGACCGGCCAAACGACCAGAGCGGTGTCGCTCCGGAGATAACCACACCGCTGTCAAACTCGACCATGCTGCCATCGAGCACGGTAGACTCGCTCTCGCCGGCTGGCGCGTCGTATTCAAACACGCCGCGGCGCAAGTAGGACCGAGCAGGCATCGAGAGGCCAACAGCGCCGGCAATCCGGATCAAGTCCGGCCGATCGTTCGCCGGAAGCTCGGGAAACCGTAGTTGTGTCGCGTGCCATTTGCGGCGGAAGATCGGAGCCTGTTCAAGCTCAGCCACATAATCAAGCCACTGCAGGGCGAGTTCGACCGCCTTCGGTGTTCCCTTTACCCGCTGCCAAGCAATCCCGAGTGTCAGGATGTTGAGCAGGCCCGGGATAAACTGAGTGACCTCAGACAGACCGTAGCCGGCGATCAGCGCCTGAAGCGCGGCGTTGTTGCTGTAGAGATTGACGTGCTTGAGCTTGTCAAACTCCGGCATGAGTTCTGGCAGGCGGTCAACGCTTTCCGAAACGCCGACCTGCATTGGGCTCGCATTTGGCGGAAGAAGCGCCTCACGGGTCATCTGTCGCGGCCCATGTCTGTAAGCGTTACCGTGCCAAGCTGGATTGCCTGGTTATCAGTGACGACGATATCGGCGACCGGAGCCACCAACTCCACCCGCGAAACGCCCGGTTGGTGCAGCTTTGCGAGCAACCAAGACCGCTTCAGATCGAAGCCAAGTCCACCCTCGGCCGCGTGCAGCGCGCGAACCGTTGCCTCCAGCGTGGTGAACACCGTCTGGGATGCAGTCGGCAGAAGCCAGATCTGGGCAGACACGTTGACCACCGTTGACACGGCTGCAACCACATTGATCACGTCTGAGATCACCCGCACGTCGTCGCGCTGGATCTCGGTGTTGACGTCATTCAGGAGCGCGCCGTCCGCAAGGCCACCGTTGTCGGTCGCAAGCACAGCTACGTTGAGTTCCGGACCAATTCCGGTGCGGTACACCGCGACATCACGAACGCGCACAGAGGCCCGCATTGCGGCGGCTTTGTACCAATCCTTGCCGCCGGCAGTCGATCGACCAGAAACAGCCAGCGCAACACGGGTACGAAGCCGATCATCTGTCTCACCGACAAGGCGGGTGACGTCATAGAACGCGGCGAGATGATCGAGGTTGGATCCCGTGGCAAATGCCACAAGGTTTTCCAGCGCGATCGCATTGCCTCGGGCTCGGATCATCACCTCGCGATAGGCGACTGGCTCCTGAGTGATCTTGACCGGATCTGTTTCCAGCACGCCGACGTCATAGGTGATGCCCGAGGCTGCAAAACGAGCCGTGGCATCGTCCATCAGTGCTTCAAGAATGGTCTCAAAGCTGATCTCCTCAACAATCTGAGGAGCCGTCAGGTTTTCAAAAGCCATGGTCAGCCTGCAGTGTTGATCGTAACCGAACCATTCTTGAGCGACACGTAAGCCGCTGCCTGGGTCCAGTCGAGATGAGCATAAGGCCGGTATTCGCCAGCCATGGTGAAATCGGTAAACCCGAGCCTATCGACGCTGTTGACCAGAAACCGCGTGATGCGGAAGCGGGGCTCATACAGTTCGATCAGCGCGTAGGTGATGGTAAACCAGAGAAGAATGGTTTCCGCTGTCGCGTTCTCGCCAAGCAGGCGCAAGCCGGGATTGCCGAACCATTCCCTCATGACGCGCTCGGATTGGCGGGTCGTGATAATGGTTTCAAGGCTTTGCTGGACGTGGTCAAACCCGTCCAGAACCTGCCATGTCTCGGCGTTGATCCCGCTCATTTCTTTTTCGCGGGTACTTCTTCTTCAGCAACCGGCTTTGCGGCCGGAAGCTCGATGTAACCGCAACGGAGCGGCTGAGCAGCCTGTTCCTCGGTCAATTCGATCTGCTTTCCGGCGCCTGGGCTCTGGAAAATGCCAATCATGCGGCCGGCTAGATGTGTCACGGTGTATTTCATGCTGGATCTCCTGTTTGAGCGCCGCCTGGTACGACGCCGCCGTGCTTGTGATCTTTTCCGATGTTCTTCCCGTCATGGGAGACATTCCCGCCTGTAACGGCAAGTCCGCCTCCGGTGATCGAGATCGAGACACCGCCAACCGACAGAACAATTCCGCCGCCGGTCAGATTTACTGTGACGTGGCCGAGTGTCAGGACGTGCTCATCAGCACTCTGAGACGGCGAAGCGTTGTCTTTGTTCCAACTAAACGGCGCCGCCACTGCCTGCTCGATGTCACCATCCGGCGAGTGCAGCGCAACCGTTTGGCCGACCGAAGGCAGGCTGTGAATTTTCAGTGCTCCGGCTTGCTGAGAAACCGGAAGCCACGACGACAGCACGTCATTGCCATCGTCATCCTTGCCGATCGTCACCCTGATCAGGCTTTTCTCAGCGTCAACCTCAGAAACCCTACCGTGCCACTGAGATCCGGCAATCCGGCGCTCGTGCTCCTGGAGCCGCTCCAGAACACGGCGTATCAGCCGTGGGAATGTGGCGCGGCTCATATTGGCTGCACCGGCGGGGTCAATTCGATTGTCCCGTCAAGTGTCAGCCCCTCCGGATCGAGGAGCGGTGCACTTCCGTCCACCAGCGGCGCAACCGGAGCAAGGCCGGTCGCCACGTATGCGGCGTCGGTCAAGCCATAGTTGAGCTGCAACAGGACTTCTGGTGCAAGGCCGGATGGATCTGTGATCAGAGTACCGATCAGGTCCGCCAAGACCCCATCCTCGCCTTCAGTACCAAGTGCCGTGATCAGATCTGCCCAGAACACGTTAGGGGCAGCGCCGAACTCCGGCTCCTCGATGGTCTTGAGATCAAAGGTGATCTCCGTTCCCGGTATCTGGACGCCTTTTTCAAGCTCGACCAGCATCGGCTTTGTATCGATGTCCT
>JBGSHY010000108.1:0-18653 GCA_041751995.1 Rhizobiaceae bacterium | reverse complement strand
CGTGACGCTGCCGGAAGGCACGGAAATGGTCATGCCGGGCGACAACATTTCGGTTGACGTCGCGCTGATTGTGCCGATCGCGATGGAAGACAAGCTGCGCTTCGCCATCCGCGAAGGCGGCCGTACGGTTGGTGCAGGCATCGTCGCCAGCATTATCGAGTAATCAGGCCAAAAGTCTTTGATTTCGAAAGGGCGGTCATCGGGCCGCCCTTTCTATATCTGGGATTATTTTTCACGCTTTTGAATATCGTCGAAAAGGACGCTTGAAAAATTTGGCGGCTTGTGGAAAAAGCCACGCACCAAGATAGGGGTATAGCTCAGTTGGTAGAGCGGCGGTCTCCAAAACCGCAGGCCGCGGGTTCGAACCCTGCTGCCCCTGCCATTTTCCCGCCAGTCGCCATTCGCTTGTCTTGCATCCGTTTATGATGCACCTTTCCTTCCTGCCATCCGTCTGACACCGGACCGGCAAATCCTGGAGGGGATGGGATGAGGATCGCGGCAAAACCGGCGTTGGCAATTTCTGCTGAAGAGGCGGCCGGACTGGTCCGGTCAGGCATGTGGCTCGATTATGGCACATCGCTTTGCCAGCCGGATGTGTTTGACAAGGCATTGGCCAAGCGAATCCCGGACCTCACCAATCTCAAGATCCGCAGCTGCCTGACGATGAAGCCGCGCGCGGTGCTGGATGCCGATCCGAACGGCGATCACGTCCATTGGTTCTCGCTGCATTTTTCCGGTTATGACCGCAAGAAGCATGACGAGGGCCGCTGCCATTACATTCCGGTCAATCTGGGCGAAATCCCCGATTATTACCGCCGGTTCATGGCGCCGGTGGACATTGTCATTCTCAAGGCCTGTCCGATGGACGAGAACGGCTATTTCAACCTTAGCGCCTCGAATCTCTGGCATCGCGCCATTATTGAACGGGCGCGAATGGTGATTATCGAGACCACCAGGGGCAACCCCTATGTCCACGGAGTCGACACCGGCATTCATGTCAGTGAAGTTAATTACATTATCGACGGCGACGACGCGTTGGCGCCGGAACTGCCCAATCCTGCACCGACCGATGTGGACCGCGCGGTGGCGCGCTATATCGTCAACGAGATCGAGAACGGAGCCTGTCTGCAGATTGGCATTGGCGGCATGCCCAATGCGGTCTGCGCGCTGCTGCTTGAAAGCGGCGTGGATGACCTTGGCGTTCACACAGAGATGATGACGGACGGGATTGCCGATCTTTACAGGGCAGGGAGGGTCAGCGGCGCGCGGAAGGTGCTCAATCCCGGCAAGATTGTTTACTCGTTCGCACTCGGGTCAAAGGCGCTATACGATACGCTGGACCGAAATGCCGACATGCTGTGTTGCCCGGTTGAACATACCAATTTGCCATCCAACATCATGCAGAATCCCGGCGTCGTCTCGATCAACAGCACCACGCAAATTGACCTGCAGGGGCAGGCGGCATCCGAGTCGGATGGCAACCGTCACCTGACCGGAACCGGCGGCCAGCTGCAGTTTGTCCGTGGAGCCTACGCGTCCAAGGGCGGCAAGTCGTTCCTGTGCCTGCCGTCCACCTATGACAAGCGCGGCGAGCGGCGCAGCCGGATCGTGTTTGACTTGAGCCTCGGCAACATCGTCACCACGCCTCGCTCGGACGTGATGTATGTCGTGACCGAATACGGGATCGTGAACCTGAAAGGCAAATCCGTGCCGGAACGCGCACGGGCGCTGATCAGCATTGCGCACCCGGATTTTCAGGAGGTGCTGGAACGCCAGGCGTTTGAAAACAGGCTCCTGCCGCGCGGGCTTTCGTTCTAACCGGATTGGCCAAGGCGCGGGTGACGCTTTTCAATGAACGCGTCGATCCGCTCGGCCGTGTCCGGTTCCATGATGTTGCAGGCCATGACTTCACCGGCAAACGCATAGGCATCAGCCAATACCATGCCACGCTGTTTCTGGAACATGGCTTTGCCTAGGCGTATCGCGTTGGCATCCTTGCGCAGGATCGAGGCGACTTTTGCCTGCACAGCTTCCTCCAAGGCGTTGTCATCGACGGACTGGTTGATCAAGCCATAGGTGACGGCGGTCTCGGCAGATATGAACTCGCCGGTCACCAGCATGTCGAATGCGTTTTTCGCAAGGACATTGCGGGAGAGAGCGACTGCCGGTGTCGAGCAGAACAGGCCGACATTGATCCCCGAAACAGCAAAACGGGTCGAACGGGCGGCTATAGCAAGGTCGCAGCTGGCCACAAGCTGGCAACCGGCGGCGGTGGCGATGCCGTGGACTTGCGCGATCACCGGGACGGGGAGATCGACAATGGACTGCATCACCTTTCCGCAGCGGGCGAAAAGGTCCTGGTAATAGGCTTTGTCCGGGTTGGCGCGCATTTCGGCCAGATCATGCCCTGCGCAGTAGGCCTTGCCTGCGCCGGAAAGGACAACGCACCGCACATCAGGCTCTGCGGCGATCGTTTCGAAGGCCTTTTGCAAAGTATCCAGCAAATCGCTGGACAGGGCGTTCAGCTTGTCGGGCCGGTTGAGGCGCAAGTGTGTCACGCCGTCGTTTGAGGTGACGATCAGGATCGGCGCGGCGGCTTCAGGCTTGCTCATGGTCCACTCCATAGCCCGCGCAGACATTCGCACCGGCCAGTATGAAGGATGAGAATAGGAGTGGCGCTTGAGGTGTCAATGCAGATAGAAGACAGCAATCGGGTGGTCTGCCGTCTGCCAAGCCGTGCAAATCTGGTTGCCATTGATCCGAGCGCAATTGGCGTGGCATTCGAGCAATGTTCGAATGCTAAAAAAGCGCTTGTGAATCAGGTGAGCCGTCTTTATATACCGATCAACAAACGCGGTGCGCGGGACCAACAATGGTGCCGCGCTCCTTTTTGTCTTGAAAAAGTAACAGGCGATTCGGGTGGCTTTCACCCAGGACCGGCAGGCAATCGATGGCTTCAAAAACAAACCCGTTCACCTTCCTTCAGCAGGTTAGGGCCGAAACGGCCAAGGTGACGTGGCCCAGCCGTCGTGAAACCATGATCTCGACTGCTTTGGTCGTGGCGATGGCATTCATTGCAGCATTGTTCTTTTTTCTGTCCGACCAGTTGATGGCGTTCGCTGTTGAACTCATCCTTGGTCTCGGCAAGTAAGTTATTGGGAATACGAGGTAATTTGATGGCGGCTCGCTGGTACATCGTCCACGCTTACTCGAATTTCGAGAAGAAGGTGGCCGAGTCGATCGAAGAGAAGGCCAAGCAAAAAGGCTTGTCGCATCTGTTCGAGAAGATTCTCGTGCCGACCGAAAAAATCGTGGAAATCCGGCGCGGTCGCAAGGTTGACGCCGAGCGCAAGTTTTTCCCCGGTTACGTGCTGGTCCGCGCAACGCTGACCGACGAAGCATTCCATCTGATCAAGAATACGCCGAAAGTGACCGGCTTCCTTGGCTCCGATTCAAAGCCTGTGCCGATTCCCGATTCGGAAGCTGAGCGCATTTTGAGCCAGATTCAGGAAGGCGTTGAGCGTCCGAAGTCGAGCGTTTCGTTCGAAATCGGCGAGCAGGTGCGTGTTTCGGACGGCCCGTTCGCTTCGTTCAACGGCATTGTTCAGGAAGTTGACCAGGAGCGTTCGCGCCTCAAGGTCGAAGTTTCGATTTTCGGCCGTGCCACGCCGGTCGATCTGGAATTCAGTCAGGTCGAAAAGGTCTGACGGAACGCCGCGCAAGCGGACGGCTTCAGGCTTGATTGTCTGAATGCCGAAAAACGGTGGGAGGAAGGCGCGCCTGGCCGGCGCGTTGACCGCACCACCAAACTGCAACCCGACCGGTGACAAGCCGGTCATGTCTAGGAAGGCAGAGAAATGGCCAAGAAAGTCATGGGCCAGATCAAGCTGCAGGTTCCGGCAGGTTCGGCTACGCCGTCCCCGCCAATCGGTCCTGCTCTCGGTCAGCGCGGTGTCAACATCATGGAATTCTGCAAGGCGTTCAACGCGCAGACGCAGGATACCGAAAAAGGATCGCCGGTTCCGGTGGTCATTACCTATTATCAGGACAAGTCTTTCACATTCGTGATGAAGACGCCTCCGGTCAGCTTCTTCTTGAAGAAGGCTGCCGGACTCAAGGCAGGCTCGAAGACCCCAGGCCGCGGCAACGTTGGCAAGGTCACCAAGGCCGATGTCCGCAAGATTGCCGAAGCCAAGCTCAAGGATCTCAACGCCTATGACGTTGATGCCGCTGTGCTGATGGTTGAAGGCTCTGCCCGTTCGATGGGCTTGGAAGTGGTGGGCTGATCATGGCAAAAATTGCAAAACGTTTGACCAAGATCCGTGAAGGCGTTGAACGCGAGAAGCTGTACGACCTTGAGTCGGCGCTGACTCTCGTCAAGGACCGCGCGACCGCCAAGTTCGATGAAACCATCGAAGTCGCGATGAACCTCGGTGTTGACCCGCGCCATGCAGACCAGATGGTCCGCGGCGTCGTCAACCTGCCAAACGGCACTGGCCGCACGGTTCGCGTCGCCGTTTTCGCCCGTGGCGCCAAGGCTGATGAAGCCAAGGCCGCCGGCGCCGACATCGTTGGTGCGGAAGAGCTGTTTGAATCCGTCAATGGTGGCAACATCGACTTCGACCGCTGCATCGCAACACCAGACATGATGCCGCTCGTCGGCCGTCTCGGCAAGGTTCTCGGCCCGCGCGGCATGATGCCGAACCCGAAGGTCGGCACCGTCACGATGGACATCGCGGCTGCTGTCAAGGCATCCAAGGGCGGCGCTGTCGAGTTCCGCGTTGAAAAGGCCGGCATCATTCATGGCGGCATTGGCAAGGCGAGCTTCACCCAGCAGGCGCTGGCGGAAAACATCCGCGCATTTGCGGATGCCGTGATCAAAGCGAAGCCGACCGGCGCGAAGGGCAACTATGTCAAGCGCGTGGCGATTTCCTCGACCATGGGCGTTGGCGTCAAGATCGACCCTTCGTCCTTGGCGATTGCATAAGCAGCGTCATAAAGTGTTTTAAAATCGGGTTGTAACGACCTGATTTTCAAAAGAATTCCGGGCTTGTCAAAAGAGCCCGGATTTCCGGAAGGAAACTTCCGGAAGTCCTGTCCGAGATTGCGGGTGGCTCACGCCATAATCCATTTGGGCCTGCATGAGACGGGGATGACGATATTCAGGCGGTCAGCCGCCAGGAATTGGTTCGAACCCAGACGGCCTTTCGCCGCCCGCTGTAAAAAGCGGATGCGAGGGGGACAGGATCCTCAGAGCGTCGTGACCGGATGTCCCGGGAGCGGCAAAAGGCAACCCGGCAGGCTGTATACAAAAAGCAGTCTGCCAACTGGAGAGTGGCAGTGGATAGAGCGGAAAAGCGCGAGCTCGTCACGACGTTGAACGAAGTCTTTACGACGACGGGATCTGTTGTGGTGGCTCACTATGCCGGTCTGACAGTGGCGCAGATGAACGACTATCGTTCAAAAATGCGTGCAGCTGGCGGACACGTCAAGGTCGCGAAGAACCGTCTCGCCAAAATTGCTCTTCAGGGCACGGAGTCGGCTTCAATTACTGATCTGTTCAAGGGTCAGACAATTATCGCCTACGCAACGGATCCCGTTGCAGCTCCGAAGGTGACCGTGGAATTCGCCAAGACCAATGACAAGCTCATTGTTCTCGGCGGCGCCATGGGAGCCACAGGCCTGAATGCGGATGGTATCAAGGCTCTTGCCTCGCTGCCTTCGCTGGACGAACTGCGCGCACGTTTGGTTGGCATGATTTCGACGCCAGCCTCGCGTATCGCTCAGGTCGTCAACGCACCGGCGGCTCAGCTCGCCCGTGTGTTCGGCGCCTATGCCCGGAAGGACGAGGCGGCATGAGGTTGTTCCTCGCTGCAGAACACTATTCGAATCGTTAAAGGAAAAGAAAATGGCTGATCTTGCCAAGATTGTAGACGAACTGTCGGCACTGACCGTTATGGAAGCTGCTGAACTTTCAAAGATGCTTGAAGAAAAGTGGGGCGTTTCCGCTGCTGCTCCGGTTGCTGTTGCAGCTGCCGGCGGCGCTGCTGTTGCTGCCGCTGTTGAAGAAAAGACCGAGTTTGACGTCATTCTGACGGATGCCGGCGCCAACAAGATCAACGTGATCAAGGAAGTGCGCGCCATCACCGCTCTCGGCCTCAAGGAAGCCAAAGACCTGGTCGAAGGCGCTCCGAAGGCTGTCAAGGAAGGCGTGTCCAAGGACGAAGCCGCCAAGCTCAAGGCCCAGCTGGAAGCAGCCGGCGCCAAGGTCGAAGTCAAGTAATATCTGTCGGACTGGCGGGATCAAACCCGCCGGTCCGGATTTGTTTGCGTATCGAACCCATTTCCAAAAGGCAGGGAACTGCCTTTCGGAAACGGGTTTTCCCCGTTGAAAGCCGCCAGAACATCCGGCGGATCCATGATGTCAGCCCGTTTCGGGCATTTTACGAGGAGCGACGATGGCTCAGACCCTTTCGTTCAACGGTCGCCGGAGAGTCCGCAAGTTTTTCGGGAAGATCCCCGAAGTTGCGGAAATGCCGAACCTTATTGAGGTTCAAAAGGCGTCGTATGACCAGTTCCTGATGGTCGACGAACCGGAAGGCGGGCGCCTGGATGAGGGCCTGCAAGCCGTATTCAAGTCGGTGTTTCCGATCTCCGATTTCTCGGGCGCGGCCATGCTGGAATTCGTCAAGTACGAATTTGAAGCGCCGAAGTTCGATGTTGATGAATGTCGCCAGCGCGATTTGACTTACGCTGCTCCGCTGAAGGTCACACTGCGCCTGATCGTGTTTGATGTGGATGCCGACACCGGCGCCAAGTCCATCAAGGACATCAAGGAGCAGGACGTTTACATGGGCGATATGCCGCTCATGACCGACAACGGCACCTTTATCGTCAACGGCACCGAACGCGTTATCGTTTCGCAGATGCACCGTTCGCCGGGCGTCTTCTTTGATCACGACAAGGGCAAAAGCCACTCGTCGGGCAAGTTCCTTTTTGCCGCACGCGTCATTCCGTACCGCGGCTCATGGCTCGACATCGAGTTCGACGCCAAGGACATCGTTCACGCCCGTATTGACCGCCGCCGCAAGTTGCCGGTTTCATCGCTCTTAATGGCGCTCGGCATGGATGGCGAAGAAATCCTGTCGACATTCTACAACAAGTTCTCCTACGCCCGCGACGGCAAGCATTGGCGCATTCCTTACTCCGCGGAACGCTACAAGGGCTTCAAGGCTGTTGCCGACATGATTGACGCCGACACCGGCGAAGTCGTGGTGGAAGCCGGCAAGAAGCTTACTGTGCGTACGTCCAAGCAGCTCGCCGACAAAGGCCTCAAGGCCATCCGCGCGACGGAAGAAGACCTGCTCGGCACCTATTTGGCCGAAGACATCGTCAACTATCAGACCGGCGAGATTTACCTCGAAGCCGGCGACGAAATTGATGAGAAGAAGTACAAGATCCTGACCGAGCTTGGTCTTGACGAAATTTCGGTGCTCGACATCGATCACGTCAACATTGGACCTTACATCCGCAACACGCTGACTGCCGACAAGAACGAGTCGCGTCAGGATGCGTTGTTCGACATCTACCGCGTCATGCGCCCGGGTGAGCCGCCAACAATGGACACGGCGGAAGCCATGTTCAATTCGCTGTTCTTTGATATGGAACGCTATGACCTGTCGGCCGTCGGCCGCGTCAAGATGAACATGCGCCTCGATCTCGATTGCCCGGACACGCACCGTGTCCTGCGCAAGGATGACATCATCGCGGTGGTCAAGACGCTCGTCGAATTGCGCGACGGCAAGGGCGAAATCGACGACATCGACAACCTCGGCAACCGCCGTGTGCGTTCTGTCGGCGAATTGATGGAAAATCAGTACCGCGTCGGTCTGCTCCGCATGGAGCGTGCGATCAAGGAACGCATGTCGTCGATTGAAATCGACACTGTCATGCCGCAAGACCTGATCAACGCCAAGCCGGCTGCCGCTGCTGTCCGCGAATTCTTCGGCTCCTCGCAGCTGTCGCAGTTCATGGATCAGACCAACCCGCTTTCGGAAATTACCCACAAGCGTCGTCTTTCGGCGCTTGGACCTGGCGGTTTGACCCGTGAGCGCGCCGGCTTTGAAGTCCGCGACGTGCATCCGACCCATTATGGCCGCATCTGCCCGATTGAAACACCGGAAGGCCCGAACATCGGCCTGATCAACTCGCTCGCCACGTTTGCCCGCGTCAATAAGTACGGCTTCATCGAATCGCCGTACCGCAAGATCGTTGACGGCAAGCTGACGACTGACGTGGTCTATCTTTCGGCCATGGAAGAATCCAAGCACCACGTCGCGCAGGCCAACGCCGAGCTCGACAAGGAAGGCCGGTTCGTCGACGAGTTTGTGATTTGCCGCTATGCTGGCGATGTCATCATGGCGCCGCGCGAAAACGTCGATTTGATGGACGTTTCGCCCAAGCAGATGGTGTCGGTGGCTGCCGCGCTCATTCCGTTCCTTGAAAACGATGACGCCAACCGCGCATTGATGGGTTCGAACATGCAGCGTCAAGCCGTGCCGCTGGTACGCGCCGAAGCGCCGTTTGTCGGAACCGGTATGGAGCCGATTGTCGCCCGAGACTCCGGCGCCGCCATTGCGGCCCGCCGCACAGGCATCGTCGATCAGGTTGACGCGACACGTATCGTGCTTCGCGCCACGGAAGATCTCGATCCGGGCAAGTCCGGCGTGGATATCTACCGCCTGATGAAGTTCCAGCGTTCGAACCAGTCGACCTGCATCAACCAGCGTCCGCTGGTGCGTGTCGGTGACCGGATCGAAAAGGGCGATATCATTGCCGATGGTCCATCGACGGACCTCGGCGATCTGGCGCTCGGCCGCAACGTGCTCGTCGCGTTCATGCCGTGGAATGGCTACAACTACGAGGATTCGATCCTTCTTTCCGAGCGCATCGTCCGCGATGACGTGTTCACCTCCATCCACATCGAAGAATTCGAAGTGATGGCCCGCGACACCAAGCTCGGGCCGGAAGAAATCACCCGCGATATTCCGAACGTTTCGGAAGAAGCGCTGAAGAACCTCGATGAAGCCGGCATTGTCTATATCGGCGCCGAAGTGCTGCCAGGCGACATTCTGGTTGGCAAGATCACGCCGAAGGGTGAAAGCCCGATGACGCCGGAAGAGAAGCTTCTGCGCGCGATCTTTGGCGAAAAGGCATCGGACGTGCGTGACACCTCCATGCGCATGCCGCCCGGGACCTACGGCACGGTCGTTGAAGTGCGCGTGTTCAATCGTCATGGCGTCGAAAAAGACGAACGTGCGATGGCGATTGAACGCGAGGAAATCGAGCGTCTGGCAAAAGACCGCGACGACGAGCAGGCCATTCTGGACCGCAACGTCTACAGCCGTCTTGTCGGCATGCTTGATGGCCGCGAAGCGGTTTCGGGTCCCAAGAGCTTCAAGAAGGGCGGCAAGCTGTCCCCTGAAGTGATGGCCGAATATCCGCGCTCGCAGTGGTGGCAGTTTGCGACCGATGACGAGAAGCTGCAGGGCGAAATCGAAGCCTTGCGCGGTCAGTATGACGATAGCAAGAAGCGCCTTGAACAGCGTTTCATGGACAAGGTCGAAAAGGTCCAGCGCGGCGATGAAATGCCGCCCGGCGTCATGAAGATGGTCAAGGTCTTTGTTGCTGTGAAGCGCAAGATCCAGCCAGGCGACAAGATGGCCGGCCGTCATGGCAACAAGGGCGTGGTCTCCAAGATCGTGCCGGTGGAAGACATGCCGTTCCTCGAGAATGGCGAACATGTCGACATCGTGCTCAATCCGCTGGGCGTGCCTTCACGCATGAACGTCGGGCAGATCCTTGAAACCCATCTTGGCTGGGCATGCGCAGGCATGGGCCTCAAGATCGGTGAAATGATCGACGCCTACAAGAAGAACGCCGACATCAAGCCGCTTCGTGCGACACTTGAAAGCGTCTTCCCGGACAATGACCGCAATGAGCCGGTTCGCAGGTACGATGACGCTTCGGTGTTGCGTCTTGCCGAACAGACACGCCGCGGCGTGTCTATCGCAACGCCGGTCTTCGACGGCGCCAAGGAACTTGACGTTGACATCATGCTTGAAAAGGCAGGGCTGTCGAAAACTGGTCAGGTAACGCTCTTTGACGGGCGCACCGGCGAGGAATTCGACCGCAAGGTGACCGTGGGCTACATTTACATGCTCAAGCTTCACCATTTGGTCGACGACAAGATCCATGCGCGTTCGATCGGACCTTACTCGCTCGTTACTCAGCAGCCGCTGGGCGGCAAGGCGCAGTTTGGTGGCCAGCGTTTCGGCGAAATGGAAGTCTGGGCGCTCGAAGCCTACGGTGCAGCCTACACGCTGCAGGAAATGCTCACCGTCAAGTCAGACGACGTGGCGGGCCGCACGAAAGTGTACGAAGCCATTGTTCGCGGCGACGACACGTTCGAAGCGGGCATTCCGGAAAGCTTCAACGTTCTGGTCAAGGAAATGCGTTCGCTCGGCCTCAATGTCGAGCTGGAAGCAGCGCCTTTGCCGAATGAGCAGGCACAACTGCCCGACGCGGCAGAATAGTAACGGGGCAGGGCGGCGAGAGGATTTCGCCGCCCGCTCCAGTTCCGTATTTGGCCGCGTCATCGGCCCGCAGACACATTCCAGCGCCTTGCCGAACCGGCTTCAGGCGTTTGATCTCGAAAAGGGCGCAAGCCCGAAAAGGAGAACGGCATGAACCAAGAGGTCATGAATCTTTTCAACCCGCAGGCTCCGGCGCCGGTGTTCGATTCGATCAAAATTTCGATCGCCAGCCCTGAGAAGATTCTGTCCTGGTCGTTCGGCGAAATCAAAAAGCCCGAAACGATCAACTACCGCACGTTCAAACCGGAACGTGACGGTTTGTTCTGCGCGCGCATTTTTGGTCCGATCAAGGACTATGAGTGCCTGTGCGGCAAGTACAAGCGCATGAAATACAAGGGCATCATTTGCGAAAAGTGCGGCGTGGAAGTTACGCTGTCACGCGTTCGGCGCGAGCGGATGGGCCACATTGAACTGGCTGCGCCGGTTGCGCACATCTGGTTCCTGAAGTCTTTGCCAAGCCGTATCGGCACGCTTCTCGACATGACGCTCAAGGATATCGAGCGCGTCCTTTATTTTGAAAACTATCTGGTGACCGAGCCGGGCCTGACGCCGATGAAGGAGCATTCGCTCCTGTCGGAAGAAGATTTCATGCTCGCCGTTGACGAGTATGGCGAAGACTCGTTCACCGCCATGATTGGCGCGGAAGCGATTTTCGAACTTCTGGCCTCGATGGATCTGGAGAAGATTGCAGGCGAATTGCGCGAAGACCTGGCGACCACCACGTCCGAACTGAAGCAGAAGAAGCTTCTGAAGCGCTTGAAGATCGTCGAGAACTTCCTCGAGTCCGGCAACCGTCCGGAATGGATGATCATGAAGATCATCCCGGTCATTCCGCCGGATCTGCGCCCGCTTGTTCCGCTCGATGGTGGCCGCTTTGCAACGTCGGATCTGAACGATCTCTACCGCCGCGTCATCAACCGCAACAATCGTTTGAAGCGGCTGATAGAGCTGAAGGCTCCCGGCATCATCGTGCGCAACGAAAAGCGCATGCTGCAGGAAGCTGTTGACGCGCTGTTCGACAACGGCCGCCGCGGCCGCGTCATCACCGGCGCAAACAAACGCCCGCTGAAGTCTTTGTCCGACATGCTCAAGGGCAAACAGGGCCGTTTCCGGCAGAACCTCCTCGGCAAGCGCGTCGACTATTCCGGTCGTTCAGTTATCGTGACCGGTCCGGAACTGAAGCTCCATCAATGCGGCCTGCCGAAAAAGATGGCGCTCGAACTGTTCAAGCCATTCATCTACGCACGCCTTGATGCAAAGGGCTTCTCGTCCACCGTCAAGCAGGCCAAGAAGCTGGTTGAAAAGGAAAAGCCGGAAGTTTGGGATATCCTCGACGAGGTTATCCGCGAGCATCCGGTGCTGCTCAACCGCGCGCCGACGCTGCATCGTCTTGGCATTCAGGCTTTCGAACCGGTGCTGATCGAAGGCAAGGCAATCCAGCTTCATCCGCTGGTCTGCACCGCCTTCAACGCCGACTTTGACGGCGACCAGATGGCTGTTCACGTTCCGCTGTCGCTCGAAGCGCAGCTGGAATGCCGCGTCCTGATGATGTCGACCAACAACATCCTGCATCCGGCCAACGGTCTTCCGATCATTGTGCCGTCGCAGGACATGGTTCTAGGTCTCTACTATCTGTCCATCGTGGCTGAGAAGGAGCCGGGCCAGGGCATGATCTTCTCCGATCTCGGTGAAATGCAGCATGCGCTCGACAACAAGATTGTCACGCTGCACACCAAGATCAAAGGCCGGTTCAAGACTGTTGATCACGCCGGCAAACCAGTGTCGAAGATTTACGACACAACGCCGGGCCGCCTGATCGTCGGCAGCCTGCTGCCGAAGAATGCGAATGTTCCGTTCGACATCTGCAATCAGGAACTGACCAAGAAGAACATCTCCAAGATGATCGACACGGTTTACCGCCACTGCGGCCAGAAAGAGACGGTCATTTTCTGTGACCGCATCATGGCTCTCGGTTTCGGCCATGCCTGCCGCGCCGGCATTTCGTTCGGCAAGGACGACATGGTTATTCCGGAAACCAAGGAAAAGATGGTTGCCGATACCGAAGCCCTGGCGACGGAATATGAGCAGCAGTACAATGACGGCCTGATCACTCAGGGCGAAAAGTACAACAAGGTTGTCGATGCCTGGGCCAAGTGCTCGGAAAAGGTCGCCGAAGAAATGATGGCCCGCATTAAGGCTGTCAAATACGACGATGACGGTCGTCAGAAGCAGATGAATTCGATCTACATGATGTCACATTCTGGTGCGCGTGGTTCGCCCACACAGATGCGTCAGCTTGCCGGCATGCGCGGCCTTATGGCCAAGCCGTCGGGTGAAATCATCGAAACGCCGATTATCTCGAACTTCAAGGAAGGTCTGACCGTTCTTGAGTACTTTAACTCGACCCACGGCGCCCGCAAGGGTCTTGCCGATACTGCATTGAAGACCGCCAACTCCGGTTACCTGACCCGCCGTCTGGTTGACGTGGCGCAGGACTGCATCGTTATCGAAGACGATTGCGGTACCGAAACCGGTCTCACCATGCAGGCGATCATTGACGCCGGCCAGGTCGTGGCTTCGCTTGGCGTGCGCATTCTGGGCCGCACCGCGCTTGAAGACATCCTGCACCCGTTGACGGGCGCTGTGATGGTTCAGGGCGGCGTGATGATCCAGGAAGCCGATGTTGACGAAATCGAAAAGGCTGGCATCCAGTCGATCCGTATTCGTTCGGCCTTGACTTGCGAAACGCAAGGCGGCGTCTGCATCCGCTGCTACGGGCGCGATCTTGCCCGCGGCACACCGGTCAACAAGGGTGAAGCTGTCGGCGTCATTGCCGCGCAGTCCATCGGCGAACCGGGCACGCAGCTCACCATGCGCACCTTCCACATGGGCGGAACCGCTCAGGTGGTGGATAGCTCGTTCCTTGAAGCGACGTTCGAAGGCAAGGTTCAGATCCGCAACCGCAACATCGTCCGCAACTCCGAAGGCAACCTCGTCGCCATGGGTCGGAATATGGTCATCGCGATCGTGGATGCCGCCGGCAAGGAACGCACGGCAAACCGCATCACTTACGGTTCGCGCGTTCTTGTTGACGAAGGCGACGTGGTCAAGCGCGGTCAGCGTCTGGCCGAATGGGATCCGTACACCCGTCCTGTCATGACTGAAGTTGAAGGCATTGTTGCTTTCGAAGACATGGTCGATGGCATTTCGGTTTCGGAATCCACTGACGAATCCACCGGCATCACCAAGCGCGTGGTCATTGACTGGCGTTCGACACCGCGTGGTTCGGATTTGCGTCCTTCCATCGTTATCAAGGACGCAAGCGGCAAGATGCTCAAGCTTGTGCGCGGTGGCGACGCCCGCTTCCAGCTCTCGGTCGAGGCCATTCTTTCGGTCGAGCCGGGCGCAACCGTGAAGCCGGGCGACGTTATTGCCCGTATTCCGATGGAAAGCGCCAAGACCAAGGATATCACCGGCGGCCTGCCGCGGGTGGCCGAACTGTTCGAAGCCCGTCGTCCGAAGGATCATGCCATCATCGCCGAGATGGACGGCACGATCCGCTTTGGCCGCGACTACAAGAACAAGCGCCGCATCATCATCGAGCCGCATGACTCGACGTTCGAGCCTGTTGAGTATCTCATCCCGAAGGGCAAGCCATTCCATCTTCAGGACGGCGACATCATCGAGAAGGGCGACTACATCCTCGACGGCAATCCTGCGCCGCACGACATCCTGGCAATCAAGGGCGTTGAGGCCTTGGCTTCGTACCTCGTCAATGAAATCCAGGAAGTCTATCGCCTGCAGGGCGTTGTCATCAACGACAAGCACATCGAAGTGATCGTTCGCCAGATGCTGCAGAAGGTAGAAATCACCGAGAGCGGCGACTCGACCTACATCACGGGCGACCATGTCGACCGGATTGAGCTTGATGAAGTCAACGAGCGGCTTGCCGAAGAGGGCAAGAAGCCAGCTGGCGGCGTTCCGGTCCTGCTCGGCATCACCAAAGCCTCGCTGCAGACGCCGTCCTTCATCTCGGCGGCCTCCTTCCAGGAAACCACCCGCGTCCTCACCGAAGCGGCTGTTGCCGGCAAGATGGATACGCTGCAGGGCCTCAAGGAAAACGTCATTGTCGGCCGTCTCATCCCGGCAGGCACTGGCGGCACGATGAACCAGATCCGCCGCATCGCCACTGGCCGCGACGATCTGATCCTCGACGAGCGCCGCAAGACCACCGGCGCAGAAATCGCCACGCCGATGCTCGAAGGCATGGTCCAGCCAGCGGAGTAATCAAGGCTAAAGCTGACAAAGGCCGCGCTGGCAACAGCGCGGCCTTTTTGATTCTCAATAGAATCAGCGACTTGGGGCAGGGGACTAAGATTCTGATTCAAAAAACACCGGGAATCGCTGGCCAAACATTGGGAATCGGCGACATCTCTTTGAATCATTTTGCCCGGTGAAACGGAATCTTTGCCTCTTTTCTTGGTGGGCCATGCGTTTGGCGCAAAACGGGGCCGCAAACGGGCGTTTAAGCCTTCCAACCTCAATAAACTTGGTGTTTCGGGGTTGACGGAACCGGGTGGCTTCTGTATCCACCGCGTCAGTCAGAGCCAATGTGAGGTTGGGTTTTTCGGAACGACACGTTCTGGAGTTCACCTCAAACAAGGTTCGATCCACGGGAATGCCATTGCTGGGTCATGAAACGCGCGAGCGTTTCCTCTGCGTATTTCGGGCACGCCGCTTTTAAAAGCGGGTCTGTGGCCCGATTTCGTGCATGGAATGCAGGCAATGCCTGTGGAGCCGGAAATAAGCCCTGCGGGGCGTGAACGAAAGACAAGAGGAAGGTTTAATGCCTACCGTAAACCAACTTATCCGCAAGCCGCGCATTGCGCCGGTCAAGCGCAACAAAGTTCCGGCGATGCAGCAGTGCCCGCAAAAGCGCGGCGTTTGCACACGCGTCTACACCACGACCCCGAAGAAGCCGAACTCGGCTCTCCGCAAGGTTGCCAAGGTGCGCCTCACCAATGGTTTTGAGGTCATCGGCTACATTCCGGGTGAAGGCCACAACCTTCAGGAACACTCTGTCGTCATGATCCGTGGCGGCCGCGTCAAGGATTTGCCGGGTGTGCGTTATCACATCATCCGCGGCGTCCTCGATACGCAGGGTGTCAAGAACCGCAAGCAGCGCCGTTCCAAGTACGGCGCGAAGCGTCCTAAGTAATCAACGAGGCCTGAGAAATGTCCCGTCGCCACAGAGCAGAAAAGCGTGAGATCAACCCGGACCCGAAGTTCGGTGATTTGGTCATCACGAAATTCATGAACGCCATCATGTATGATGGGAAGAAGTCCGTTGCCGAAACGATCGTTTACGGCGCACTGGACTCCGTTCAGGCCAAGTCGAAGCAGGAGCCGGTCGCGCTATTCCATACAGCGCTCGGCAACGTCGCTCCGCATGTTGAAGTGCGCTCCCGCCGTGTTGGTGGTGCGACCTATCAGGTGCCGGTTGACGTTCGTCCCGAACGCCGCCAGGCGCTCGCCATTCGCTGGCTGATCAACGCCGCTCGCGGCCGCAATGAAACCACCATGGTTGACCGTCTGTCGGGCGAATTGCTCGATGCGGCGAACAACCGCGGTTCCGCCGTGAAAAAGCGCGAAGATACGCACCGGATGGCTGATGCCAACCGCGCGTTCTCGCACTATCGCTGGTAACTCCGAAGAAAGATTTAGGGGCAACCTCCCATGGCTCGCGAATACAAAATCGAAGACTACCGCAATTTCGGTATCATGGCGCATATCGACGCCGGTAAAACCACGACCACCGAACGCATCCTTTACTACACCGGCAAGTCCCACAAAATCGGCGAAGTCCATGACGGCGCCGCGACGATGGACTGGATGGAGCAGGAGCAGGAACGCGGCATCACCATCACTTCGGCTGCCACCACGACTTTCTGGAAGGCCCGCGACGGCCGCCTGCGCCGCTTCAACATCATCGACACTCCTGGCCACGTTGACTTTACAATTGAAGTTGAGCGTTCGCTCCGTGTTCTTGATGGCGCCGTAGCGCTTCTCGATGCCAACGCCGGTGTTGAGCCGCAGACCGAAACGGTCTGGCGTCAGGCTGACAAGTACAACGTGCCGCGCATGGTGTTCGTCAACAAGATGGACAAGATCGGCGCCGACTTTTACCGCTGCGTCGAGATGATCAAGTCCCGCCTTGGCGCGCGTGCTGCCGTCATGCAGTTGCCAATCGGCGCTGAAAGCGACTTCAAGGGTATTGTCGATCTGATCGAAATGAATGCCCTGGTCTGGCGCGACGAGTCGCTCGGTGCCCAGTGGGATGTCGTTGAAATCCCGGATGATCTCAAGGAAAAGGCCGTCCAGTACCGCGACCAGCTTATCGAAGTTGCCGTCGATATGGACGAATCTGCGTTGGAAGCTTATCTGGAAGGCAAGATGCCGGACAATGAGCAGTTGCGCGCGCTGATCCGCAAGGGCACGATCACCAGCCAGTTCTATCCGGTTTTCTGCGGTTCGGCCTTCAAGAACAAGGGCGTACAGCCGCTGCTCGATGGTGTTGTTGAATATCTGCCGTCGCCAATTGATATTCCCTCGATCAAGGGCATTGATCCCAAGACCGATGCCGAGGTCACCCGCAGCGCATCTGATGAAGAGCCGCTTTCGCTACTCGCATTCAAGATCATGAACGATCCGTTCGTCGGTTCGCTCACCTTCTGCCGCATTTATTCGGGCAAGCTCACCAAGGGCATGGGCCTCGACAATACGGTCAAGGAAAAGAAGGAACGCATCGGCCGCATGCTTCAGATGCACGCGAACGACCGCGTTGACATCGAAGAAGCTTTTGCCGGCGACATCGTTGCTTTGGCAGGCCTCAAGGACACCACCACGGGCGACACGCTCTGCGATCCGCTGAAGCCGGTCATTCTTGAACGGATGATCTTCCCTGAGCCGGTCATTCAGATCGCCATCGAGCCGAAGACCAAGGCTGACCAGGAAAAGATGGGTATTGCCCTTCACCGGCTGGCCGCTGAAGATCCTTCCTTCCGCGTCAAGTCGGATGAAGAATCCGGCCAGACCATCATTGCCGGTATGGGCGAATTGCATCTCGACATCATCGTCGACCGCATGCGCCGCGAATTCAAGGTGGAGGCCAACGTTGGCGCTCCGCAGGTTGCTTACCGCGAGACGATCACGCGCTCGGCAGAACATGACTACACCCACAAGAAGCAGTCCGGCGGTTCGGGCCAGTTCGCCCGCATCAAGGTCCGCTTTGAGCCGAACACCGAAAGCGAAGATTTCAAGTTCGCGTCGGAAATCGTCGGCGGCGCCGTTCCGAAGGAATATGTGCCGGGCGTCCAGAAGGGTATCGACAGCGTCATGGGTTCCGGCCCGTTCGCAGGTTTCCCGATGATTGGTGTCAAGGCCACGCTGATTGATGGCGCTTATCATGACGTTGACTCCTCGGTTCTCGCCTTCGAAATCGCTGGCCGCGCCTGTTTCCGTGAAGCAGCTGCAAAGCTTGGTGTTCAGCTCCTTGAGCCGATCATGAAGGTGGAAGTTGTGACCCCTGAAGACTACGTCGGTTCGGTCATCGGTGACCTGAATGGTCGTCGCGGTCAGATCCAAGGTCAGGAAGCCCGCGGTGTTGCCGTCGTCATCAATTCGATGGTGCCGCTGGCCAACATGTTCAAGTATGTCGACAACCTGCGTTCAATGTCACAGGGCCGTGCCCAGTACACGATGCAGTTTGATCATTACGAACCTGTCCCGACTGTTGTCGCGCAGGAAATCCAGAAGAAATTCGCCTGAGTTCGGGCATAGAGAGAACGGAGAGGTCACATGGCCAAGAGCAAGTTTGAACGCAATAAGCCGCATGTGAACATTGGCACGATTGGTCACGTTGACCATGGCAAGACGTCGCTGACGGCGGCGATCACCAAGTTTTTCGGCGAGTTCAAGGCGTATGACCAGATCGACGCC
>JBGSHY010000107.1:0-37818 GCA_041751995.1 Rhizobiaceae bacterium | reverse complement strand
GCGTGCCGGTGTCGAAAGCGGCGTCGTGACAGATTGAGGGCGCGGCGCCACTGGAGCTGCCGCCGCAGGCGCGGCTGGCTTCGGCGCGGAAGGCGCAGGCGTGAACAGCTGTTTCGCCTTGTCGTCTGGGCGCGAGAATTTGCTCTTCTTGGTTTCGACAACCACTGCCTTGGTCCGTCCGTGGCTGAAGTTCTGGCGCACGGTTGATTGTTCAACCGCCGGCCGCTTCAGGGTCAGAGTCGCTTTGGGGGCAGTGTTGACGCTCAGCGTCTTGTCGTCACCCGATTTCGTATCGCTCATTCGGTTTCCTTTGCGGCGCTGTCTAGGTTTTGCGCCAAAATTTCGTCTTCAAGGCCGCGGTATCGTGCCAAGGCAAATGCCTTTTTGACGAGGTTTTCCCCCGCCGGACCCTTCAAGACGGCAGCATGTATCACATTTCCCCCACCCAATGCCAAATCCATTTCGACACCGGTGAGCAATTTGAGCGCGGGGATATCAGGTCCCCCGGTCATTGCAACCGCTTTTCTGGCTTGGTCCATCTTGCGGACCCCGTCTGGAGCGGCATCTGACGCATGCAACAGCATCAGCGTCTGGGCGGAGCGGACCAGGGCTTCCACCTTGGCCGCGCCGGTCATGATTTGTCCGGCCTTGCGGGCGAGGCCCAAAGTGCCGGAGAAATTTCTGGTCATTACCCGGTCGATCTGATCGGGAAGATCAGGTGACGCGATAATCGTTTCTTTCAGTGCGCGCGCAAAAAGGTTCTTGCGCATCGCTTCTTCTACCGTCTTGCGGTCGGCGCTGACCCAGCAGCCGCGTCCGGGCAGATTGCGCTTCAGGTCAGCGACCACCGTGCCGTCAGGCGCGGCGACAAAGCGGATCAGCTCATCGGCTGATCCGGCCTTTCGCGTCACAATGCACGTGCGGTCGTTCATGTCCCGCATATCCGTTCTGCCCAACCGCCATCATGGCAATCAGGCTTCCGCCTCTTCAACAGCTGCTTCTTCGGCTTGCGGCATGTCTGCTTCGGTGATCCAGCCGGCCTTGAGGCGGGCCTGCAGCACCATCTGTTCCGCGTCGGTGCGCGAAACATCAAAGCCTGACAGAATGCCGTCGAATGTCTTGGTTTCGCCGTCCTTGCGTTCCTTCCAGCCGACCAGATCGTCCGCCGAGTAGCCGGCGAAGTCTTCCACGGTCTTGACGCCGTCTTCGCCGACTTTGACCATCATCTTGGTGGTGATGCCGTCGATTTCGCGCAGTTCGTCGGCCACGCCGAGCTTCTTGCGCTGCTCGTCAAATTCGCCTTCGACGCGAGCCAGATATTCATTGGCGCGGTTCTGGATTTCGACAGCAGTGTCTTCATCGAAACCGTCAATCGAGGAGATTTCCGAACCGTCGACATAGGCCAATTCCTCGACCGAGGCGAAGCCTTCGGATGCCAGGACCTGACCGACCATCTCGTCGACGTTGAGGGCTTCCATGAACAGCTTCGAGCGTTCGGCGAATTCCTTCTGGCGGCGCTCGGATTCTTCGGCTTCCGTCAGGATGTCGATGTCCCAGCCGGTCAACTGCGAAGCCAGACGCACGTTCTGGCCGCGGCGGCCGATGGCCAGCGACAGCTGGTCATCCGGCACCACGACTTCGATGCGCTCTGCATCTTCATCGAGCACGACCTTGGAGACTTCGGCCGGCTGCAAGGCGTTGACGAGGAACGATGCCGCATCGGGCGACCATGGAATGATGTCGATCTTTTCGCCCTGCAGTTCGGCGACAACCGCCTGAACGCGCGAACCGCGCATGCCGACGCAGGCGCCGACCGGGTCAATCGAGGAATCGCGCGACGTCACGGCGATCTTGGCGCGGGAACCCGGATCACGGGCCACCGACTTGATCTCGATGATGCCGTCGTAAATTTCCGGCACTTCCATGGTGAATAATTTCGCCATGAACATCGGATGGGTGCGCGACAGGAAAATCTGCGGGCCGCGCTGTTCGCGGCGCACGTCGTAAACATAGGCGCGGACGCGGTCGCCATAGCGGAAGTTTTCGCGCGGGATGACTTCGTCGCGGCGGATGATTCCTTCGCCGCGGCCAAGGTCGACAATCACGTTGCCGTATTCGACACGCTTGACCGTGCCGTTGACGATCTCGCCGACGCGGTCCTTGTATTCATCATACATGCGGTCACGTTCGGCTTCGCGGACCTTCTGGACGATGACCTGCTTGGCGGACTGGGCAGCGATGCGGCCGAAATCCATCGGCGGCAGTTGCTCGGCGATGAAGTCGCCGACCTGCGCATCCGGGTTGCGGTCGCGGGCGGTGACGACGGCGATCTGGGTGGTGTAGTCCTCGACGGTGTCAACGACTTCCAGCAGACGCTGCAGCTTGATTTCGCCGGTGCGCGAATTGATGTCGGCGCGGATGTTGGTTTCCTGACCGTAGCGCGAGCGCGCCGCCTTCTGGATCGCGTCCGCCATCGCGGCAAGGACGATTTCCTTGTCGATGGACTTTTCGCGCGCAACCGCATCGGCGATCTGCAGAAGTTCAAGCCGGTTTGCACTGACTGCCATGTTCATCTCCCAGACTTGCCGGACCAAATAGCTGCCCGGCGAAAAGGTTTCAGTTTGCGGGCTCGCCGCTGGTTTCGTCGTCTTCCGCGTCGCCTTGCGCTTCGCGCAGGGCCTTGTCGCGCTTGAGCGCTTCGCGGATCAATTCGTCGGTCAGGATCAGCCGAGCATCGGCAACCGCATCAAACGGCACATGGATGCGCGGTTCTTCGCCATAGGCAGCCTGGTCGGCTTCAAAGTTGAAGCCGTCGTCGTCAGCGCCATTCAGCTTGCCCTTGAAACGCTTCTTGCCGTTGATCAGCACACTGGTTTCAAGTTTCATCGAATAGCCAGCCCAGCGCATGAAGTCGGATTTGCGCACCAGCTGCCGGTCGATGCCGGGTGAGGAAATTTCAAGGTGGTAGGCGCGGCCGATCGGGTCTTCGACATCCAGCACCGGCGAGATCGCCTTGGACAATTGCTCGCAGTCGTCGACCGACATGGTGCCATCGGCGCGTTCGGCCATGATCTGCAGCGTATAGCCGTTCTGGCCGGACAGAAGCACGCGCACCAGCTTGAAGCCGATCGAATTCATCACCGGAATGATGATCGAAGCAACGCGCGCCTCCATGCCGGTTTCCCGGATCAACCGGTCATCCGTCGCATCAGGTGTCGCCAGAACGATCAGGTTCTCTTCGCTCACGCGGGCTATTCTCCAACAGCAAAATCTTCAGCAATCTTGCGTCAGGTAACAAAAAAGAGCGGGTCCGGGAGGGCCCACTCTTCATCTGACGATCAAGAATTTGGATGTCGTATACGCCCGACTGCCCTTTAAAGCAAGCATATTGGAAGATTGCAGCATGTTGCATGGCTAAAAATGGACCCATGCACCAAACGCACCCCAGCTGTTCCAAATCGGGTCTGGTGCCAGGGGCGCTACAGGCGCAATATATTCATGCAGAAACCACAAACCTTCTGCACAGGAGGCCAAAATGGCCACGACACGCACAACTCCCAAGACGCATCTTTTCGGTTCCCTTGTCAGCGCGTTCCGCGCAGCAGGTTCCCTTCGTTTCGGCGAACAGCCTTCGGCTGCGGATCTTCGGACGCTTGGCATTGACGCTATGGAATTCCGCGCCCTTACAAAGCGCTGATCCCGGTCAGTCCTCGTCGGTCGAGAACTGTGCCAGATTTTTGCCGCGGGCACGCAGGATCATCGGCACGACGACTGCGGCAATCGCCAAGACGATAAGCGCCGTTGAAATCCACGACCTGAACAATACCGTCGGATCGCCTTGAGCGATCTGCAATGCCTGCCGCAGACTCTTCTCGGCCATTGGCCCCAGAATCAGGCCCACAACGACCGGCGCAATCGGATAGTGGAAGCGCCGCAGAAAATAACCGAGCAGACCAAAAAGCATCAAAAGTCCGAGCCCGAATGACGTCGGTATCGGGCCGAGCATGAACGTTGACCCTGCCCCGCCCAAGGTTCCAAGTGTCGCAAACACCATGATTCCCGGATAGAGCCAGTGGCGCGGGATGGTGAGAAGCTTCACCCAGATGCCAATCAGCGGCAGATTCAAAACCAACAGCATCAAGTTCGCGACCAGCAGGCTGGCGATCAGCCCCCAGACCAACGGTGCGCTGGTGATGAACAGAAGCGGCCCGGGCTGCAGGCCGAACTGCTGAAACCCGGCCAGCATGATGGCGGCGGTCGCAGTTGTCGGCAGACCTAGCGTCAGCAACGGCACCAAAGTTCCGGCTGCCGAGGCATTGTTGGCCGCTTCCGGTCCTGCAACGCCCTCAATGGCGCCGTGACCGAATTCTTCCGGATGTTTGGAAAACTGCTTCTCCGCCGAATAAGACAGGAAGCTTGAGACATCCGCGCCGCCGGCAGGCATGGCACCGATCGGAAAGCCGATGGCCGTACCGCGCAGCCACGGCTTCCACGAACGCTTCCAGTCTTCGCGGGTCATCATCACCGAGCCCTTGACCGTTTCGACCTTGTCTTCGTGCATGGTTTTCGACGCCACGACAGCAATCGTTTCGCCGATGGCGAACAAAGCCACCGCCATCGTGGTGACGTTGATGCCGTCAAACAGGTTTTGTACGCCAAACGACAGGCGTGCCTGCCCGGTCAGCTGATCGATGCCGATAAGGCCCAGCGCCAAGCCGATGAACAGCGATGTCAGGCCGCGCAAGGTGGATTCGCCAAAGGCGGCTGATACGGTCATGAATGCGAGCAGCATCAGTGCGAAATATTCGGCCGGGCCGAAAGACAGGGCGAATTTCACCACTGTCGGAGCGAGGAACGCGAGTCCAAGCGTTGCCAGAAGACCTGCAACAAACGAGCCAATCGCCGCGGTCGCCAAAGCCGGTCCGCCGCGGCCCTTTCGGGCCATCTTGTTGCCCTCCAGCGCCGTGACGATGGACGCCGATTCGCCCGGTGTGTTCAGGAGAATGGACGTCGTCGAGCCGCCATACATGCCTCCATAGTAAATTCCGGCGAACATGATGAGCGAGCCTGCAGGATCGAGCTTGTAAGTGACAGGCAGCAACAGCGCGACTGTCAGTGCCGGCCCGATGCCAGGCAGCACGCCTACTGCCGTGCCGAGCGTCACACCGATCAGCGCGTAAAGCAGATTGTAGGGCTCCATTGCCGTCAACAGGCCTTGGCCGAGCAGTGCAAACGTGTCCATCAGGAACCCTTGAATAGCGAGCGTACGAAAAGTTCGACCGGCCCCTCAGGCAACGTCAACTGCAGGCCGAGCGCAAAAATCAGCCAGACAGCGAACGAGAAAACGATGCCGATGGGCAATGTCTTTGACAGCGGACCGTGCCCGAAGGCTTTTGCCGCAGCGGCAAACATGATTCCGGCGCCGATGGAAAATCCGACTGTCTTGATCGCCAGCAATTGCAGGGTCAGACCACCGATCAGCCAAAGAATCGGATTGATGTTCTGCTCTTCCCGTTCGGGAAAATCACCGCGCCAGGCCTCCGCTGCCGTCCAAATCCCGAGACCGAGCAAACAGGCGGCGACAATATATGGAACGGTTTTCGGGCCGACGGCGGTATAGCCGGCAGCCTCCGGCGCCAAGGCCGTGCTCCAGGCGATCACAATGCCTGCAAGAACAAGCACCAGAGCGATGGCAAACGCCGCCCGATCCGGGCGGCGTTTGTGCGGTGTTGAGGCGTCTCCGCTCATTTCACCAGACCAATGTCCTTCAGGATTGCGCCTGTGGCTTCAATGTCCTTGGCAAGCTGTGCCTTGAAATCATCGCCTGCAAGATAGGTGTTGGCCCAGCCCTTGGCGGCAAGCGCATCGGTCCAGCCTTTGGAATTCACCATCTTTTCGACATCTGCCGATACGGCTGCAGTCTGCTCCGGCGTCAGGCCAGGCGCTGCGGCAACCATGCGCCAATTCTGGATCGACATGTCGACGCCGCTTTCCTTCAGCGTCGGCGCATCGATGCCGTCAACCTTGGCGTCAGCGGTGATGGCCAGAAGGCGCAGTGTTCCGGCCTTGACCTGTTCGGAAAACTCGCCGTAGCCGGACACGCCGACGGTGACCTGATTGCCGAGGATCGCGGCAAGGGCTTCGCCGCCGCCGGCAAAGGCAACATAGTTCACCTTGGTCGGGTCAACGCCGACCGCCTTGGCGATCAGCCCGGCCGTGATGTGGTCGGTGCCGCCGGCGGACCCGCCGGCCCATGACACGGATCCGGGATCGGCCTTGAGCTTGGCGACCAGATCGGCGACGGACTTGAGTTCGGATGCAGCCGGAACAACGATGGCTTCATACTCGCCTGTCAGGCGGGCGATCGGCGTGACCTGATCGAGCGTGACCGGCGAGGCGTTGGTCAGGATTGCTCCGACCATCACATAGCCGCCAACGATCAGCTTGGTCGGGTCGCCTTTGGACTCATTGGCAAACTGTGCAAGGCCGATGGTGCCGCCGGCGCCCGGAACATTGGTGACCTGCACATTGCCGGAGATCTTTTCATCCTGCAGCACGGTCTGGATGGTGCGTGCCGTCTGGTCCCATCCGCCGCCCGGGGCAGCTGGCGCCATGACCGAATAGTCGGCGGCGAAAACAGGCGCTGTAACCATGACGAGGCCAAGCGCAGCGATGGTTGATTTCAAAAAGTGTTTCAAGGAACCCTCCCAAGTTCGATTGACAAGCCCGGCGCTATAAATCCGGGGCGGCAGCGTGGTGCTGATGGCTGCGGTAATCTGACGCAGCCAATGCCGAAGGCCAAACGAAACGGTTCACGCCGGAAGAGTCAACCGGCAAATGGATGCTGAACTCAGTTTTGCCCAAAGTGCGCATGATAATGGCGGCGAATCCGGACAAAGCCGGGTGCGATCAAATGAAATTCGAGGCTGCATGGTAGGCGACTGCCGCGATGAAGGCGGTCGCCGGAATTGTGATGATCCAGGCGTAGACGATCCCGGTCGCCACGTTCCAGCGCACAGCCGAGGCACGCTTTGCCGAGCCAACGCCGATGATGGAGCCGGTGATGGTGTGCGTGGTCGATACCGGCACGCCGAGGTTCGTTGCGGCAAACAGCGTGATGGCGCCGGCCGTTTCAGCGCATGCGCCCTGCATCGGCGTCAGGCGGGTGATTTTGGAGCCCATGGTGTGCACAATGCGCCAGCCGCCAAGCATGGTGCCGAGGCCCATCACCGTGTAGCAGGCCAGGATCACCCAGTTCGGCACCGTGAACTCGGAGTAAACACCATTTGTGTACAACAACACCGAAATGATGCCGGCCGTTTTCTGGGCATCGTTTGAACCGTGACCAAGTGAATAGAGAGCTGCGGAAACGAATTGGAGTTTGCGGAAGAAGCCGTCGGCAAAGGCCGGATTGGCGCGGACGAACAGCCAGCTCACCAGGATCATGAACAGAATTCCGAGCACAAAACCGGTCACCGGCGACAGGATGATGGCATAAAGCGTCTTCGACAAGCCGCCCCAGACAATTGATCCAAATCCCGCCTTGGCTACGCCTGCCCCGATGATGCCGCCGATCAGTGCGTGGGAACTGGATGAAGGAATGCCGAAATACCAGGTGATCAGGTTCCAGGAGATGGCGCCAGTCAGCGCACCGAATACCACGGCATTGTCGATGAGTTCAGGCGTGACGATGCCTTTGCCAACCGTTGAGGCGACATGGGATTCGAAAATGAAGAAGGCCGCAAAATTGAAGAAGGCCGCCCAGAGGACCGCATATTGCGGCTTCAGGACACGGGTGGAGACGATGGTGGCAATCGAGTTTGCCGCGTCATGCATGCCGTTGATGAAATCAAACAGCAGCGCCACGCCGATCAAAAGCACCAATGTAAGCGTTACGCCATCCATGCCGGCCACTCCCCGCCGCCCATCAGACGTGTTCGATCACAATGTCATTGATGACGTTGGCGACATCTTCAAAGCGGTCGGCGACCTTTTCCAGATGTTCATAAAATTGCGAGCCGACGATGAATGCCATCGGATCTGATTTTGCCTTGCCCTTGAGCAGCGCCTTCAACCCCGCGTCATTGAGATGGTCGGAATCCTCTTCCAGCCTGATCATCGCCGCCGTCATGATGTGGAGCTGGCTTGAATTGGCGCTGACCTGACGCAGCAGCGGGACAGCCGCGGCCGTCTTGTCGGCCAGTTGAATGGCCAACTCCGCCATTTCCTTCATTTTTGGCTCGAATTCGGTCACTTCATACAAGAGCACCGCCTTGGCGGTCTTGTTCATCTGGTCGATGGCATCGTCCATGGAGGAAATGAGCGCCTTGATGTCCGAACGGTCAAAGGGTGTGATGAACGAGCGGCGGATCGCCAGCATCACATCATGGCTGATATGGTCCGCCTCGTCCTCCAGCTTCATCAATGCGGCGCAATTGGCTTCAAGATCCTTGCCGCCATCCATGATGCGGCTCAGCATCTGCGCTCCGGCCTGCAGCTTGACCGCATGCGCCTCGAAAAGGTCGAAGAATTTTTCCTCGCGCGGCATGGCTTTTTTGATGAAGTCGAACATGAAGCGCTCCCGGAGACGGATAGTTAGCCGCCGAATTAACGCAAAAATCACCTGCACGATATGCGGCAGGTCAATGAATCACAGTTTTCAAACCTACAGTTTCTGGAATGTCAGATAGGCAGGCGTGCGGCCTTCGCGGATGGCTTTGGCCTCATAGCGGGTGCCGGGCCATGCTTCGTACGGTTTGCGCCAGTCATCGGCGGTCGCGGCCGTGAACGCGAAGCCGCCTGCGGCCTCGACATGCTGCAGGGTCCAGTTGACATAGGCTTCGATATCCGAGGCGAAGCGGAACAGGCTGCCCGGTTTCAGCACCCTGTTCATCTTCTCAAGATTTGCCGGGCTGACAAAGCGGCGCTTGTGATGACGGCTTTTGTGCCATGGATCGGGATAGAACAGGTCAATGCCCGACAGCGACGCGTCCGGCAGCCAATCCAGCACCAACGCGGCATCTTCATCGAAGAGACGCAGATTATGAAGTGGCTGCCGGTTCAGCGCTCCAACCATCTTGGCCATGCCGTTGACGAAAGGCTCTACGCCGATGAAGCCGGATTGCGGGAAACGTCCTGCCTCGTGCAGCAAATGCTCGCCGCCGCCGAAGCCGATTTCCATGCGGACATTTTCGACCGGTGCAGCAAAGAGCGTGCGCACATCGTCCGGCGCCTTCGCCGATAAATCAAGGCGCAGGCCCGGAAGCATGGTTTCAAGCAGGTTCGCCTGAAGCGGGCGCAAAGACTTGCCGTGGCGGCGGCCGAAGAACGATCCGCCGCCGCGACGCTTGCGTGGCGCCTCTTCTGACAGGATTTAAGCCCCGACTGCCTTGCGCAGAGCCGGCGCCAGATCGGTCTTTTCCCAGGAGAAAGAACCGTCACGGCCCGGCTTGCGGCCGAAATGGCCATAGGCGGCCGTGCGCGCGTAAATCGGCTTGTTGAGGTCGAGATGTTTGCGGATGCCGCGCGGGGTCAGGTCCATGACCTTGCGCAATGCGCCTTCCAGCTTGGCCTCGTCGACCTTGCCGGTGTCATGCAGATCAACATAGACCGAAAGCGGCTCGGCAACGCCGATGGCGTAGGACAGCTGGATGGTGCATTTGTCGGCAAGCTTTGCCGCAACGACATTCTTGGCCAGATAGCGCGCGGCGTAGGCCGCCGAGCGGTCGACCTTGGTGGTGTCCTTGCCGGAGAATGCGCCGCCGCCGTGCGGTGCCGCGCCGCCGTAGGTGTCGACGATGATCTTGCGGCCGGTCAGGCCTGCGTCGCCGTCCGGTCCGCCGATGACAAAAGCGCCGGTCGGGTTGATGTACCATGCGCAATCGTCGGCGATCTTGAGGTCAGCAAGCGCTTCGCGGATGTACGGCTCGACAACCTTGCGGACCTTTTTGGAATCCCAGCTGGCGTCCATGTGCTGTGTTGAAAGCACAATCGAGGTGACTTCCGACGGTTTGCCGTCAACATAGCGCACGGTCACCTGGCTCTTCGCGTCCGGTCCGAGCTTGCCGGCCTCTCCCTCGCCCTTGTGACGGGCGGCGGCGAGCAATTCGAGGATCTTGTGGCTGTAATAGATCGGGGCCGGCATCAGATCGGGGGTTTCGCTGCAGGCGTAACCGAACATGATGCCCTGATCACCCGCGCCTTCCGAACCCTGCTTGTCCGCGGCATTGTCGACGCCCTGGGCGATATGAGCTGACTGGAAATGCAGCAGCACTTCAATCTTGGCGGTTTTCCAGTTGAATCCGTTCTGCTCGTAGCCAATGTCGCGGATGGCTTTGCGGGCAGCGGCCTTGAACTTGGCCGGATTGATGATGTCGTGGCCGTTCTTGTCTTTTTTTATCAACGAAGGCGGCACGCGCACTTCACCGGCGATGACAACCCGGTTGGTTGTCGCCAGTGTTTCACAGGCGACTCGCACCGACCATGGGTCGACACCGGTTTTTTTGGCCTCGCGATAGACGAGATCAACAATTTCGTCGGAAATACGGTCACAGACCTTGTCCGGATGACCTTCCGAGACGGATTCACTGGTAAAAACGTAGTTTGCGCGCGCCATAGGATTACCCTGCCTGAAAATAGGCGCACCAGACGCGCCACTTACGTGACGCGCCTGTTAGACGATGCAACCCGCCGCGGTCAAGCCGAGGCGGCAAGGCATACCCAAAGAGTCTTGATCAGACTTCGGGCACTTCGCCGAGCGACTTGACCAGATCAATGATCTTGCGGCGAACCTTGGGATCAGCGATCTTGACGAACGCCCGGTTAAGCTGAAGGCCTTCTGCACTATTCAGGAAGTCAACAACATAAGCTGTTGAACTTTCCTCGGACAAGCCGCGAATGACTTCGCCGCTTTCCCCTGGCGCATCCTCAAAGAAAAATGAAACCGGTACGTTCAGCACAGTTGCAATCGCCTGAAGACGGCTTGCACCGACGCGGTTGGCGCCTTTTTCATATTTCTGGATTTGCTGGAATGTGATGCCAAGAGCTTCGCCAAGCTTTTCCTGACTCATTCCAAGCATATTGCGCCGCAGGCGAACGCGGCTACCGACATGCACGTCTATCGGATTTGGCTTCTTCTTGTTTTCGATCATTTTTTTGACTTCGACCGTCATCACGGTTCACTTCTTGTTTTGCAGCATGTGAGCTGCGGGTTTTGCTTTTTTTGATTGATTTGCGCAGCCCCTGCGCCCATTCGATCTATTCAATGCTTTTTTATGGTGACCGAGCACTACATTGTGAACTGTCGGCGCAAATTAGTCAAACCACAGATAGCAAGTAAGGTTGCAAACAAGCCAAAGATTATGCGGGCAAAATGTGCGGTATAAAGTGTGGACTCAAGCCGTTGCGGGAGCGGTAAATCCATGACGGCAACCGCATTTAACGGCAACGCACCAGTAATTCTGCCATAGCTGTCCACAACGGCCGAAATACCGTTGTTGGCCGCGCGAACAACCGGCACACCGGATTCAATGGCGCGGATTTGCGCGAGCCTGAAATGTTGATACGGCCCGGGGGTTGCGCCGTACCAGGCATCGTTTGTGATGTTTACCGCGATCCCGGGACGATTCGAAGTCCCGAGCGCGCCCGGAAAAATGATCTCATAGCAAATCTGCGGCAGGATATCCGGCAAACCCGGAAGCTTGATCCGGTGCGTGCGGGCGCCGGCGGAAAAGCCGCCCGATGTCGATACCAGTTGATGCAGCCCAAAAGAGCCAAGCAAATCCTCCAGCGGCAGATACTCTCCAAACGGGACAAGATGAACCTTGTCAGCTGCATCAATCATTTCGCCACCGCCATTGATCGCCAACATGCTGTTGTAATGGCGCACTGTCTCGCCTTCGTTGCGATCGCCTTCCTGCCGCACGGCTCCCGCCAGCAGGATTTGTTCCTCTCCCAAGGCTTCGCCAAGCGCCACCAAGGCGTCGGGCCTCTCTGACAAAAGAAACGGCACGGATGTTTCCGGCCAAACAATCAGCGCCGGCTTTGGTTTGCCGGCTTCCGGCTCCTGCGCGGTCATCTTGAGGTAGGTCGCAAATATCCGGTCCCGTACGGCGCCATCCCACTTTTCTGATTGGGATACGGAAGGCTGGACAAGCCGGACGATTGGACCCGACGCTGAATCCGCCGGTGGAGCCGCGTCAAGACGATGGTAGCCGTAGGCGATTTGTCCGCCGACCAGCAGCACCGCCAGCATCGGGCCAACCAATTTCCATCGCGAAAGCACAGCAGCGCCTGGCAGGGCAAAAGCGAGAACTGCCAGCGCATTCATGCCGGTGATGCCGAACACGGATGTGGTCTGCATGAACATCGGGGCAGGCATGATGGTCAGACCAAGGCTGTTCCAGGGGAAGCCGGTGAACAGGACACCGCGAAGCCATTCGCCTATGCCAAAGCCAAAGGCCAGCGCGGCGGCGGCGCCAATGCCACGGCCCCAGACTGATCGCGCCAGCATGGCTGATCCCGCAAAAAAGAAGGCAAGACCCGCGGGCAACCCAAAAACGGCCAACGGCAGCGCCCAGGCGAATTCCCAGCTTTCGGCAATAACGGCATTGGCCAGCCACCAAAGGCCGGCAACGAAATAACCGAATCCGAAAAACCAGCCGACAACTGCAGCCGGATAGAGGCGAAGTGCGCCACGGGCGTTCGGGCCGGGCACGGCCCCCTCGATCAACCACAGCAGGATGGGAAATGAAACAAAGCCGACGGCAAAAAAGTTGAATGGCGGCAACGCCAAGGTCAGCAACGCTCCGGCAAGGAAAGCCAGCGCGTTGCGCTTGAAGCCCCACAACAGAATGATGTCTCCGGCAATCCTGTCGAGCATATCCGGCCTGTCCCCTTGCCTGTGCTTATCGCGAATCAGCAAGACAGGTTTAACAGGAGGCCGCAGCTTACAAAAACATCATTCGGGCAAGCGGGTGATGCGGACCTTGCGGATTCGGCGATTGCCCGATTCGAGAACCTTGAATTCAAAGCCCGGAACAGCAACGCATTTTTCGCCCTTGAGCGGATGATGGCCAAGTTCGGCAATGATCAGGCCGGCGATCGTGTCGACGTCCTCGCCGATTTTGCCAATCACAAAATCAGAACCGATCGCCTTTGTGACATCTTCCAACTCCGCACCGCCGTCCACGACAAACACGCCGGGTGACTGCTCGGCAATCGGGATCACCGCATCATCGTGCTCATCTTCGATGTCGCCAACCACGAGTTCGACCACATCTTCCAGCGACACCAGCCCGTCGGTGCCGCCATACTCGTCGATCACCAGCGCCATCTGTGTGCGCGAGGCGCGCATCCGCTGCATCAGTTCACCCGCCAGCATCGAGTGGGGCACGAACAGCACATCGCGCAGAAGCTTCAGTTCACCGATGGTTTTTGTCAGATCAACCCGCGACAGGTCGAGCGGCACCGGTTCCGGGAGCTTTCGCGTTGAACCGGACCGAGGCTTTGATGGTTTGCGGGTGCGGGCCGACCTTGTGATCCAGCCAAGCACGTCACGGATGTGGACCATGCCCTTGGGGTCATCCAGATCGCCGGAATACACCGGCATGCGCGAATGGCCCGAGCTTTCAAACAGCTCGAGCAGTTCTGCCAAGGTCGTATCGACATCAACGCCCAGCACATCGGCGCGCGGAATCATCACATCCTCGACGCGGACCTCGCGGAAACCGAGGATGTTGGATAGCATCTCGCGCTCGCCTGCCGAAAAGCCGGAGATTCCGGTTACATTTTCGTCGGCGAGAACATCGGCGAGATCATCACGCAGATCGGATGCCGATTTGCCGCGGAAGCGTTGGGCGAGCCATGACAGAACCGAGCGCCGCTCCTGTTCCGGACGGGGACTTCGGGTTGGGGCGTCGCTGGCCTCGCCGGATTGTTTGGCGGCGGGCCTGATTTCCGTTGCGGGCACGGTTTTGGATTGGATGTCAGACATTGTCCCCGTCAGATACAGCATAGGGGTCCGGTATTGCAAGGCGCGCGAGAATTTTGCGTTCCAGCGCTTCCATTTCCTCGCCCTCTTCGTCGCTTTCATGGTCGTAGCCGAACAGGTGCAAAAGCCCATGCGCGACCAGATGACTCAGATGGTTTTCAAACGGCTTTTGCTCTTCGGAGGCCTCGCGTTCGACAGTCTCGAACGCAAAGACAATGTCACCCAGCAGGGGCTTGGGCGCCATGCCAGGTTTGAGCGGGAATGCCGGGAATGACAGCACGTTGGTTGGCTTGTCCTTGGCGCGCCATTCGGCGTTGATGCCCTGGATCGTTGCGTCATCGGAGAACAGCAGGCTGACTTCGGACGGGTGCTTTGGTGAAAGCGTGAGCTCGGCTTCGACCGCGCGGAAAACCGATGAAACAAGGGCTTCGAGCGCGGCTTCATCCGGCCAGTTGCCTTCTTCAATCGAAGACACCGCCGTCAAAATGACTTTGCCGCTCACTCTTTTGCGTCGCCCTTCAGCGCCGCGTTGCGCCTTGCGACGCGCTCTTCTGTTGCCCGGTCGTAGGCGCCGACAATTTCGGCAACCAATGGATGGCGCACGACGTCCTTTTGGGTGAAACGGACGTTGACGATTCCGGGAACGCCGTGGAGCAATTCCAGCGCCTCGACTAGACCGGATTTTTGTCCGGGCGGCAGATCGACCTGGCTCGGATCGCCGGTGACAATCATGCGGGCGTTTTCGCCAAGGCGCGTCAGGAACATCTTCATCTGCATGGATGTGGTGTTCTGCGCTTCATCGAGAATGACGGCGGCATGCGCCAGGGTCCGGCCGCGCATGAATGCGAGCGGGGCGATTTCAATGACGCCGGCCTGGATGGCGCGTTCGACCTTGTCGCCGGCCATCATGTCATAAAGCGCGTCATAAAGCGGACGGAGGTACGGATCGACCTTTTCCTTCATGTCGCCGGGCAGGAAACCCAGACGCTCGCCCGCTTCAACTGCGGGGCGTGACAGGATGATGCGCTCGACCGCGCCGCGTTCCAGAAGCATGGCGGCATGTGCGACCGCGAGATAGGTCTTGCCGGTGCCGGCAGGCCCGACGCCGAACACCAGTTCGGACCGTTCCAGCGCGCGCATGTATTGATCCTGCGTCGGGGTGCGGGCGTGGATGGTGCGTTTGCGGGTCGAAATCTGGGCGGCTGACATGCGCGATTTGGTCTCCAGTGTCGGCAACATCGGCTGATCATCTGCCGCAAGCGCCATGCGGATGGCCCCGTCCACATCTGACGTGCCGACATGGTGGCCGGCGCGGATCATGGCATAGAGCCCGTCAAGCGTGCGCTGCGCCTTCTCGGTCGCGGACGGATCGCCCTCGATATAGAGCTGATTGCCGCGCGAGCGGGCAATCACCCCGAGCTTTCGCTCGATATGGGCAAGATTTTCATCAAACTGACCAAACAGCGCGGTGGCATGCTTGTTGTTGTCGAAAGTCAGGACGATCTGGGCCATGTCGGAGGCGCCTTGCGGCGCTGGCTTAACCTTATCCGTGGCGTTCAAACGTCTCTCCCTGTTAGGGCCTATGACAGAATGGGCTCGGACAGAAGACTGTTCGCCCGGATGCCGGTGATTCGCACCTTCGCACTGTCGCCGATTTTTGCGACAGATTCATCAAGAATAACCGGCTGCAAATAAGGCGATCGGCCGACCATCTGTCCCTTGTTGCGGCCCGGCTTCTCGACCAGCACATCGAGTTCCCGTCCGATCAGACCGGCGTTGAATTCATTCTGCTGCGCCAGGATCAATGCCTGCAGCGCCTGAAGCCTCTGGTCCATCACCTTGACCGGCACTTGGCCTTTCATCTCGCTGGCCGGCGTTCCGGGGCGGGGCGAATATTTGAACGAATAGGCGGCCGCATACCGGGTCTGGCGTATGATTTCCATCGTGTCTTCAAAGTCCGCGTCGGTTTCGCCCGGGAAGCCGACAATGAAATCGCCGGACATGGCAATGTCAGGCCGCGCCGCGCGGACGCGCCCGATCAGCTTGAGATAATCGCTCGCGGTATGGCGGCGGTTCATGGCCTTGAGGATGCGGTCGGAACCGGACTGAACCGGCAAATGCAGGTACGGCATCAGTTGCGGCAGGTCCCGGTGTGCTTCGATCAGGTCGTCCGCCATGTCGCGCGGGTGGCTGGTGATGTAGCGCAGCCGCTTGACGCCTTCGATCTCCGCCAGATGATGCAGCAGACGGCCAAGCCCCCAGGTTTTTCCGTCAGGGCCTTGCCCATGCCATGCGTTGACATTCTGGCCAAGCAGCGTGATTTCGCGCACCCCGGCCGCAATCAACCCTTTTGCCTCTGTCAATATCTGGCTGACCGAACGCGAAACCTCGTTGCCGCGCGTATAGGGCACCACGCAAAATGTGCAGAACTTGTCGCACCCTTCCTGCACGGTCAAAAACGCCGTGACGCCGCGCTGGCGCACCTTGGCTTCGCTTGGCGCGGGCAGATGGTCAAACTTGTCTTCAGTGCCGTAATCCGTTTCGTTGACCCGTTCGCCTTTGGCGACGCGGCTGACGATGTCCGGCAGGCGATGATAGCTTTGCGGGCCGACGACCAGATCAACACCCTTGGCGCGGCGGAAAATCTCGTCGCCCTCAGCCTGCGCCACGCAACCGGCGACACCGACATTCAACACGCGGCCTTCGGCCTTGCGCTCGGCCTTCAGATCGCGAAGCTTGCCGAGTTCGGAATAGACCTTCTCTGCAGCCTTCTCCCTGATGTGGCAGGTGTTGAGCAACACCAGATCGGCGTCATCGAGGTTCTGCGTCTCGTCATAACCACTCGCCACCAGCGCATCGGCCATGCGGGTCGAGTCATAGGCGTTCATCTGGCAGCCGTAGGTCTTGACCAGCACCTTGCGGCGCGGTTCCGGATTGGCGGCAGTGAAGTTGTTTGTGTCGGGCGCTATCGTCATGGCGCGCCGTTTATCCCGTTTCCACTGTCGCGTGAAGCGCCGAGTTTGGGCTCAAAGCGCAGGGCTGCATTTGTCATGGCCCGGATTTGCGCCTCGAAACGGCGCGATAGCGCCTTGCGGTCCGTGGTGCGGTCAAACATCACCGGTTCGCCAAACGAAACTTCGACGTCAATCGCACCGGCATGCACCACGCCGAGCAAATGCTTGACCAGCGGCACAGAGCCCGGCCAGGCGGCGACTGTGCGGTGATAGCGTCCCATCGGCAGGCCCTGCACCCGCGTGTAGGCAATGGACACCGGTTGGATCAGCACATGATCGACCGCATCGCCATTTTTCACGTCAAGGGCCGCCCGTGCCGCGCCGAACAGAGAGGATTTGAACGGTAGAACGCGGTTGCCGTCTGACGTGGTGCCTTCGGCAAAAAGGACGAGAATATCGCCCGTATGCAGCCGTTCGGCGATTTCCCGCGCCTGATCGATGGATTTGTGCTTGCGGTCGCGGTCAATGAAAATCGTGCGCTGGAGTTTGGCAAAGGTGCCAAACAACGGCCAGCCTTGAACTTCCGACTTGGCGATGAACGAGACTTCGGCGAGCGAGCCGAGCACCAGGATGTCGCTCCATGAGACATGGTTGGATACCAGGAGCAGCGGGCGGCCCCGGCTCAAGGACCCGTTGACGGCCACGTGAAGGCCGAGCAGCCTGCACATGAACTTCTGCCACCAATGCGGCAATGACTTGTGCCAGAACCGCTCGAGCCAGTGGGCGATCATCTGCAGCGGCAACAGCGGCAGGGTGACGGCCGCGAAAATCAGGATGATGAAGGCGATGCGCCACAGTCCTGCCATCGGTCAGGCTGGCTTCTTGTCTTTGCGGGTGCGCACCGGCACGGCGTAAAGCTCAAGCCGGTGATCAACCAGTTTGAAACCAAGCTCGCGGCAGATCTCTTCCTGCAGCGCCTCGATGCGCGGATCTGAGAATTCGATCACCTTGCCGGATTTCAGGTCGATCAGATGGTCATGGTGCGCCAGCGGCATCGCTTCGTAACGGGCGCGGCCATCGCGGAATTCGTGCCTTTCGATGATGTTCAAATCCTCGAACAGCCGCACGGTGCGGTAAACCGTCGATATCGAGATGTGCGGGTCAATTTTTGCCGCGCGGCGGTGCAGTTCCTCGACATCAGGATGGTCGGCGGCGTTTCCGAGAACTTGCGCAATGACGCGGCGTTGACCGGTCATGCGCATGCCTTTTTCGGCACAGAGTGATTCCAGTTGCGAGGCCACGTCTTTGTCCCTTGTTGAGAAACGGAACTATTTCAGATCAAGCCGCATGACAAGCGCGGCGCTCTTGCCGGTCGGTGTATCGTAATATGACGGCCGGCGCGCCACTTCCGCAAATCCGAAGCGTCTGTAGAGACCAATTGCCGCGGCGTTGGATTCATCAACCTCCAGAAAAATCGATTCGGCGCGGACATGATGCAGCCGTTGCAACACGGCCGACACCAGCCGGTGGCCGACACCGGCGCGGCGGGCGCTTTTGGACACCACGACCGTCAGGATTTCTGCTTCGCCGGCCACCAGCCGGGACAAGACAAAGCCTGCCGGCTTGCCGCCGCTGCCCTGCGGGCGGGCAATGAAGCCGAATACCGGTCCTTGGCTGAGCAGCGAACGGAACTCGCCATCCGTCCACGGGCGGCTGAATCCTTCGCCATGCAATCGCGACATCAATTCACAATCATGGACCTTCAGCGGCTCGATCACAGGTTCGGATTTGCGGAAAAAATCAAATGGCGAGCGCATCAGCGGAGCGCCCTTGCAATGGTGTAGGCTTCCTGCGGCTTGGCGTCGGGGCGGCGCAGGTACAGCGGCTTGGCGACGACAGTCAGCGACGGGTTCAAAGCGGCGCGGGCGACGCAATCGGCGTCCGGCAATTCGATGCCTTCAATGGACTGGAGGACCATATCCGGGTGGGCGGCCTTCAGAACCGCGACTCCGGACCCGGCGCAGAAAATATTTGCGGCTTCGGCCAGCTTGCCCGCTTGTTCCAATGAAATCTGCCGCGCGGCATCAAGCGGAATGCCGTCGCCTGCAAACGTCTGCGCATAGACATCGCCGCGATGGGCATCGACCAACGCCAGAATGGTTTGTCCCTTTGCCGCGCCTGCCGCTGCCAGAGCCAGCGCCTGCAGCGACGTGACGCCGCGCACCTTCAGGTCGAGCGCAATGGACAGGCCGGTCGCTGTCGCCAGCCCGACGCGGATGCCGGTAAAGGAGCCGGGACCGACGCAGGCCGCCAGCCCGGTCAACGCCTTGTAGTCAATCCTTGCCGCGTCCAAGACTTCAATGATCAGCCCCATCATCTTTTCGGCATGGCCACGGCCAATGTCGATGGTTTTCGACGCGGCAACTGCACCTGTTGTCTCGTCGATCAGACAGGCGGCGCAAAGGCGATCAGATGATTCAAGGGCAAGCAGCATGGCTTGGCTTAAACGAAAAGCGGCAACGGGGGCAAGAACCGGCAGAGACGAAGTTCCATGCAAATCCGGCCGTGGCGCTGCAATCACATATGGATGCAACAAGCAGAATTGCTGCGCGGCGGCTTTCCGAGACGGCGCAAGCCGGTCTTTTGCCCCTGCATGGACAGGCGGTATGCAAAGTAAGGGCGGAATTTGCCTTGTTGAAATGACTGGAATCAGTCGACAGCCCCTGAAAAACCGAAATTCAATCCACACCCTCCGCGCCTGCCGTAGAATGGCGCCTGTTTGAAACAGACAGGAACCTCGCCTTTTGGACTGGCCCCTCGCCATCAGCAGAAACCGCCAAGCGCTGCAGCAGATCATCGCGGCCCTGCTCATGCTCGCCGGCTTAACCTCGCCCGGCCTGTCGCGCCGAAGTCTTGGCGAAGGCGGAAGAGGGCAAGTCAGCTTGCCGCGCCACATCGTCGCCGCCATCCTCCTCATCCTGCGCCCGGCAGAATCCGCCGTCCGGCGTCTCATTCTTATCCTTGCGCTGTGCAGAAATTCGGGGACAGTTTACTTGATTTCGCGCAAGAATAGCGCCAGCTTGGCCAGCCGGCTGCAGGAATTAAGTAATCTGTCCCCGAAATTCCACGCTCCGGCCTTTGGCCTGTTCGACACACTTAAATCCTTCGACCCGGACGAAGTCTGGAACGTTGATCCGGCAACACAAATGCGCTTCCAGTCCGGCTTCGATACAGACTGCGATCCCGCCTCGGGCTTCCGCGCCCTTGTGGATTCGCAAGAGCCTGTCCCCGCTGCACACATCCTGGGCCGCCTCGCCGCCATCCGTTGCGCTTTGGACAATCTGCCGCGACAGGCTCGCCGCCTTGTCCGCTGGCAAGCCCGGCGCGATGTGGCGCTCAAGGACAGCCGTCCAACACGCATCACCCCATTCCGCCCAGGCCTGCCGCCCGGCTGGCGGCAGCGGCCCGTTCACGAAGTGGATCATGTCTTGCGCGAATGCCATGGTTTGGCGACGGACCTGATGAACGCGCCGAACACCGGGTGAGTGTCATTCTTGTCAAGCTATTGAAATTATGCGATCTTTTCGCAACGCAAGCCTGTGCCTGCCGCTTTCGGCGCTGCCGGGATCACTCGCCTTCGCCGAACTTGTCGGCGATCATTTCTCCAAGCGCGTCCAGCACCTCTTGCGCCTGCGCGCCGGAAGCGGTGACGGTGATGCAGCAGCCGGGGGAGGCGGCGAGCATCATCAAGCCCATGATCGAATCGCCGCCGACCTTCATGCCGTCTTTTTCGACATGGACATCGGCGTCATAACTGGAAACGGCGGTGACGAATTTGGCCGAGGCGCGGGCGTGAAGGCCGCGTTTGTTGACGATTTCAAACTCGCGAACCAGCATCACTTCCCCGCTCATGAATGATCCTGTTATTTGCCGGACAGAAGCTGGCTGGCGACATTGATGTATTTGCGGCCCGCGTCCTGGCCCTCTTTCAGTGCGGCAGGCATATCGTCGGAAAGGCGCACCTTCGACAATTTGATCAGCATCGGCAAATTGACGCCGGCGATCACTTCGACCTTGCCGGGTTTCATCGCGGAAATTGCCAGATTTGAAGGCGTGCCGCCAAACATGTCGGTCAAAAGGATGACGCCCGCGCCCGCATCCGCCCGCTCAACGGCGGAAAGAATGTCGTCGCGGCGGTTTTCCATATTGTCATCGGGGCCGATGCAGACCGTTTCAAAATGCTCTTGCCGGCCGACAACATGTTCGACCGCATTGCGGAACTCATCCGCCAGCCGTCCGTGCGTCACCAGCACGAGTCCGATCATTTAAGGCCTACTCCCGTCGTGCCCCGGTTTCCGGGTGCTTTCGTCCGCCCAGCCGGCCTGCAAAGGTCCGGGGACGAGCCGCCTGTCTGGCGGCAAGGCGGCTATCTTGTGCAGAGACGCCGCCAAGGCAAGCAATTTTTCGCACTGCACACAAATTCGGTGATCAATTAATGCGGTTTTTGACGCCGCCATAGTGTCCAAGGTGAGCCAGGACGGCACGGACAGCGGGCTGCCCCTGCGGCAGGTAGAGACAAGCCAGCAAAATTCCCGGCAGAACTTCCACGGGTTCTTCAATTGGCATGCGAACGGCATCGCTTTCGGAGACCAGACGGACGGCGAGATGCAATGGCGCTTCGGCAACATGGCCGATGGCGTGAATTCCCGAGCCGCGCACTTCAATCATCCCGGCAAGCTGCGGCGCCGGGCTGGCAAATGTCTGACCGTCGCGGACTGTCAGCACGATCCGGTCGTCCCCGATCAGCCCCGCAGCTATGCCGCGAAGATTGCATTGATCGACAAGATCAAGCGCCAGCGCTGATTTTCCCGCACCCGATGCGCCGAGAATCAGGATGCCGGTTTCACCGATCCGGACCGCGCTGGCATGGATCGTTTCCAGTGTCATGACTTGCGGTTGACCGGCAACTCGACGATGAACCGCGCGCCAATAAAGTCGCCGGTTGCCGTGTCGGCCATGTTCTCGGCATGAATGGTCCCGCCATGTGCCTCGATGATCTGGCGGGAGATCGAAAGGCCGAGCCCTGAATTCTGGCCAAACGCTTCGGCGGACGGGCGGTCGGTGTAGAAACGCTCGAAGATGCGGTCGATCTTTTCGGCGCGGATGCCCGGGCCGTTGTCCTCGACAAGGATGCGGACCGTGTCGCCGATCTGATCCAGCTTGATTTCGACCTTGCCGCCGGTCTCGGGGACGAAAGAGCGGGCGTTTTCGATGAGATTGGTGATCACTTGCCCGAGACGCAGGTCATGGCCGGTGACAAAGAAGCCCTTGGACCCTTGCGCGGGTTTGCCGGTCTTCAGCGTGATTTCGATGCCCTTGTTGCGGCGGACTTCCTTGGCTGCGCCAATGATGTTTTCCAGCAGCTTGCCGACGTCGAGCCGCTTGGCGTCATCACGCGCCAGCTCCGCATCAAGGCGAGAAGCGTCGGAAATGTCGGTGATCAAACGGTCAAGGCGGCGCACGTCGTGCTGGATGACATCCATCAGCCGCTTCTGCGAACTTTCGGTTTTGGCGAGCGGCAGTGTTTCGACGGCGCTGCGCAGCGAAGTCAGCGGGTTTTTCAGCTCGTGGCTGACATCAGCGGCAAAGCTTTCGATGGCATCCATGCGGGTGTAGAGCGCGCGCGTCATGTCGCGCAGCGCGGTGGACAGGTTGCCGATCTCGTCCTGGCGGTCGGAAAAGTCCGGGATTTCCTCGCGGGATTTGACGCCATGGCGGACCCGCACCGCAGCGGCGGCGAGACGGCGCAGCGGATTGGCGATGGTCGAGGCGAACAAGAGCGACAGGAGCGCGGTGACAAACGAGGCAAAGGCGAAGACGCGGAAAATCGCGCCGCGTTCAGCCTCGACGATCCGGTCAATATCGCCGCCCTGCGTGGAAAGAAGCAATACGCCGAGCACTGCGCGGAAGCGCTGCACCGGGACAGCGACGGAGACAACCATTTCACCCTGTTCGGAAAGGCGCACGATGGTCGCCGGACTGCCGGTGAGCGCAGACATGACTTCCGGAAAGACGGAACCATTAGCGCCTGGTATTTCCTTGTCGATGGGCAAGTCGCTGCGTGAGAATAATTTATACATGACGTTGACGGTGCGGTCCCACAGGCTCTCGTCTTCGGGAGTCAGCGGCGGCAGGTCATATTTCAGGATCTGGCCGCCGGAATAAAGGTGACGCGAATCGAGCATCAGGTTGGCGTCGCGGTCGAACAGTCTGGCGCGGGTGCGGGTCGGCGAGATCAGGCGGCGCAGGACCGGGGCGATTTTCTCCGGGTTGATCGGATATTCCAGCGCATCAATGGAATCGGAGGACGGTGAAATGCTTTCGCCCGCCTGCAGCTCCAGCAGCTTTTCTGGATCGATGTTTATCGAGTTGGTATCGACCGTTGCAGACGCCGCAATGGCGCCGGCGATGATTTCGCCCTGCGTCATCAGGCTTTCAACCCGCGCGTCGATCAGGCCTTCGCGGAACTGGTTGAGATAGAGAATGCCGGAGACAAGCACAGCTAGCCCGGCAAGGTTGAGGACGAGAATGCGCCGGGTCAGCGATGAAAAAACATAATGGCCGAGCACGCGGCGGACCGGCTTGAAGATGCGCGACAGAAACGCCAGCCGCACGGGGCGGCTGGCGTTTCTGGTCGTGCTCTTCTGTGTTTCGACGGCCATTCAGGTTTCCGGGCTCAGGCCTCGCGGAACCGGTAGCCGACCCCGTAAAGCGTTTCGATCATGTCAAAGTCGTCATCGACCACCTTGAACTTCTTGCGCAAGCGCTTGATGTGGCTATCGATGGTGCGGTCGTCAACATAGACCTGTTCATCATAGGCCGCATCCATCAGCGCGTCGCGGCTTTTGACCACGCCCGGCCGCTGCGCCAGCGACAGGAGAATGAGGAATTCCGTGACGGTCAGCGTCACCGGTTTGCCGTCCCATGTGCAGGTATGACGCTCCTGATCAAGGACCAACTGGCCGCGCTCCAAAGTCCGGGACGCCTGACCGGGCGTCTTGATGCCGGCGGCGGCATTTTCGCGGGCGGCGGCGCGGCGCAGGACCGCCTTGACACGCTCGACCAAAAGGCGCTGCGAGAACGGCTTCGTAATGAAATCATCCGCACCCATTTTCAGGCCGAACAATTCGTCAATTTCTTCATCCTTGGAGGTGAGGAAAATGACCGGCAGATCGGACTTCTGGCGCAGGCGGCGCAAAAGCTCCATGCCGTCCATGCGCGGCATCTTGATGTCGAAGATCGCGAGGTTTGGCGGACGCGACTGCAGCCCTTCCAGTGCGGACACGCCATCGGTGTAAGTCTCGACCTTGTAGCCTTCGGCTTCAAGAGCGATCGACACGGAGGTCAAAATGTTGCGGTCGTCGTCCACGAGCGCGATTGTAGCCATGCCGTTATTATCCTTCATCGGCGCCAGTCCTTGTATCAATTCAGGAGCGGCTGAGCGTTGCAGGACAAATGTGGCACAAAATATGGCAGCAGCGATAGCCACACATCGGCGCGGGCAAGCGCGCTGCTTTGCACCACAAGTCCCCGCCGCATCCTTACCAAAGTCTTAAGCAAAACCAAAATCGGCGGCAAAGCCTGTGAATTTAAACCGATTAGACGTTTTTTAAATTTTTTAAATCGATTAAACGATTGAATCCATTATTCATTTCTGACTTGTCCCGTTGACGCGCCAAATCCCGGCGCGCAATTTTTGAAAAACGGACAGGGTCATGACGGACATTGGCATTTTCAACAAGAACTTCGCTCTCGCTTCCTCGGGACTGAAGGGCTATGCCGCCGCCTACTACAACCTGCCCGAAGCGGAATTGGTTGAGCTGGCGGTTTCCCGCAATGAGGCGCGGCTGACGGCGCATGGCGCGGTTGTCGCGCTCACCGGCCAACACACCGGACGCTCGGCCAAGGACAAGTTTGTTGTCCGCGACGCCAACACTGAACCGCATGTCTGGTGGGACAACAACAAGCCGATGGATCCTGCGGCGTTTGACCGGCTGTACGAGGATTTCCAGGCACACATCAAGGGCAAGGAACTTTATGTCCAAGATCTGGTCGGCGGCGCTGACGCCAGCCTTGCGCTGAAGACGCGGGTTGTCACCGAGCTCGCCTGGCACTCGCTGTTCATCCGCAATCTGTTGATCCGTCCGGAGCGCTCGACACTCTCGGATTTCGTTGCCCAGTTCACCATCATCGACCTGCCCTCGTTCAAGGCAGACCCGGAACGGCATGGCTGCCGCACGGAGACAGTGATCGCTGTCGACCTCACCCGCATGATCGTTTTGATCGGCGGCACGTCCTATGCCGGTGAAATCAAGAAGTCGGTGTTCACCGCACTCAATTACATCCTGCCCGAAAAAGGCGTGATGCCGATGCATTGCTCGGCCAATCAGGGCAAGGACGGCGACGCCGCCGTGTTCTTCGGTCTGTCAGGCACCGGCAAGACGACGCTGTCGGCCGATCCGACCCGCACCCTGATCGGCGACGACGAGCATGGCTGGGGGCCCGATGGCGTGTTCAACTTTGAAGGCGGCTGCTACGCCAAGACCATCCGCCTTTCGGCGGAAGCGGAACCTGAAATTCATGCGACGACACAACGCTTCGGTACGGTTCTGGAGAATGTCGTGCTTGATGAAAACCGCATCCCGGATTTTAATGACGGCTCGCTGACGGAGAACACCCGCTGCGCCTACCCGCTGCATTTCATCCCGAATGCCAGCGCGACCGGCATCGCCAACCATCCGAAGAACATCATCATGCTGACCGCCGATGCGTTCGGCATCCTGCCGCCGGTGGCAAAACTGACCCCCGCGCAGGCGATGTATCACTTCCTCTCAGGCTACACCGCCAAGGTGGCTGGTACCGAAAAGGGCGTGACCGAACCGGAGGCGACGTTCTCGACCTGCTTTGGCGCACCGTTCATGCCGCGCCATCCGTCCGAGTACGGCAATCTTCTGCGCAAGCTGATTGCCGATCACCAGGTCGATTGCTGGCTGGTCAACACCGGCTGGACCGGCGGCGCCTATGGCATCGGCAAGCGCATGCCGATCAAGGCAACGCGTGCACTTTTGACCGCCGCGCTTGATGGCTCATTAAAGAAGGCCGAATTCCGGTCCGATCCGAACTTTGGTTTCCAAGTGCCTGTCGCTGTTGAAGGCGTCGATTCGTCCATTCTCGATCCGCGCTCGACCTGGGCGGACAAGGCTGCCTATGACCGTCAGGCGCGCAAGCTTTCGGGTATGTTCGTCGACAATTTCGCCAAGTTCGAAACCCACGTCGATGCGTCCGTGCTGAGCGCGGCTCCGCATTGGCTGGCAGCGGCCGAGTGATTGACACAGCGCGATTGACGGCCCGGAACCGGTCCGGGCCGCAAAACCTCACTTCATCTGAAGCGTCTGGCCAAACAGGCTTTTGATGCCTGAATTCGGCAATGTCCGGTAGTCGCAGGAAATGCCTGGACCGTCAGTATCATAGCACGTGACGGTCTGGCCGCTTGGCAGGCGGCATTTGTGGCCGCCGGCACTGTCCATCGTCAAAGTCCCGCCGGCCGCGCGGCAGCGGGCATCAAAAGTGCCGATGCTGATGGTCGAAGAGACCGATTTGGCGATAGCGGGCGAAAGCCCGGCGGCGAAGCCTGTCATTGCCAGCGCGGCGGCGAAAATGGTGGTGGTCTGGAGGCGCATTTGTCTTCCTTTCAAGTTGAAATGCTCGTCCCTGATTGTAAGTATTGTTGAACGGGGAAAAGGTTCATCACCCGTCCGGCAGAAGCCAACCTCCAGCGTTGCGATTTTTTGCTTTTCTTTTGCTGCGGACCCGTCCATGCAACCGCAAAAGGCAGTTTGGACCCATGTCGGCAGAACCGATTTTTCAAGGACGGGGTATCATCGTCACCGAAGACATGGTGGACGAGAAGTTCACCCGCGCCCAGGGACCGGGCGGGCAGAACGTCAACAAGGTGGCGACGGCGGTTGAACTGCGCTTCGTGATGGATCGGGCGGAGCTTCCGGAGACAGTGCGCATCCGGCTGATCACCCTGGCGGGGCAGCGGGCGACCAAGGACGGCGAGATCATCGTCTTCGCCGACAAGTTTCGCACACAGGACCGCAACCGACAGGACGCACGCGAACGGCTCTCCGCGCTCATCGCCAAAGCCGCAGAGCCCCCGCCCCCGCCGCGCCGCAAGACCAAGCCGTCCAAGGGCGCAGTTGAACGGCGCCTGAAGGAAAAGTCCGGGCGTGGGACGATCAAGAAGAACAGGGGTCGGGTTGCGGATGATTGAGGGTCAGTGATCCGACGATGTGCGGCGCTTCCAGAGCAGGGCCTCCGAAATCGACCAGCCACGGTTCATCGCCGCCACTGCAAACAGGATGGCTGCCGCGCCAAGATATTGCATGGGCTGCAGCCGATGGCCAAACGCCAACCAGTCAACGATGATCGCAGCAATCGGATAGATGAACGACAGCGAGCCGGTGAGATGTGTCGGCAGGCGCTGTATGGCACCGTAAAGCAAGATATACATCAGGCCGGTGTGGACAACGCCCAGTGTCACAAGGATTGCCCAGGTATTTGCCGTGTCCGGAAGCGCTGACAGTTTTGTAAACGGGAGCAGCATCAAGACGCCGACGCAGACTTGTATCAACGCAATCATTTGCGGTGGCGTGCCCTTCAGCCGCTTGGCGATAATCGAGGCCAACGCATAGAAAAATGCCGCGCCAAGCGAAAGAAGTATGCCTGTCGCATAATCGCTCGCGAGCGCGGTGGCATGTGGCTTGGCTAGAACGATGAGGATCATGCCGACGAAGGCCAAAACGAGCCATGTCAGCTTGGAGACAGTCAGTTTTTCGGAAAGGAACAGTGCGCCAAGGCATATGAGCATGAACGGCTGCGTGTTGTAGACGGCAGTTGCTATGGAGATCGACGCCATCGGATAGGCGGCGAAGAGCAACAACCAATTCACAACAATTGCCACCCCGCCAAGCACTGCGAACGCAATTGTCTTGAATGGCATATGCTTGCGGAAAAGGCCGGTGACCGCGCAAACGATCAACAAGGTCAGCGCGCCAAAGACACAGCGCCAAAACACCACATCCTGCACGGGATGCCCGGATTTGATGACAAACCAACCGATGGTTCCCGAGATAATCATCGCCGCCGTCATCTCGGCAGTGCCGCGCATTTTGTCTTTCATGGTCCCTGCCTTTTCAGTTGGCAGATTTTATGAGACTGGGTGATAAACATATATAGCTTTCAATAGGCAAAAATATATTTTTGGTTCAGATACTGAATTGATAACCAATTCTGACTATGGAAATGGAAATGCTCGACGATATCGACACACAGCTTCTGAACCTTCTGCTTGACGACGCCCGGATGTCATTGAAGGAGTTGGGGCAAAGGGTTGGCCTATCGTCTCCCAGCGTCGCAGAGCGGATGCGCCGGCTTGAGGAACGCGGCGTTATCAGGGCGTTCACCCTTGATCTTGATGCACAAGCCCTTGGCTATGCCCTGCAAGCCATCGTGCGCATCCGTCCGCTTCCGGGTATGCTGCATGTTGTGCAAAAACTGATTGAGGACATTGCTGAAGTCACCGAATGCAGCAAGGTGACCGGCGATGATTGTTTCATTGCCCATCTTTGCTTGCGCTCGATTGACCACCTCGACGGCATTCTCGACAGGATTTCCGACAAGGCGGAGACCAACACTTCAATCGTTAAATCACAAACCGTGCGACGGCGTCCTCCACCTATAAACTGATGTGGGATGCATTTGTCCATATGTGTCTGGAAAGAAACTGGACAGCTGCAACGCGGCTTCCTGATGAAAGTATGAAAACCAATGGCCGCCAATATGAACTGCGTCAAAGCGCATTCAGGCGACATCGCCATATATGACCAACGCAAGGCCGAACTCGCGTCAGGCAACGACGGCGTCTTGCCGGCAGAAGTCAGCGCGATGCTGCTCAAAGGCGACAGCCGGTTGAAGGCGATCCGCCGCTGGCGCGCGATGAAACAACTTGAGCTTTCGGCCAAGTCCGGCATTGGACAAGGCTATCTGTCAGACCTCGAAAGCCGCCGCCGGGCCGGATCGCCGGAAACCTTGGCGGCGCTTGCCAAGGCGCTGGACGTGCCGCTTTCGTGGCTCACCTAAAGCCGCCCGATTCGCTCGGTCAGCAGATCAAAAAATCCTTCATCATCAATTTCACGCATGACAGTTGCGTTCGGCGCGCGGCCGGTGACGTGCCACCAGTCGACCACGGTCATGCCCATGGTCAATTCCGAATTGGTTTCGACACTGACGTTGCAAGTGCGGCCCTTGAACAGGTCCGGCTTCAACAGATAGGCAATCACACAGGGGTCATGCAGCGGGCCGCCGTCGGTGCCGTATTTCTGCTCGTCAAAGCGTTCGAAAAAGTCGAGCAGCGCGGCGGTCGCATCGCCGACCGGCGTTTTCATGGCGCGGAAACGCTCGACGCGGACGCGGCTGGTCAGCGCCTTGTGGGTGACGTCCAGCGGCATCATGACGATGGGGATGCCGGACTTGAGCACGACTTCAGCGGCATGCGGATCGACATAGATGTTGAACTCGGCGGCGGGCGTGACGTTGCCGCCCTCAAAGAAGCCGCCGCCCATCAGCACGATTTCACGGATTTTCGGCGCGATTTCGGGAGCGCGGATCAGGGCCAATGCAATGTTGGTCAACGGCCCAAGCGGGCACAGGGTGATTTCGCCATCCGGATTGGACAGGATTGTCTCGATGATGAAGTCAACGCCATGCTGCGTCTGCAGCGGCATGGTGGGCTCGGGCAAATCCGGGCCGTCAAGGCCGGTCTTGCCGTGGACATATTCGGCGGTGACCAGCGGGCGCATCAGCGGGCGCACTGCGCCGGCATAGACCTTGATGTTCGGTCTGCCTGCCAATTCGCAAATCTTGCGCGCGTTCTTTTCGGTCAAATGCAGCGGCACGTTGCCGGCGACGGCGGTTATGCCGACGACATCAAGCTCGGGGCTCGCCAACGCCAGAAGGATGGCGACCGCGTCGTCCTGGCCCGGGTCCGTGTCGATGATGATCTTGCGCGCCATGAGGCTGTTCCTTTTCTTGATTTCTTTGCCTGTCGTACCGCTTGAAGACGGCGGGGATAAAGACCATATCTTGATCTGGCGGGCAAATGCCGTTTCGGGTTTGCCTGCAAAAGTCGCTTTTGTTGAGGACTTAAAAACGATGACGCGTGTAACCGCCTTTTCCAATCCGCTCCTTCTCGGCTTTGATGCCGTTGAACGTACGCTTGAGCGTGTCGCCAAGACTGGCGATGGATATCCACCCTACAATATCGAGCGCCTCGGCCCGCAGGATGGCGGCGAACGGCTGCGCATCACGTTGGCAGTGGCCGGTTTTGCCGAAAGCGATCTTGAAGTGACGCTGGAAGACAATCAGCTGGTCATCCGGGGCCGGCAAAGCGACGACGGCGAGCGTGAATATCTGCACCGCGGCATTGCCGCGCGCCAGTTCCAGCGTTGCTTTGTGTTGGCTGACGGCATGCGGGTTGCCGGAGCCGAACTGAAGAACGGGCTTTTGTCGGTCGACCTCGACCGCCCCGAACCGGAACGGCTGGTCCGCCGCATCAACATTGCCGTGTCCGAGTGAGCGGTGAAGGAGAGTGAAATGAACAAGGTTTCCATATCAGACAAGGATTTCGCCAGCCTAGGCGCGGGCGAGGTCGGCTATATCCGCAAGATGAAGTCGGAAGATTTGACCAGCCGTTTCCCGGCTCTCAGCCAAATTGCGCCCGGCCTTGATGTCTGGGCTTTGTTTGCCGCTGACGGAACACCGATCATATTGTCTGACCGGCGCGCGGCAGTGCTGGAAGGCGCAAGCGACAATGAACTCGTGCCGGTCTGGCTGAACTGAAATACACCAACTGAAATTGAAAAAGGCCGGATTGTCTCCGGCCTTTTGTTTGATTACGGAAGGTGATCAGGCCGCGTGGCTGGCCGGGTGCGATGTCAGGAAAGCATAGAGCGCGGTCGCGTCCTTGGTGCCGCGGAGCTTGGCCACCATGTCCGGCTCGCGCAAGATGCGGGCGATGCGCGACAGGGCCTTGAGATGGTCTGCGCCAGCGGTTTCAGGCGCGAGCAGCAGAAACACCAGATCAACCGGTTCATCGTCCAGCGCTTCAAAATCGACAGGCATCTCAAGCCGGGCGAACAGGCCGGTGATGGACTTGATGTTCTTCAACTTGCCATGCGGGATGGCGATGCCGTTGCCGACACCGGTCGAGCCGAGCTTTTCGCGCTGCATGATCGTGTCGAAAATATCGCGTTCGCCAAGGCCGGTTATTTCGGCGGCCTTTTCCGACAGAAGCTGCATCAACTGCTTTTTCGATCCTGCCTTCAAAGCAGGCAGGATCGCCTTCTGCGTTACGAGATCACTGAGATCCATCACATCAAAACCTAATTGGGCCGGGTCCGGTGGACGTTGCCTCAGTTGCTGGCGGCGGCGGCCGAGGAGTCAATCCAGCCGATGTTGCCGTCATTGCGGCGGTAAACAATGTTCACGTGCTTGTTCTTCGAATTGCGGAACACGAATACCGGTGAGTCTTTCATGTCGAGCTCCATCACCGCATTGGCGACGGACATAGTCTTGAGCGCGACGGTCGATTCGGCGACAATGGCGGGCGCATAGTCTGCCGCGACTTCAATGTCATCGTCGTCAGAGACGCTTTCCATGACCGTGTAGGAAATATCGGTGGCGAGAACCGGCTCGACATGGCGGTCCTTGAGCTTGCGCTTGTAGCGGCGAAGGCGCTTTTCGATGCGGTCAAAAGCCTTTTCAAAGGCGACTTGCGGATCCTGCGCTTCGCCCTCGGCCTGGAGCATCACACCGGAATCCAGATGCAGGTTGCAGTCCGCCGCATAGCGCGATCCGGACTTTTCAACGACGACATGTCCTGAAAAACCGCCGTCGAAATATTTGTCGATGGCGTCACCGATACGGCTGGAAATCTGGCTGCGAAAGCTGTCACCCAGTTCCATGTGCTTTCCCGAAATGCGAAGGCTCATGGTGTTCATCCTTATGTGTTGCGAATCTGCCGGTAATGGCCAGTCCAGTTTATATTGGTATGCGCTAGGCGCAATTCCAATCCGCATCCCGGCGGGTTTGCGGCATTCAAATTTTCACTGCCTGCTATAGTGCCGGTAAGTCGAAATGATGACCCGACCGGACAGTCGGCGGGCGTATAGGCGGGGCTATCGGCAAAGTCAATTGTGGCAACCCGCCTGTGGAAAACATCAATATCAGGCGTTTGCGCCCGCCATCGCCCGTTTTTCCCGCCGGCGCTGCACCGAAGAGGCAATGTTCATTGATTCCCGGTACTTTGCGACAGTCCGGCGGGCGATCTCGATGCCCTTCTTTGTAAGCGCATCAACAATCTGGTCGTCCGACAAGACGCCTTTTGAAGATTCCGCCTCAATCATGTGGCGGATCGCATGGCGCACCGCTTCGGCCGAATGCATGTCGCCGCCATCGGAGTTGGCGATGGCTGCGGTGAAAAAGAAGCGCAATTCGAACACGCCGCGCGGCGTTTCGATGAATTTGTTGGCTGTGACGCGGCTGACGGTCGATTCATGCATCTTGATGGCGTCGGCAATAGTCTTGAGATTGAGCGGGCGAAGGCGCGAGACACCGTGGATCAGGAACGCATCCTGCTGTTTGACGATCTCCTGCGCGACCTTGAGAATGGTGCGAGCGCGCTGGTCAAGGCTGCGGGTCAGCCAGTTTGCGGTCTGCAGGCATTCTGTCAGGAATTCCTTGTCTTCGGGCTTTTTCGCGCTGCGCGAAACCTTGGCGTAATAGGACTGGTTGACCAGCACGCGCGGCAAGGCAGCCGGATTGAGCTCAATCAGCCAGGAACCGTCCTGTGCCGTGCGCACGGACACGTCCGGCACAATGGTTTCAACCGAGCCTGTCGCAAAAGCCGTACCCGGTTTGGGGTCCAGCGCGCGGATTTCCGACAGCATGTCGAGAATGTCGGCATCATCGACGCCGCAAATGCGTTTCAACTGGGCAAAGTCCCGCTTGGCCAGAAGTTCGAGATTGGCAACCAGCGCCTCCATTGCAGGATCAAACCGGTCCTTGGCTTTCAGCTGAATGGCAAGGCATTCGGCAAGCGAGCGGGCAAAAAGGCCGGGCGGATCGAACGCCTGGAGTTTTCTGAGGACTTTTTCGCCGACATCAGGCGATAGGCCCAGTTTTTCGGCGCAATCGACGACATCCGAGCGCAGATAACCGCTCTCGTCCAGACCGTCGGCAAGTTCGGTTGCAAGTGCGCGCTCGCCGATATCAGCAAAGCCGAAGGCGATCTGCTCGGCGACATGGTCGCGCAAGGTGACAGGCTTGGCCAGGACATCTTCAAAGTCGAAACTGTCGCCATCACCGCCGCCCTGACCGCCGGGCGTCGCGGTTTTCCATTGCGAGGCAAGATCCGGGCTCAGTTCCGGACCAAGGCCGGGTTCATCCGGAAACAGATTGTCGACCGGCACATCAAACGTCTGGGTCAGTTCGGCAGCGGAGGCAATGTCCTGCCGGACCCAATCATCGGTGTCGTGATTGTCCTGGTATTTTTCATCCCAGCTTTCGCTCCCGGAAAAGTCCGGCGCATTGAGAATTGGCTGGGTGTCAATGGATTCGGGGGCTGCTTCCAGAAGCGGATTGCGCTCCATTTCCTCTTCGACAAAGCGCTGCAGTTCGACATGCGTCAGCTGCAGCAGCCTGATCGACTGCATCAGTTGCGGCGTCATCACAAGCGATTGTGATTGCCGAAGTGCCAGTTTGGCCGCGAGCGCCATCAATGTTTCCCGTTTTCCCGGGCACATTGAAACTGGCATGGCATTTGCAAGTCAAGCGCAAACGGACTTCAGGCGCTAAAACTGGCATGAATCATGCTTAGAGGGTAATCAGAGTGTAAACTGCTCGCCGAGGTAGAGGCGGCGCACATCCGGATTGGCGACGATTTCCCTGGGCGTTCCATGGGTCAGCAACTGGCCCTCGTGGATGATGTAAGCCCGGTCCACCAGCCCAAGCGTTTCGCGCACATTGTGATCGGTGATCAGGACGCCAATACCGCGGCTGGTGAGATGGCGCACAAGATTCTGGATGTCGGAAACCGATATCGGGTCGACACCGGCGAACGGCTCGTCGAGCAGCATGAAATTTGGGCGTGACGCCAGCGCGCGGGCAATTTCGAGACGGCGACGCTCACCGCCGGACAGGGCAATCGACGGGGCCTTGCGCAGATGGCTGATGTGGAACTCCTCAAGCAGCGCATCAAGATCAGCGTCGCGCTGCTTCCTGTCCTTTTCGACCACCTCAAGCACCGCGCGGATATTGTCTTCCACCGACAGGCCGCGGAAAATCGAGGCTTCCTGCGGCAGATAGCCGATGCCAAGCCGGGCGCGGCGGTACATCGGCATTTGCGTCACGTCATGGCCGTCAATCTCGATGGTGCCGGAATCGACGGGCACCAGACCCGTGACCATGTAAAAGCACGTTGTCTTGCCTGCGCCATTCGGCCCGAGCAGGCCGACCGCCTCGCCTGCGCGCAAGCCAAGCGACACACCATTGACGACCTGGCGGCCCTTGTAGCTTTTCGACAGGCCGCGCGCGATCAACGTGCCTTCGTATTTTTGCGACGGCTGCTGTTTTGGCGCGCCGCCTTTCAATTTGCTGAAAATGCCCACAAGGCGGCCTATTGTTTCGGCGCGCTCTGGGGCGACACAACGATGGACACGCGCCCGCCGCCGCTGTTGCCCTTGCAGCTTTCAAATTTCGCCTGGCCGGTTTTCATGAAAACCGTCAGCTTGCAGCCGGTGGCGATGTTCTTGCCTTCGGACAGAACAACCTTGTTGCCGGTCATGACCAGCGTCTGGCTTTTCATGTCAAACGTGCCGGCGTCGCCGGTGGCGACCTGGGTCTCCGATTTCACGTAGACCTTGCCGGACACCACCAGATGGTCGATCGCGGCAGAGCCGGTCGCAGCCGAGCCGCCGCCCTTGACATAGTAGACGATCAGCTTGCCGGCTTTCAGGATGGTCTTGTCCTGCACCACGCTGACATTGCCGTTGAACTCGGCCACGCCATCGGCCTCGCGCACGTCAAGCCGGTCACTTTCGATCTGGATCGGCTTGTCATTGGACAGTTTCATACCGGTCAGGCGATCAGCCGAGGATTGCGCCAAGGCAACGCCCGGAAGCCCGGCCAAAAGCAGGACCGCAGCAAATACAGATTTCATCATGCCGGTCTCATTTCGTCTGTTGCTCATTTTGACCGCCCCCGGCGGCATTCAATTTCTTTGGATCAATCGTCAGGCGGACGCGCTTTTCGAACACGAGCAATTTGCCGCCTTCGCTGATCTGCATGGAGTCCGCCAGAATACGCGAACCATTGGTGGTGATATCGACAGGTTCGGATGTGCTCAAGCCATTTTTGCCAATATCAATGCGGGCGGAGGTGAGTTTTGCCTGCATGCCGTCACTTGTGGTCAGCACGATGCCTTTGGCAAGGTCCAGCATGCTTTTGGAATTGTCGTAAAATCCGCCGCCCGCCTTCAGCGTCGCTGTCGCGCTGTCGCCAAAGGGCAATTCGGCGGTGATCTTTTCCAGTTCGACCAAGCCGTCCTTTTTGACTTCCTGATAGGCACGCTCGGCCTGCATCTTGTAGGGGCGCTTGTCACCGGTCATCCCGTCGAGCTTGGGATTGGCCATGACAATCCGCCCGTCGGACATGCTGACGCTTTCGGTTGCGACTGACACCGGCGCTTCACTGCGGAAGAATGTTGCTGCGGAAAACAGGCCTGCTGCCACCAGTGTTACGACCGGGACGGTAAACTTGAGCACTTTCACGCGGCGCGAATGCCGACCGGCTGATTCGAACGCATCTGCCCCGCGCCGGTTTGCGGACATGCGCAAGCCTGCGTTTTTTGAAGTTGAGGTGTTCGCGTTCGCCATCCGTGCGTGCATTCTTTCATTCAAGGTCAACAAGACCGGAATATGGTTACCAAAGGATTGCCGCCGCGCACAGCCACTTGCTGCTTGCTTGTCACACAGGGCCTCTCATGGTCTATAGGCCCGTCTTTGCGGCAATTTGAGGATTACCACCATGTCACAGGCAGCCGACAATTGGCTCGACCGGCGCTCACTTCGCCGCAAACTCGGCTTCTGGCGGATCATCGCCATTGTCTTTGCCCTGTTGTGCGGCACACTTGGCTGGGTTGCAGCCAATGGCGGCCTGAAAGCAAGAAATACGGCGCCGCATATCGCCAAAATCCGCATTGAAGGCACGATATCCGAAGACGAAAAGCTGATGGCGCTGATCAAGACGGTTGGCGAGGAAGAGGCGGTCAAGGGCGTGATCCTTTCTATCGACTCTCCCGGCGGCACCACGGCGGGCGGCGAAGCCCTGTATGAATCCGTGCGCAAACTGGCGGAAAAGAAACCGGTGGTCAGCCAGGTCGGCACATTGGCCGCCTCTGCCGGATACATGATTGCGGTGGCATCCGACCATATTGTGGCGCGAAAATCCTCAATTGTCGGCTCGATCGGCGTGCTTTTCCAATATCCGGACCTGTCGCAGCTTCTGACCAACGCCGGCATCAAAGTGGAGACAATCAAGTCGAGCCCGTTAAAGGCCGAGCCGAATTTTTTCAATCCGGCAAGCGAGGAAGCCAAGTCGATGATCCGCCGGATGATCCTCGACAGCTATGACTGGTTTGTCGCCATTGTCGATGAGCGCCGTCCGCAACTGGATCGCTCGCAAACGCTGGCGCTGGCAGACGGTTCGGTGTTCACGGGACGTCAGGCGCTGGCAAACAAGCTCGTAGACGGCCTCGGCGGCGAGGAAACGGCGGTCGCGTGGCTGAAGACCAAGGGCGTTGATGGCGAATTGGAGGTGATCGAATGGTCGCCGCAAACCGAAACCGTTCCTTGGTGGCTATCGTCGAGAATTTCAGCACTTTTGCTGCGCATTTCCGGCCTCGGCGGCTCAAATGCGGATTCAACCCTGCAATTTTTGCAGGAACGGCTGCTTGTGAATGGACTTGTGTCGCAATGGGACGTTGACTCTTTGCCCGCAGAGCGCAATTGAAAGCATTGAGAAAAATCGTGGCGCGTCAAAAGCGCTTGTAGACGGGCATTGACGCGAGGGACGCGCGACATGATCAAATCCGAATTGGTGCAATTTATTGCAGACCGTAATCCGCATCTTTTCCAGCGGGACGTCGAAAACATCGTCAATTCGGTGTTTGAAGAAATTTCAAATGCTCTGGCTGACGGCAACCGCGTCGAATTGCGCGGCTTTGGCGCGTTTTCGGTGAAAAACCGCCCTGCCCGTGCCGGCCGTAACCCGAAAACCGGCGAGTCTGTCGCCGTCGATGAAAAATGGGTGCCGTTTTTCAAGACTGGCAAAGAGTTGCGGGACCGGCTAAACGGCGCATTGTGACCGCTGCCTACAGGCGGTCTTGATCAAAGACCTATTGAGGTGAGTGCATGTTCCGCCGGTTTTTCTGGATAATCGTGATGATCCCGCTGGCAATCGTTTTGATTGCCCTTTCGGTGGCCAACCGCAACATCGTCCCGTTCACCATTGATCCGTTCACGCCAGGCAATCCGACGCTGACCTTCTCGGCGCCCTTGTTCATGTATTTGTTTGCCAGCCTTGCCGTCGGATTGGTCCTCGGCTCGGTCATCACCTGGCTTGCCCAAGGGCGCCACCGCGCAAATGCCCGCCGCGCCGCCGCCGAGGTAGCGTCCCTGCGCAAGGAAGCACAGG
>JBGSHY010000106.1:0-44976 GCA_041751995.1 Rhizobiaceae bacterium | reverse complement strand
GGGGCCAGATGCCCGCCTTCAACAGCGGTGCGCGCACCGTGCCAGCCCAAGTCACCGGATTGTTGTCGCGGATGTTCAACAGCAGGTCGAGCTTCTCGGCAAACAGCTTGTCATAGTCGTTCAGATCATAGCCAAACAGCGGATAGCTTTCGATGAACGAGCCGCGTCCGGCCATGATTTCCGCGCGCCCGTTCGAAATCAGGTCCACCGTCGCATATTCCTGGAACACCCGCACCGGATCGTCCGACGACAACACTGTCACAGCGCTCGTCAGCCGTATCCGCTTGGTCTTCGCCGCAATCGCCGCCAGCACGACGGCAGGCGTCGAGATGGCGAAATCCGGGCGGTGATGCTCGCCGATACCGAACACATCAAGCCCCACCTCGTCCGCCAGCACTGCCTCTTCCAGAAGGTTGGTCATGCGCTGCTGAAAGGGAATGGTGGCCCCGGTCGTGGGGTCCGCGCCGGTTCCGGCAAAAGTATAGAGGCCGAGCTGCATGCGTTGATGCTCCTGTTCGAATGCAACATAAACACGCCTGCGCCTCTTTTGAAGGAAGCACAGGCGTGTTTGTCGGCAACAGGAATGTTACCAAGGTCAGCTCTTGGCTGTCGCCTTCTCGCGTGTCGCCCACAAGGATCCAAGAACACCGGCCGCCAGAATGCCGATTGTAATCGTCAGCGACAGCGTCGGCGGGATCTTGGCCAGGCCAAGCATGTCTGCAACGAAGATCTTCGAGCCGATGAAAATCAGAACCACAGAGAGCGCGTACTTGAGATAAACGAAGCGGTCGATCATTGCAGCAAGGGCGAAGTAGAGCGCCCGCAGGCCAAGGATCGCAAAGATATTCGAGGTGTATACGATGTATGGATCCGTGGTGATCGCAAAGATCGCCGGGATCGAGTCCACCGCGAAAATCAAGTCGGCAAATTCCACCAGCACCAACGCCAAAAACAACGGCGTCATGAAGGATTTCATTTTGCCATCGGCGTCTTTCTGCCGGACAAAGAACCGCTCGCCGTGCAACTTGTCTGTTACAGCAAAGCGCTGCTTCATGAATTTGAGCACCGGATTGTTTGCCACGTCATAATGGCCATCGGCGCTCATCAGCATCTTGATGCCGGTGAAGATCAGGAAGGCCGCGAAGACATACAGCACCCATCCGAAATTCTGCACCACCGCAGCGCCAGCCGCGATCATGATGCCGCGCAGGACAATGACGCCAAGGATGCCATAGAGCAGCACGCGGTGCTGATATTGTTTGGGAATGGCAAAGTAAGAGAAGATCATCGCAATGACGAAGACATTGTCCATCGCCAGCGATTTTTCGATGATAAAGCCTGTCAGATATTCCAGTCCCGCCTTTTCGCCGGATTGAAACCAGATCCAGCCGCCGAATGCGAGGCCAAGGGAAATATAGAACGCAGAAAGCAATAGGCTTTCGCGAATGCCGATTTCTCGGGATTTCTTGTGGAAAAGGCCAAGGTCAATAACCAGAAGCACAAGCACAAGTGCGACGAACAAGGCCCACATCCAAACGGGCTTGCCCATCATGTCAACCATGAGGAGTTCCATAGCGTTCGCTCTCACCGGACTGATGAACCGAAGGGATGGCGGATGCGGGTCCCACAAAAGACCAACTGCCAATCCCGCAGCCCCGACATCACGGACTGTCCGGCGTCTCCGTCAGAGGGGCCCGGTGCTGCGAACGAGAGCGAGGTGGGAATTGATTTTGGCGGTTTCAAGTGTCCGTCTTGTAATTTTTTCTGCCTGCTATGCCAGTGAAAGGCGTTGCCGGATCGTTTCAATTGCCTGATCCGACTCTCCGTCAAATGTCATCGAGCGTGCAAATGCCTGTCCGCGCATGGCGATGTCCTGAGCTTCGCGGTCATGCGAGCGAACCCAGGCAACCTTTTCCGCTAGGTCTGCCATGTCCGCGCGCACCGGCACAAAATGCTCCCAAGGCCTGATCCGGTCATAATACCATTGGCGGTATCCGAACTGGCTGCCGACCTTGAACACGCAGCAGCCCAAATGCAGGCGGATCAGAAAGTTGCTCCAGGTGTTGGAATGGCCGTCCACATCGATGGCGTATTTGTCGCCAATCCAGCTCTTTTCCTCAATCCAGGCACCGGTCAAATGCCCGCCACTGCCTTTGAACGGATCGGCCAAGTCGCCGTGCGGAACGATTTTTACATCCACCTCCGGAATTGCAGACGCGACCATGCAGAGGCGCACGCGCTGCATGACTGCCGGTTCATGGATGGCAGCCGGTTCTGCGGTCACGGTTCCGGCACCATTTGGCCCGCCGCGCCAGCGGACTATGTCTGAACGGTGGTCCCATTGTACTGCCGTGGTTTCGGCCAACTGTCTTATCGCGGCAAATCCCTTGGCTTCGAAAAAATGCGGATCTGGAAGGAGGCTTCGCGAAGGATCATGCGCGCTCCAGCAAAAGTCGGCGTTGGAATTCCTGTCGCCGTCCGAATAGTCAATGGACATGCTTTTGATGGTGTCTGGGCAACGCGACAGGTAGTAAATGGCGCCGGGCAGCCGGTGCTTCGCGTAAAGCGCAATTCTTTCCAATTTCAAGGGAGACAGGCTCACCGTGAACTGCCCCGGTCTGCTGCGTGTGATAAGCGCATCCGAGTAGGCGTCAGCATCGCCGTCAAACCGGAAGGCAACAGACGGCGCAGGAAGGCCAAGCGCACGAATTCGCCTGGAAACCGACGCCGACAGGCGCAGGGATTTGAAAATCGTCGGTAATTGCAATTTCTTAAGGACCAATATTCGGGGATTCTGCTAGCACAACGCCAAACAAGGCTGCAACAAGCGGCGCAATTGTTGACAAGTGCTGATACCTGGCCTAGAGAGCCGCCAACCGCAGGAATAAACCCCTGCGGTTTTACGTGTCCCGTGAGTTTTCCCGATGCTTCGGTGAGAATTCTGTCAGAGACCTCAAGGTCTCAGAGGAGGGCGCGTTTCCCACACGGGGCGGATGGTCCGCGCCGTGGCAAACTTTTGAGGAAATGCGATGAGCAAGCGCGAGTCAGCCAAATACAAACTCGACCGCCGTATGGGCGAAAACATCTGGGGCCGTCCGAAGTCCCCGGTCAACAAGCGTGAATATGGTCCGGGCCAGCACGGCCAGCGCCGCAAGGGCAAGATGTCCGACTTCGGCGTGCAGCTGCGCGCCAAGCAGAAGCTCAAGGGCCACTACGGCGACATCTCCGAAAAACAGTTCCGCGCCATTTACACCGAAGCTGCGCGCCGCAAGGGCGACACCGGTGAAAACCTGATCGGCATTCTGGAATCGCGTCTGGACGCCATCGTTTACCGCGCCAAGTTCGTTGCGACCATTTTCGCCGCGCGCCAGTTCGTTAACCACGGCCACGTCAAGGTCAACGGCCGCCGTACCAACATTGGTTCCTACCAGTGCAAGGTTGGCGACGTGATCGAAGTCAAGGATTCGTCCAAGCAGCTGGCTTTCGTTCTGGAAGCCAACCAGCTCGCCGAGCGTGATGTTCCGGACTATGTTGTTGTCGACCACAACAAGCAGGTCGCGACCTACCAGCGCGTCCCGACCCTGTCAGACGTGCCGTATGCCGTCCAGATGGAACCGAACCTCGTCGTCGAATTCTACTCGCGCTAAGCGGTTCGCGACAATCAATTTCAAAAAGCCGCCCGGGAAACCGTGGCGGCTTTTTTATGGTCAGGAATGTTCGCATGGAATCCCTGCAAGAGATCGTCGACACAATCCACCAGTCGCTTTTGCCGCGCCTCGGCGAAGGCGTGGTTGCCTCCTATATCCCGCAGCTTGCCAAGGTCGATGCGCGGCAATTCGGCATCGCCGTCATGCCGCTGGAAGGCGAACCGGTGCTGGCCGGTGATTTCGGCACGCCCTTTTCTATCCAGAGCGTCTCCAAGGTTTTCTCGCTGACGCTTGCGCTCGGCAAGATCGGCGATGGCCTTTGGAAGCGCGTCGGGCGCGAACCATCCGGATCTGCATTCAACTCGATTGTCCAGCTTGAGCGCGAGCTTGGCATACCGCGCAATCCGTTCATCAATGCCGGGGCAATCGCCGTGGCGGATGTGCTGCTGTCCGGTCATGCGCCGAAAGAGCTGATTGGTGAAATCGTCCAGTTTGTCCGATTTCTGGCGGACGATGACGAGATTGCCATTGATCCTGCGGTCGCAGCCTCTGAAGCTGCCACCGGCCATCGCAACATGGCGCTTGCCGAGTTCATGTGCAGCTTCGGTAATCTCACCCATCCGGTGGCGCATGTGCTCGGCGTTTACTTCCACCAGTGCGCCTTGGCGCGTTCCTGCCGGCAGTTGGCGCAGGCTGGGATGTTCCTTGCCAATGGCGGCGTCAATCCGTTGACTGGCCGTCAGGTTGTCTCGCGCGAACGCGCGCGGCGTATCAACGCGCTGATGCTGATGTGCGGCCATTATGACGGCTCGGGTGATTTTGCCTACCGAGTCGGCCTGCCGGGCAAGAGCGGCGTCGGCGGCGGCATTCTCGCCATTGCTCCAGGCAAGGCATCCATCGCCGTCTGGTCGCCCGGACTGAATGCGGTCGGCAACTCGCTGATCGGAACATTGGCGCTCGAAATGCTCGCCAAACGCACCGGCTGGTCGATCTTTGGCGGCTGAGACCAGCAATGTGTTGGATTTAGACTTTTACGTGACTACTCCGAGGCGTTAAGAGGGGCAATCAAAGGATAAACAGAATGAACCGGCCTTGCGCGCTTTGCGGTGAAATCAAGCACGAAATCGTTTCCGAGAAAGACCGGCATGGCAATCCGTTGCGGACGATACTTTGCCTGGGGTGCGGCGTTATTACAAACGATCCTGTCCCGACCGATGAAGAGCTCGCCGCATTTTACCGGAAAGATTATCGCAAACACTACAAGGGGTCGACGGAACCAAGTTTGCGGCAGGTCTGGCGCAATTTAGGACGAATTGAACATCACCTTCTGGCGAACCGGGAGATTTATGCCGACCGGAAAAACTGCCTCGATCTTGGATCGGGCAGCGGCGAGTTCATGTTTCTGGCCGGTGCCATTGGCATTCATTGCACAGGTGTCGAACCCAATGAAGGCTATGCAAACTACAGCCGCGAAAAGCTCGGCCTCTCCGTCACCAACAAGACCCTTGAGGACATGGATTTCAAGGAAGGGTCATTTGATCTCATCCGGCTGAGCCATGTACTTGAACACATGTGCGATCCGGTCCGCTCGCTGAAAGTTCTGCATCGTTGGCTCAGCGACGATGGTTTGCTTTTCATTGATGTCCCGAACATCGAAAATGAGGCGAGCCAGAAAATGCATGGCCGAATGTTCCATTTCGGGCACATCTACAATTTTAATCCGATGACCTTGCGGCTCGCCGCCGGTTTGGCCGGGTTCAGCGAAATTGAGCAATCTGCGGCCCGTCTTTCGCAATTCACCAGCGCTTTTTTCAGAAAAAATCTTGATACATACCAGAGGCCGGACGGGTTGCTCCAAAACGCTGACAAATTGAAACAGGCGATGGCGGCACACAATGGCCGCACGTTTCCCAAGCCGGAAAAAGGCAACGCGGTATCGGGCTTCTTTTCAAATCTTGGCGTCCGGATCAATGAAATCACAAAATCAGCGCTGTATCGCAGCCACAGATCAATCGCGGATGCAGCAGCAAAGCGATTGAAAGACAGGTTGAAAAACGCATGAATGAGCTTGTGCATTCGTTTGACGCCGACACCTGCCATCCGATGTTCCGTACGGCTCCGTCGAACGTTGAGTTCAACAAGCTGCGCAAGCGCTTGCTCAGGCTGACACGGCAGGCGATTGAAGAATTTGGCATGGTCCGTGCCGGCGACCGGTGGCTGATCGGCCTGTCCGGCGGCAAGGATTCTTATGGGCTTCTGGCGTTGTTGCTGGATTTGAAATGGCGCGGCCTTCTCCCTGTGGACTTGCTGGCCTGCAATTTGGATCAGGGGCAGCCGAATTTCCCCAAGCACATTTTGCCGGACTTTCTCAAAAACCTCGGCGTCGAGCACCGCATCGAATATCAGGACACTTATTCTGTCGTCACCGACAAGCTGCCGGAAAACTCGACCTATTGCTCACTGTGCTCGCGGCTTCGCCGTGGTCATCTTTACCGGATTGCGCGCGAAGAGGGCTGCGCGGCGCTGGTGCTTGGCCACCACCGCGAGGATATTCTTGAAACCTTCTTCATGAACCTGTTTCACGGCGGGCGTCTTGCCACCATGCCGCCGAAATTGTTGAACGACGAGGGCGACGTTCTGGTGTTGCGCCCGCTTGCCCTCAATGCCGAGGAAGATCTCGAGGCTTTCTCCAAGGCGATGGAATTCCCGATCATCCCCTGCGATCTCTGCGGCAGTCAGGAAGGGCTTCAGCGCAACGCGATGAAATCCATGCTGTCTGACATTGAAAAGCGCATGCCAGGCCGCAAGGAGGCGATGATCCGTGCCATGGGCAACATCCGGCCGAGCCACATGCTCGACCGGAAACTGTTTGATTTTGCCAGCCTTTTTCCGCGCAGTTAGGGTTTGGCTCTAATGTTTGACCGGAGATTGGGTGGCAAACAGCACACCTTTTTCCGCAATCAACACAAAGACCAGCGCCAATATGCCGACTGTGCCGAAGCCAAGCGTCAACGGAAACACAGTGCCATCAAAGGCTTGCCCGATCAGGCCGCCGCTGACTGCGCCGATGACGGTCTGGATGAAGCCCTGAACCGATGACGCGGTACCGGCAAGCGCGCCGAGCGGTTCCATGGCGATCGCGCCGAAATTCGAGCCGATCATGCCAAAGAAGACCATCGCGAGCGCAAACAGGCCGATGAAGATCGGGAAAGGCACCGGGCCGAACGCCGCCATGACGGCTAGTATGCCCGATGCCGCGATGAAACCGGCAAGCGCGCCGTGCGACATGCGGCGCATGCCGATGCGCATCACCAGCTTGGAGTTGGCGAATGATGCGGCCGACATCAGGCCGGCGACAGCGGCAAACGCGACCGGGAACCACACGCCGAGCCCATAAATGCCGACATAGACCTGCTGCGCGGAATTGATGAAGCCGAACAGCGCGCCAAGGATCACCGACATCGCCAGCGTGTACCAGAGCGACAGGCGGTTGGTCATCACGACCTTGAACCCGGTCATGACCGAAGCCAGCGTGAAAGGACGGCGATATTCCGGATGTAGCGTTTCCGGCAAGCGCAGCCACATCCAGCCCAGGATCACCGCAGCGATCACGGCCATGAACACAAAGATCAGATGCCACTCGCCAAAAAGCATGACGACCTGACCAATCGAGGGCGCAATGACCGGCATGACCATGAACATCGTCATGATCAGCGACATGACTTCAGCCATCTGCCTTCCGCCAAACACGTCGCGGACGATGGCAACCGTTATAACCCGCGTGGCGGCGGCGCCCATGCCCTGGACAAACCTGAGCAGAAGCAACGGCGCAAATGTCGGCACGAAAACCGCGCCAATAGCCGCGATGACATAGACTGCGACACCTGCTGCCAGCGGGCCGCGCCTGCCGAACCGGTCTGACAGCGGGCCAAATGCCAACTGCATCAGGCTGAAGCCCAGCAGGTACGACGTGATGACCAACTGACGCCGGTTTTCGTCCGGCTCGCCAAGACTCGCGCCGATTTCCTGCATGCCCGGAAGCATAACGTCGATGGCCAGCGCGTTGATCGCCATCAGCGCGGCCATCATGCAAATGAATTCAATCTTGCCGATTTTCAGCAATGGCGGGGACGCTTCTCCGCTTTTCAAGGGGGCATTCATAATCAAAAACTTTCATAAAACGGGAAAAGCGCCGGGGAATGCCGGCGCTTTGATCGCGATCCCGGTCAAGCCGGGGTCAGCTTAGGAAAATGATGAAAATTAAGCCGCGCCCTTCATGGCGACGCCTTTTTCGGTCATGAAATCCTGCAGTTCCTGCTGCTGGAACATTTCGCGGACAATATCGCAGCCGCCGACGAATTCGCCTTTGACGTAAAGCTGCGGGATGGTCGGCCAATTGGCATATTCCTTGATGCCATTTCGCAAATCATCAGAGGTCAGGACGTTGACGCCCTTGTAGTCGACACCGAGGTGATCAAGAATCTGCACAACCTGTCCGGAAAAGCCGCATTGGGGAAACCCCGGGGTGCCCTTCATGAAAAGGACAACATCGTTGGACTTCACTTCATTGTCGATAAAATCGTGAATGGCGGTCATGGCAGTATCCTTATCTAACGGGGTCAAGGCCCGATGAACAAATCTTACGCTGAAATAGACCTTTGCCGCCGCCAAGACAAGACGCGCAGGCGCATTGCTGTCAGCAAAATATGTGCGACCAAAGCGAGCGCATTTTGAGCGCAATCCGCACGGCTTTGGCGTGGACGCTGATGGCCATTGCGGTGATTGCGGCTGCATTATTTCTGATGACGCGGGAGGGGCCGGAACCTGAACCAAAGATCGCCGCCTTGCCTGCGCCATGTCATCCCGTCGTGTTCGAGCGGTCCGGTTTCATCACATGCACCGTTGATCCGGCCAAGTACCGGTTGTCGCTTCATCTGCGGGATGGCAACGGCGAACCATGGCATGACCTGAAACGCTTTGCGCAGGAGACGCACCCGGTACTCGCCATGAATGCCGGGATGTATCACGAGGATCTCTCTCCGGTTGGTCTCTACGTTGAAGGCGGCAAGCACCTCGCACCGCTTCAAACCGGAACGGGCGCGGGCAACTTTTTCATGAAGCCGAACGGGGTTTTCGGATTGTCGCCGGAAGGCTTGCCATTTGTTGTCACAACAGAAGTCTATGCCCTGTCAAAAACGCCAGTTTCCTTCGCCACCCAATCCGGGCCAATGCTGGTCATAGATGGCGCGGTCCATCCGCGCTTTGAGCCGGACGGCGCGTCACGCTACACCCGCAATGGCGTCGGTATCGACGGGCAGGGCCGCGCGGTCTTTGCCATCTCGCGGGAAAAGGTCAGCTTCGGCAAGTTCGCGCGCCTGTTCCGCGACGCGCTTCAATGCAAAAATGCGCTGTATTTTGATGGGGTTGTCTCGGCGCTCTCCGACAATGATTCAATCATCGAAGGCGGCAAATACCCTGCCGGACCGATTGTTGCGGTGTTTTCGAAACCGGCGGCAGATCAATAGGCGCGGCGCTTGACCTTGGAGCGCGCCCGCGACGTTGCCTTGCGGCTGGTCTGCTTCTTGGCCGGGTTCAGGAGTTTTTCAATCTTGCGCAGGGTGGCCGCGGTGCTTGTCGATGATGTGGTGCGGCGCTTCTTGCGACGCGAGGTTTTGCGCGTCGCCTTGTTAAGAAGATCCTTCATGGTCTCTTCTGCAACGCCTTTGAAAAAATCACCCAGTGTCGACATGCTGTTCTCCGGATTTACTGCAGTTGCGGCACGGACGTCTGCAGCGCCAGCGCGTGCAGAACCCCGCCCATGTTGCCCTTGAGCGCCTGATAGACCAGCTGGTGCTGCTGCACGCGGCTCTTGCCGCGGAAGCTTTCGGCCACGACTTCCGCCGCATAGTGATCGCCGTCACCGGCAAGATCGCGGATGGTGACGACCGCGTCCGGAATAGCGTCCTTGATCAGTCTGGCGATTTCATCGGCTTGCATGGCCATCAGGTGATTCCTTTCAGGAATTCATGAAATCAGGGAACCACGATTCGTGGGCCTTTTTCAATTCACTGACAGATATTGCGCGTGCGTCGCCGAGTTTCAATGCATCTCCGCCGGTATTGCCGATCCAGGGCGCGAACACGCCGGCATGTTCCGCCGCTTCGAAGATGCCATCCAGATCGTCGCGTTTGACGGTCACGACATAACGGCCCTGATCTTCGCCGAAGAACACCGGGATCGGGTCGAAATCGTTCAGCTGGTTCACCGTCGCGCCAATGCCCGAAGCCATCGTCATTTCGGCCAGCGCCAGTGCGAGGCCACCGTCCGAACAATCATGCACCGCTGTCGTCGCGCCTTCGCGGATCAGTTTGCGGACAAAGTCGCCCGCCTTGCGCTCGGCGACAAGATCAACATGCGGGGCAGGTCCGTCGGTGCGGCCGTGCAGGTCGCGCATGTAGATGGATTGGCCCAGATGCGTGCCCCAGGAATCCGGCGCGCCGACCAACAGGATGCAGTCGCCGTCGTTGGCAAATTTCACGCGGGCCATGTGCGCCCAGTCGTCGATCAGGCCAACGCCGCCGATGGTCGGGGTCGGCAAGATGCCGGTTCCGTTGGTTTCGTTGTAGAGAGAGACGTTGCCGGAGACGATCGGGAAATCCAGCGCCTTGCAGGCTGCACCGATCCCCTTGATGGCGAACACCAATTGACCCATGATTTCCGGGCGTTCCGGATTGCCGAAGTTCAAATTGTCCGTGGCCGCGAGCGGCTCGGCGCCGGTGGCGGTCAAGTTGCGCCAGCACTCGGCAACGGCCTGCTTGCCGCCTTCAAACGGATCGGCGTAGCAATAGCGCGGCGTAACGTCCGACGAAAAGGCGAGCGCCTTGGTGGCGTGGCCTTCGACGCGCACGACACCGGCATCGCCGCCCGGCAATTGCAGCGAGTTTCCCTGGATCAGCGTATCATACTGTTCCCAGACCCAGCGGCGCGAAGCCTGATTGGGCGAACCGACGAGCTTCAGGAGCGCGTCGGCGATATCCATTTGCGGAATGTCGTTGGCTGCCAAAGATGCCGGCTTCTTCGGCTCGATCCACGGGCGGTCATATTCCGGCGCTTCGTCGCCGAGTTCCTTGATCGGCAGATTGGCGACTTCCTCGCCCTGATGGATGACGCGGAAGCGCAGGTCATCGGTCGTGTGGCCGACGATGGCGAAGTCGAGTCCCCATTTGCGGAAAATGGCCTCCGCTTCCTGTTCCTTCTCCGGCTTCAACACCATGAGCATGCGCTCCTGGCTTTCCGACAGCATCATTTCATACGCGCTCATGCGCTCTTCGCGCACCGGCACCTTGTCGAGGTTCAGTTCAATGCCGAGGTCGCCTTTTGCGCCCATTTCGACGGCCGAGCAGGTCAAACCTGCCGCGCCCATGTCCTGAATGGCGATCACTGCGCCGGAGGCCATCAGTTCGAGGCAGGCTTCAAGCAGGCACTTTTCAGTGAAAGGGTCGCCGACCTGAACGGTCGGACGCTTTTCTTCGATGGAATCGTCAAACTCCGCTGAAGCCATTGTCGCACCGCCGACGCCATCGCGACCAGTTTTCGCGCCGAGATAAACCACCGGCAGGCCGACGCCTTTGGCAATGGAGAGGAAGATGCCGTCCGTCTTGGCAAGGCCCGCGGCAAAGGCGTTCACCAGGCAGTTGCCATTGTAGGAAGCGTCAAACTCGACTTCGCCGCCGACCACCGGCACGCCAAAGGCGTTGCCATAGCCGCCGACGCCAGCCACCACGCCGTTGACAAGATGCTTGGTCTTGGCATGCGACGGCTCGCCAAACCGCAATGCGTTCATTGCCGCGATCGGCCGCGCGCCCATGGTGAACACATCGCGCAAGATGCCGCCGACGCCCGTCGCCGCGCCCTGATAGGGTTCGATGTAGGACGGGTGGTTGTGGCTCTCCATTTTGAAAACCACGCAATCGCCGTCGCCGATATCGACCACGCCGGCGTTCTCGCCCGGTCCGAGAATGACCTGCGGTCCGGTTGTCGGCAGCGTCTTCAGCCATTTCTTGGATGACTTGTAAGAGCAATGCTCGTTCCACATCGCCGAGAAAATGCCGAGTTCCGTGTAGGTCGGCTCGCGGCCGATCAATCCTAGAATGCGCTCATATTCATCCTGCTTCAGGCCGTGTGCGGCGATCAGTTCCGGGGTGATGGGGAATGCGTTGCGGATGGTCATTTTACACCGGTCAGGAGCGGGGTTTGACGGATCGGTCAAAGCCGATGGCGATCAGGGAGAAAGTGAAAAAGAGGGCAGCGACAGCGGCGGCGTTCACCGCAACTTTCGACAAGCCAAGCGTGCCGGCGTCGAGGAATGGATAGGGGTAAAGCCCTGTTATCTGTCCGCGCACAAGGGCGTAGGCAAGATATGAAACCGGAAACACGAGCATACTGGATGCTTGGCTCCAGCCAAGCGCGGCGTTTCGCCCCGCCAGCAGCCACCAGAACGCATAGATCAACGGCGCGACATAATGCAGGAGAATGTCACAGAGCCAGAACAAGCCTTCGGGCGCCCAGATCTTGGCAAGCACTGTGGCGTAAACCAGACCGACAATGGTGATGCAAACCGCAATTGTTGCGCGGGCCAAATCTATGGCGAAGAATGCAAACCGTCCGGGAAATAGCCGCGCGGCATAAACCAGCACTGCGCCGATGTTGGTCAGGATTGTGAAAAAGGAAAAGTAGAACACAAGCGCTTCGCCAAGCCCGTGCCCGGCTTCCATTCGCGCCGGTATCGTCAGCGCAAACTGGAGAATCAGGGCAAAAGCCCCGATGCCAAATCCGGATATGGCAAGCAGCTTGTCCACGTTCCGCTCAGGCCGCACAGCCGGTTGAGCCTGAAGCCCACCGGGCAACATCAGCATTGATCCGCCCGGCCAAGTCGCTTTCAGCAAGCGGGCCGAACGTGCTTACCGAACGGCCGTTGGAAGCAATCACCAATTTCGGCAGCGCTTGCGGCTTGCCCTTGGGGATCACAAGAATGCGCGGCGTGCCGGTGGTGTCGAGTTCGGGGATGAGGCCGTAGCTCTTGAACGCCTTGTCGGTCATCCAGCAGTCGTGCGCCTGCGTGTTGACCTTCTGCAGCGTTGCCACGGCCATCGCATGGGATGAAGGCTTGACTACGGTCACCTTCGGCTTTGGTGTGCAGGCCGCGAGCAGCGCGACCGAGAGGATCAGTGCGGCGACGCGATTCATGCCGCTACTCCGAGCGCAGACGCAAACAGGCCGCGGCCGTCCGTGCCGCCATGGGCGGATTCGATCAGGTTTTCCGGATGCGGCATCATGCCAAGCACATTGCCTTTTTCATTCATGATACCGGCGATGTCGTTCACTGAGCCGTTCGGATTGGTGCCTTCGGCGTAGCGGAACACCACCTGGCCATTGCCTTCGATGCGTGCCAGCGTTTCCGGGTCGGCGAAATAATTGCCGTCATGGTGCGCCACCGGGCAGCGGATGATCTGGCCTTGATGGTAGGCCTTGGTGAAAGAAGTATTGGCGTTGGCGACAGACAGCTTGATTTCACGGCAGACAAATTTCAGCGAGGTGTTGCGCATAAGCGCGCCGGGCAGCATACCGGCTTCCAACAGGATCTGGAAGCCGTTGCATACGCCAATGACCATCACGCCCTTGTCAGCCTGTTCCTTGACCGCCCGCATCACTGGGGAGCGCGCGGCAATGGCACCGCAACGCAAATAGTCGCCGTAGGAAAAGCCCCCGGGAATGACGATCAGATCCACATCGGGAACCGACGTGTCCGTCTGCCAAACCGTCGCCGGCGCCTTGCCGCCAATCTTGGTCAGCGCAGCGATCATGTCGCGGTCGCGATTGAGGCCGGGAAGGAGGACGACTGCGGATTTCATGGGCGTGTTTCCTGCAAGGGACTCGTCAAGGCCGTGCCGTAAAGAGCATGTGCGCAGGGGTCAAGCAGGAATGGAGCAGATGGGCGGATTTGGCTCAATTATCCCGGTCAAACTTTGCCTGCGCTTCGGCAAGCTCGCGCAGTTCGAGGCGGTGCTCAATCCGCTCCAATTGGCCGTCGTGGCGGGCGAGCACCGTATAGATGCTTTTGATGTCACCTTGCATGGCATGCAAATGGCCGCGGAAATTGTTCATTTCTGACTTCAGCTCGCCAACTGTGGTCTTCACCGATGACAAGTCTGCATGAACTTTCTTCAGTGTTTCATACATCAGTTCATTCGTGATTTCGGCCACCACAGCCTCCATGCAACCCAGAGTGATGAATGAATATAGTATGCAATTGAAATGGTGAAAAGTGAATTATGTGCAATTGGGTGGGAGTTCAGACTCAAGTGCATGGTTTCACAGTCAGGCTCGCGCGAGCAAGTTCAGCAACGGTCACTTCAATTCGACTGCAAAATCTTCAATCACCGTGTTGGCCAGCAGCTTCTCACACATAGCCTTGAGGTCGGCTTCCGCCTTGGCCTTGTCATTGTGATCAAGTGCCAGATCAAACACCTTGCCCTGACGCACGGCGCCGATGCCGGAAAAACCGAGCGTGCCAAGTGCGCCTTCAATTGCTTTGCCCTGCGGGTCGAGAACGCCGTTCTTGAGGGTGACGGTGACGCGTGCCTTGATCATGGTTTTGTCCGTTCATTTTATTTCCATCCGCCCAAGCAATGGCGCAGGATGGCAAACTTGGGTGGCTCCTGTCTTCTCCCCATTACTTCAATGGGGAGAAGGTGGCGCGAAGCGCCGGATGAGGGGGACAAATCAGCAGGCCTATGCGCGGTGGGCCCCTCATCTGCCTTTCGGCATCTTCTCCCCGTTTGAGAAACGGGGAGAAGACGGCTAATCGCCTTACTTCACCAGCGTCGGCCCGGTCGGGCGCGGGGTCTCGTTTTCGTTCATGATGCCGAGACGGCGGGCAACTTCCTGATAGGCTTCGACCAGACCGCCCATGTCGCGGCGGAACCGGTCCTTGTCCATCTTTTCGTTGGTCGTTGAATCCCACAGGCGGCAAGAGTCCGGCGAAATTTCGTCGGCAACGACAATGCGCATCATGTCGCCTTCAAACAGGCGGCCGCATTCCATCTTGAAATCGACCAACTGGATGCCGATGCCGGCAAACAGGCCCGAGAGGAAATCGTTGACGCGGATGGCGAGCGCCATCAGATCGTCGATTTCCTGCGGTGCTGCCCATCCGAACGCGGTGATGTGCTCTTCAGACACCATCGGATCATTCAGCGCATCGGACTTGTAGTAAAATTCGATGATCGAGCGCGGGAGGACCGTGCCTTCTTCAATGCCGAGCCGTGTCGAGAGCGATCCGGCTGCAATGTTGCGCACGACGATCTCTAGCGGGATGATTTCGACTTCCTTGATCAGCTGCTCGCGCATGTTGAGACGGCGGATGAAGTGGGTCGGTATGCCGATCTTGTTGAGGTGCGTGAAAATATGCTCGGAGATCCGGTTGTTAATGACGCCCTTGCCATCGATCACTTCATGCTTCTTGGCATTGAAGGCGGTCGCATCATCTTTGAAAAACTGGATCAGCGTGCCAGGCTCTGGGCCTTCATACAAAATCTTGGCTTTGCCTTCGTAAATGCGGCGGCGGCGGCTCATTGGTGTTCCTGACCTGTCGGTTGGCGGGGTTGGCCCGCAAAAAAGCAAATGCAGTCTCACTGCCGGTCCTAGACGAAAGGCTGTGAGTCCTCAATTGCCAATGGTTGCTGCGCGCGCGTTTTGCACGGTCCATTCGTTCATGCAAGCAAATTGGGCCAATGTTTAACAGCGCCACGCCGTTTTACCCCTTTTGCTTTCAGTTTGCCTCGCCTAAATGAAGACTGGAATCGCCGCATTATCGTGAGGAGCTCACTTATGGCCGACATGAACGACCGCAAAGATGCCTTTGAGAGCAAGTTTGCTCATGACGAGGAATTGAAGTTCAAGGCAACCGCCCGCCGCAACAAGCTGATTGGCCTCTGGGCTGCCGAAAAGAACGGCAAATCCGGTGCAGACGCCGATGCCTATGCCAAGGAAGTCGTCATGGCCGATTTTGAAGAGGCAGGTGATGAAGACGTGTTCCGCAAACTGCGCGGCGATCTTCCGGCTTCCATTTCTGACCACCAGATCCGCAATGCGATGGATGAATTGATGGCTGAAGCCATTGCGCAGATTCAGAAGTCCTGAGTATCCGCACATTCGAATTTGAAAAGCCGCCTCCGGGCGGTTTTTTATTGGCCGCATATTCGGCTATTGGCCCAACGGTGCATTCGCATTGTGCCATTGGGCAGACTTTTGCGGTCACTCAGGCTTTGCTGCAATTGCGGGTAATCAGCGCCGCCCCGACCGGCAACACGAATGTCAGCAGATAATACAAATAAACGTCCGGTTTGTAGTATCCGTCGGCCGGATTGAGCAGCTTGATGATGAAGACATAGTCACAGATGACCGCAATTGCGGTCCATCCAATGCCGAGCAAAACCGCCTCGCCAGCGGAATCGAACCGGACTTTGCGCCATAGAACCAGACATGTGGCCGCAATGCCGAGCGGCATTACATACCAACCGATCTGAGCGGACGGCACGAAGGCGTAGAACACAAAACCGAGGATATAGCCAAAAAGCCAGAGGCCGATCCCCCAGCCAAGCACGTCGCGAACGATGTGGATTTTCATGACAGCAGCGCCTCCTGCGCCCGGAAAGGGTTTGGAAGAAATCCGAACCGATATGCTGCCGCTGTTTTGTTTGCAGGGCATTGCCATGGATCAACCTGGACGCTGTGCTTTCAGATTCACCGGCAACTGTCATTTGCCCTCGCCAGGACTTTTTTGTTGGCACATGCGTCAAATCCTGATTGTCTTGGCTTTCCAAGGAGTTTGCCATGAACATGAAGCAAAAGATTCAGGGCGGCGAGACGCTGTTCACCGCCTGGTCTTCAATCCCGGATCCGATTACCGCCGGCATCGTCGCCTCCAGCGCGTTTGATGCGGTGACGCTCGACATGCAACATGGCGGACATTCGGACGAGTCGGTGCTGCGCTGTATCGGTCCGGTCATTCATAACGGCGCCCATGCGGTGGTGCGCGTGCCTGTGGGGCGGTTCGACATGGCTTCCCGTGCGCTCGATTTCGGTGCGGAGGCAGTCATTGCGCCGATGATCAACACCATCGAAGACGCCAAGGCTTTTGCCGGTTCGATGAAGTATCCGCCCCTCGGCGAGCGGTCCTGGGGGCCGGGCAGGGCGATGGGCTTTCACGGCCACTCGGATCCAAACGCTTACTTTCTCGCCGCCAACAGCGAGACGCTGGCCATCGCGATGATCGAGACCATGGAAGCCTTGGCCATCGCCGACGACATACTGGCGCTTGACGGCATTGACGGCGTGTTTGTCGGGCCATCCGACTTTTCGATTGCATGGAGTGGCGGCGCCCTGGTCAATCCGAAGCACGACGGCATGACCAATATCCTGCGCGACATTGCCTCCAAGGCGAAAAAAGCAGGCAAGTTCGCCGCATCGTTCGGCATGGACGGAGCCCACGCGGCGTTTCTGGCAGGGCTTGGCTACCAGTTTGTCGCCATCGGCGTTGATACCGGCTACATCAAGTCCGGCGCAGACGCGCTGGTCGGCGAAGCCAAGGCCTGAGCCCCGGCTTCGAATTTTTGCTTATCAGGCCTCCGATTTGCCCGAACGCCGCTTTTCCGGATGTAGCGTCTTGCCGAGAATGTTCTCGTCACGCCCGATCACATGGGCGGAGGTGCCGACGATCAGCGGGTCCGGCTGTTCGACGATGCTCAGATCCTTGCTCGGATAGGGCAGCGTGCGCAGGAAATGGCGCATGCAGTTGAGGCGCGCGCGCTTCTTGTCATCGGATTTGATGATCGTCCACGGCGCATCGGCGGTGTCGGTGAAGAAGAACATTGCTTCCTTCGCCTCGGTATACTCGTCCCATTTGTTGAGCGAGGCCTTGTCAATTGGCGACAGTTTCCACTGTTTCAGCGGGTCATGCTCGCGCGAGGCAAAGCGTTTGGCCTGTTCTTCGCGGGTCACCGAGAACCAGTATTTGTAAAGCCGGATGCCCGAGCGGACCATCATCCGCTCCACATCGGGCGCGTCCCGCATGAATTCTAGGTAGTCATTGGCCGAGCAGAAACCCATGACGCGTTCGACACCGGCGCGGTTGTACCAGGAGCGGTCAAAGAACACCATTTCGCCGCCCGACGGCAAATGTTCGACATAGCGCTGGAAATACCAAAGCGAACGCTCGCGTTCCGTCGGCTTTTCCAACGCGACCACGCGGGCGCCGCGCGGGTTGAGATGCTCCATGAAGCGCTTGATGGTGCCGCCCTTGCCTGCGGCGTCGCGGCCTTCGAACAGGACAACGATTTTCTGACCGGTTTCCTTGATCCAGTTCTGCGCTTTCAGAAGCTCGGCTTGAAGTTCGCCCATCTGCCGCAAGTAGGATTTTTCGTTCAACTTGGTTTTGTAAGGGTATTCGCCGGTCTCGAATGCATGGCGGATCGCTTCCGGGCTGTGGCGCAGTTCACGCAGCGGAATATGCGGCGCCGACATCGGCTTGGACGTGATCATCGCCGCTGCATCTGCTGGCGCCGCCGCTTTTGTTTCCACGGAGGAAACTGCAGGCGCAGCCGTTTTCGCCGCTCCGTTTGCGGCAGGTTCGGCCGCGGATTTTGAAGTTGTTTTCTCGGCGGCTGTCGCCGCGCCTTTGTCTTGCTGCATTGGACCCTCCAGTTGCGAGTAATTCGCAAGTGTCGCGCCGCTTTGCAGCCGGAACTTTGATGTCAATCAATGGTGGAAGAGAAACTTTTACAGATGACCGAGAAACTTTGCGAAAACCATCGTGCCTTCCGGCCAGGGCCCGTGCCCGGAATCCGCGTTGATATGTCCGGCCTCGCCGCCATCGATGAACAGGGCGCCCCACGCGGCCGCAATGTCTTCGGCGACTTCATATTTGCAGTAATGGTCATTTCTGCTGCCGACGACGATGGCCGGAAAGGGCAGCGGATCGCGCGGGTAGGGGCCAAACGTCATCAAATGCTTCGGGCGGATTGTGGGGTCAGAAACATCTGGCGGCGCGACAAAAAATCCGCCGGCTACCTTTCGGGTGAACAGCGGCAGCGCATGCATCACTGCCGGAATGCCGAGCGAATGCGCGACAATCACCGGCGGCTTCTCGCTGGCATTGACGGCTTCGGCGACTTTGGCTGCCCATTCATCGCGCACTGGCTTAGACCATTCGTCCTGTTCCACGCGGCGCGCTGAGGACAGTTTCTTCTCCCACCGGCTTTGCCAATGGTGTTCGCCCGAGTTCATGTATCCGGGCACGATGAGGATGTTTGCGTCTGCGACTTTCATGCGGTTCAAATAGCGATGGGGCTGCCGGACTGCAAGTTAGGCCGATTGTATACAATTGTTGAACGACATGTATGTCAAAACATGCATTGCATTGAACAATGAAAAACCTGATATGCAGTCCAGAACGAACATGAGGAGGCCGGAATGGCCCAGACCAAAGACATTTCATTCGCCGCCACGACGCCGGTATCGGTCGGCAAGGTCGGCATCAAGTCCCGCGATGCGCAGGCGCTTGCAGACTATTACAAGTCCGTCGTTGGCCTGGCGGAAATTGCCCGTCGCCCGGGGGTCATTGTGCTCGGCGCGTGTGAAAACGGATTTCTTGAGATCGAGGAAGCCAAGTCGCTGCGGCAGGATGATCCGCGCTCAGCAGGATTGTTCCACACCGCATTTCTCCTGCCGCAACGCGCTGATCTTGCCCGCTGGACCCAGCACGCCATTGACCGCCAGATCCAGATTGACGGCGCTTCGGATCATTTGGTGTCCGAAGCAATCTATCTGACCGATCCTGAAGGTAACGGCATCGAAATCTATACCGACCGCCCCGCCAACGTCTGGGGCTGGGATGGCAAGTCCGTGCGCATGGCGACGGATGCGCTTGATTTTCAAAACCTGATGTCCACCCACAAGCCGCAGACCGGCGACTGGCAGGGCGCTCCGGACGGCACGATGATCGGCCATGTCCACTTGCGTGTCGGCGATGCCAAAGATGCGGAAAGCTGGTGGCGTGAATCGATGAATTTCGACACTGTGGCCCGCTATGGCCCGTCTGCGGTTTTCCTATCGACTGGCGGTTATCACCACCACATCGGCGCAAACGTCTGGCATTCGCGCGGCGCAGGCAAGCGGGACTCGGACCGCACTGGTCTCGGCTGGCTTGAGCTCAATTCAAAAGCGGGCCTTTCCAAGACCGTCACCGATCCCTGGGGAACCGAAGTGCGGGTAATGGCGGCCTGAGCCATAAATGAATCAATTCAATGCGTAGCGGCCTTCGCTTTGCATACTGATTCACATCGCCGTGAAGCCATTGTCTACAAACAGATGTGTGCCATTGATGAAACTTGCTTCATCCGAGGCCAGGAACAGCGCCGCGCGGGCGACTTCCTCGGGCTCGCAAATGCGGCCTTGCTGGGCAGCGAGGGCGGCATCCGAAACATCGACGCCGAGTTTCTGCAAGTCCGCCACCTCGCGTAACCCGTGCGGTGTGCGCACGAAACCCGGGCACACAGCATTGCAGCGGATGTTGTTGTCGCGGAATTCGACGGCAATGGCCCGCGCGAACATGTGCACGGCACCCTTGGTGGTATCGTAAAGCACCTCCATTGGCGTCGCCGCCACGGCGGAGATCGAAGACGTGCAGACAATCGACCCGCCGCCCGCGGCAATCATCTGCGGCAGAACAGCCTTGGTCATGTGGAACATGGATTTGACATTGACCGCATGCAGCCAGTCCCATTCCTCTTCCGTCGTGTCGAGAAACGGTTTGATGACAATGGTTCCCGCATGATTGAACAGAACCGTCACCGGCCCGAACGCGGCGCTGATCTCACCGACGGCGCGGTTCACGTCTTCGCCGATCGACACATCGGCAATGGCAAACATCGCTTCGCCGCCAGCATCGCGGATGGCTTTCACGGTGTCGGCTGATGCAACCGGATTGCGGTCGATGATCCCGACCTTGGCGCCTTCCGCTGCAAACAGTTTCGACGCCGCCCCACCCATGCCGGTTGCACCACCCGAAACAATCGCCACCTTGCCTGCCAAACGCCCTGCCATAATTCCTCCGGAATCCGTAGATCGTAGTGATTGGCGGCAATTCGTTACCGATGTCGCCTTTTGCACAGTGTTTTGCTGTTTGAATTGCCGTGTCAATGGGCTATCCAAACACATCTTGCGCGATCACACGGGCGGTTGTAGGGAGCAAAGGATGGTTGCGGTTCGTGGTGATTCATTTGGGGAAATGGGTGTGCAGCATGAACTGACGCTAGCGCATCGGTGGCTAAGGCCACGGGTGTCGTTTGTATGGAACAGGTCCAAATGAGCCCGATCTACTATGACCTCACAGAGCTTTATCTTCGCAGCCGCGGAAAGATAAAGTATTATGGCATAGCCCGGGTTGTGGCCGAGATTGCCTTCGAGATTTCACGCAATCCTGAGGTTCAGTTCGTCGTTTTTGATATCGGGCGCAGGCAGTTTTTCAAAACTGATCCCGTTTTTGGCCAAGCCGGCGTCAATGGTCTTGTTGATCTTGGACTGCCGGCGCGCGGGCTGCCGTTTCGGATGCCAGAGCCAAAACAGCACCATTCTTCTGTTCGCTCTGTTTTGCAGAACGCAGCGGTCAAAGCCGCCAAGCTTGTAAACTCGGCAATCTTTCCTGATATAAAACGATACCTGCGGCCGGTCACGTTGGGCGATGGTGTTCTCATATCCGCCGCACGGCCCAAGTTCATTTCTGATATGGCCCGCTTTTTGACTGAAACCGGATCTCCAGTGCGTCTGAATGCCGTTATTTACGACTTGATACCTTTGCATGAAGACTTGCCGATACCTGAAGGCTTCAGGCAGAGTTTCATTGACGACAACGCGCAAATTCTCCGCACCGCCCATCAGGTGATATCAATTTCCGAATTCACGGATCAGGACTTGTGCCTTGCGGTTGATGCGGGGCGGCTTCCGGCGCCTTCGTCCCACGTCGTCGTCCAGCTTGGCCATGAATGCCGGTCGGATGGTGAAGCCCCTGATATAGAACTGCCGCCCACTCCGTATTTTCTCGGTGTCGGCATTACAATGGGGCGAAAGAACCTCGATGTCGTCCTGAATGCGATCCTCAAGATGCTGGATGCCGGCAAACAGCCGCCGGTTTTTGTGGTTGCTGGCATTGACCGCGTCCGCAACCGGCAAGCCCTGCGGCAATCGGCTTTTGCAAGGGCCGATCCTTATGTCCAGTTTGTCAATGCGCCAAACCAGGCGAACCTCATCAAGCTTTACGAAAACGCGCTTGGGACTGTGATGGCGAGCAGGCTTGAAGGCTGGGGGCTGCCACTGGCGGAGTCGCTTTGGCTCGGAACGCCCGGCATATCGGCACCAAATTCCTCGCTGACGGAAGTTGGAAGGGATTTGGCAGTCTATTTCAATCCGGATGACCCGGACGAACTCGCTGCCATTTTTGACCGGTTCATGAACGACAAAGACTATTACAACGCATTGCGCGCCCGAGTGCAGGCCTCTAAACCGTTGCTGCGAAGTTGGGCAGATGTCGCCGGTGATTTGCTGTCCACAGCCAAATCATCCTGCGCTTCAGTTTCCCATCCATTTGCCGCCTGAATATTCAACAGGATTACCATGTCAAAAACTGCATTCATCACCGGTGTTTCGGGACAAGACGGCGCGTACCTTTCCAAGCTGCTGCTTGAGAAAGGCTACAAAGTCGTTGGCGGCATCCGTCGCACTTCAAATGCCATCGATCACCGGCTGGTGGAACTTGGCATTGATGACGACATCGAGAAGGTGACGTTCGAACTGGCCGAATTGCCATCGATCATGCGCCTGATCGAAAAGTACAGGCCGGATGAGTTTTATAATCTGGCGGCGCAGAGCTTTGTCGGTTCGTCGTGGGAAATGCCGCTCTACACGGCTGATGCCGATGCCATCGGCGTTTGCCGCATTCTTGAAGCCATCCGCCACTCCTCGCCGCAGACGCGCTTCTATCAGGCCTCGACATCTGAGATGTTCGGCCTTGTCCAGACCGTTCCGCAAAACGAGAAGACCCCGCTCTATCCGCGCAGCCCCTATGGTGTCGCCAAGGTTTATGGCCATTTCATCACGATCAACTACCGCGAGAGTTTCGGCATCCACGCTTCATCGGGCATCCTGTTCAATCACGAAAGTCCGCTGCGCGGCCTCGAATTCGTCACCCGCAAGATAACCATGTCGCTTGCCAAGATCGCCCAGGGCAAACAGGACCTGCTGGAACTCGGCAACCTGTCAGCCCAGCGTGACTGGGGTTTCGCCGGCGACTATGTCGAGGGCATGTGGCGGATCCTGCAGCAGGATCAGGGCAATGATTTTGTGCTGGCAACCGGCACGACCCATACCGTACGCTCCTTCGTCGAGCGCGCCGCCAATGTCTTTGGCATCGACATCGAATGGCAGGGCGAGGGCGAAAAGGAATCCGGCATCGACAAGAAGACCGGCAAGGTCATTGTTGCCGTCAACCCGAAATTCTACCGGCCAAGCGAAGTCGAGCTTTTGATCGGCGATGCGTCAAAGGCCAAAAGATTGCTCGGCTGGGAGCCAAAAGTGCAAGTCGAGGAACTGGCCGCCATGATGGCCAAAGCCGACTACGACCGCGTCAAGCGCGATCATGTGATGTTCTGATCACGATGCAATCCGGAGAAGACAAAGGCGGCACGTGGCCGCCTTTTTGTTATCCAAACACCCGCGCGAAAATCGTGTCGACATGCTTGGTATGATAGCCGATATCAAACTTCTCGCGGATGTCTTCTTCGGTCAGCGCTGCCCGCACTTCTTCGTCCTTCAGCAATTCCTCAAGGAAATCAGCGCCATGCTCCCAGACTTTCATGGCATTGCGCTGGACCAGTCGGTATGAATCTTCGCGGGAGCATCCTGCCTGCGTCAAAGCCAGAAGCACGCGCTGGGAATGGACCAAGCCTTTGAACTTGTTCAAATTCTTTAGCATGTTGTCCGGGTAGACAAGCAGCTTGTCGATGACGCCGGTGAGGCGTGCCAGCGCGAAATCGAGCGTGATGGTCGCGTCCGGGCCGATCATGCGCTCGACGGACGAGTGTGAAATGTCGCGCTCGTGCCACAGCGCGACATTCTCCATTGCGGGCAGGGCCATTGAACGCACCATGCGGGCAAGGCCGGTCAGGTTTTCGGTCAGCACCGGATTGCGCTTGTGCGGCATGGCGCTGGAACCCTTCTGGCCCGGCGAGAAAAACTCTTCGACTTCCAGAACTTCGGTGCGCTGCAAATGGCGGATTTCGGTTGCCACGCGCTCCACGGATGAAGCGATCACGCCAAGTGTTGCAAAGAACATGGCGTGCCGGTCGCGCGGGATCACCTGCGTCGACACCGGCTCAGCCTTCAGGCCCAGCGCCTTGGCGACATGCTCTTCCACGCGCGGGTCAATGTTGGCAAACGTGCCGACCGCGCCGGAGATGGCACAGGTGGCAATCTCCTCGCGGGCATGCACCAGCCGTTCGCGGCAGCGGGAGAATTCGGCGTATGCCAGTGCCAGCTTGACGCCGAACGTTGTCGGCTCGGCATGAATGCCATGGCTGCGGCCGATGGTGACCGTATCCTTGTGTTCGAACGCGCGCTTCTTCAACGCGGCGAGCAGCCTGTCGATGTCCGCCAGCAGCAGGTCCGACGCGCGGGCGAGCTGTACCGCAAAGCAGGTATCGAGCACGTCGGAAGACGTCATGCCCTGATGGATGAAGCGTGAGTCCGGGCCGACAAATTCGGCCAGATGCGTCAGGAACGCGATCACGTCGTGCTTGGTGACGGCCTCGATCTCGTCAATCTTGGCGACATCAAATTTTGCTGCGCCGCCTTTTTCCCAGATGGTCTTGGCCGCATCCTTGGGGATAACGCCGATTTCGGCCAGCGCGTCGCAGGCATGCGCCTCAATTTCGAACCAGATGCGGAAGCGTGTCTCCGGCGACCATATGGCAACCATTTCGGGGCGGGAATAACGCGGGATCATCGTCTGGCTCCGTTCGGGATAAAGGCTGCGCGGGCTTTACCACCGCAACCGCACAAATCAAATGCGCCGCTGTGCATAAGCCCAGGCCGCGACGATCAGCGTCAGCAGGCCGAATGGAATGTAGAGCCGCAGGCCGAGAACCAGAAACTGGTAAAAGGCCGACAGGATGGTGAAGATAGTCTCAAACAGCAGGCGTTTGGACGCGTGGTCGGCATGCCATTGCGCATAGTAGCCGCGAAACTGAAGCGCAAAGATCAAGGCCGTGAACCCGACCGTCGCCGCGCCGATCAGGATGAATGCCGAGGAAAACCGCCGCGTTGGGGTCCAACTGTCCGGGACCAGACCAAGCAGCAACCGCGCCGCCGGAAAACCGATCAGCCCGCCGGCGGCAAAGATGCCGATGAGCAATCTGGCCTGCCCGTCCACGGCCCAGTCGCGGGTCCAGAGCAGGGATGCCGCACCGGTCGCCGCCATCGCCGCGGCCCAGATCAATGCGCAGACAGCCACTTTCATCAGACTGCTGCGCTGCCGGTATTTTTCCACGCCGGCTTCGCTCATTGTCCGGCCAATGGGCCTGTTTTGGCCGGAGCAAACGCGCCGCGGCGCAATTCCATCAAATTGAACGGGTTCTCGGCAAGATCACCCTTGGCATCAAACCGGACGTCGCCAATCGCCGTTTTGTAGGGCCCAAACGCAATTTCGGTCTTTGCGGTGATGGATTGCGATGCAATCTCGATCGCCGCATGCGCCAACAGCGCATAATTCTCCGGTTCGATCCGTTCGTTGCGCAAGGCCTGATTGGCCATGCCCGCCTCCGGCCTCAGCGAATAATCCGGCAGGCCCAATGTGTAAATCACACCGTGCTCAATCGCCGGATCCGATGGCAGCGCGCTTTCACCCATTGCCACGACCAGCCCGCCATAAGCATTCGCATCGCGCGAAATCACCACGGCGTCGTCAATATCGCCGCCGATGAACACATGCGTCGCACCCGCCTTCTGCAGCCGCCGCGCCAGCGCCGCCTGATTGGTCAGGCCCGGCCGGTACGTATCGGTGAACACCGGCTTCAATCCGGCTTCCGCTGCTGCGGCCCGAAAAGATTCTGCCATGTCCCGCGCATGAATGGTGCCATCGTCGATGATCGCGAAATTGTGCTTGGACCAGTCCGGCAGCAAAAACGCTGCCAGCGCTGCCGCCTCGCTGTCATCGCGCGGACCAAGCCGGTTGATCAGAAATCCGGTTTTCTCCCGGTTGTCCGTCAGACTGTCCGCCCGCACGCCCGTTGTGATCACCGGAACTTTCGCGTCTTTCAAAAAGGGCAGCGCCGCCGCCAATGTTTCAAGGCAGAGGAAGCCGACGGCAATATCCACCTGTTCTTCGGTCAATGTCTTGGCGACAAATCCGCCGGATTCCGGTGCGCAGGTGTCTTCGACCACCACCAGCGCGTCACCGCCCGCCGCTGCGGCGATTTCCGCTCCGGCTTGCGTTTGCCTGCCAAGCAGCGCGAATGGTCCTTCAAGAGGGATCACCAGCCCGATTTTCGCCGCGATGGCAGGGTCGGCCGCACCAATCGTCATCATGGCGGCAAGAAGCGTCGCGGAGAGGGCTGTTCTAAACATCATTAGAGCACCATATGCACGTTCAAGAGGGGCGGGCAACGCCGTCTCTGGCGGCATTTGGGGATATACATCCGGTCAGCGCACGTTATTGTGCCACCCGCCGGACCCGATGCGGCATCAAACGCGGCGCGAAACTGGACGGAACCCCGGATTGCTGAAAACCCACACCATCGATTCTGCCGCCTACCGCGAAGCCATGAGCCGGTTCGCCGGTGCGGTGCATGTCGTCACCACTGACGGCAAGGCCGGCCGGCGCGGCGTCACGGTATCCGCCGCCTGTTCGGTTTCCGACAGCCCGGCCACAATCCTTGTCTGCCTCAACCGCAACAATCCGCACAACAGGATGTTCGAGGAGAATGGCGTTTTTGTTCTGAACACATTGGCCTCGATCCATCAGCCGCTGGCCATCGCATTTTCCGGCAAGGAGCATCTGACACAGGATGAACGCTTCGCGCTCGCGTCTTGGGAAACGCTGGACAGTGGCGCGCCGGTGCTTTCGGGCGCCATGGCTTCATTTGACTGCCGTTTGATCGACGCCAAGGACATGGCCACCCATCGTGTACTATTTGGCGAGGTGACAGCCATCAGGACGGCGGCTAACCTGTCGCCGCTCGTCTACCACAACCGTGGCTATCACACGTTCTGACGGGCGGAGGAGACATTTGTATGGCCGGTGCAAAGGCGCTTCCTGCGTCCATTGATGAAACCGTTGCGCTTTTGGAAAGTGGCGACTATGTCGCCGACCGCGCGCTCGCGACGGTACTGTTTCTCGCCCTGCGCATGAAGCGCCCGCTGTTTCTGGAAGGCGAGGCCGGCGTCGGCAAGACCGAAATCGCCAAAGTCCTGTCGAAAACGCTTGGCCGTCCGCTCATCCGTTTGCAGTGTTATGAAGGCCTTGATGTCTCATCCGCCGTCTACGAGTGGAACTATGCCGCGCAGATGATCGAAATCCGCATGGATGAGGCCACCGGCCTCAAGGATCGCGGCGCGATCGAAAAGAATGTCTTTTCCGAAAAATACCTGATCCGCCGTCCGGTGCTCGAAGCGCTGTCCGGCAAGCCGGGCGCGGCGCCTGTCTTCCTGATTGACGAGCTCGACCGCACCGACGAGGCTTTCGAGGCGTTTCTGCTCGAAGTATTGTCCGACTTTCAGGTCACAGTGCCGGAACTTGGCACCATCAAAGCCGAAGAGCCGCCTATCGTGATCATCACCACAAATCGCACCCGTGAAATTCACGACGCATTGAAGCGCCGCTGCCTATATCACTGGGTCGACTATCCTAACGCCGTGCGCGAACTTGAAATCATCCGCCGCAAAGTCCCCGCCGCCAACGAGCGCTTGTCCGCCGAAGTTGTGCGTTATGTGCAGAAACTGCGTGAGATAGAACTGTTCAAAGTCCCCGGCGTTGCTGAAACGATTGACTGGGCGAGTGCGCTCACCGAACTCGACAAGGTCGCGCTCGATCCCGAAACCATTTCCGACACCATCGGCGTGCTGCTCAAATACCAGGACGACATCGCCCGCATCGGCCAGGGCGAGGGGCGGAAGATACTCAATGAGGTAAAGGCGGAACTGGCGGCAGCGGAGTAGTTCATGACCACTTCCACCATCACACCACCCGACGGCCGCATCGCCGACAACATTCTTTATTTTGGCCGCACGCTGCGCAAGGCGGGCATGCGTGTTGGCCCGGCATCCGTCCGCGACGCCATTGATGCAGTCTTGGCCACCGGCATCGGTTCTCGTGATGATTTTTACTGGACGCTACATTCCGTTTTCGTCAAGCGCCATGAAGACCGCGCCGTGTTTGACGAAGCTTTCCGCCTGTACTGGAAATCGCGCGAACTGGTCGAAAAGCTGATCGCCATGTTCTCGCCGGTGGCAATTGAAAACCGGCAGAAGGAAAAGCAGAAGGCCGGCGAAACGCGCGTCAGCCAGGCGCTGTTTGAAGGCCGCCAGCAAAAGCAGGAAGTTGAAAATCCCGAAATCGAGGTGGATGCCCGTTTCACCCTGTCCGGCAAGGAAATCCTGCGTTCAAAAGATTTTGCCCAGATGACTGCTGCCGAAATCCGCCTCGCCAAGGCTGAAATCGCTCGCCTGAAACTTCCCTATGACGAGGTGCTGACCCGCCGTTTCCGGCCAGATCCGCATGGTGCCAAGATTGATCCGCGGGCAATGATGCGCGGGGCAATGCGCACGGGCGGCGATCTGGTGCTGCCGCGATTCCGTGAGCGGCGCACGGTGCACCCGCCGCTGGTCATCCTCGCTGATATTTCCGGCTCGATGAGCCAGTACACCCGCATTTTTCTGCATTTCCTGCACGCGCTGACCGAAGACCGCCGCCGCGTCCACACATTCCTGTTCGGTACGCGCCTCACCAACATCACCCGCCAGATGCGCTACCGTGATCCGGACGAGGCGCTGGATCTGTGCTCAAGCCTGGTCAAAGACTGGTCCGGCGGCACGCGCATCGGTGATGCGCTCCATGAATTCAACCGCAAATGGTCGCGCCGCGTTCTAGGGCAGGGCGCGGTCGTCTTGCTGATTACCGATGGTCTTGAGCGTGACGAAGTTGAAGGCCTGTCAGAAGCTATGGAGCGGCTGCACAAGTCCTGCCGCCGCCTTGTCTGGCTCAATCCGCTGCTGCGCTTTGAAGGATTTGAAGCGCGGGCGCGGGGCGTCAAGGCGATGCTGCCGCATGTTGACGAATTGCGCGCGGTGCACAATCTCAATGCCATGAGCGATCTTTGCAAATCACTTGGCGCCAAAAGCACGCGCGATACCGACCCGCGCCGCTGGCTTGACGCCTTGAAACAAAATCCGTGAAGGATAGGGATATGGAAACACAACCGGTTAATGACGTTCTCGACCCGCTCGCAATGGCGGAGAAACTGATGGGCGAGGGCAAGGAAGTCGCCATCGCCACAGTCATGGAAACCTGGGGCTCCGCTCCGCGCCCGGTCGGCTCGCATCTCATCATTGACGAAGATGGAAACTTCCACGGCTCCGTCTCCGGCGGCTGTGTCGAAGGTGCGGTCGTTTCCGAAGCCATGGATGTCATAGCCGATGGCAAGCCGCGCATGCTGGAGTTTGGCGTAGCGGATGAAACCGCCTGGCGCGTCGGCCTCTCCTGCGGCGGGCGCATCAAGGTTTATGTCGAGCGGGTGGGCTGATGGAACCGCTGAACCTCAAAAAGCTGAATGCCGAGCGCATCGCCCGACGCGCTGTTGCGCTGGTCACGGATCTGACGGGCGAGCGCGACCGGTTGGTGCGCGAGGCGGCTACTGTCGGCGGCGAATTGGGTGAAGCGCTGCGCAAGGCCTTTCTGTCTGGCAAGTCCGGCATGGTTGAAGCCGATGGCGCGTCCTTCTTCATCAACGTCCATGTCCCGCCGCCGCGCATTGTTGTCATCGGTGCAGTGCATATCAGCCAAGCGCTGGCGCCAATGGCAGCAGTGGCCGGATATGATTTGGAAATCATAGACCCCCGCACGGCTTTTGCCACGCCTGAAAGGTTTGGCGGTTTCAAGCTGCATGCCGAATGGCCGGAGGTAGTGCTGAAGGATCAGCCTCTTGACGCCTACACCGCGCTTGTCGCGGTCACCCATGATCCAAAGGTTGATGATTTCCCGATCAAGGCGGCGCTTGAGACCAATTGTTTCTATGTCGGCGCGTTGGGTTCGAAGAAAACCCACGCAAAACGGCTGGAGCGGCTTGCCGCTTCCGGTGTCACTGAAGACCGGCTCGCCCGCATTGCCGCGCCGATCGGCCTCGACATCGGTGCGGCCAGCCCTGCGGAAATTGCCGTGGCAACCCTGGCACAGATCATTCAGGCCTTCCGCAAGCGTGACCTCGGTGGGGTCTCGCGTTGAAATTCGGTTCTGTACCGTTGTCCGAGGCCTCTGGCGCCTATCTTGCCCATGCCGTGCAGGCCGGCCCAACACGCTTCAAAAAGGGCACGCTCCTGAAGTCTGACGAGCTTGAGGCGCTCAAGGGGGCAGGAGTTGCTTCGGTCATCGTCGCGCGACTGGAGCCCGGAGACATTGGCGAGGATGAGGCCGCGACGCGGTTGGCGTCCATCGCCCTGCATCCCTCGCTGCGCCTTGCCAATGCCGCGACGGGCCGCGTCAACATCCATTCTGAAGTCGAAGGCTTGTTTGTCGTCAACAAGTCCGCAATCGACGCCATCAACCGGATTGATCCGTCGATCACAGTCGCCACGCTCGGCGAATTCGCCACGGTCACGCGCGGCCAGATGGTCGCCACGGTCAAGATCATCCCGTTCGCCGTGCCCGAAGCCGCGCTTGCCAAGGCGCTTGCTGTTGCCGGCGGGTTTGAAGGCTCCCTGTTTTCGGTGGCGCAATGGCAGCCAAGACGCGTCGGCCTTGTTGCGACCATGCTGCCGTCGCTCAAGCCCGAAATCATGGACAAGACCGCGCGCATCCTTGGCGCCCGGCTGGCCCGTTCCGGCTCGCACATCATGGCCGAGCTGCGGGTCCAGCACGACGAGCATGCGGTTGCCCAAGCCGTCGAGAAGCTGGTTGACCAGGGCGCGGAACTCGTCATCGTGTTCGGCGCCTCCGCCGTGGTTGATCCGCAGGATGTGATCCCCGAAGGCATCCGCCTTTCCGGCGGGACAGTCATTCAGGTCGGCATGCCGGTTGATCCGGGCAATCTTCTGGTGCTTGGCCGCCATGGCGATGTGCCTGTCATCGGCGCTCCGGGCTGCGCGCGCAGTCCCAAGGAAAATGGCTTCGACTGGATACTCGACCGCGTGCTGTGCGGCATTGACGTTACGCCGGAAGACTTCTCCGGCATGGGCGTCGGCGGTTTGCTGATGGAAATCGAGACCCGCCCGCGCCCGCGTGAACTGGAGCCGGTCAAGCGCCAGCCGAAACTCTGCGGCCTGCTGCTTGGCGCCGGGCGCTCCTCGCGCATGGGCGGGTCGCACAAGCTGGCGGCACTGTTTGATGGCAAAGCGCTCATCTTCCGATCTGCTTCGGTGCTCATTTCGAGCGGCATTGGAGCGCCGTTTGTGGTGCTCGGGCATGACGCCGGGCGGATGGCAGCTTTGCTTGACGGTACTGGTGTTTCCACGGTGGTAAACCCCGATTATGCCGACGGCCTGTCCTCATCCTTGCGTACCGGCATTGCCGCACTGCCGGCAGATTGCGACGGCGTCGTTATCCATCTGGCTGACATGCCCGGCGTTACGTCAGAGGCCATCAGGCAGATGGCAAAAGCCTTTGCCAAATCCGGCGGCACAGCCATTGTCCGCGCCACCCATGCCGGCAAGCGCGGCAATCCGGTGATATTGCCGCGTTCGGTGTTTGCGCAGGTTTCGCGCCTTACCGGCGACATGGGCGCACGCGCGATTGTTGAAGGATTTGCCGGACAGATCATTGATGTGGAAATCGGCGAAGCGGCCAGTCTTGATGTCGATACGCCGGACGCGCTCAAGGCTGCGGGCGGGACGCTTTCTGATTGAGACGCAGACGCTTGGCGTCCGCCATGCAGCGGTCCGAACAGTATTTGACCGCATCCCAGTTTTTCGCCCATGACTTGCGCCAGACCATAGGCTTCCCGCAATGCTGGCATGGTTTTTCCGGCAAGTCTGATTTCTTCCGTTGGGGCATCAGTGTTTCATTTCGCTTGGCTTGCCAGAGGCGCAAGTCTGATATTCCGGAGCTGCGGTCGGCGCCAATCGATGTGCGCCGAAAATGGCCGATTGTGCAATCTAAAAAGTCGGCTCGCTTTGATAACCCGGAACCCTGTTTATATAATCTCCCACAAATTAGTATAAAACCCGCCATACTGCTTTGAAATCTCAAGTTCCTAATAATAGGTAGTATACATAATTTCTTAATCAAAATATTATTTTATATGAAGAAATAATTAACTGAATCATTCAGCGAATAATAATTTCTATACCAATATTCATGTCACGATACAGCTTTCATATCCCGTTAACCATTCAACTTAATGCGTTTGAAACACTCTGAATGGTAGTGGTCGGTTGTCTGAGCAGGATTGTGTGTGGGCCATGGGGCAAACGGCGGTTCCGGTTCGAGATTAACGCTGCAAGCAAAATGCCAAAAATGGCAAAACGGAGAAACAGGGAAATGAACAAGTTTGTAAAGATCGCTTTGGCCTCGGCTCTTCTGGCTGCGCCACTTCCGGCATTCGCTGCCACCGGCGACGTCCAGTTCGACGCCACCGTCAACAACACCTGCACGATCGCTGTCGGCCCGGCCGGTGTGCTCGCCACCAACGTTGGCCAGACCGTCTTGTCCTCGACCAACGCTGGCGGCCAGGCCGGTGTTGCTGACATCACTGCAACGTCCGCTGCCTATTCGGTCAGCGTCGATGCACCGACAGCTTTCGCGACCGCTCCGGTCGGCGGCGGCACGGGCGTGACGTTTGCTGCCAACTATGCTTCGGCTGGTGCAACAACCATCGCAACGACCACTGCAGCAACGGCGCTGAACACCGGCGTGTCGAACATCACCGTCAACATGTCGGCGACCAAGGGTTCGGGTTCGTTCCCGACCGGCACGTACGCAGCCGTTGTGGTTCTTCGCTGCGAATAATCTGATCTGCGCATGGCACATTTGGGGAAAATCATGTCTGTGAAAACACCATCGAAACTCATTCAAAGTGTGTGCGCTGCTGCCTTTGCACTTGCGCTGTTGCCCTTCGGGGCTTCAGCGCAGGCGCTGTCTCCGATGCGGGGAACCGTGTCGAGCTATACCGACAGTTTTGCGGTCCGGGTGTTCCCGGCCAATCCTTACAATCACAGAATCCGCATCGAGATCCGGGTTTATGACCAGGATTTCAATCTGGTGAAGGCGCGCGTTTCGCCGCCGGCCTTTACCCTTGGCGGCAATGCATCGCGCCCGGTCAACGTCTTGATCCCGTTCGATGGCAATACAGAGCGAAAAGTCCGCGTTTGCGCGGAATCGATACCGTTTCCGGGGAAGACGAGTAACATAAAGGCACAGATATGCGGCAAGTTCTTGGGTACAAGGGTGCAGTAGCTGCCGGGGCGTTGGCTGTTGCACTTTTCGGTTTCCTGACGCCGTCACTGGCTCAAGACACCACACAAAACGCAGGTTTTTCGCTACCTGGCGTCACGTTGCCTTCAGGCACGGATGAAGTCCGTGCCGCTGACGGCACCTCATGCCGCTCTGCAGTTGGCGGCAATGGCGCGTACCTGGATGTCGGTGTCATCGGTAAACAAAGTTCGTCCAATGACAATGCCTACTATGGCCGCGTGGTCGTGCCGCTCGGCAAGGCCCCGAAGCGCCTCAACTGCGCTTCGCTTTATGAACTCGAAATCCAACGGCTGAAACTGGAGCTTGAGCTCGCGAAAGCCGGCATGGGCCGCACGCAAGACGCCGAGATCGACAGCACTGAAACCAGCTCGCTGGAAGAGCCGATGGACGTCGAAGAACCGGTGGTTCCGGCCGAACCAGTGAAAAAGAAAAAGAAGTCTGCGGAAGTTGTCGAAGCTTCGGTTGAAGAGCCGGTTGCCGCCACGCCCGCGAAAAAGAAGAAACCCGCCAAGAAGAAAGTCGGCAAAGCCAATTGGGACCAGGAAGGCTGGACGACAGACGGATTGGATGGCGGTGAGGGATGATTTTTCTGCGCGGCCGTCGGCATCTCGCCGCTCTTGGAAGCGCAGCCTGTCTACTTGCAGCAACATCGGCAAGTGCACAGGATACAGGGTTTGATGTTGAGCCCATGCTTCAGGCACCTGCTGCAAACAAGCAGTTTTGTCAGATTATCGTGAACCAGAACGGATCAATGGTTCAAAATGTGGGTTCAACAAAACTGTCGTCGCTGATCAATCCGGCAATGCCCGGTTTGGCTGATGTGACGACCTCGAATGGATCATACTACCTCTCGGTAGACCGGCCATCCGGGTTCTCGATAGCCCCACCGGGCGGGAGCGATGACGTCGAGTTCTCGACGCAGTTCACCGGCCACGGGGTTACAAATTTCGCGCTGACACCTGGTGACAGCCGGATGAAACTGAAGAACGGGCTGACAAATGTGGAAGTGCATTTGGAAGCCAGGAAACTAAGAGGGTCGTTCAAGGCCGGAAACTACAGAGCAACGGTGATCCTGCGGTGTGAATAAGCGGGACATAAACAAGAAAAAGAACATGAACCTGACAGGGTCGCGGACATTTGGCAAAGCAGGAAAGGGGGTCTTCACTCCCGGCGCACTCGCGCGCCTTGCTGTTGCTTTTACTGCCTGCGCAGTCGGGCTGTTATCAGGCGGCTCGTCCTTTGCTGCGACTGCCGGCGTAACCTTCACCGGCAATGTCACGGTAAACAATTCCTGCACCATTGTTGTCCAGAACGACGGCCGCTTCGGCAAGAGTGCGGACCTGCGCCAATTGTCGTCCAAGCTGGCGGGCGGCGCGCCTGCCGTCGCCAATATCGTTTCGACACGAAACTACCGGATTTCGGCGATCGCTGTGCCAAATTTGACGAGCTATCCGACTGGTGGAAACACCAACGTGACGATGGCCGCGCGCTATTCCGGTCAAAGCATCAGCAACGGCCGGACTTTTACCGAACGCCCCGGTGCAAACCGGGTCCGGTTGCGCAACGGGCTTTCGACAACCCGCGTCACGGTACACCTTGCTGCCACGCGCACCGGCTCAGCGTTTCCGAGCGGATACTATCAAGGCACTGTAACCTTGCGGTGCGAATGATGCGGAGATCGAAAATGTCTCCGCTTTTATCCAGACTCCAACTTTTCACAGTCAATTTCTATCGATTGGCTGCGGCGGCTGTCATCTCTGCATCGGTGATTGCGCCGGTGGCTGCCAATGCAGATGCCCGCAACATGGTGTTTCATGGCAACATCAATTCAAACAGCTCCTGCACCATCGTTGTCAATCAGAACGGCACCATGGGAGTCAGCGGCAATTTCCGCCAGTTGTCGTCAAAGATTGCGGGCGGAACGCCTGGCCGGGTGACAATCCTCCAGCGCGGCGTATATGATATTTTCGCGACTACCTTGCCGATCTTCATGGTCGCCCCCACCGGCGGCGATACCGGCGTTACGCGCCAGGTACGCTATTCCGGAACGGCGACAAATCTGGTAAGCGGATTTTCAGTCAACATTCCCGAGATGGCCGCCTATCCGGGCATCCGGGTCAATTCGTTCGGAATGAACTCGCGGGTCAATCTCAATATCCATTTCATTGCCGACCGGCCAACTGCATTTCCAAGCGGCCACTACACGTCGCTTGTGAATGTGCGCTGCGAATAGACCCGGCTTCTTGCGCGTTCGGCGCGGCAATGGCATTGCAGTTTGATGATCCGAGCGCTCACATTTGTCGTTTCAGCCGTTTTCGCTGTCTGTCTGGCCTTGGCGTCGGCAGATGCACTTGAACTCAAGCCCTATAAGAACGCGGAATTCGCCTATCCCGGCGTGATGGGCGACGCTTCAAATCCGCTCGATCTGACAATTTCCTATGACGAGATGCGCGACATCAACGGGCGCGATGAAGTGCCGGAACGGCGGGTCAAACGGGCTTGGATTTCCCTTTCGGCCCGCAAAGCCGAAAAAGACATGAAGATCGAGACTGCCGGCGGTTTGTTGCGCACCATTGCCACCGGTGTTCAGGACAATGCGGCGTTCATCGTGGTCTATCTGCACGGGCAGGGCGGCAACCGCAAACAAGGCTCCAACGACTACACATTCGGCGGCAATTTCAACCGCATCCGCAATCTGGCGGTTATGAATGGCGGACTTTATCTCACGCCCGACTTTTCAACATTCGATGATGCCGGCGCTGGCGAAGTCAAAGCCATACTTGCCGCTTTCATGGCGCGCTCGCCGCAGGCGAAAGTCATCATTGCCTGCGGATCGATGGGCGGATTCCTGTGCCATCGGCTGGCCAGGGATGGCGAAATGGCGCCACATCTGTTCGGCATGTTGTTCCTTGGTTCATTCCCCGACGCGGGGTTTGCCGGATCGGCGGCTTTCAAGGCGGGAATGCCGGTCTTCATTGGCCACGGCACCAATGACGTGACGTCGCCCATTGCGACGATGGAAGACTTTGCAGCCAGCCTGCGCAAAGCAGGCGGAGCGGGAAGGGTCATGGTGCACCGGTTCAACACCGGCTCGCATGGCACGCCGGTGCGCATGGCCGACTGGCGGCTGGTTCTCAACTGGATGTTCGCCAAAGGCGGCTGACTGGTTTGATGAAAAACTGTTGCTTGCTGCCAACAGTGACCGCTTATCCACATGTTGCGCCCCGTTTTGCCTCTCGACAAATTATGGCATGCCGATATGAGTGTCTGGCAATCGAGTGTTTATCCGAGGGTTACCATGCGTCATATCTTCCTGTCCCTGTCTGCCGCAGCATTTGCTGGCGCCGCTCTTTCCGGCTGCACCACCACCGGCGGCGGCGAGTTGGCCAAGCCGGTTGTTCCGGCGGTCGATGCAGCGCTTGCTGTTCCGTGCCAGGAAGCGGCAGGAGACAAGTATTTCATGGATCCGGACCGTGTGATTGCCGTTTCCTCCAACCCTGCCGGCAAGAACACGCAAGTTTTCCTCAAGGTTGATACGCGGGATGCGCTGTGCACACTGAATGCCAAGGGCAAGGTCGTCTCGTTGGTCGACACCTCGCCGAAGAGCGCTGACCAGATCGCTGCCGAGGAACTGAAGGCCGCGGAAGCTGCCGCCGGTCCGGCAAAGAAGCCGGCAAAGACCTGATTTCCGGGTTTCCTCAAATCGTGTGTTAAAACAAGGCGGGAATTTCCCGCCTTTTCCGTTTCAGGCTCACGGCTTTTGACGGTTCGCCTTTCAAGGAGAATCTCCGGCTTTTGGCTTGCGCGCTTTGCCGCAGCAAAAAGTTCTCCCCGTTATCCACACCGTCACACACAAGATATTGTTGTTTGCCGCATAAGCAAACACAACCCTTGACGGAATGCTGCGAGTCGCTTTTAAGTGCCTCCACGTTGCGTAGTGGCGTCGCCGGGGTGTTGTTTCCCGGCCGGTATTTCCAAGCTCAGTGCAGCACTTCAGGTCATGGCATGTCTTTTTCAAAGGCATTTCCGTGAGCGGTTTTGGTGTGCGCATATGCGGCTTGGGTAAAACTGAAACATTTGCAGAAACGATCTGTTAATACTATATTTAGTGTTTGCAGGGAAAATGGCCACTAGATAACGTGATGAGCCTTTCAAAGGCAGAATCACAAAAACGTGGTTGAAGTGCGATGGCAGAGGCAGCCGTCCTGTGGACAGCCTGTGCATTGCATGTGGAATTCGGGGGAGCCGGAACGGTCTTTCATGACCAATCCGGTTTTGGCGGGCCGTGTCCGGCGGGTGGTGCTATGATGCGCCGCCCGCAGGACACTAAATATAGATTTCAACGTTGGGGACTAAAGACATGCGCTTCGAGCGGAAATTCACGACAGAGGGTCAGTCTGCGTATGCGAGCCTGGAGTTTCGTCAGGCGACGAGCGAAATTCGCAATCCTGACGGCTCGGTGGTGTTCAAGCTTGAGAATATTGCTGTTCCCACGCAGTTCTCCCAGGTTGCTGCCGACATTCTGGCGCAGAAATATTTCCGCAAGGCCGGTGTCCCCGCGCGCCTGAAGAAGGTTGAGGAAAATTCCGTTCCTTCCTTCCTGTGGCGGTCGGTTGCCGATGAGGAAGCGCTGGCTGCTTTGCCGGAAAAGGAACGCTTCGGCTCGGAAATGGATGCCCGCCAGGTGTTCGACCGCCTGTCCGGCACATGGACCTATTGGGGCTGGAAGGGCGGCTACTTCAAATCCGAGGCTGACGCCGCCGCATTCCGCGACGAGCTCGCCTACATGCTGGCCGCGCAGATGGTCGCGCCGAATTCGCCGCAGTGGTTCAACACCGGCCTGCATTGGGCCTACGGCATCGATGGTCCGGGGCAGGGCCATTATTATGTCGATCCGGAAACCGGCAAGCTGACGAAGTCCAAATCCTCCTATGAGCATCCGCAGCCGCATGCCTGCTTCATCCAGTCGGTTGCCGATGATCTCGTCAATGAAGGCGGCATCATGGACCTTTGGGTTCGTGAAGCGCGGCTGTTCAAATATGGCTCCGGCACCGGCTCCAACTTCTCGCATTTGCGCGGCGAGGGCGAAAAGCTCTCCGGCGGCGGCCGTTCATCCGGCCTGATGTCCTTCCTCAAGATCGGCGACCGCGCCGCCGGCGCCATCAAGTCGGGCGGCACCACGCGCCGCGCTGCCAAGATGGTCGTCGTTGATGTCGATCATCCTGATATCGAAGCCTACATCGACTGGAAGGTGCGCGAGGAGCAGAAGGTTGCCGCGCTCGTCACCGGCTCCAAGATCGTCAAGCAGCACATGACCGCGATCATGAAGGCTTGCGTCAACTGCGAGGGGCATGGCGATGATTGCTATGATCCGGCCAAGAACCCGGCGCTGAAGCGCGAGATCAAGGCGGCCAAGAAGGCGCTGGTTCCGGAAAACTACGTCAAGCGCGTCATCCAGTTCGCCCAGCAGGGCTACACCGACCTCAAGTTCGACACCTATGACACGGACTGGGATTCGGAAGCGTACCTCACGGTCTCCGGCCAGAATTCCAACAATTCCGTCTCGTTGAAGGATGACTTCCTGCGCGCTGTCGAAAAGGATGGCGACTGGAACCTCACCGCCCGCAAGGACGGCAAGGTGATGAAGACGCTGAAGGCGCGCGACCTGTGGGAGAAAATCTCCTACGCCGCCTGGGCGTCGGCAGATCCGGGCCTTCACTACAACACGACGATGAACGACTGGCACACATGCCCGGCCGCAGGTCCGATCCGCGCGTCGAACCCGTGCTCGGAATACATGTTCCTTGACGACACCGCCTGCAATCTCGCCTCGCTGAACCTTATCCAGTTCCGCGGAAAGGATGGCACGTTCAACATCGAGGCGTATGAACATGCCGTCCGCCTGTGGACCGTCGTGCTCGAGATCTCGGTGGCGATGGCGCAGTTCCCGTCCAAGGAAATCGCCCGCCTTTCTTATGAATACCGCACGCTCGGCCTCGGCTTTGCCAACATCGGCGGCCTGCTGATGACCAATGGCGTTCCTTATGACTCCAAGGAAGGCCGCGCCATCTGCGGTGCGCTGTCGGCCATCATGACCGGCGTGTCCTACGCCACGTCTGCCGAAATGGCGGGCGAGCTTGGCGCGTTCCAGGATTATCCGCGCAACGCCGACAACATGCTGCGCGTTATCCGCAACCATCGCCGCGCGGCGCATGGCATCAGCCAAGGCTACGAAAAGCTCGCGGTCGAGCCGGTGGCGCTGATTGCTGCCGATTGCCCGGATGCGCGCCTCATCACCCACGCCCGCAAGGCTTGGGATCTGGCTCTGTCGCTCGGCGAGAAGCATGGCTACCGCAATGCGCAGGCCACCGTTGTTGCCCCGACCGGCACTATCGGTCTTGTGATGGATTGCGACACCACCGGCATCGAGCCGGACTTTGCGCTGGTCAAGTTCAAGAAGCTGGCCGGCGGCGGCTACTTCAAGATCATCAATCAGGCGGTGCCGGAAGCCTTGCGCACGCTCGGCTATTCGGAAAGCCAGATTGCCGAAATCGAGGCCTATGCACTCGGCCACGGCAATCTCAATCAGGCGCCGGGCATCAACGCCGCCTCGTTGCGCTCGAAGGGCTTCACCGATGAGCGGATCGAGGCCGTCAACGCCGGTCTCAAGAGCGCCTTCGACATCAAGTTCGGCTTCAACAAATGGTCGGTCGGCGAGGACTTCTCGCGCGACGTGCTCGGCTTCACCGATGCGCAGCTCAATGACTTCTCGTTCGACATGCTGTCGGCGCTCGGCTTCTCCAAGAAGGACATCGAGGCTGCCAACATCCATGTCTGCGGCGCGATGACGCTGGAAGGTGCGCCGCACCTGAAGGCCGAGCACCTGCCGGTGTTTGATTGCGCCAATCCGTGCGGCAAGATCGGCAAGCGGTACCTGTCGGTTGAATCGCACATCCGCATGATGGCGGCGGCCCAGCCGTTCATCTCCGGCGCGATTTCCAAGACCATCAACATGCCGAACGAGGCGACAGTCGAGGATTGCAAGAACGCCTACCTTCTGTCCTGGAAGCTGGCGCTTAAGGCCAACGCGCTTTACCGCGACGGCTCTAAACTGTCGCAGCCGCTCAACTCCTCGCTCATTGAAGATGACAATGACGATGAGGATGCAATGGACGAGCTCATCGCCGCCGCCCCCGCGCAGCGTGCCGTACAGATCACCGAGCGCATCGTCGAGCGCATTGTCGAGCGCGTCGTGCGCGACCGCGAGAAACTTCCGGGCCGCCGCAAGGGCTACACCCAGAAGGCCAATGTCGGCGGGCATAAGGTTTACCTGCGCACCGGCGAATATGATGATGGCCGTCTTGGCGAAATCTTCATCGACATGCACAAGGAAGGCGCTGCCTTCCGCGCCATGATGAACAACTTCGCCATCGCCATTTCGCTCGGCCTGCAATATGGCGTGCCGCTCGAGGAATATGTCGAAGCGTTCACTTTCACCCGCTTCGAGCCGGCCGGCATGGTGCAGGGCAATGACGCGATCAAGAACGCCACGTCGATCCTCGACTATGTGTTCCGCGAATTGGCCGTCTCGTACCTGTCGCGTCACGATCTTGCCCATGTCGACACGTCCGACTTCACCAACACTTCGCTCGGCAAGGCCACGCAGGGCGGCAACAATGACGCTGCCGTCTCCAAGGGCCTGACCCGCGGCCATGTGCTGAAGGTCGTCTCGTCCGATCCGAAAGGCTCGCTCACCGGCGCGCCGGCCGTGCGCTCCAACATCACCAGCATCGGTTCGCTGGCGATCAAGTCGGTCCTCGAAGTCTCCGAAGGCGCCACCGCCTTCAAGCGCGACTATGAGGAGCGGGCCAAGGAGTTCATCGAGGAAGTCACCGTCGAAGAAGAAGCCGCGCCATTGGCCGCCCTCTTCACCGACACCGCAGCGCTCGCCGCCGCCGACGCCAAAAAGGTCGAAGCCGACCGGCGCATGAAGGCGATCATGCAGGGCTACACCGGCAACATGTGCCTGGAATGCTCGAACTTCACGATGGTGCGGAACGGGACGTGTGAGAAGTGTGACACGTGTGGGTCCACGAGCGGGTGCAGCTGAGGGGGAATAAGCGCGCGCAATAGAAAAATCTATTGCGCGCTTTTTTTTATTGTAATGCGCAACTTAAAGGAAAGCGCAATGGGTTTAGTTAAACGTAAGCATGAGTCTCGTGACCCACTTCATGAGTTTATTGAATTAGATAGGAAAGAACGGGCTTTAGTTGACTCTGTGCCATTTCAAAGGCTGAGGCATATTAATCAGCTTGCGCTAACTCCCCTAGTATATCCAGGCGCAACCCATAAGAGATTTGAACATTCACTAGGTGTGATGCACTTCGCAAGAAAAGTATTTGATATAGTTACTGACAAAGACAATATTGACCCAAGGGTTGAACACATAGTTCCCGATCAATCAAATTTACCATATTGGCGCTCGGTATTGTCTCTAGCAGCGTTATCACATGATATGGGTCACCTACCGTTTTCTCACGCAGCGGAGAAGCAACTGCTTCCAAAAGGTGAGGATCATGAAAATTTAACAATTGAATTAATTGCGAGTAGTTATCTCAACAGTGTCTGGGAAATTGGGCATCCAGTAAAAGTATTAGACATTCAAAAACTCGCAGTTGGTCAAAAAAAGTTAAAACATATCGAATTCACCCCTTGGGAATCGATTTTATCCGAAATAATTACGGGGGATTCATTTGGTGTTGATAGAATGGACTATTTGCTGCGTGATTCATATCATTGTGGCGTTTCATATGGAAAATTTGATCATATTAAACTTATTTCGTCAATGCGCATTCTTCCACGCGAAGAAATTGAAGAGGGAAGCCAAGAGCCGACACTTGGGATTGAAATTAGTGGGTTACATTCGGCAGAAGCGCTATTACTTGCAAGATACTTTATGTACGAGCAAGTATACTTTCACCCAGTGCGAAGAATTTATGATGGTCACTTAATTGAGTTCATGGTTGGGCACTATGGGGCCAACGGCTATAAAAAGGAGGTTGAATTTCATCTGTCTCAGACCGACAATGAGGTGATGACAGCGATTCGTTCTGCGTCGGTAAACAGTGGTTCTCCGCTACATGGAAGCGCGAATGCGATTTTAAATCGCGGCCATTTCCGGTTGGTATATGCGTTTAATCCTGACGATCAGCAGAAACTAAAGCTTGCGGTGGAGGACGGGAAAATTGCAATTGTTCCAGATACCCCTTTGATTTCTCCTGCGAACACAATGTTTTCGATTTTGTCGAAAGAGTTTGGTGCCGACAAGATCAAGAAGGACTTGTATGTTCAAGGCACCTCGGCCGCTTTGTTTCCTGTTTTAATGTAAGACAATCGGATACAATCTTCTCAACAGTTGTCAGGAATACTTAGAAATTTTCCTTCGATGACAGTTGATTCTTTGTATGCTGCACCAGAAATATCAGTACCAGTAAAGAAGTGGATTGGTAAAAATAGAGATTCAGTTCTCTTGGGAACAGTCAGATGACCACGACAAAGGAAATGGTTTTTATCGGTGGGGTTGCACGCGCACTTAGAGTTCGTGGTAGTTGGACTGGTGAAACGCATATTCAGAAAACTTCGTATATTGCAAAAGTTAAATACAACGTACCTTTTGAGAGTGATTTTGTTTTATATAAACACGGTCCTTATTCTTTTGATATGAATAAAAGCATTGGGCATATGTTGGCGCGGTCGCTTTTGGTGGCTGATCAAAACCCAGGATACGGACCAAATTTTAATTTGAATGAAAAACTTTGGGTAGTATTAAACTCAATTGTTGGCGAAGCATTTAATGATTACTCAGTTATTATAGACAGCGTTTGTGATAAACTCGCAAAATGCAATGTTTCGGAATTAGAGAAGATTGCTACCGCTGTATATATGAATGCTAATTTCCCAGATTTAAGTTTAGACGAGCGGGCGTCTAAAATTAATCAAATTAAGCCGCATATAGATTTAGATGCGGCTAGAACCGCTTTAAATTATTCAAATTCAATTTGATTACAGTGACAGCGCATAAATCTCGCTTCCATACTAATATCCACAGGCGGCTGCGATTAGCAACCAAATCCGCCATGCCGTCGTCATTCCGGACAAGCGAAGCGCAGATCCGGAACCCATGCCGTGGACGGTCGTGAACCAATGCCGGTGCAGACTACGACTCGGTACGGCCAGCGGGCAGGGTGGCTGTTCCGCGCCGTTCTGCCTGTCGCGTCGGCTTCCGGCATGGGTTCCGGATCGGCTTTCGCCGTCCGGAATGACGAATGCGAGTGTGGGCGGTTGGCCGATCTCTCCCCTTGAGGGCCTGTTGCGTAACTCGATAGTTTGAGTGTTTTTTACGGTTCTGCTTCATGATGGCGAGGCGGATTTCCGTTTGACCTGTTGGCCTGGCGGCTGTTTTCATCTTTTTACTTGGTTTTGGACGGAGTCCGGGCGTGGTTCAGGACGTCAGCGTTACCCATCGGCGCATGTTGAAGGCGATGGCGGCGATCATCACTTGGGCTGCGGCTTTGGTAAGACCGTGATAGCGGATGACGGACAGGCCCATGCGGCGCTTCAATGTGGCGAAGGTGGTTTCCACGGCGGCGCGCTGTCTGGAGATGAGCTGATTGAACCGCTTCAGGCGGGGCGGCAGGTCGGGGTGATGCTTGTTGGGACGGCGCATCAGCCTGGGCTTGATGCCTCTGTCTTTGAGGGCACGCTCGCGGGCATGGGTGTGATAGGCGGCGTCCGCCAGAACCGCCCGTTCATCGCCGCAGACCAAAAGATCAGCAGGCGTTGTGTCATTGATGTTGGCAGGGGTGGTGATGATCCTGCGAATGAGGCCGGAGCCTTGGTCAACGCCAGCATGTGCCTTGTAGCCATAGGACGAGCCTTGTTTGCCTTGCTTGCGTGTGAATGCGGCATCGGGATCAGAAGCGGGCGCACCGGGCGCTCCTTCTCGCGAGGGATGCGGCGGTCTTGGGGCATTGGTTTCGATGATCGTCGCATCCAGCATCGTGCCGCGCCGCAGGATCAATCCCGCTTGGTCCAACTGCCGGTCCAACTCGCCAAACAGTGCATCCAAAAGCCCCGCCTCGGTCAGCAAATTGCGAAACCGGCACAGGGTCGTATGATCGGGAACAGGCGCTTCAACACTCAGGCCCACGAAACGGCGGAACGACCAGCGGTCAGATATCGCATCTTCAAGCTCGGCATCAGACAGGCCATACAGAGATTGCAAAAGCAGCGCCTTGAACATCAACAGCGGGCTGTAAGCAGGCCGCCCCGCTCCGCCATCATGGCGCAGCCGCGTCAGGATCTTCTCGAACCGATACCACTTGACCAACCCAGAAAGCCGATCAAGCCGCTCATTGCGGCCAATACCGGCGGGCAACAGCGCATCGACAAAGCTGAACTGGCCCGATTGCTTCACCGCCATGTCGATCCTCCAACTTCAAACACAGAGAATCATAAACAGCGATTTTTGCAATGGCCCCC
>JBGSHY010000105.1:0-24540 GCA_041751995.1 Rhizobiaceae bacterium | reverse complement strand
GACGCACTTTCTCCTCATCAATTGAACGCAGACACGCTGGCAGCGGCTGCAGAGTCCAAGGCTTGGCCTTTCGAGGAAGCACAGAAAATCGTCAAACGCTATGCCAAAACTGGCTTTCCAGACACGGTGTTGTTTGAAACAGGCTATGGTCCATCTGGCTTGCCGCACATTGGCACTTTTGGTGAGGTCGCGCGCTCAACCATGGTGCGCCATGCCTTTCGAATTTTGACCAAGGACCAAGTGAAGACAAAGTTACTGTGCTTTTCCGATGATATGGATGGCATGCGCAAAATCCCGGACAATGTGCCGGACCGTTCGTTTTTAGAACCCCATCTCCACAAGCCGCTGACGGTCGTTCCCAATCCATTTGGCGGCGATTATGAAAGCTTTGGCCATCATAACAATGCGATGCTGCGGCGCTTTTTGGATACGTTCGGCTTTGACTATGAATTTGCCAGCGCAACCGAATATTACAAGAGCGGCAAGCTCGATACGATTTTGCTCAAAGCGCTCGAAAAGTACGACGCGTTGATGGCTGTGATGTTGCCAACATTGGGCGAAGAGCGCCGTGCTACATACAGTCCATTTTTGCCGATTTCGCCAAAGTCCGGTCGCGTGCTTTATGTGCCGATGAAGAGCCATGACGCGAAGGCTGGCACGATCACATTTGATGACGAAGACGGCGTTGAAACCACGCTTTCGGTCACAGGCGGCAAAGTTAAGCTTCAGTGGAAGCCAGACTTTGGTGCGCGTTGGGCGGCGCTTGGCGTTGATTTTGAAATGTTCGGCAAGGATCACGGGCCAAACATGCCGGTCTATGACAAGATTTGTGAAGTGCTCGGCGGCCGCCCGCCAGAGCATTTTGTCTACGAACTGTTCTTGGACGACAAGGGCGAGAAAATTTCCAAGTCCAAAGGCAATGGCCTCACAATCGACGACTGGCTGAAATATGCGCCGACTGAAAGTCTCGCGCTTTACATGTATCAAAAGCCGCGCACCGCCAAGAAGCTGTTCTTTGATGTGATTCCGCGTGCGGTGGATGAATATTTTACGTTTCTGGCCGCTTATGATCGGCAAGATGCCGCGCAGCAAATCGCCAATCCTGTTTGGCACATCCACAACGGCAATCCGCCGAAACTGGAGATGCCCGTGCCGTTCTCGCTATTGCTCAATTTGGTCAGCGCCTCCAATGCGCAGGATAAAAACGTATTGTGGGGCTTTATCTCGCGCTATGCGCCGGGCGCCTCGCCGCAGACCCATCCCAAATTGGACGAGCTGGTCGGCTTTGCGATCCGCTACTTCGATGATTTTGTTAAGCCAACCAAGACCTATCGTGCGCCCGATGATATTGAACGCGCGGCTTTGCAGTCCTTGGCAGACTTGCTCAGCACTTTGCCTCAAGGCAGCAGCGGCGAAGACATTCAAAATGCGTCGCTGAATGTAGCGCGCGGGATTGAGCGCTATCAAGATCATACCAAGAAAAGCCCGGAAGGTGGACCGGGTGTATCAGGTGCGTTTTTCCAAATGATCTATCAGGTCTTGATCGGCCTTGAAAAAGGTCCGCGGTTTGGCTCGTTCGCCGCCCTGTTTGGTGTGCGCGAAACCAAGGCGTTGATTGATCACGCTTTGGCGGGCACGCTGGCTTAGGCCGCTATTGCGCAAGGGTGGCAACGCCGGCTGGCGGTGCCCCATAAATGCCTTGCCGCTTCAGTTCGGCGTCCGCTTGATCGGCCACGTACGGACCATCCAATTTGGCGCGCGCCCAGCCATTGGCCACAAGCCATTGTGCCAGATCGCGCCCGCGAAGTGTGCAGTCAGCCACGAATGATTTTTCCGTCATGGCATCAGGCAGTTTACAACTCAGCGCATTGCCCTTGATAAAATTGCGCAGCGAAGTGCGTGCAACCATGCCACACGGCCAAGATTTTCCATCCGCCAATGTGCATCGCTCGTCCGCGGACACAACATCAATACCCGGCAAAACAAATGCATTGTCGGTGATTTGAAACACACCCGCGGACGTTGCCACCGTGTTGTAAACCAAGCGCCACCGCTCATGATGGACCTGTTTTTTTGGCTCAATGGGTTTAGGCAGCGGCGGCGGTGTTGGCTGGGGCAATGCTGCGATGCGCTCGAGCTCTTCGGGGTGTTGATCTTGGGGGGGCGTCACTCGCTTGCCCACTTCGCGAGACGGTAGAATGGTCTCGACAGCAATATTAGAAGGCTGACCAATTTGCACCGGTTCCGCTGCTGGCTGGCTCGTTACCGCGACGCTTTGATTGGACGCAATCGTCACCGGACTTGATGTCACTTTGCGTGCCTGCACCAACACGGCAGTCAGCACACCTGCGATTGCCAACAGCAAAAATATACGAAAATACGCAAGCATGATGAGCTATTGGCTCGCCCACATAATCCGGCCTATCCAATCAACATTGCCGGCATCGATGGTGCGGTTTGCATGGTCTGGATTGAGCGAATGCAGTTCAAGCTGCTTAGACGATTGGCGAGCCAAAATTTTTGCCATCACCTCGCCATCCAGCGTGCGCAAGACCACGCGATCACCTTTGCGCAATTGCGCAGCGCGGTCCACAATCAGCGTATCGCCATCGCGATAAAGCGGCATCATGGATTCGCCTGAAACTTCTAATGCAATCAAATTTTCAGACTCGGTCGCTGGAAATTGGATCTCATCCCAGCCATGACCAACGGGAAATCCAGCGTCATCAAAATACCCACCCTGCCCGGCTTCCGCAAACCCCATCAGCGGAATGGTACTTTTGGAAACCGTCGCGTTAAAGGGCAAAGGCGCGGCATTGAGCAACTGAAACAACTCATCAATATTAGAGCCAGTTGCTTCCATTATTTTTGACAGCGATTCTGTAGACGGCCAGCGCGGGCGTCCATCGACGCTGGTGCGCTTAGATTTATTAAACGTTGTCGGATCAAGGCCTGCCTTCTTTGCAAGAGCAGAGGCAGACATCGCATAACGTTCAGCAAGTTGATCAATAACCGACCAAATACTTTCGTGTGACAGCATTAGCTTTATCCAGCAATATTTAAATTTCTTGATTATATTCCTATTGCAAAACACGACTGGTGTCTAGAGCCACTTGATCATCAGACTGTAGTCAAGATCAAGTGAGAACGAGGCATTTGGGCATTGAGAGTGGTGCCAAGCCTGAGTTAATTGCCCGATATATTCAACCAGAGATCCATCATTGAGGCACATCGCTAAAAAAAACCCCGGGACAAGCCCGAGGTTGAACGCGAAATATTTGCGTAATACTACACTTACTTAAGCAGCATTGCTGTTCGTATACGGATCAAAGCGCTTGTAGAATGTGTCGCCTTTCGCCGCCAAGTCTTCCAGCAGCTTATTGACCTTATATTGATCCCCATACTTCTTTTGCAACGCTTTGGCTTGCGCCACAAAGGTCGCTGCGCCCATGCCGTCGATGTACGATAATGTGCCGCCGGTGTAAGGCGCAAAGCCAAACGCGAGGATCGAGCCAACATCCGCTTCGCGCGGATCGGTCACAATGCCTTCTTCCATAACGCGGGCTGCTTCCAGCGCGATCACGGTCAAGAAACGCTCTTTCAATTCAGCGACATTGACTTTATCCGCATCTTGCTGCGGAAAGAGGTCTTTAAGACCGGGCCAAATATGCTTCTTGGCGGGCTTGGCAGGGTAATCATAAAAGCCCTTACCATTCTTGCGGCCCTTGCGGTCGTGCTTGTCGACCAATTCATTGACCAAATCGACGTGGCTAGGATTGATTGCCTTTGGGCCAAGATCAGCCAGCGTGGCTTTCAAAATCTTCTGGCTCAAATCAATCGCTGTTTCGTCATTGAGCGCTAACGGACCAACGGGCATGCCAGCCATTTTGGCAGCATTCTCAATCATGATCGCCGGCACGCCTTCTATCAGCATGTTGTAGGCTTCGGCCATATATTGCAGTACACAGCGGTTGACATAGAAGCCGCGCGTGTCATTGACAACGATTGGCGTCTTCTTGATGGCTCGAACGTAATCAAGCGCTAACGCAAGTGCTTTTTCACCGGTCTTTTTGCCCATGATGATTTCCACGAGCATCATCTTGTCGACAGGCGAGAAGAAATGGATGCCGATGAAATTCTTCGGGCGCACCGAAACTTTGGCGAGACCGGTAATCGGCAAAGTCGACGTATTCGAAGCCATGATGGCGGAGGACTTGATTGCTGCTTCCGCTTTTTCTGTCACAATGCGCTTGACTTCACGGTCTTCAAACACGGCCTCAATGACAAGATCACAATTTTCCAGCGCGGCATAATCCGGCGTGGCTTGAATGCGGGAAAGCAGCGCTTCCTTGTCGGCGGCAGTCGCCCTGCCTTTTTGCATGTCCTTGGTGATCAAGTCATCTGATATGGCTTTACCCTTGTCAGCGGCCTCCTGATCGCGGTCAACCAATACGACGTCAATCCCGGCCTTCGCCGTTACATAGCCGATGGAAGCGCCCATGAAACCGGCGCCGATGATGCCTACCTTCTTGATTTTGCTGGGCTTTATGTCTTTCGGGCGGCGTGCGCCCTTGTTCAGTTCCTGCAATGAAACGAACAGAGAGCGGATCATCATGCCAGCTTCGGTCGTCTGCAGCACGTTGGTGAAATAGCGCTGTTCGATCCTCAGCGCGGTATCGAATGGCACCAGAAGGCCTTCATAAACGCATTTCAGGATCGCGGCAGCGCCGGGATAATTCAGGTTGGTTTCGCGGCGCAGGATCGCGGACGCTGCGGGCCAGAGGTTTGCGCCTTGCGCGGAGTAGACAGCGCCGCCCGGCAGCTTGAAGCCCTTTTCATCCCACGGCTGGACCGGCTTGAGGCCTGCCTTGATCATGTCCTTGGCGGCCTGAACCAGCTTTTTGGCAGGAACAACTTCGTGAACCAGACCCATTGCCTTGGCGCGCGAACCGGTGAGGCTGGCCCCGGTTGTCATCATCTGCAGTGCGTCCTGCTGATTGGTAAGTCTTGGGACACGTTGCGTGCCGCCCGCTCCCGGGAAAATGCCAACTTTGACTTCGGGCAGAGCCAGTTTGACTTTCGGATCATCGGAAACGACGCGGCCATGGCAGGCGAGCGACAGTTCGAATGCGCCGCCCATGCAAACACCGTTGATCGCAGAGACCCAAGGCTTGCCGCAGGTCTCGATCTTGCGGAACAGCCATGTCATGCGCCCGGCAACTTCGAACAGCAGTTTGACGGCGTTTTTCGGGTCTTTCGCCTTTTCACTGTTGTACATCTCGAACATGGCTTTGAGCATGGTGAGATCAGCGCCGCCGGAGAACGAGTCCTTGCCAGACGTGAAGACCACGCCCTTGACAGCCGAATCGCCAACAACGGCTACGAGCAGCGCATCGAGTTCGTTCATCACTTCTTCGGTGAAGACATTCATCGACTTGCCCGGCATGTCCCAGGTGATGAGTGCAATGCCGTCAGCGTCCACGTCATATTTGAAGTTATTGTAAGTCATGACTTATTATCTCCAACTTCTCAGACGCGTTCGATGATGGTGGCGGTGCCCATGCCGGCGCCGATGCAAAGGGTGACCAACGCAACATTCAGATCGCGCCGCTCAAGTTCGTCCAAGACAGTGCCAAGGATCATGGCGCCGGTTGCGCCGAGCGGATGGCCCATGGCGATCGCGCCGCCGCAGACATTCATCTTGTCGTGCGGTATGTCAAAGGCCTGCATGTAGCGCAGAACCACCGAAGCGAATGCTTCATTCAGCTCAAACAGGTCGATGTCCGAAATCTTGAATCCAGAGCGTTTCAGCAGCTTTTTGGTGACATCCACCGGCCCGGTCAGCATCAAGGCCGGATCGGAGCCAATGTTGGCAAATGCGCGGATGCGCGCGCGAGGTTTAACGCCAAGTGCCTTGCCCGCAGATTTGGAGCCGAGCAAGACTGCCGACGCACCATCGACGATGCCGGAAGAATTGCCGGCATGGTGCACGTGATTGACGGTTTCCACATCCGGATGCGCCTGGATGGCGACGGCATCAAAGCCGCCCATTTCACCCTGCATGACAAAGGCCGGCTGCAGCGAGGCCAGCGCCTGCATGTCGGTGCCCGGCCGCATGTGCTCATCCTTGTCGAGGATGAGCAGGCCATTCTGGTCATTGACCGGAATGACGGAATTCTTGAAGTAGCCCTTTGACCATGAATTTGCAGAACGCTTCTGGCTTTCCACTGCATAGGCATCGACGTCGTCACGGGAGAACCCGTACTTCGTTGCGATAAGGTCGGCCGAGATGCCCTGCGGCATGAAATAAGACGGCAGGCCAACGGACGGGTCCATGTACCAAGCGCCACCGGCTGCACCCATGCCAATGCGCGACATGGATTCAACTCCGCCAGCGATGACGATATCATCTGCTCCCTGTACGATCTTGGCCGCGCCGAAGTTGATGGCGTCCAATCCGGATGCACAAAAGCGGGAGATTTGCATGCCGGGCGCGCGGAAATCGTAACCGGCTTCAAAGGCAGATGAGCGCGGAATGACTGCGCCTGCCTCACCGACTGGATCGACGCAACCGAAAATGATGTCGTCCACTTTGCCGGTGTCCAAACCATTACGGTCACGGATCGCCTCAAGCACTTTTGCGCCAAGCCTGACCGCCGGAACCTCATGCAAGGAGCCGTCTTTCTTGCCGCGGCCTCGCGGTGTGCGGACGTGATCATAAATGAATGCTTCAGCCATATTTTTGTCCTTTCCCCGGACCAGATGGCCCGCCTTCGGGTCAAACCCGGTTAAATTGATTTGCCAGACCGGCAGTTTCTGCCGATCCGGCGGAAGGTCAAGCGGTTCAGAATGCCTCGGCGGGCAATTCCATCATTGTGTCCGCGCCAATCTGGATGCGGTGGAGGCGCAGTGCCGTTTCCGGCATGATCCGCTCCATATAAAAGCGTGCGAGAACCAGCTTGTTGGCGAAATAATCACCTTTGCCGTCGCCGCCGGAGGTGATCTTTTCCTGCGCCGCCTTGGCCATCATCGACCACATGTGACCAAGTGAGACAAGACCGAAAAGGTGCATGAAATCTGTTGAACCGGCGCCGGCATTGTCCGGCTTGGCCATTGCATTCTGCATAAACCACATGGCGGCAGCCTGAAGGTCATTCAGGCCTTTTTTCAGTGCCTTGGTATACGGCGCCATTTGCTCATTGGTGCGGTTGGCCTCGCAGAAATCGCCGACTTCCTTGAAGTAGGCCATGATCGCGCGGCCACCGTTAAGCCCAAGCTTGCGGCCGACGAGGTCGAGCGCCTGAACTCCGTTTGCACCTTCATAAATCATGGCGATGCGGGCATCGCGGACGAACTGGCTCATGCCCCATTCTTCAATATAGCCGTGGCCGCCATACATTTGCTGCGCCATGACCGCGTGATCAAAACCCTTGTCGGTCAGCACGCCTTTGACGACCGGGGTGACCAAACCAAGGACGTCATCAGCCAGCACGCGTTCCCGTTCGTCAGGCGAGCGGTGGGCAATGTCCGACTTCAGAGCGGTCCACAAAATGAAGGCACGGCCACCTTCGTTAAAGGCGCGGATGGTCATGAGCGTCCGGCGCACGTCCGGGTGAACGATCAGCGGGTCAGCCTTTTTGTCCAAAGCCTTGGGTCCGGTCAGTGCGCGGCCCTGAATGCGCTCGCGGGCATAGTTTGCGGCATTCTGGTAGGCAGCTTCGGAGATGGCGAGGCCCTGCAGGCCGACGCCGAGGCGGGCTTCGTTCATCATCGTGAACATTGCCTTCAGGCCCTTGTGCTCTTCGCCGAGCAGGTACCCTGTCGCTTCATCGTAGTTCATCACGCAGGTCGAATTGCCGTGAATGCCCATCTTTTCTTCGATCGAGCCGCAAGAGACCGTATTGCGTGTTCCCGGGTTGCCGTTGGCGTCCAATGCGAACTTCGGCACGATGAACAGCGAGATGCCCTTGACGCCTTCCGGTGCGCCTTCAATGCGCGCGAGTACGAGGTGGATGATGTTTTCCGACAAGTCGTGTTCGCCAGCGGAAATGAATATCTTCTGGCCGGAAATCTTGTAGGAACCATCGCCCTGCGGAACTGCCTTGGTGCGCAGCAAGCCGAGGTCCGTGCCGCAATGCGGCTCGGTCAGGTTCATGGTGCCTGTCCAGATGCCGTCGGTCATGTTGGGAAGGTAGGCGGCCTTCTGCTCATCCGTGCCATGGACATAAATGGCGGCAATGGCGCCCTGTGTCAGGCCGGGATACATGGTGAAGGCCATGTTGGCGGAGGAGAAATATTCGCCGACAGCCGTGTGGACCGTATAGGGAAGCCCTTGTCCGCCGTATTCGGCATCGACAGCCAAACCCAACCAACCGCCTTCACGGTATTGCTTGTAGGCGTTCTTGAAGCTTTCGGGCGTGGTGACAGTGCCATCGGCGTTGCGCACGCAACCAATGTGATCGCCGTCAAGATTTGTTGGCTGCAACACGTTTTCAGCGAGCTTGGCGCCCTCACCCAGGATTGCCTCAAGGACATCCGGTGTCGTATCGGCAAAGCCGGGCAGATTGCTGTAACGTTGATAGCCGAGAACGTCATTGAGGACGAAAAGCGTATCTTCGACAGGCGCGCGATAAACCGGCATTGATAACCTCTCCCAAGAATCAAAATTCAACAGTGCGGCAGCTGCCGTCTATCTCTCAAAATATTGACGTTTGCGTAAACGTCAATATTGAAATGCGCCCGGCCACAAAAATGACCGGGCGCCCAATCCACTTAGTGCTGTCCCGCCAATGCCCCAAGCCCCTCAGGATAGCCCACTGTGGACTGTAACCTCAGGCAGCGGCCGAATGCGGCATGCCGAGTTTGTCAGCGAGCATGTTTATGCCGTTAACGAGTTCGTTTATTGCTTCATCGACAGCTGCGCGCTGCTGCTTCATTTTATCGAGCTGCTTGGCGGATTTGTCGAGAATGGCTTTCATCTGAATGGTATTTGAACCACCCGGTTCATACAGGTCTATCATCTGCTTCACTTCGCGCAGTGAAAATCCGACCTTTTTCCCAAGCAAAATCAATTTGATACGAGCCCGATCACGACGGTTGTAAAGCCGTGTTACGCCTTGGCGCTTCGGCTGAATCAGCCCCTTGTCCTCATAAAAGCGCAAAGTCCGCAATGTGACTCCAAAGGCGTCCGATACATCGCCAATGCGCATATACTCTTCGTTGTCGTTGCCCCGTTCGGTCGAGACAAATTCATCACCTGCAGCCGAAGCCACGCTGAAAGCCACCATCTTATTCCTCATGTGTTTCGACATTGTGGGAAAGATCGCATCTTTCTGACCACAAAGCGGGCTCCGGGAACCAAGCTATGGTTTCCAGACCCGACAATCATCTTACGTAAAGGTAATATCGAAAGCGCTTTGAATTCGCAAGTCGAAGCGCAATCACGAATTGTTGCAAAGGTGTTTCAGATCGGGACTGCAGTTTCTGATCCGATTTTAACCGGAGTTAACGGCTTGTTTACCACGTTCATTGAAAGGTGAGGAAACGGTGATCCGTGTTCTGTTTTGTCATGCGTCTTACACGATCAGTTTAGGTTTGTTTGCGCGACCCAATTTGTCATCCGGACAATCGGGATTTCCGGACGGAAAGATCAGCAACAGGCCAAAACAACTGTGGATGAAAAGCCGCGAACATTCAGGCCGGGCCAATGAACACTCGATACAGCATCTACGACCAACTCAACACTGGCCGCCAGCGCAAGCCGGCGTCATCTCTTGATGACCTTGAGGCGACGATAGGCGGCATTGAAGCACGGTTGGATCGCATGCGCGGCCGCTCGGATTCCAATCCGGCAAGCTATTCTGATGAAATAGCCGACAGAATGCGCAAGCTTTCAAACGACGTTTCCGGCGCGCCCCGGCAAGCCGCAGCACAGCGTGCGCCAAACGATCGCCCCGCCAGCAGCAGGGATATGGACCGGATTGCCCGTGAGGTTGAACGCGCCCGGATCGAGGAAGCCCAGCACGGCCAAATGGCTTCGGTCATGAATGAATTGCAGCAGTTGCGCGGCGAAATGCGGCGGCTGAATGCCAAGCCACAGGATGACTGGGGATTGGCTCTGCGCAAGGAAATCGAGACCATCAAGCAGGGCATCGGTTCACTGGCACGCGAAGATACATTGCGTTCCGTGGAAACCCGCTGGGCACAGGCGCCCAAGCCACAACCATTCTCCATGTCTGATGATCCGGCCATTGAATCACTTCTGGACCGCATTGAAAGCGTCCAGAACGCTGTCAACAGCCTGCCACAGTCGCTCTCGATCACCAGCCTTGAGGAAAAGGTCCGGATACTGGCCAGCGCCATCGACCAGATGTCGCGCCGCAACCCCGAGATCAACCCTGAACAACTGATCCAGATTGAAGACCGGCTTGACGAAATTTCCCGTGCCATCGTTGCCTCATCGGTTTCGGTCCAGGCTGTCGGAAATGACAAATTGTCATTTGAGCGGATTGAAGCCCGTCTCGGCTCGCTGAACAGCCGCATCGACGATTTGATGAATGCAGAACCCGGCCACGAAATCCAGGACAGGATCGGCAAGCTTGCTGAACAGCTTGACGTTCTTGCTTCCCGCGCAGGCGCACCGACCGAACAAATGGTTCGCATGGCCTCCCAGATGGAAATCATTGCCGACAAGCTACAGCAGCTCGACTCGCGCAATCTTGATAACGATGCGCTTGCCAAAAGCATGGAAGACCGCTTGTTCGAAATTGCCAGCCGCCTTGAGCAATCACAGGCGGAAACCGGTCGTGAGAGCCGCAACATACTCTCCGAACTGGAATTGCGTCTCGAAGACATGGCTGCAAAAATGTCCGCGCCGACTGCGGCGGCATATGACAATTCAGAGCATATTCTTGCGGCCGTCGAGCAGCGCTTTTCCGACCTTTCCCGGCAAATCCACTCTTCCCAGCCGGACAACACGATTGATCCCGTTTTTGCAGAGAACATCGAACGCCGTCTTGCGGATATCACAAGCCGGCTGAACCAATCGACAGCGTCGGTTTCCAACGGTGATCCCGAGGCATTCGCACGGCTGGAGCGCCACGTCAGCAATCTGTCGCAGCAACTCTCTGCGCCGCGGACGGACTCCCAGATGTTCGATGATCTGGCGCCACGCCTTGAATCGATCGAGAAGAACCTTGCCAGCAACCACGAGACTCTGCTTGCAGTGGCCCGGCAGGCCGCAGAAGATGCATTGCGCAACGCCAACCTGGCCGGCGCGAACCCGCAGGATTCGGAAGTCGTTTATCAACTCGCCAATGATTTGAAGGCGCTGGACATCCTCGCACGCAAGTCCGATGACCGCAATGCGAAGACGTTTGAAGCCATCCACGACACGCTTCTGAAAATCGTTGACCGGCTCGGCTCTTTGGAAACGTCCAAGGCAACGCCCGTGGCGCCAACGACGAAAAGCCCGGCGATCAGCTACGAAGAAGAGCGGTTTGAGCCAGTTGCGGTGCCTGCGCCTGCAGTGCCGTCATCAAAAATTGACCTGGGAACATCTGCACCATCTTTTGACACGCAGGACTTTGCAGAAAACGACGGCTTTGAGGATTTTGAACCGGTTCCAGTCCGCAGCCCTGCTGAAGCTGCGATTGCGGCTGCAAATGCGGCCCGCGAAATGGCCGATTCGCTCGATACATCAGCCAAATCCGCCAAGCCGAAAGGCGGATTGCTAGCTGGTTTGACCAAAGCCCTGCGCCGGGAAGAAAAGGCGCCTGTCGGTGAACTTGCCGGTTCCACGCTTCCCAAAGCAGAGCCGACAATTGATATGCCTGTTATTGCTGCCGAAGCAGGCCCGGCATCAGACCCGATTTCCGGCGCTCCCGACCTCAACGCCATCATGAAGCGCGTCCGCGATGAACGCCGCGGGCGTACCGACGGCAAGCCGGATGACAATGCCAAGAATGATTTCCTGGCAGCAGCCCGCCGCGCGGCACAAGCAGCCGCCGCAGACGCTGAAATTCTGAAGAGCAAAAGCGCCAAGTCCTCAAAGTCGGGGAAAGGCGGACTTTCTGACATTCTGCAGCGTCAGCGCAAGCCGATCCTGATGGGCGCGCTTGCCATCATGCTTGCCTTGACCGGTCTTCAGCTTGGCAAGGCATTCCTTGCGGGTGGCAGCAACTCGACAGTAACGTCCGATGCCGCTCCGGCTGCTGCCATTCAGGAAACCCAAAAACCTGCAGATGTGGCGTCTGCCAATCTGCCGGCTGCGGCTGACACTGCCATTGAGCCCGTCAAGCCAACAGCAGATGTTTCCGAACCATCAGAGGCAAATGCTGACGGCAAGGTGCGGGTTGTCGCAGCGACCGAGCCAGCGGCGGCCGCGATGCCAGATGCCGCGTCCGCGCAAGGCACGGATGCCCAGCAAACCAGTGCTGCAGCAAATTCGGAGCCGGCAAAGGCCAGCCCCACTGCAACCGAAGTCGCGTCTGCCCCGACAACCGCCGCGCCTTCAGTTGACGGCGCGACAAGCAGCGCAGATTCCATACCCGCAGAAGTGGGACCGATTGCACTTCGTGAGGCCGCAGGATCAGGCGATGCGAAAGCATTGTTTGAAATCGGCAGCCGCTACACGGACGGCCGCGGCGTTGCCAAGGACACCAAGAAGGCAGTCGAATGGTATCAAAAGGCCGCCGACACCGGTTTTGCCCCGGCGCAATTCCGTCTTGGCAGCTTTTATGAAAAAGGCATCGGTGTCGAACGCTCAGCCGAAAAGGCCAAAACGCTTTACCAGCTTGCCGCCGAACAGGGCAACGCCAGCGCCATGCACAATCTGGCCGTTCTGTTCGCGATGGGCGCTTCAGGTCCTGCAGACAATGATTCGGCGGCACGCTGGTTCGTCAAAGCGGCTGAGTTCGGCGTGAAAGACAGCCAGTACAATCTCGGCATCCTTGCGGCCAAGGGCCTTGGCGTGCCGCAGAGCCTTGAAGAATCCTACAAATGGTTTGCCCTGGCCGCCAAATCCGGTGACAAGGACGCGGCCTCCAAGCGGGACGAAATCGCCAACGTGATGCGCCCCGAGCAGTTGCAGAAAGCCAGAGCGACAACAGAACTTTGGAAAGCCAAGCCGCTTGATGCGGAAACCAACTCGGTCGAGGTTCCTGAATCCTGGACGGCCGATGCGGGAGCCACTGCAAGCACCTCCTCGGCGGACATGGTCAAGGCGATCCGCAACATCCAGATCATCCTGAACCAGAACGGCTATGACGCCGGCTCACCGGATGGCAAGATGGGCGGAAAAACCAAGAAGGCGATTGCTGCGTATCAAAAGGCAAATGACATGGCTGCAACAGGAGAAGTTGACGATGCGCTCGTCAAATCGCTTCTGAAGAAGGTCAAGGCTTAGTCCTTTGAACCGGCAAACGCCCGCAAGTGCGGTTGTTCACGCGATCTACATCTTTTGGACACAATATTCTGACTTTCGAATATAAATAAATTCGATCCTGCCAGCCTGTTCCGGATTCGCGCTTTGGAAATTTATCTGCCTATTGCCGAGCTGTCGGTGAACCTGTTTACGCTGCTCGCGATTGGCGCTGCGGTCGGTTTTTTGTCGGGCATGTTTGGCGTTGGCGGCGGCTTTTTGATCACGCCTCTGCTCATCTTGTATCACATCCCGCCGGCCGTCGCTGTCGGAACAGGCGCCAATCAAGTTATTGCGACTTCGGTGTCGGGCGCGCTGGTCCATTACAAACGGCAAACCATCGATTTCAAATTGGGGATCATGCTTTTCCTCGGCGGCATTGCCGGTTCCAGTCTCGGCGTTTTGGTGTTTGCCCTTCTCCGGCGCCTTGGCCAACTCGACCTCGCGATCTCGATACTCTACATCGTGTTTCTCGGAATCATCGGGGCCTTGATGCTTGTTGAAAGCGTTTCGACGATCCGAAAGGCAAGATCCAACGAACCGATCGCCGAGGATTTCAACATCAAGAAATCGTCGTTCCAAGAGGTTATCGGACGGCTTCCCTGGAAGATGAAATTTGGCGCTTCAAAGCTCTACATTTCAGTCATTCCGGTGCTGGTGCTCGGCGTTTTCATCGGTTTTCTGTCTGCAATCATGGGCGTGGGCGGCGGCTTCATTATGGTGCCCGCCATGATCTATCTGCTGAAAGTGCCGACCAACGTGGTTGTCGGCACCTCACTTTTCCAGATCATATTTGTATCTGCCTACACCACTGTCATTCATGCGACAGCCAACCATACCGTCGACATCGTGCTTGCGGCCTGCCTGATGATTGGCGGCGTGATTGGAGCACAGTATGGTGCGAACATCGGACAGAAGCTGAAGGGCGAACAATTGCGATCCCTGCTTGCTTTGCTCGTTCTCGCCGTCGCACTTCGGATTGCTTATGGGCTGTTTGTTACTCCGGACAGCATTTACTCAATTGTACAGGCGGGCGCATGATGATGCGGCTGTTCAAATTGGCGTTTCTATTTTCAGCGATCGCAAGTCTTCAGCCGTCGCCCTCATTGGCACAAGTTGCGCTTCCGGCAGAAACCCTTCAAATTGGGCTGTCAACAGACACAATTTCAATTGACCCAAATTTTTCCGGCGCTGCGCTGACGATTTTTGGCGCGCTTGATGGGACAGATCCGCTTGTCCAAAGGCAAGGCCGCTATGATTTGGTGGTTGTGCTTGGCGGACCGGAAGTCCCACAGGTCGTTCGTCGAAAAGCACGGGTTTTCGGCATGTGGGTCAATACGGCTTCTGCGAGCTTTAATCTTGCACCCCTGTCCTACATCACCGCTTCGACAAGGAGCCTGCAGGACATAACGGACAGAGCAACTTTCTCCAAGCTGAACCTTGGCGTCGGTGCTTTGAAACTGGATTCAAACGCCGACAAAACGGCGATTGCCGGTGAGTTTGCCGATGCGTTCAAGCAGATAAACTCTGACAGAGGAACCTATTCCGAAAGTTCGGGCAAAGTCGAATTCATCTCCCAGAACCTGTTCAGGGCGACACTGCAATTGCCTGCCAACATTCCAGTCGGCCAGCATCAAGCGCGTGCTTTTCTTTTCCGGAACGGCACATTCATCCGCGAAAGCTCGGCCGATCTCGAAATTGCAAAATCCGGTCTTGAGCAGGCAATATTCACCGCGGCCCACGACCAGTCCCTTTGGTACAGCTTTGCAGCCATCATGCTTGCCATGGTTATCGGATGGCTCGGCAATGCGGTCTTCCGCAAGGGCTGAACTTGCACTCAGCGATCAAGCGCATGAAGCGGCAGTGAATAGATCTGCCTGTCACCGATCACGTGGATGACCTGGGACTTTTGATCGAACAAACCCTTATAGGCGTCATCGCGGATGTTGAGCCCGCCGGTATAACTACCGAAGGCAGGAAGAATCATTCTCTGCCCATCCGTGATAAAACAACGCCGCTTGATGGCTCGGCCCCGCCCGACAACTGTCGCTACAGGATGGAGATGCCCGGCAATTTCAGAAGTAGTGTTCGACGCCCGGTCCGGAATATGCACGAGGCGCAAATTGCCGATCGCAAGCTCCGAACAGGACTTTCCGGGCAGTGTATCCGGAATTTCGGGGTCATGATTGCCTGTGATCCAAAAAGTGTTTTGGTTGGCGCAAATGCCAGTCAGGACATCAAGCGCGCCGACGTCGAGCCGGCTATGGCCACCTGCATCATGAAAGCTGTCGCCAAGGTAGACAAGTGTTTCCGGCTGATACTGTGAAATGACCGACTGCAAGGCGGTCAGTGTCTGGCGGCTGTCGTAGGGCGGCAGAAATATGCCCCGGCTGGCCCACGAGGTTCCTTTTTCCAAATGCATGTCTGAAACGACAAGTGTCTTTTCTTCGGGCAGATAGAGCGCTCCGGTCATGTCCAAAACCGCGTCCATGCCTGCAATGCGGCATGAAGTCGGTGTTGCGACGGGTCTGGCCACCGCGCTCATAGCTTGCCACCGTGTGAAACAAACATTCCGGCCGCCTCGCGCAAAATGTCTTCCTCCGCCTCGCCCTTGATGCGCTCGCGGCCGATTTCCAGCATGATGGGTACGGAGAGCGGTGAAGCGCGGTCCAGCGGCATGTGGGTGATTCGTCCCTTGATACGCTTCAGCATATCGCCGAGCCTGTGAATGTCGAGGAGGCCGGTGGCAGCATCGGCATATGCGGCACGCAGCAAGATGTGGTCCGGTTCGTGGGTGCGCAGAACATCATAAATCAGATCGGCAGATACTGTGACCTGGCGGCCGGATTTTTCCTTGCCCGGATGCCGCTTTTCAATCAACCCGGAAATCAGCGAGCAATTGCGGAAGCTGCGCTTCATCATCCAGCTTTCGGCCAACCAGGCATCAAGATCATCGCCCAGCATGTCTTCATCGAACAGGGCCGACAGTGACAATTCACCGGTCTTGATCATGCGCCCCATGTCGCGCAACCCCCAGACACAGATCGAATAGTCTGTCGCGACAAAGCCGAGCGGGAGGGCGCCGCGTCGTTCAAGACGCCGCGTGAGCAACATTCCCAATGTCTGATGCGCCAGCCTGCCTTCGAAAGGATAAGCGGCGAGAAAGTAGCGGTCATCGCGCGGAAATGTTTCGACCAAAAGATTATCCGCCGTCGGCAAGACCGAATAATCGCGCTGAATTTCGAGCCAATCTCGGACCTGATCAGGGAGTTTCGTCCATTCGGCCGGATTGGACAATATCTTGCGCACCGAGGCCGCGAGATAGGTGGACAACGGAAACTTGCCGCCGGCATAGGCCGGTATTTTTGCATCTTCATCGCGGGTTTTGGACACGTAGCACTCATTCTCGCGGATGCCCTCAAACCGCAGCACTTCTCCGGCAAAGAAAAAGGTGTCGCCGTGCGACAGCATTTCGAGAAAGCTTTCCTCGACCTTGCCCAGCACCGGTCCGCCGGCAGATTTAATGCCTTTGCCCGCCCGCACCAAGCGGACATTGAGCACAGGTGCTTCAATGATGGTACCAACGTTCAAACGGTATTGCTTGGCAATCAACGGATTGGTAACTCGCCACTTGCCTTCTGCAGTTTTTCGGATCCGGGCATAGCGCTCGTAGACCCGCAGGGCGTATCCGCCTGTGGCGACAAAATCGATCATCTTGTCGAAAGTGGCACGGTCGACACCGGCATAGGGCAATGCCGAAATTACTTCACGGAATAGGTCATCTGCGTCAAACGGCTCCGAACACGCCATGCCGAGAATATGCTGCGCCAGCACATCAAGCGCCCCTACTCCTATGGGCGGGGTATCCTGCGCGTGGACATAGTTTGCATCAATCGCCGCTTGACACTCAAGCACTTCAAAACAATTCGCCGGGACGAGGACGGCCTTGCTTGGCTCATCCAACCGGTGATTGGAACGGCCAATCCGTTGGGCAAGCCTGCTTGCGCCCTTGGGCGCTCCGACGTGAACAACAAGATCAACATTGCCCCAGTCGATGCCCATATCGAGTGTGGATGTCGCGACCACCGCCCGCAAGCGGTCCTCGGCCATGGCCATTTCGACCTTGCGGCGCTGGGACGCGTCGAGCGAACCATGATGAAGCGCAATCGGCAGCGATTTCTCATTGATGCGCCAGAGTTCCTGAAACAGGAATTCCGCCTGACTGCGCGTATTCACGAACAGGAGCGTCGTCGCGTGGTCTCCGATCGCCTCATAGATTTCGCCCATCGCGTGGCGGGCCGAATGTCCGGCCCAGGGGATGCGCTCGCCGGTTTTCAGGATGGAGATGTCAGGCGCCGCGCCTTCGGAAACGGATACCAGCTCTGCTTCGAAGGTTCCGCCCTTCTGCGGCACCAGCCAGCGGCAGAGTTCCCGGGGATCAGCGACCGTTGCAGACAGTCCGACCGAGATCAGGCCTGGGAGCAGCGCATTGAGCCGCGCTAGACCGAGCGAGAGCAAGTGTCCGCGTTTGGACGTGACTAGCGAATGCAATTCATCGAGGACAACGAACTGCAGATCGGAAAAAAACGCTTCGGCATCGCGTGACGACAGGAGCAGCGCAAGCTGCTCGGGCGTTGTCAGGAGGATGTCCGGCGGAACCAGTTTCTGGCGTTGGCGCTTGTGGATCGGGGTATCGCCTGTCCGCGTTTCAATAGTTACCGGAAGGCCCATTTCGCCAACCGGCTTTGCCAGATTGCGCTCGATGTCGACCGCCAAAGCTTTCAGCGGCGAAATGTAAAGCGTGTGTATCCCGCTGGGTCGCTGACCGAGCTTTCTTTTGACTCGTCGTGACAGGCTGACAAGGGAAGGCAGAAATCCGGCCAGGGTTTTGCCTGCACCCGTCGGCGCGATCAGTAGAGCCGATCTCCCGGCTTCCGCATTCTTGAGCAGCTCCAGCTGGTGTTGTCGCGGAGACCAGCCCCTGGTCGCAAACCAGCGTTGGAAAGCCTCCGGCAACAGGTTTTCTGCGCGGCTTTCATTCATGGCTGTTCACGGGTTCGCTGATTTTCTCGCCACGATCAATAGCCCTTCGATGGGGCTGTCGGCGTCCATGCGTATGACAGCAGACTTGACTTCAAGCGTCTCGAATCCGCCGGCTGCAAGGCAGCGGCGAACATACGCGGCAGTATGGGCATGGCGCATGGAAGGGCGCAATTCATAGTCCCCGCCAGCCGTCGACAACTCCACCGAGAATGCGAACAGACCTTCAGGCAGGAGATGGGCTGCAGTCGCTGCCATGACTGGTTCGAGCGATCCCAGATACATGAAAACATCGGCGGCGATGATCATATCTGCGGAACCAACTCGTGCCATGCCGTCAATCAGATCGGCCTTGATAAGCCTCGAATAAAGCTTCTTGTCTTGCGCCTTAGCCAACATCGCCGCGGACAAATCGATCCCGACATACCGGGCGGCCTTGTCGCCCAAGGCTTGCGCCATCAAGCCCGTGCCACAACCAAGGTCAACGCAGAGCTTAAACGGAATTGGCGGCATTTGCCGCTCGATCATTTCGGACAGAAGCGCCGGAACGCGGTAGCCGAGCTTTTCAACAAGTGACTTGTCAAACTTGGCGGCATAGTCATCAAAGAGGGCTTCGACATAGGCAGTTTGCGGCGCCTCAATGGCCTCTCCCCGCAAATGCGCCAGCTTCAACCGCGCACCAAACCTGTCCGCAGGCGATGCCTTCAGAACCAGATCAAACGCTCTCATGGCTTGATCCCTGTCTCCGGCCTTTTCAAAGTAGCCGCCAGCCTGAAACCATCCGGCTGTCCAATCCGGCACAAGCTGGAGGGCTTGTTGCATCAACTCTGCCGCAGCTTGAAAATCACCGGATTCGCCCAGCATGCGCGCATATTCCGCGCGCTTGTCGGCCACCAAATTTCCCGAGGACATGTTGTTCTGCATCATGATTCCGCTTTGCAGGAATCTATGCTGCTGACGCACTCAAGTCGCAACCGGTTTTTGCTTCCCTTGAAAGAGTGCCAGCTTGAGGCTTTGACAAACGATCAGAAAGCATTCGCTGCATTTTTCGCAATCAAAACCAAAAACTTCGATTGCAGGCGGGCGATTGGCTACTGGTCAATCCGGACGCGAACCGAATGGATTTCAATTGGCCGGCCTTTTCCTTCGATGTCTGGGCTGATGGAAAGAACGCCCGATGCTTCTGGTGCAATGTCACCGAGTTGCACGGAAACGAGATTGTCGATCAACTGGCTCTCCAGACGAAAGCGGGTCCGCTGGCATTGGCCCATTCCTGCCAGATCGCAAGCGACAGACATTTGTGCGCCCTCTGCATCTGCAGCCCTGGCTTTAATGTCGAAAACGATTTTCTTGCCGCGCAGATTTTCGAGCAAACCGCGGCCGATCTCAATGGAAGCGATCCCCTTCCCTTCCTGGCCGTCCGGCAAAGTCAAAACCACGAATGAATTGCCGCCTGCGTCCTGAAGTTCTGCGGAAAGGCCATCTGCCAAATCCAACGAAGCCGCGTCACTGGGCGCAAAGACAGAAATCCACCCTTCGTCGGCATCCGAAACATTGCCTAACTTTGGCGCCGCTTCATTGCTAGACGATTCTGATGTCTGATCTACCGGAGGATTTTCTGTGTTTTGGGAAGGTTTGTCCAGAATACCGGATGTCCAGAACAGCCATCCCAACATGACAGCTAGCGCGAAAACGGTAACGAAAATGAAAACCCGCGAAAGCCGACTGTTTGATTTCTCGGAAACACCGCCCAGATCATGTGTCGCAGATTTGGGGCTTTTTCTTTGAGAGTAAGTTGGAGTGCGCCCGGAATCGAATGGGCGCTCTTGTGGTGTTTCAGGTTCGATACGCCAGTTTGGTGCTGCGTGCGGCTGCGATGCCGGCGAGCCGTTGGTGTCTACCGCCGGCGCAAATTCCTGCTCGATCTGCAACGCAATCTGGCGCAGTTTTTCGATACGCCGGTGTTTGTCAGCAGGCGCCATCGCGGCATGGGCGGATAGCGAACGAGAAAGCGCATGCTCGGCAGAAACATAGACGCGCTGGCGAAATGCTGGATCGAGCGCGTCACCCTTTTCCAATGCATTTCTTATTGCTCGTTCAATCGGATCCAATGCAGCCTCGCCTCAATTGGGATCAATGCGGATTTACCCCGCGTCTGCGCGAACCAGCACACCCCACAAGCAACTCTTAAGCGAAAGCAACTGCCCTGCAAAGCCCTGCGTATTGTCAGCGCAAGCCAATTCCAGGTGAGGGAATTACCCCTGCAAATTCACCAGTAAGGGCGAACAGAATTCACTTATGCTCAAATTCGAAAGGCAACCGGACTTGCCAATTGACCGGATACAGGTCAAATTAATTTACGTTTGCGTAAACGTCATTCAAGAAACGGAGAAATGAATGTCTCTTTCGACGCTTGTGGAAGGCCGCTTGAGTGTGCCTGTTGTTGCGGCTCCCCTGTTCATCATTTCCAATCCGGCATTGGTCATCGCGCAATGCAAAGCAGGCGTTGTCGGTTCATTTCCGGCGTTGAATGCCCGTCCCGCTTCACAACTGGATGAATGGCTTGCGGAAATCACGGAGACACTGGCGGCCCATGACAAGGCAAACCCGGACCGGAAATCTGCTCCTTATGCTGTAAACCAGATTGTCCACAGGTCGAACACCCGCCTTGAGCAGGATTTGATGCTGTGCGCGAAGTACAAGGCGCCGATTGTCATCACGTCACTGGGGGCGGTTCCGGAGGTGAGCACAGCCGTGCATTCCTGGGGCGGGATTGTGCTGCACGACATCATAAACAATCGCCACGCAAACAGCGCTGTGCGCAAAGGCGCGGACGGGTTGATCGCCGTCGCCACAGGCGCTGGCGGACACGCGGGCACGCTTTCGCCGTTTGCCCTGGTTCAGGAGATTCGCGAGTGGTTTGACGGACCGCTGCTGCTTTCCGGCGCGATATCAACCGGCAAGTCCGTTCTTGCAACCCAAGCCATGGGCGCGGACTATGCCTATATCGGATCCCCGTTCATCGCGACAAATGAGGCGCGCGCGAGCGACGCCTACAAGGAGATGATCACGAAATCCGGTGCCTCAGATATTGTCTATTCAAACTATTTCACCGGAATCCACGGAAATTACCTCAAAGGCTCCATCGTCAACGCAGGCATGGATCCCGAGCATTTGCCCGAAGCGGATCCATCCAAGATGGACTTCGACAAAGCGACCACGGGAGCCAAGGCATGGAAAGACATTTGGGGCGCAGGACAAGGCATCGGCGCAGTCAAATCCGTCGTCCCGACTAGCGAATTGGTGGAGCGCCTCGCAAATGAATACAAGGCCGCAAAATCCGCACTGTGCGCCAAACAATGAAGCCGCCAGCTCCTGCAATCTGGGTCTTGCTTTTGGCCAATTCAACGATTATCAACCCGCCATCGCGCCGGGCGTAAAAAATCAGGCGGCGGGCCGCTTTAGCTCAGTTGGTAGAGCACATCATTCGTAATGATGGGGTCAGGTGTTCGAGTCACCTAAGCGGCACCAATTAATTTCTTTAAACATCTGAATAATATACAATATTTCAAAAAAGTCAAAATTTCATCCACCCTTTTATCCACCCACCATTATTTACAACGAAACTCTCTCTAATTTACAGTGGCCTGCAATTGTTTCTGCGGAATGACCAGTGGCCCATTCGAAACTGCGCACGGCCATTCCATTACATTAGGTGCTGAAAGGCATTTCGACGAATTTAATCGTTGTGCTCTGAGACCGAGGTTTGGACCGCCGGCGGCTAGAGTTTTCTGGCGGCCTGCATGGAATGTTAGCAACCCATCTCGAATTACTTCAGTCTCTTAACCTATTTCGACTCGTGCCGCAGTATTCTTTGCGCGATCGATAATAGGTTTAAACCGTCACGTTGATCTGACGAACCGACTTCCGAGGCGATCTCCCACTCCCTTCCCGCGCATCAACTTGTTGCAACAACAGCACAATATTTTCGCGCAACTTCCGCCTCCCAGCCATCGCATCGTCCTCCTAAAAACGGGATCATACTTTCCCAAAAAGGTGGAAGACTTCAGTGGGGCACTCCAAGTTGATAGAATCGCCCTTAGGTGCCTCATAGTATGTAAAATCAATACAACCTATCCTGTCCCAACATCGAATTATATTTTAAATCAGCTCCAGTCGAACAGCCGCAACAGCCGCCTGTACTCTATTTACGGTATCAAGTTTCTTACAGCAAACTTGAAGATAGTGATTTATCGTATGCTCAGATAGAGACGTAATTTTTGCAATTTCGCTACTTGTTTTGCCTGCTGCGACCCATCTCAAACATTCTATCTCTCGAGTATTCAATATTTCTAACTTAGGTCGCCTGGTATTCAATTCAGAATTTTCAATATATTCAGATATTTTCTTCACCTTTAGATATAAACTCCGGATATCCAAGTCCACGACCTGATCACTACCCGTAAACAACGCCAAAGCCCTAGTCCCGTTACTCATTAGAAATGGAATACAGCATCCTGAGCGGGCGCGTACATGAGTCAAAAAGATCCTTTCTAATGGGTCAACTGTCGCAGCAACGCGGGTGGCCTGGCCAGCAGAAGTGCCGCCTTTGGCTTCCGAGTTAACCTTAAATTTGAAGGGCTTATACGAAGAACTAATTGGCTCCAGAATTGACCATGTGGAGAAATCAGCGAAGGCTACTATGGAATTATACATAGGATTACTTGAATAAATTAAGCCGTTATCTTCAATAACGCCGCCATTAATCGGTATTTTTACTAAAATAAATCCATCAAATTCGCAATCCGTTAGAATCATACTTTCAAATTTTTTGAAATCTTCCGAGGTCTTTATTTTCGAATTAAACGTTTCTTGTTGAATCTCAATTTCTACATCCCTCACCTCGCTCGGCTCGATTACAGGACGCACTAACAATTTTTCTTCCTTCTATTTTGAAGTTGCGCTTCTACGCCACCCTGAAAAGTCGATTTATTAACTTCGTCCTATATGAGTCGTGGCTTTGTTGTTACACTAATATTCGTCCGAATTTCACCCTTTGATTGAAGCGAGTTGTATTCCTTGACTCTTCCTTCGATTGGAACGGTAAGCTAAAACAAAGCGCGTCGGGTTTGGCGGAGGCTGCTTGGGCTAAGTTATGCGGCCATCGCAATCAATCCATTACTGATTGTCGATTTCTTCTTGTGTGACGGTGTGTATATACGTGAGCGTGATGGTTGCCCCTGGCTGAAGAAGGTCCCAAATCCCGTTTATAGATGCATCGCTAGATGCAGGAGTACCAAGCGGCCCCTCGGAGATTAGCGCTTCCCCCGTAAACGAGTTCGCTGGAAGCACGGCTCCTTCATGGTTGTCGTTTATGTTCACATTTGTAAGTGCGACGTTTCCGCTATTCGCTACTGTATAGGTGTAAGCAATTGATTCTCCGGCCTCCGCCTCACCTGCAACAATTCCGTAGGTATCATTTAGCGCAGCTGTTTTTGTTAACGTCAGCAGAGCGCCGGCTGGAATGGTCGTATCGGCAGTAGCTTGCAAAGAGTCCACAGTTGCGCCGCTCGGGGCCGTTGCAGAAGCAATAGCGGTGTTCGATACTGCGTTGGCCACTCCAGCTGCCCGATAGACATCGAGCGCTGACAGGGTATAAGTGGCTGTGTATGTGACAGTCGCACTGGGAGCCAGCGGCAGCGTGCCTCCCGTGAGCGTGAAACTTCCCATAGTACCTGTGCCCGCATTTCCGACAAATGTCGGGCCGGTATCAACTGGTGTAACGTTGGAAAGTGTGACGTTGCCGGTGTTTTCGATGACGTAATTATAGGTAACAGTATCCCCGCCATCTACTACACTGCTTCCGCCTAACTGGGTTGTTATTGTCCCCGCTGTCTTTGAAAGTTTAAGTGCTGGCGTAGCCGGTGCGACTGGCACACTTTGGCCTGCTGCCGGTTTCGTGGACACCGAGTTAGTGTGTTTCCAATGAAACTGGAGCGAACGAATGCAAAGACGAAAGTTCAGCCGCGAGTACAAGCTTGAGGCAGTGAAATTGGTGCGGGATCGCGGCGTCGGTGTCG
>JBGSHY010000104.1:0-27843 GCA_041751995.1 Rhizobiaceae bacterium | reverse complement strand
GCCGGTGCGGCAGGGGCTGCATCGGCCGCAGGAGCAGCGGGAGCTGCTGCCGGAGCAGCCGCTCCGTCAGCGGGTTTTGGAATGTCTGCGCCGCCAAGCTGGTCGAGGACGCCCTTGCCTTCGGTCTGCTGAGTAGCTGGAACCTTGTCGAGTATGTCCGCCGGCTTGTCGCCATAGCGCGCCATGATCGACAGAAGCAGCGATGTCGCAAAGAAGCCGGCTGCAAGGATTGCGGTTGCGCGGGTCAGCGCATTGGCCGCGCCGCGTGCGGTCATGAAACCGGAGCCGCCGCCCACACCCAGACCGCCGCCTTCGGAGCGCTGCAGCAGCACCACACCGACAAGGGAGATGACAATCATCAGATGGATCACGATCAGAACGGTTTGCATTGGGTTTTTCCGGATTTGCAGCCAGACAATTGCGGCCGCCAATTTGAATTTGCGCGCTGTTTACACGCTCGAGCCTGATTTTCCAAGCCCGTGCGCGGGGATTGCTTGCAAGTGGTGGCTTGCCCCCGGAATTTCGAGGGCTGCGCTGATTTTAGCTCTCACATGTGCCTGTAGGATTCACATATGCCGAGGAAATCTCCGGCCTTCAAGGACGCGCCGCCAACTAGCGCACCGTCGACATTCAGCACAGCCAGAAGTTCGACAGCATTCGAAGGTTTCACCGACCCGCCATAGAGAATGCGAATCTTCGGCGCTTCTGATGGAAAGCGTTTGGTGAGTTCCGCGCGAATGTGTGCGTGGGCTTCGGCAACGTCGGCAGCCGTCGGCGTCAAGCCGGTTCCGATCGCCCAGACCGGCTCATAGGCAATCACCGTGTCTTTTGCGGTGATGCCGTCCGGCAGCGAGCCAGCCAGTTGTTCCGTCAAAACCTGCAATGTGGTGCCGCCACGGCGCTCTGATTCGAGTTCACCAATGCAGACGATGGCCACAAGACCATTGCGATGAGCAGCCACAGTCTTGGCCTTGACCGTTTCATTGGATTCGCCATGATCGGTGCGGCGCTCGGAATGGCCGACAATGACATGCCCTGCCCCCGCGTCTTTCAGCATGGCCGCAGAAATATCACCGGTGTGGGCGCCGCTGTCATTGGCGTGGCAATCCTGACCGCCGATGGCGAGCGGCGAACCTTTCGCAATTTGCGCCGCGCGGTCCAACAGCGTTGCCGGAACACAGATCAACGCGTCAGTTTCCGCGTCCAAACCATTCAGAAACGCGTTCTTCATGGTGCGCAATTCAGACAGGCCGACTTCGAGCCCGTTCATTTTCCAGTTTCCTGCCACGAGCGGCTTGATCGACGGTGTCATCGGCAAATCCCTTTTGCTTTGTTGCAAGCGGTCTAGCAAATTCCCCGCCTGTTGCAACGGACCGGTATAATTTGTCGCATTCGACAGTTGATCGCTTGTTGTCCAAAGTCAGGACGGCGACTTGATTGCCAAGTGCCGCCAACCTGCCTAAAAGACGCTCAAACACCAAAGGCCCTTGAGGCAGCACCACGGGAAATCAAAATGCTTGATACACTGCGCAACGGCGCAAAAAGCTGGATCGCAAAACTGCTCTTGAGCATCCTTGTCTTGTCGTTTGCCGCGTGGGGTATCGCGGACGTCTTCCGGACCGGATTTGTCGGCAATGCCGTCTTGAATGCCGGCCAAACCGTGGTGACTCCAACCGAATTCCGCCTCGCCTATGCGCGCCAGCTTCAGGTCGCCCAGCAGCAGATGGGCGCCCGCCTGACGGCCGAACAGGCAAAGGCAATTGGCCTTGATGGCCAGGTAACACAGCAACTGGTTGCCGGCGCTGTTCTTGATGAACAAGCGCGGATGATGGATCTCGGCCTGTCCAAGGACCGGCTGGCCGCGCTGACCGGCGATGATCCGGCGTTCAAGGGCCAGGACGGCTCGTTCAGCCGCGCCCAGTTTGATGCCGTGCTGCGCAATGTCGGCATGCGCCCTGAAGATTACCTGAAAAGCCGCGAAAAGATTGCCGTGCGCCAGCAGGTTGTTGACGCCGTGACCGACGGACTGCCGGTGCCGAAGGCTTTTCTGTCTGCAATGGCGCAGCATGACGGTGAGAACCGCACGGTCGACTACATCACCATCCCGGCATCAATTATCCCGGCCATCACCACAGTCGATGAGGCAGCGCTGAAGAAATTCTTCGATGAGCGCAAGGAGTCCTACAAGGCGCCCGAATACCGCAAGTTCAGCTATGTCCGCCTTCTGCCGGATGACATCGCAGACCCGAAAGCAATCGCTGATGCTGACGTCCTGGCCGACTATGAGAAGAACAAGGCCCGCTACACAACGCCGGAAACCCGTGCGATCGAACAGCTGGTGTTTGCCAACGACGCGGCTGCCAAGGCGGCAAAAGACAAGATCGTTGGCGGCGCGACATTTGAAGACATCGTGAAACTCGAAAACAAGGCGATGACTGACGTTTCCCTCGGGGCCCTGAAGAAGACCGACGTTCCAGACCCGAAGATTGCCGAAGCGGCCTTCGCTTTGGCATCCGGTGCTGTGTCGGACGTTATTCCGGGGCCGTTCGGCCCGGTTCTCGTCCGCGTCACGGCAATCACGCCGGAAGTCGTTCAGCCATTCGATTCCATGAAGGATCAGATCCGCAAAGACCTGGCGCTCAACGACGCCGCCAATCAGGTGCTGGATGTCCATGACTCCTATGAAGACAGCCGCGGCGGCGGCGAATCGATGAAAGCAGCCGCTGACAAAGCGAAGCTGAAATTTGTGACCATCGAAGCCATTGACGCGACGGCGCAAACGCCGGACGGCCAGATCGTCAAGGATCTGCCGGAATCACAAAACCTGATTTCATCCGTGTTCCAGGCGGAGGAAGGCGCTGAAAACGCGCCGCTCAACGCCGCCAACAACGGCTTCATCTGGTATGAAGTCGAAAAGGTCACCGCATCGCGCGAGCGGACGCTCGATGAAGTGCGCGACCGCGTGATCGCCGATTGGAAAGCTGCGACCATAAACGAACAATTGGCTGCCAAGGCCGAGGACGTGCGCAAGGCTGTCGTCGGCGGAAAGACGTTGGATGTCGTGGCGACAGAACTTTCGCTGACCAAAGACACCAAGCGCGGCATCAAGCGGGATTCCGACGATGCCGACCTCGGGCAAGACGGCGTTGCTGCCGCCTTTGGCGGCGGCCTTGGCTATGTTGCCTCGGTTTCCAACGCGACTGGCGATCAGCAGACCGTTCTGAAAGTCACTGAAGTGTTCGAGCCAACCGATGCGACAGAAACCGCTGTGCCGGAGAATCGCAAGCAGCAGATTGCACGCGGCCTGGCTGACGACCTACTTGACCAGTTGGTGGCGCGCCTGCAGGAGACCTATCCTGTGACCATCAACAGCGCCGTCATTGACGCAGCGATCCAGTCAGGCGCTTTCTGATGACGGCGGCGATGAAACCGTTTCTGCAAAAGTTGGCGGGCGGCCACGCGCTGACGCGGCCGGAAGCGGAAGAGGCGTTCGGCATCATCATGTCCGGCGACGCCACCGCCAGCCAGATCGGCGCGTTCCTGATGGCGCTTCGCTTGCGCGGCGAAACGATCCACGAGATCGCTGGGGCAGTTTCAACCATGCGCGGCAAGATGCTGAAGGTTGAAGCGCCGGAAGGCGCGATCGACATCGTCGGCACAGGCGGCGACGCTTCCGGCTCGTGGAACGTTTCCACGGCGAGCGCGCTGGTCGTCGCCGGCTGCGGCATACCGGTCGCCAAGCATGGTAACCGCGCGCTGACCTCCCGCTCCGGCGCTGCCGACACGCTTGCGGCGCTCGGTGTAAATCTCGAACTTGGTCCCGACGGCATTTCAGGCTGCATCAAGGAAGCCGGCATCGGCTTCATGTTTGCCCCGGCCCATCATTCGGCAATGCGCCATGTCGGCCCGACGCGGGTCGAACTTGGCACGCGCACGATTTTCAACCTGCTTGGCCCTCTCTCCAATCCCGCTGGCGTCAAGCGCCAGCTGCTCGGCGTGTTCGCGCCAGAATGGGTCGAACCGCTGGCACATGTGCTGAACGATCTCGGCTGCGAGGCTGCGTGGGTGGTGCATGGCGACGGGCTTGACGAAATGACGCTGACCGGCGTCACCAAAGTTGCCGAACTGAAGGATGGCAAGGTTCGCTGCTTCGACGTGACGCCGGAAGATGCCGGACTTGCCCGTGCAGACGCCAGCGCGCTGAAAGGCGGCGACGCCGAGCACAATGCGCGCGCACTTCGAGCGCTTTTGGAGGGCGCCCCGGGAGCCTACCGCGACATCACCTTGCTGAACTCTGCCGCCGCCTTGATCGTTGCCGGAAAAGCAGCGTCGCTGAAAGAGGGCGTGGTGCTGGCTGCGCAATCCATCGACAGCGGCAAGGCGCGGTCGGCTCTTGACCGGCTGATTGAAGTGTCCAACCGGCGGTCTGCCTGACATGTCCGATATTCTGCGCAAGATCGAAGTCTACAAGCGCGAAGAAATCATCGCCGCCAAGGCCAAGGTTCCGCTGGCCGAGATCAAGGCCCGTGCGCAGAACCAGAGCGCACCGCGTGGCTTTTTGAACGCTTTGAAAGCCAAGCGCGCAGCCGGCCACTACGCCCTGATTGCTGAAATCAAAAAAGCCAGCCCGTCCAAGGGGTTGATCCGCGCCGATTTCGACCCGCCTGCCCTTGCAAAAGCCTATGAAGCGGGCGGAGCAGCCTGCCTTTCGGTGCTGACCGACACGCCCTCGTTCCAGGGGGCACCTGAGTTCCTCACCAATGCCCGAGCGGCATGCACGTTGCCGGCATTACGCAAGGATTTCCTGTTTGACGCCTATCAGGTTCACGAAGCCCGCGCCTGGGGCGCGGACGCCATCCTGATCATCATGGCAAGCGTCAGCGACGAATTGGCCTCAGAACTTGAAGAGACGGCATTTGCACTCGGCATGGATGCGCTTGTCGAGGTTCACGACGCGGAAGAGACAGAACGGGCGCTGAAACTGAAATCCCGGCTACTTGGCATCAACAACCGCAATTTACGGACGTTCGAGGTGAGTTTGACTGTGTCTGAGCGGCTTTCGGTGATGGTTCCGGACGAATATTTGCTCGTTGGCGAAAGCGGCATCCTCACCCATGCGGATTGCGAGCGGCTCGAAAAATGCGGCATCGGCACATTCCTCGTCGGTGAAAGCCTGATGCGGCAAGACGATGTGGCGACCGCGACGCGCCAGCTTCTGACGGGAGCCTGAGATGAGCGGAAAACTGTCCCATCTTGACGCGTCCGGCGCTGCCAACATGGTCGATGTGGCGGCCAAGGATGATACGGTCCGCGAGGCCAGCGCCGAAGGGCGCGTGAAAATGCTGCCGGAAACACTGGCGCTGATCCGCTCCGGCAACGCCAAGAAGGGCGACGTGATCGGGGCAGCGCGTATCGCCGGCATCATGGCCGCCAAGCGGACGCACGAGTTGGTCCCGCTCTGCCATCCGCTGCTCATCAGCAAGGTCAGCGTTGACATCGATGTCGACGAGACCCTGCCCGGCCTGCATGTCTCTGCGACCGTCAAATTGACCGGCAAGACCGGTGTCGAGATGGAGGCGCTGACGGCCGTTTCGGTTGCCTGCCTGACGATCTACGACATGGCCAAGGCCGTCGACCGCGCCATGGAGATTTCCGGCATCCGCGTTCTGGCCAAGTCCGGCGGCAAGTCCGGCGACTATAAGGCAGGTTGATGAAACAGCTGATTTCGGTCGAGGATGCGGTTGCGCTGGTGTTGAAGGATACGGCGGCACTGCCGGCGGAAACGACGCCATTGCACGAGGCGGCTTGGCGGGTTCTGGCGCATGACATCTCGGCGCTGCGGACCCAGCCGCCGTTCAATGCGGCGGCGATGGACGGCTATGCCGTCTGCGACGCCGATGCGCATCAAGGCGCGGAACTGGCGGTAATAGGCGAATCCGCAGCTGGACGCGCATTTGATGGTGTGGTTTTGCCCGGTCAGACTGTTCGCATTTTCACGGGAGCGCCCGTTCCGCAAGGCGCAGGCACCGTCATCATGCAGGAGGATGTCAGCATCGTCTCGCCTGATAAAATCCGGATTGATGTACCCGTTCAGGCCGGCCGGCATGTGCGGACCCGAGGGCTTGATTTTACCGAAGGCGGGTCGCTCCTCGTCAAGGGCACGGTGCTTGATGCGGCCAACCTGTCTCTCGCTGCGGCTGGAGGCCATCCGGCGCTTCCTGTTGTCCGCAAGCCGAAACTGGCGATTCTTGCGACGGGTGATGAACTGGTAGCCCCTGGCATGACGCCCGGCCCCGACCAGATCGTTGCGTCGAACGGGTTTGGTGTCGCAGCGTTGGCCCGGAAGGCCGGCGCCGATGTCATCGACATCGGGATCGTGCCGGACAATCATGGTTTGATCCGTGATTCAGTCACAAAGGCATTTGCCGATGGCGCGGACATATTGGTGACGCTGGGCGGCGCGTCAGTTGGCGACCATGATCTGATCAAGCCGGTGTTGGCCGATCTTGGCGTGCCGCTCGGCTTCTGGCAGATCGCCATGCGCCCGGGCAAACCGCTGATGCACGGGCGGCACGGCAGCGGCCATGTGCTTGGCCTGCCAGGAAATCCTGTCTCGAGCCTGGTCTGCGCATTGCTTTTCCTGTTGCCATTGATTGCCCGGCTCTCAGGCAAAATTTATGAAGCGCCGCTGAGAACCGTGCGCCACGGCAAAGCGATGCGCGCCAACGACAAGCGGCAGGATTATGTGCGCGCACGGCTGGAAAAGCAGCCAGACGGCAGCTTTGCCGCCATACCATTCGACATCCAGGACTCGTCCATGTTGTCGGTCCTCGCCGCATCTGACTGCCTGATCATCCGCCCGCCGCATGCGCCAGAAGCCGCCCAGGGTGATGAAACACAGGTTTTGCTGTTGCGCTGAGCAGCGAATTGCAACCCAATCATAAACACTTGCAGAACACAACTGGAACATATAGTGTCTGTTCAGGTTTTGTTTTGTTGATTCTGGGGATAAAAGCGCCATGCTCACACGCAAGCAACAGGAACTGCTGATGTTCATTCATGAACGCATGCGCGAGTCCGGCATCCCCCCCTCGTTTGATGAAATGAAGGATGCGCTGGATCTGGCGTCCAAGTCCGGCATCCATCGCTTGATTACAGCGCTTGAAGAGCGCGGCTTCATCCGCCGCCTGCCGAACCGCGCCCGTGCGCTTGAAGTCATTCGCCTGCCGGAAAATGTCGGCGTGTCGTCCGTGCAGCCGAGGAAGTTTTCCCCCAGCGTCATCGAAGGCACACTCGGCAAGAAGCCGGAGGCGGCCTCCCGCGCTGCTCCCAACGCCAATGACGATGATGCGACGCGGTCGGTATCGATACCGGTGATGGGCCGCATTGCCGCTGGCGTTCCGATTTCCGCCATCCAGCACCAGAGCCACATGATCGCCTGCCCGCCGGACCTGATTGGTCTCGGCGAGCATTTTGCGCTGGAGGTCAAGGGCGACTCGATGATCGAAGCCGGTATCCTTGACGGCGACACGGTGGTGATCCGCAAGGCTGACAGCTGCAACTCCGGCGATATCGTCGTGGCGCTGGTCGATGACGAGGAAGCCACGCTCAAGCGCTTCCGGCGCAAAGGCGCCTCCGTTGCGCTTGAAGCGGCGAATCCCGCCTACGAAACCCGGATTTTCGGACCGGACCGCGTTCGGGTTCAAGGCCGTCTGGTCGGGCTGATCCGCAAATATTGAGCGCAGTCGGCTTGGCTCCGGTGCGTTTTTCCGGTGCCCGCATGGCAGATAGCGAGGCGGTTTGGTCTACGGTTGCTCGGGCGTCCGATTGATGTCAGGCGCGGGGTCGTGTGCAACCGGACTTAACGTTTCCGCAACAGGTTTTGGTCTTCTGACCGGCTGGAATTCCGGCATATTGCGTGCGGCGCGTGAAAAGACGCGTTCGCGGTTCCATGGCCGCACCGGATCGCCGACGGCGAAGCGGATGGACGTTGCCGGCACTGCGCCCCGATGGACGTCTATGTCCGGTGTGGTCAGTTGCGTTTTGCGTGCTTCGAGCGGCGTCGCCACGGCGGCCGGCGGCTGTGATTCTACATTAGTAAATATTTGCAATACATTGTTTTTATGTGATATATATATTTCAGCTGTTCCTTTTCTTGCCAGTTCTGATGCGCGCAGGAGCCGCGCTTTGCCATTGGGGCACCTTTGAAACGGGGTTGGCGTCGCTGCTATCACAAGGTCAGCAAAGGAACAGAAGTATCGCAATTGCCGCATGAACTGCGGATCGAAAGGCACACCATTCCGGTTGGACAAGTCTACTTGGCTTTGCGCAAATTTCTGGCTCAAGGGCTTTCTGTTCGGCCGCCAGACCGCATCTGCCGAATCCGGTAAGACCTGATCTCCAGGCGCAAGTGGCTGTACGCCAGCGGCTGGCAATGGGACCTGTTTCACCGGAAGTTGCTCGATCCAGGCAATCCTCTTCCCTTTGCCATTGTCCAAAACACACCAACCGGACTGGCAATGAAAGATGCCGGGGTTGGCGGCGGCTTGTTGGGCGATTGTCTCGAAATCTTCAGTTCCGTTTATCATTGATGGCTTGATGATTTCCACCGATTTCGTGGCGCGTTGCCAGGTTTGCATGGTGAAGCTGTTCGGCCTTGTCCGGTTTACTGAAAGCGCACTGTTGTCGCCGACAAAGGCCACCAGCCTTGCGTCTTCCGATACCAGCAGGTCCGGCCTTGGTGGATCGGCAAAAAGCAACATGCTGACCGGCAGCAGCGCCAAGCCTGTCAATCGCAAGCGGGTTTGGAAAAGGCACAGTAAAATCAGCGCAAGTGTTGCGACAAGAAACGCAGGACGACTGATCGCGCCGCTGAGGCCGGCTGGCGAGAGATCGGCGAAAAAGCGGGCGATGGCCAGCATCAAATGGACGCCCTCGCCCATGATTTTCAGAGGCCAGTATTCCAGTCCAAGTGGCATGGCGAGCGCCGACAGCACCGCGAAAGGCATGACCATGAACGAAACAACCGGCATGGCCGCAAGATTTGCAGGCAGACCCATCGGAGACAGCCGGTGAAAGTGCCATGCCGAAAACAGCGCCGTCGCCAGTCCGGCAACAATCGGCGTCAGCGTTGCTGCTATGAGAAACAGTTTCACCCGCACCCAACGGGAATGCGGTTGATGTGAAGTCTGGTTTTCGTGTTGGCGCTCGGCCATCCATGAATAGGCGCTGATCAGCGCGGCGGTGGCGGCAAACGACATCTGGAAGCTCGGCCCCATGATTTCATGCGGTGTGACGAGAAGGATCAGGATGGCCGAAATGGCGAGATTGCGCAGCGTCAGCGCCCGCCGGTCAAACAACACCGCTACCAGCATCACTGCCAGCATGATGAATGAGCGCAAGGTGGCGACACCCGCACCTGAGAGCAAAAGGTACAGAAAACTGGCCAGAAGTGCGACAGCGGCGCCATATTTCTTGACCGGCAGCCGTGACGCATAGGCGGGAAACAGCGCAAAGCCGAGCCTGATGGTCACCATGAACACGCCAGCGACCAGCGCCATATGCAGCCCGGATATGGAAATGATGTGGGCCAAGCCGGTCAGGCGCATGGCTTCATTGGTGTCTTCGTCGATTCCGCCGGAAACGCCAGCGATCAGCGCGGCCGCCATGGCGCCGTCCGTGCCGGGAATGACCGCCCTCACCTTTTGCGCGATGCTCATGCGGGTATTTTCGAGCGCGAAGGACAGTTGATCGAGCCTGCCAACGGGCTGGTCCTGTAGCTTGACGATTTTGCCCATCGAATAGCCATTGGCGCCTACGCCGGCGAACCATGCATGGAACGCGAAGTCATAGCCACCGGGTCGAACCGGTCCTGAGGGCGGCTGCAGGCCGAAGCGGGCAGCGATGATGTCGCCTGCCTTCAATCCGGCGGGTGCGTTGCGCAATGTGACCTTGATGCGCGAGGGGGCATGCTTCAGCACAGGCCTGTTTGTCGCCAAGACATCGGCAGTGATGCGCACGGATTTGTCAGAAATTTCCAGCCTCCTGATGCGCACGTCGGCCTGTGTGGAAATTTCGCCGCCGAGCATGGTGGCCGCCGCCCGGATGGTTTCGATTTTCGCCACTGTTCCGCCGAGCGCCATCATGCACAGCGCCGCCGACAGCCAAGCGCGATGGCCGCCGGCAAGACGGAACCGCCATGCAGCGAACAAAAGCAGCGACACCAAGCCAAGCGTGATCAAGGACGGCTCACTGGCTGCGACAAAATAAAGGACAGCACCTGACCCGAGAAACACCGGCACGAAAAAGAACGGCGTCCGGCGTGCCTCCTCACGGGCGATTTCCTTGATGATGTTTTCCTGAAGCCAGCGAACGCGGTATCGCGCCGTATCCAGCAGCCGCAGCCGAAGCGGCAATTTGGCCGGAAGACGCAGGCCAACCGGCAATGGAAGCAGGCCATCCCCGTCGGCATCCGGATTGGCAAACCGGAGCCGTTCATCAGCAAGTTCCGCGACAGTGACTTGCTCCAGCTTGCACCCCCTGCACTCTGTGCTACATGAACCCAACCCATCAGCCCGGCGTTACCCGCGCCCGGTCCACAATACACCAAAAGGTTGCCATGTCTTCTGCGATTGTTACCCGCTTCGCCCCCTCGCCGACCGGATACTTGCACATCGGCGGCGCGCGCACCGCGCTGTTCAACTGGCTGTATGCCCGACGCCACGGCGGCAAGATGCTGCTGCGCATCGAGGACACCGACCGCGAACGCTCCAAGGAAGCTGCAACAGCCGCCATCCTTGACGGATTGACCTGGCTCGGCCTCAGTTGGGATGGCGAGGCGATCTCGCAGTTTGAACGCGCGCCGCGCCACCGCGAAGTCGCCGAGGAATTGGTCGCGCTCGGCCAGGCCTATTATTGCTATTGTTCGCAGGAAGAGCTGACGGCGATGCGTGAGTTGGCATCCAAGGAAGGCCGCCCGCCGCGCTATGACGGGCGCTGGCGCGACCGCGATCCCAAGGAAGCGCCGGAAGGCGTCAAGCCGGTCATCCGCATCAAGGCGCCGCGCGAGGGCGAAACAGTGGTGAACGATGAAGTTCAGGGAGAGGTGCGTTTCCCCAACAAGGATCTGGATGATTTCATCATCCTGCGCTCTGACGGCAACCCCACCTACATGCATGCCGTGGTCGTTGATGACCACGACATGGGCGTAACCCACATCATACGCGGCGATGACCATCTGACCAACGCGGCGCGTCAGACCGTCATTTACAAGGCGATGGGCTGGGCCGTGCCATCAATGTCGCACATCCCGCTGATCCATGGACCTGACGGGGCAAAACTTTCCAAGCGTCACGGCGCGCTCGGCGTCGAGGCCTATCGCGAGATGGGCTATCTGCCGGCAGCGCTGTGCAACTATCTCGTCCGTCTCGGCTGGAGCCACGGCGACGATGAAATCATGTCAATGGAGGACATGACCGCATGGTTCGATGTCCGCGATATCAACAAGGGCGCATCGCGGTTCGATTTCGACAAGCTGGCGGCGATCAACGGGCATTACATCCGCCACACGGACAATGATGCGCTGACCAAGACCCTGGTGGATGCGCTAGCATTCCTGCCGAATGGCAAGCCAATTTTGGACCGCCTAAACGACGCTACAGGGGCGCAACTGCTCGCCGCCATGCCCGGTCTGAAGGATCGCGCCAAGACGCTGGTCGAGCTGGCGGATGGCGCAATGTATCTGTTTGCGCAGCGCCCGCTCATCGTCGATGAAAAAGCCGCGCTGCTATTGGACGATGCCGGGCGGATGATCCTTTCTGAAGTGCTTCCATCCCTTACCACCGCAGAGGATTGGACCGCTGCAAGTCTTGACGCGGTTTTGCGTGTCTATGCCGAAGCCAAGGGCCTGAAGCTCGGCAAGGTGGCGCAACCGCTCCGCGCCGCATTGACCGGGCGCTCGACATCGCCGGGCGTCTTTGACGTCCTTGAGGTCCTCGGCCGTGAGGAATCACTGGCCCGCATTTCGGATCAGCTCAAATGAGCGGCGGCTACACACTTGTTGGCCGTCCGGGCACCGGTTCCGGCGTCTGCGAGGCAGTGCTGGCGCTGTCCGGCTTGCCGTACGCGATCAAGGACATCGAGAAACTGCCGGATGGTTCAGCGCCAGCTGAATTGCTGTCCATCAATCCGCTAGGACAAGTGCCGGTTCTGGTGCTGCCGGATGGGTCGCTGATGACCGAGTCTGCGGCCATTGCCATGCACATCGCCGACCTCAGTGTCGACCGCGCGCTTGCGCCAAAAATTGGCGAACCGGACCGTGCGACCTATCTGCGCCTGATGGTGTTCATGGCCGCCAACAATTACATGACGGACCTGCGCTATTTTTATTCAGACCGCTATTCGACTGAGCCAGACCATGCGGATGCGATCAAGGCGAAAGCCATTGAGGATCGCGCGCGCAATTGGCGGGTGCTGGAGGAAGCGGTCAATGCCCACGGACATTTGGCCGGAAATGCGTTGAGCGCTGCCGACATCTATTTGGCCATGCTGGTTTCATGGGTCGACGATCAGTCAGATTTTGCCGCCCGCTACCCCCGTCTTGCAGGAATTGCTACCCGGGTGGGACAAGACCCGGCGATCAAAACCGTCTGGCTGCGGCACGGGATTGCGGCTTGACCGGTGAAATCCGCGTTTGGCCGGTTTTCCGCAAGGAATGCCGGTGAAATCTGCGAATATCACGTTTTGTTGCGACATATTGCACTGCACTATTCGGCTTTGGGCTAGCTTGCAATTCTTCGCAAATGCGGTAGCAATCGTCGCCATTGGGAAAACGATGCTGCAGTGCGGCATATGCCGAAACACGAAAGGACAAGATCATGGGATCAACGACCGCCACGCTGACACTGGGTTCAGAGTCGATTGATCTGCCGGTGCGAAAAGGCACCATTGGTCCCGATGTCATCGACATAGCACCTTTGTACAAGTCGACAGGCGCGTTCACTTTCGATCCCGGCTTCACTTCAACTGCGGCCTGCGAATCTGCCATCACTTTCATTGACGGCGACGAAGGCATTTTGCTGCATCGCGGCTACCCGATCGAGCAGCTTGCCGAAAAGGGCGACTTCCTCGAAACCTGCTATTTGCTGCTTTACGGCGAACTGCCGACCAAAGCGCAAAAGGAAGACTTTGACCTTCGCGTTTCACGCCACACCATGGTGCACGAACAGATGCAGTTCCTGTTCCGCGGCTTCCGCCGTGACGCGCATCCAATGGCGGTCATGGTCGGCGTTGTCGGCGCCATGTCGGCGTTCTATCATGACTCGACCGACATTGCCGATCCGCATCAGCGGATGGTCGCCTCGATGCGCATGATTGCAAAAATCCCGACGATTGCAGCGATGGCATACAAATATTCGATCGGCCAGCCGTTCGTCTATCCGCAGAACAATCTCGACTATGCGGCAAATTTCCTGCGCATGTGTTTTGCCGTGCCGTGCGAGGACTACAAGGTCAACCCGGTCCTCGCCCGCGCGATGGACCGCATTTTCATACTGCATGCCGATCACGAGCAGAATGCCTCGACGTCGACGGTTCGTCTTGCCGGCTCGTCGGGCGCAAACCCGTTCGCCTGCATTGCAGCGGGCATCGCCTGCCTGTGGGGGCCCGCCCACGGCGGCGCAAACGAAGCGGCACTCAACATGCTCGAGGAAATCGGCACCGTTGACCGCATTCCTGAATATATCGCCAAGGCCAAGGACAAGAACGACCCGTTCCGCCTGATGGGTTTCGGCCACCGCGTCTACAAGAACTATGATCCGCGCGCGAAGATCATGCAGAAGACGACGCATGAAGTGCTCAAGGAAGTCGGCCATACCAATGACCCGCTGCTGCAAGTCGCGTTGGAACTGGAACGGATTGCTCTTACCGATCCATACTTTATCGAGAAAAAGCTCTATCCGAACATCGACTTCTATTCCGGCATCACGCTGAAGGCGCTCGGCTTCCCGACCAACATGTTCACGGTTCTGTTTGCGCTTGCGCGCACAGTCGGCTGGATCGCCCAGTGGACGGAAATGATCAAGGACCCGCACCAGAAGATCGGCCGCCCGCGCCAGCTCTATACGGGCGCCGCCCAGCGGGACTATATTCCCGTCGCAAAACGCTGACTTACTGGAAATTTAAAAGTCAGGGCGGGCGCTGAAATGCGCCCGTTTTGCATCAAACCTTCCGGCCTCCGGTCGCGAATTTCAGCACAATCTCGGCGGATTTGTCGCCAGGCGCTGTATCCGTCGCCATTCTCGCGCGGATACGGCTGAAACCCTCGAGCATTGCAAAACGGACTGGCGATGGATTGATCAGGCCTTCAATCTGCCGCGCTGACATGGGCGCGCGCAAGAACTGGTTATAATATTCCGGCACAACCGGCATATCGGCGATCAGGTTGGGCAGCGACGCGGTCCAGCTGGTTACAAAATGCTCGGATATGAACTTTGCCACGGCATCGAACTTGTAGCAGGAAATGAACGGCACGCCGGCCAAGGCCAGTTCCAGTGTCACGGTTCCGGATGCAGCGAGTGCTGCGTCGGCATTGGCAAATGCGGCGAGCTTTGCTTCTGTCCCGGTGACGATTTCCGGCGTTACCGGCCATGCCTGCACCAGTGCCCGAACTGAATTCTCGACATTGGGCGTGACCGGCACGACGGCCCTGAACTCCAGCCCGCGCTGTTTGAGAAGACCAAGCGTTTCACCGAAGACCGGTGCATGGCGCTTTACTTCGCTGTTGCGCGAACCCGGCAGGACCAGCAGTGTTTTCATGCCGCCGATTTCGCGCAGCGGTTCCAGCTTCGCCTGGTTGGCAGCGGCATTGAGTATGCCTGTATCGCGAGCGAGACGATGACCAACATAGGTTGCGGGCGGGCCTTTCAGCTCTTCCAGAACCTGAGGCTCGAACGGCAGTATCGCCAGCACATGGTCGATATATGCCCGCATTGCCGCAGCCCTGCCCGGCCGCCAGGCCCAGACCGACGGACAGATGTAATTGATGATCGGAATGGACGGGTTGGCAGCGCGCACCTTGCGGACGACGCGATGGCAAAAGTCCGGGCTGTCAATGACAACAAGGCAATCCGGCTTTTCGTTGAGCAGATATGCCGCCGTCTTGCCGATCAGACTTATAAGGCGCGGCAACTTGGAAAGGATTGCAGAAATCCCCATCAAGGCGATCTCAGACGGGTCAAACAGGCTGACCAGCCCTTCTGCCGCGAGGTGTGATCCGCCGACGCCGACCAATTGCACCTCCCGCCCCGAATTCCGGCGCAGTGCCGCAATCAGATCCGCACCAAGGATGTCACCGGATTCTTCGCCCGCAATGATGCCGATCTTCAACGGGTTCGCCATGGTGTCACCCTCGCATGCCGACGATGAAAATGCCAAGTTCGTTGGCTCTTGCAATTGTAAGATCATGATCGAGGATCAAAGACCGGCCGGCCTCGATGACGATACCCGCCAAGCCCGCTGTTGCTGCCTGATCGACAGTGTCCGGACCGATGGCTGGCAAATCAACGCGGATTTCCTGCTGCGGCTTGGCGAACTTCGCAAGGACGCCAACGCGGCTAAAACCTGTATGGGAAGCGGCCAGCTTTGCCAGCATCGCCTGTGTCCCGTGCCGGTTCTCTGCCGCAATGACCTCACCGGCGCGTGTTACTGCGGCTTGTCCGATATCCTCCCGGCCGAGACGATGCGCCTCTGCGATGGCGAGCGCTATATCTGTTTTGTCCTGACCTGCGGGCACGAGCAAGGTTAGATTGCCCGAAGGCGTTAGAAGCGACGGCACCAGTTCGTGTGCACCAACAACTGAAAATCCGTGAGATTCCAGCCACTTGATCGCTGCACTCAACAAACCGTCGTCCCCTTTTCGCAGAGACCGGAACAGCAGTGGCAACATTTTCAATGTCATCCAGTCAATTTTGAAAGATGACAAACTTGGCCGAACCCGGATCCCGCCGGCCAGCACGACTTGGCGCACATTGGCAGCCCTCAAGGCTCTGATGATCGCCGACAACTGCGTGACCAGAATGTGCGCATGGTCATGTTTGCCGACCCAATCACCGACATCTGCAGTCACAGCAATCACAAATGGATTTGCGTTTTGAGCCGCCAGTTGCGCCGCGATTATTTCCGGCAACCGACCGTTTCCCGCCAGTATGGCGGTTCTGCCTTTGACCGCGAGGCCGTCGACGTCAGGCGTCGTCATCCCCGGCCCTTTCGGCCTTGTTGTCGAGCAACGGCGCACAATAGGAGCGCTTGGAACTGAAATCCATGAAAGACAGCAGATCCATGACAGCTGCGGAGCCCTCGAAAGCCGCCGCCACTTCGACTGCGTTTTCGCGGACAGGCTTGCTGCGGTCGAACAGCATTTTCACCGCATGGCGCATGGCATGGATATCGGCGCGCGCCATGCCGCCGCGCTTCATGCCAATGATGTTGAGGCCGGCCAAATGGGCATGGACGCCAATGGCGCTGCCGTAAGGAATAAGGTCGTGCACAAGGGCTGCCAGTCCGCCAACGAAGGCATGGTGGCCTACCCGGCAAAACTGGTGAACAGCGCCGCCGCCTCCAATGATGACGCCGTCGCCAATCGTCACATGACCGCCGATCATCACGTTGTTGGCAAATGTCACATTGTTGCCGAGCACACAGTCATGCGCGACATGGGCGTATGCGAGGAAGGTGCAATTGTCCCCGACCGTTGTTATCCCTGTGCTCGTGTCCGAGCCGGTGTGCATCGTCACGCCTTCGCGGATCAGGCAATTCCTGCCGACAACCAGCCGGGTCGGCCCGCCCTTGTGCTTGCCGTTCTGCGGCGCGGCGCCGATGATCGCATGGTGGAAAACCGTTGCGCCCTCGCCGATTTCCGTGACGCCTTCCATGACGACATGGCTCATCAGACGGCTGTTCGCGCCAATGTTGACGGTCGGTCCGATATGGCAAAACGGGCCAATGGCAACATTGTCGCCAATGACCGCTCCATCTTCGATGATGGCGGTGCGGTGGATTGTGGCACTGGCTGAAATACTCAAGATACGCTGCTTTCGTCTGCGCCCTTGCCGGCTGCGTCGTTGACAATCATGGCGGTCACTTCCGCTTCGGCGACCTTGTTGCCATCGACCGTGGCGACACAGGCATATTTCGACAGGTTTCCGCGCCGCTTGATTTTGGTCACGCGGATCTCGAGACGGTCTCCCGGCACCACAGGCTTGCGGAACTTGGCATTGTCGATTGTCATGAAATAAACAATGGACGGTGTGTCAAAACCGTTCGACATGATCGAAATCGCACCGGCTGTCTGTGCCATGGCTTCGATGATCAGCACGCCCGGCATGATTGGCTGGCCAGGAAAATGGCCCTGAAAATGCGGTTCATTGATGGTAACATTCTTGATGCCGGTGGCGGAATTGTCGCCATCGATATCAATGATCTTGTCGATCAGAAGGAATGGATAGCGATGTGGCAGGATGGCCAAAAGTTTTTGAATATCAGCGCTTTGGAGTGCTTTCCCGACATCAGTCATTCCGCTTTTCCTTTTTTGCCCGCACAAGGTTTCGAATGATCGCCACCTCGCGGAAAAATTCCTTGATTGGTTGCGCAGGCAGGCCCGCCCAGCGTTCGCCAGCCGGTATGTCGTTCATCACGCCCGATGCCGCCGCAACTTGGGAGCCATCGCCGATTGTCACGTGATCCGCCAGCCCAACGCGCCCGCCCAACATCACGCGATCACCCAACGTGACACTGCCGGAAAGGCCGCAATGGCCGGTGATCACGCAGTTTCGGCCAATTCGCACATTGTGGGCGATCTGCACAAGATTGTCGATCTTTGTGCCTTCACCGATGACCGTATCGGACAAAGCCCCGCGGTCCACCGTCGTGTTGGCGCCAATCTCGACTTCATCCTGAATGATGACCCGTCCGATATGCGGCATTTTTTCGAGGCCGCGCTCGCCGGGCACAAACCCGAATCCATCCTGGCCGATGCGGGCTCCGGCGTGGATCAGAACACGATTTCCCAAAAAGGCGTTCAAGACGGTCGCATTGGGACCGATGACGCAATTGCGCCCAATGCGGCAGCCAGCGCCAACAATCACGCCTGGTCCGATCAGCGTTCCTGAACCGATTTCAACATTGTCACCGATAATCGCGCCCGATTCGACAGTCACGTCCGGTTCAAGGCGCGCGCCGTCTGAGATATCGGCATTTGCGGAAATGCCGGTCTTGCCGGTGTATGATTTCGGCGCGATGGTTTCGGGAAACAAGGCCCTGCCAGCCTTGGCAAACAGTTGCTGTGGCCGCTTGGCGATCAGCACGGCAACATGGGCGGGCGCAAACGGCGCCAAATATTCAGTGCAGATCAGCGTGCATTCCGGGAGGAGCGCAAGTTTCGGCGCATAGTCTTTGCCGTCAGCAAAAATCAGGTTTCCGGGCCGGACATTCTCGATCGTGCCGAGCGATTCTATCAGGCGCTCCGACCAATTTGGTGTCGCAAGTGCATCCGCACCCATCGCCAGCACGTCAACAACGCGCATGGCACCGGATGGTTTGAAAAATGTTGAACTGTTCATTCTGTTACCATCACCTCCGGACCGAGTTTCAAGCCCGGAGGGCAAAGGCATCAAGCCTTAGAATTTGGTCGCGATACCGAAGTTCAGGTTCTGAATCTTGTCTGTCGATTCCTTCAGCACCGGAACTGAATAATCCACACGCAACGGACCGAACGGCGAAGCCCAGATCAAGCTGGCGCCAACGGATGAACGCCATGCCATTGCCGTGTTGGTTGCGTCAGAGAACGGCGAACCGAAGAGCGTGCCGACATCTGCGAAGAACGCACCCTTGATGCCAATGCTTTCGGAAATTGCCGGCATCGGGAACTGAACTTCAGCCGAAGCATTGAAGTACGTCGTTCCACCGACATGGTCGCCAGCGATCATCGGGCCAAAACCGTTGAAGTCGAAGCCGCGCACAATGTCGTTGCTCGCCTTGAACTGGTCTCCAACAAGAATGCCATTGCCGTCAGAAGCAAGGCCTTCGCTGCCGAATGCATGGATATAGCCGCCGCCAGCTGAAACAAGACCGATCCAGTTCATCTCTTCAGACAGCGTCTGATAATAGGTCGCCTTGAATGTGGTCTTCAGCCACTGCGCATCGCCGCCCAGACCTGCAAATTCTTGGTTGAACTTGGCGAAAAGGCCAGCATGCGGATCCTTCATGTCGTCAATGTTGTTGAATATCAACGAATAGCTCAGCGATGACTTAAGCCATTCGCCTTCTGGAATGTAGACTGGCAATGCAGCATCGCCTGTATCGGGACCTGCACCGTCAGTATCCAGATCGCCAATCACACCGTCATCATTGGTGTCTTTCTGGCCGTAATCGTCCTGAACAAAATTGTAGGCGACCTGCGCCGACAACTGATCAGTGATCGGCAAGCCAAACCGGATGGTTGCACCGTTGCGGTCAACTTCATAAGCGTCGTAGCTTGTCGCGCTCTTGAAAAGATCAAAGCCTGCGGCAATGCGGTAGCCGAGGAAGTACGGCTCGGTGAACGAAAGGTTGTACGTGCGCGAATCTGTCGATCCGCCAGCGGAAACCTTCACGAACTGGCCGCGTCCAAGGAAATTGCGTTCGGTAACGCCGACTTCAAGATTTACGCCCTGCTGTGCGCCGCCTGTGGTGTAGCCAGCGCCAATCGAGAATTCGCCGGTCGACTTTTCAACGACGTCAACAACCAGGACCACCTGATCCGGCTGTTCGCCCGGGACGGTCGAGACTTCGACACGTTCAAAGAAATCCAGATTCTCAAGACGGCGCTTGGCCTTCTGGATCATGACCTGATTGAAGGCATCGCCTTCAGCAAGATCGAACTCCCGGCGAATAACATAGTCTCGCGTCTTGTCGTTGCCGCGCACTTCAATGCGCTCGACATAGGTCTTCGGACCCTGATCAACCGTGTAGACGATGTTGATGGTGCGGTTCGCGTAATCGCGGTCGCCGCGCGGTGTCACCTGACCAAAGGCATAGCCCTTGCTGGCAACCTTTTCGGAAATTCCGATGATCGAATCTTCGACATCCTTGGCGCTGTAGGTCTTGCCGGCCTGTGTTTCCACTGCCCCGGCCAGGTCTTCAGACGTGATGCCCTCAACCGTGCTTTCGACAGACACATCGCCGAATTTGTAGCGATCGCCTTCCTCGACAGTGATGGTCACGGTGTACTTGTTGGTCGCATCGTCCAGCTGTGCATCGGAAGCGACGACCTGAAAGTCTGCATAGCCCTTGTTGAAATAGAAGCGGCGCAGCGCTTCTTCATCGGCCTTGATCCGGTCCTCGTCATAGATGTCATTGCGTGAGATGAATGACAGAAGATTGGTTCTCTTCGTCGAAATCACTTCAGCAAGGCGGCGGTCGGAATAGGCGTTGTTGCCGACAAAATTGATTGTGGCGATCTTGGTGCGGTCGCCTTCCTGAATCTCGAACACGACATTGACACGGCCTTCGCCGAGGTCGACGGTGGTCGGATTGACCACAACGTCGGCACGGCCGATGCGGCGATACGCTTCGCGCACTGCCTCGGCATCCTGCTCAAGCGTGTTGCTGTCAAGCGAATTGCCGCTCTTCAACTGAACCTTGAGTCCAAGTGCATTGTCCTTGATCTTCTTGTTGCCGCTGAACAGAACCTGATTGATCACCTGGTTTTCAGCAACCTGAATGATCAGGGTCCTGCCCGACTGGCTGATCGAGACATCCGAGAACAGGCCGGTCGAGTACAGGCGCTTGATCGCCTCATCCAGATCATTGGCCGAATAGTTCTGGCCCGGCTTGATGCCGATATAATCGCGAATGGTCGAAGCTTCGACCCGCTGATTGCCGCGCACGTCGATTGTGCTGAACGAAGCTGCCTGTGCAGCGGTGACCGACAGCATGACGCTCCCTGCAGCAACACCCACGATGACGCGGGTTGACAGGGCAACAGCGGACGCTGCCGACAACAGTACAGATCTAGACTTCATTGGTTTTCCCAAACCTTATGCAAAATGTGTCCCCACGGCTAAAAGGCACCCGTCAGAGCCTTGTTCGTAATAGCCGGTTTTGCCATACACGCAAGCCTTAGAGTTAATATCCGTTTACTTCTTTGCAATCCGTGGCTTCCGTGCCACGCCAATTGCCCGACATGGTAAACAGCCGGTCAATTTCCGGCATTTTCAGCACGCGAACAGGTCATTGAAGAAAACGAATCCCATAAACGACAGCACCAGAATTCCGCCGATACGGAACACCATCTCCTGCATTTTGGCAGAAACAGGGCGGCGCATCACCGCTTCCATCCCATAAAGCAGCAAATGGCCGCCATCGAGCGGCGGAATCGGCAGCAAATTCAAAAGACCGATGCCGATAGACAGCAAAGCCGCGAGCTGGATCAGCCAATCCACGCCGCGACTCGCTGCCTGGCCAGCCATTGTGGCGATTTTGACCGGGCCACCGAGTTGGCATTTGTCTTCCCTGCCCTTGACCAGCCTGACGATGAAATTGCCGGTCTCGCCTGCGATGAAGGCGGTTTCCTTCACTGATTCGCCCAAGGCCTGCAGCGGCGTAAATGTGCGCACTTCATAGCCGCCTTCAGCCGGGCTGGTCTGGATGCCGAGCACGGCAACCTTGACCTTGTTGCCAAGCGCGTCATCGATTTCGCGCGTTTGCGGGGCGGCCTTGATGGTGATTTTCTCGCCCTTACGGTCCATGACGAATGTCATCTCCTGATCGGGGCGCGGCGCTATGTAGCGCTGCAGATCGGAGAAAGACTCAATCGTGTTGCCGTCGATGGTCAGGAATTTGTCACCCGGCTGGAAACCGGCGGCTTCGGCAACTGATCCCGGCACCAGTTTCGTCACCACCGGATTTGTGATCATCTGACCGTAAACGCCGAAAAACACAGCAAAAATGACAATCGTCAAAAGAACGTTTGCCAACGGTCCGGCGACAACCGTTGCCGCACGCGCCCAGACCGGTTGCGTTTGAAACGCTGTCTTGCGTTCGTCCGCAGACATGGTCTGCAACGCCTCCTGATCAGGAATGCTGGCGCCGTTCTCGTCACCGGCAAACTTGACGTAGCCGCCGAGCGGGATGGCGGACAGTTTCCAGCGCGTGCCGTGCTTGTCGTTGAAACCGATCAGTTCCGGCCCAAACCCGATGGAAAACGCCTTCACGCCAATGCCGCACCAGCGGCCAACGAGATAATGCCCCATCTCGTGAACAAACACGACCAGCGTCAGGATCGCCAGGAATGGCAAGAGCGTGCCGATGAGCAGACTGTCGCTGTTGATCAGTTTGGTGAGTGTTTCGCTCAACGCAACATCCTTCAAATGACGGGAAACAGGTCTGTTTCTACCGGAAGTTCAGAGTTCGAAAAGTTTCAGAAAAGGCCGGTGACCACACGCACGAGATAAAGCGCGGTGGCCGCCGCGACAAGGGCATCCACGCGGTCCATGACACCGCCATGGCCGGGAATGATCGTTCCGGAATCTTTCACGCCGAACTTCCGCTTCACCCATGACTCGAACAAATCACCTATTTGCGACCAAGCTGAGACCAACACTATGATGACCGGGAGCATCGGATTGCCGACAGGACCGGCCAACGCCGCCACGCCAAGGCCCGAAGCCACCGCTGCCGCAGCGCCGCCAATGGCGCCGGACCATGTCTTGCCGGGAGAAATGGACGGCGCGAGCTTTTTTCCGCCGAGCGAGCGCCCCACGAAGTAGGCGAAAATATCGGTGGACCAAACCAGCGCAAACAGGAAGAGGACGGTGAACAATCCGTCGAAATGGTCACCACGCAAGAATGCAAGCGATGCGGCAGGAATGCCGGCATAGAGTATGCCCCACCCAAGCCAAGCGGTCGTCTGCCCGGCAAATTTCGCGGCAAACGCGACCAGGGCAGCGCCAAAAACCGCCCCGAACACGATCAGCGGCGGCAGACCTGCCAACAACAGGGCAAATGCCAAAATCAACAGAAACTCGGCGATCCTGACCAGCCAGGTCTTCGGACCACCATCAGTGATGCGCCGCCATTCGACGAAAACGCCTGCGCCTATGACAACGGCGAGCAAACGGAACGGCATGCCGCCGAGCCAGGTCAAACCCAGGACAATGGCGGCAAGAATCACCGCGGAAATCAACCGCAATTGAAGATTTGACAGTTTCAAACTCATGAAACGCGGGCCTCGACGCCGCCAAAGCGGCGCTCGCGCCTCTCAAATTCGTTCAAGGCCTCAATCAGGCTCTCGCGGTTGAAATCCGGCCACAGGCACGGCAGGAACACCAACTCGGAATAGGCAGCCTGCCACAGCAGGAAATTTGACAGGCGTTGCTCGCCGCTGGTGCGGATCACCAGATCGGGATCGGGAATGCCTGCCGTATCCATGCGTGCCGCCATCGCCGCCGGGCCGATGTCTTCAGCCTTCAACCGGCCCTCGGTCACGTCTGCAACAATCTTGCGCGTCGCGCGGATGATCTCGTCCCGGCCGCCATAATTGAAGGCGATGTTCAGCGTCATGGCGGTGTTGCCGCGTGTCAGCGTTTCCGCATCCTGCAGCAGCTTCAGGATATCGGGCTTCAAACCGGCGCGCTCGCCGATGATCCGCACTTCGACATTGGAGCGATGCAGATCGGCGAGATCTCGGCGGATAAAAAGCTTGAGAAGGCCAAGCAAATCAGAGACTTCGCTTGCCGGCCTCGACCAATTTTCAGACGAAAACGCGTATAGCGTGAGATAGCGGATGCCGAGATCGGATGCATTGCGGACAGTATCATGGAGGGCGTTCATGCCTGCCTTGTGCCCGGCGGTGCGCGGCAGACCGCGTGCCTTGGCCCAACGGCCATTGCCGTCCATGATGATTGCCACATGGGCAGGCACTTGCATCGTCGCGTCTACCTTCCCCTGTACGGGTGACCGTTATACATGCATGATTTCGGCTTCTTTGGCGTGCAGCAGCTTGTCGACCTCGGCGATCGTCTCGTCGGTGTGCTTCTGCACCTTTTCGCTCTGAACACGGCCATCGTCCTGGCTGATGTCGCTGTCCTTCTCGAGCTTCTTCAGCTGCTCCATCGCGTCGCGGCGCACGTGGCGCGCGGCGATACGGGCGTTTTCGGCATATTCCTTGGCGATCTTGACCAATTCCTTGCGACGCTGCTCATTGAGCTCGGGCAGCGGGATACGCAGCGTGGCACCATCAGTGATCGGGTTGAGGCCGAGGCCCGAGTCGCGGATGGCGCGCTCAACAGCGCCGACCATCGACTTGTCCCAGACCGAAACCGACAGCATGCGGGCTTCCGGCACCGTGACGTTGGCGACCTGATTGATCGGCATCGACGAGCCATAGGCGGTCACGGTGATCGGATCGAGCAGGCTCGCAGACGCGCGTCCGGTGCGCAAACCACCGAGATCATGTTTGAAAGCGGCGATTGCGCCATCCATGCGGCGTTTCACGTCGTTCATGTCGAGAAGTTCATTCTTGGCCATTTGTCACTCCTGCAAACCATTTGCCCGGTCATATCCCTGTCAAAGTCTGACCCAAAATTCGGTTTGACGAGTCAAATGGAGTGATTTTCGAGAACCGGAGCGGAGCGTACTTTAGGTACGTGAGCACCGGAAGCGCAGAAAATTGCTCCAGTTGGCCATCAAAGTGGATTTTCGGTCAGACTCTCAGGCGTCCTTCACCACCGTGCAGCGGCCCTTTCCTGTCAAAATGTCGGCGAATCCGCCAGCTTCATGAATAGAATACACGATTATCGGAATATGGTTCTCGCGCGCAAGCGCCACAGCCGCCGTGTCCATCACGGCAAGGCCGCGCGACAGCACTTCCTGATGCGTCAGCGTGTCAAAACGGGTGGCTGTTGGATCCTTCTTCGGATCAGCGGTGTAGATGCCGTCAACCTGCGTGCCCTTGAACAGCGCATCCGCGCCGATTTCGGCGGCGCGCAAGGCGGCGGCCGAGTCGGTGGTGAAAAACGGGTTGCCGGTGCCACCGGCGAAGATCACGACCTTGCCCTCGTTCATGTAAGCGGTCGCCTGACGCTGCGAGAAGCTTTCGCACAGTTCCGGCATGGCGATGGCAGACAGCACGACCGTGTCGATGCCGAGCTTGACCAGAGAGGTGCGCAGCGCCAGTGAATTGATAATTGTCGCCAGCATGCCCATGTGGTCGCCGGTGACGCGGTCGCCGCCCTTGGAAGCCACTGCAACGCCGCGGAAGATGTTGCCGCCGCCGATGACGACGCCGACTTCGACGCCGAGCGCGCGGGCTTCGGCGATATCGGAGGCAATGCGGTCGACGATGGCCACATCAATGCCGAAACCCTGATCCCCCATCAGCGCCTCGCCTGAAGCCTTGAGCAATACACGGCGATAGAGGGGCTTTGAGGTCATGACTGGTTCCGTCTGCAAGCGATTCCGCGATTTCGATACACGAAGGGCGCGGCGAAGTCACGCCGCGCCCTTTGCGCAATCCAGTTTGTGAACCGATCAGCTCTTGGCTGCGGCTGCCACTTCAGCGGCGAAATCGGACTCTTCCTTTTCAATGCCTTCGCCGAGGGCGAAACGCACGAAACCGGTGATCTTGGCCGGGGCGCCGATGGTCTTTTCGGCATCCTTGAGGGCTGCCTCAACGGTCATGTCCGGGTTGAGAACGAATGCCTGCTTCAACAGCACGACTTCCTCGTAGAACTTGCGGATGCGGCCTTCGACCATCTTCTCGATGATGGCGTCCGGCTTGCCCGATTCGCGTGCCTGTTCGGTGAAGATGGCGCGTTCACGCTCAACCGCTGCCGGATCAACCTGATCGGCAGACAGGGCGAGCGGTGCGGTCGCTGCGACATGCATGGCAACCTGGCGGGCAAACTTGCGGGCTTCGTCATGGCCGCCGATGGTCTCGATGGCGACGAGAACACCCATCTTGCCGAGAACGTCGTTGACGACTGCATTGTGGACATAGGTGGCAACCACGCCGTCCTTGACTTCAAGCATTGCAGAGCGGCGGAACGACATGTTTTCGCCGATGGTGCCGACGGCATCCTTGATCGTGTCGGCGACAGATTTGTCAGAGCCCGGATAGGCGGCGTTGGCTACGGCATCGAACGAACCATCGGTTGCCAGCGCCACTGTGGCGACGTTGCGGACGATGTCCTGGAACGCATCGTTGCGGGCGACAAAATCGGTCTCGGAATTGACTTCGACAACCACGGCCTTGTGGCTGGAAGACGCGATGCCGATCAAGCCTTCGGCGGCGGTGCGACCGGACTTCTTTTCGGCCTTGGTGATGCCCTTTGCGCGCAGCCAGTCAACGGAGGCTTCCATGTTGCCATCGTTTTCCGTGAGCGCGTTCTTGCAGTCCATCATGCCTGCGCCGGAGATTTCGCGCAGTTCCTTGACCATTGCGGCGGTAATCGTTGCCATTGTTCTGACCTTTCCACGAACAGAGCGCACCCTGTTCCAGATGCGCCTTCGGGCACTCATGTGCCCGGCAAATCAATTCAATTGTGTGACTGTCTGGTGACAGAGTGTGCAAGGCCGCCGCAGTGCAGCGGCCCCGCCAAGCCTAGATCAGGCTTCCGGTGTGGCTTCCGGAGCGGCTTCGAGAGCCAGTTCAACCGGAGCATCTTCCATTGCGCCGATGTCAACGCCCATCGAACCCTGCTGACGGGCGATGCCGTCGATGCATGCCTTCGAGATCAGTTCGCAATACAGGGCGATGGCACGCGACGAATCGTCGTTGCCCGGGATCGGATAGTCGATCTTGTCGGGATCGCAGTTCGAGTCGATCACGGCGACAACCGGAATGCCGAGGCGCTTGGCCTCTTCAATCGCGTTGGCTTCCTTGTTGGTGTCGATGATGAACATGATGTTCGGGGTCGAGCCCATGTCCTTGATGCCGCCAAGCGCGCGGTCAAGCTTTTCGCGTTCGCGCTGAAGGTTCAGAAGTTCTTTCTTGGTGAAGCCCTGGCCTTCGCCGGCCAGCAGTTCGTCAAGCTTGCGCAGACGCTGGATGGAGTTGGAAATGGTCTTCCAGTTGGTCATCATGCCGCCGAGCCAGCGGGCGTTGACGTAATACTGCGCCGAGTTGCGGGCAGCTTCGGCAACGATTTCCGAGGCCTGACGCTTGGTGCCGACGAACAGCACGCGGCCGCCCTTGGACACGACGTCAGAAACGGCCTTGAGCGCAGCGTGCAGCATCGGCACGGTCTGGGCGAGGTCCATGATGTGGATGTTGTTGCGGGTGCCAAAGATGTACGTCGACATCTTCGGGTTCCAACGGTGGGTCTGGTGACCAAAGTGAACGCCAGCTTCCAAAAGCTGACGCATGCTGAAATCTGGCAGCGCCATTGTAAAAGTCCTTTCCGGTTGAACCTCCGCAGGGGCAGACAGTTGCCTGTCACCGGTGGCGCGGTCAGGATTTCTCCCTGAACGAACCGATCCCTGCGTGTGGAATGAGGCGGCGTATAGGGGGTTGAGGGAGAAAAGGCAAGCGGGGGCAAGTGACTCTCGGTTCGAGATCGTGTTCTGTGTCTTAATGCGGCAACAGAAATGGCGACCGTATTGGACCGAGCCTCATGACAACTCACATAAATAGCGATAATCGCGAGTTATGAACTTTGTTGAGGAAAATTGGCCTGCTGCCGGTTTCGTGGACACCGAGTTAGTGTGTTTCCAATGAAACTGGAGCGAACGAATGCAAAGACGAAAGTTCAGCCGCGAGTACAAGCTTGAGGCAGTGAAATTGGTGCGGGATCGCGGCGTCGGTGTCGC
>JBGSHY010000103.1:0-100333 GCA_041751995.1 Rhizobiaceae bacterium | reverse complement strand
CCCTGTTTGCCGGACGCGGCCTCGCGGCCCATGCGCACGCCGGTCGAGCGCGGCAGCATGCCGTATTCGGCCGTCACCCAGCCCTTGCCGGTGTTGCGCATCCAGCCGGGAACCTTTTCGAGGAGCGAGGCGGTGCAAAGGACATGCGTGTCGCCGAAGCGGACCATGCAGGAGCCCTCGGCATGTTTGGACACGCCGGTTTCAAAGCTCACCTTGCGCATTTCATTGGCTGCGCGGCCTGACGGACGACCCATGCTCATTACCTTCAAATTCGATTGCTGTTGGCTGGCTTCTACCGGTCCGGCATCGCCAAGGCAAAGAAAAAGCAGCAGTCAAATCCATGCCTGCAAGTCCATGCTTGGAAATAGCCGGCTTTCGCGCCTATATTCACCGGGCAATGTCGATTTCAAACAATGCCAACCAGAATCACCTGCCGCCCAGCCTTGGCGCTGGCGCAAGTGCGCTTGACCAGCGGACAAGAGATATTTTCCGGACGATCGTAGAAAGCTATCTGAACGAGGGCGAGCCGGTCGGGTCGCGCAACCTTTCACGCATTTTGCCGGTGTCGCTGTCTCCGGCGACCATCCGCAACGTGATGTCCGACCTTGAGCAGCTTGGCTTGATCTACGCGCCGCATATTTCGGCCGGGCGGATGCCGACGCAGCTTGGCCTGCGCTTCTTTGTCGACGGGTTCATGGAAGTCGGCGGCATCGGCGAAGACGAGCGGACACTGATTGACGCCAAGATCAAGGCATCCGGTGACGGGCGTCCGGTGGACCAGATCCTGACCGAAGCGAGCGAGCTTCTGTCCGGCCTGTCGCGCGGAGCCGGGCTGGTGCTGGCGACAAAATTTGAAACGCCGCTCAAGCATATCGAATTTGTCCGGCTCGACCCGAAGCGGGCCCTGGTCATTCTGGTGTCGCAGTCGGGCGATGTGGAAAACCGCGTGGTCGAACTGCAGGAAAGCATCACCGTTTCGCAATTGACCGAGGCGACGAATTTTCTCAATGCCCACATTGCCGGGCGGACACTGCACGAGGCCAAGGGCGAGATCAACCGGCTGCTGAAGCAGACGCGGCAGGAACTGGACCAGATCAGCCGGGCGCTGGTCGAACAGGGACTGGCAGTCTGGGGCGGCAGCGGCGCGGGGGAACCGGCGCAGCTGATTGTGCGCGGGCGCGGTAATCTCCTGGACGGCGTTGCCCAGGGCGAGGACATGGAGAAGCTGAAGCTTTTGTTTGATGACCTGGAGAGCAAGTCCGGCATGTTGCAGCTTCTGGACATGGCGGAGGCCGGGTCGGGCGTGCGAATTTTTATCGGCTCGGAAAACCGGCTGTTTTCCCTGTCGGGATCGTCGGTGGTGGTTGCGCCGTTCCGCGACGCCAATGAGCGGATTGTCGGGGCTGTCGGCGTAATCGGGCCGACGCGGCTCAATTACGGGCGGATCGTGCCGATGGTTGACTACACGGCACAGCTGGTTTCCAAACTTGTCCGTTGACCTTTGTGGTTGAAACCCGCATTTTAGATGTCCATTCCATAGAAGGATCGTCGCTGGAACACGCGCGGCTCTCTGTTTGATAGAACTTTTTGTTGCTCTCCTGCTGATCGCCCTCAATGGCGTGTTCGCACTTTCTGAATTGGCAATCGTCTCGGCGCGCCGCACCAAGCTTAAAACCATGGTGGAGGACGGTGTTCGCGGGGCTTCGACGGCGCTTGCGCTGTCGGAAAATCCCGGACGGTTTCTGTCCACGGTGCAGATCGGCATCACGCTGGTCGGCATTCTGGCCGGCGCCTTTTCCGGCGCGGCGCTGGGCAAGATTGTCGGCGACTGGCTGCTGGTTCAGGGCATGCCGATCCGGTTTGCGCCGATTGTCGGTTACGGGCTGGTGATCAGCGGGATCACCTATCTGTCGGTGGTGATCGGCGAACTGGTGCCCAAGCAACTGGCGCTGCGCAACGCGGAAGGCATTGCCTGCGTGATGGCGCCGATCATGCTGGTGGTGTCGAAAGTCGGCGCGCCGATTGTCTGGTTTCTCGATGTCTCGACCCGGATCATTTTCAGGTTGCTCGGCTTCAATACGGCGCCGGACAATGCGGTGACGGAAGAAGAGATCAAGACGCTGGTGGCCGAAGCCCATACTTCGGGTGTGATCGAGGCGGACGAGCGGGCGATGATTGCCGGTGTCTTGCGGCTCGGCGAACGCGCGGTCCGGGCGGTGATGACGCCGCGCGGCGAGATCGACTGGCTCGACGTGACGCTGGACGAGAAGGAAATCTGGGCGTTTCTGGAAAATGCCGAGCATTCGCGCATGCCGGCGGGCGAAGGAACGCCTGACAACATCATCGGCGTCATTCAGGTGCGTGAGCTGTTGCAGCCGCTGATCAAAAAGAAGCCGCTGAAAATCCGTGACTTCGTTCGCCAGGCCCCGTCCGTGCCGGACATTGCGCAGGCGCTGGACGTCTTGCAGACGCTGCGCAACTCGGATGTGCCGATGGCGCTGGTGCATGACGAATATGGCCATTTTGAAGGCATCGTCACACCGGCCGACATTCTGGACGCCATTGCGGGCTCGTTCCAGTCAGACGAGGATGAGGGTGAGCCGGAAGCGGTGAAGCGCGAGGATGGCTCCTGGCTGATCGCCGGCTGGATGCCGGTTGACGAAATGGCGGAACTGGTCGGGATGAAGCTGACGGAAAAGCGGTCCTACGAGACGGCAGCAGGCCTTGTGATCGACCTGATGCGGCATTTGCCGCATACGGGCGAAGTCACCGAGGCGATGGGCTTCCGCTTTGAGGTGCTCGATCTTGATGGCCGCCGCGTCGACAAAATCCTCGTCAAACGGCTCGACGCCGACAGCGACCTTGGCATCTGAGGCGGCGTATCGTCGCGCTGCAAACCGTTTTTCCTTGATTTTTCACCCCCGAACCTCGATATGCCGGTCAACCCTCCTTTACCCATTGATTGGATAGTCCCTCGATGAGCGACAAATATCAGATGTCTGCAGACGAAATCCTTGAAGCCGCCGGTCTTGATCCGGAAACCGGCGCAGAGCCGGTCGTTGAGCTTGAGCCTTCCGAGCAGGAGAAGATCGCCAAGGCGATGGAAATGCTGATTGCGGAAAATGCCGAGCTGAAGGACCGCGTGCTGCGCGGCGCGGCCGAAATGGAGAACCTCCGCCACCGCACGGCGCGTGACGTGCGCGACGCCAAGACCTATGCGGTGACCAATTTTGCCCGCGACATGCTGGCTATATCCGACAATCTCAACCGGGCGCTGGCGGCGTTTCCCGATGATTCGCGCAGCGCCGCGGACCCGACCGTTCTGGCCCTGCTGGAAGGCGTGGACCTGACCGAGCGGGCGCTTTTGACCACGCTGGAGCGCCATGGCGTCAAGAAGCTGGAACCCGAAGGCCAGAAGTTTGACCCGAACTTCCATCAGGCGATGTTTGAAGTGCCGAACCCGGATGTGCCGAACAACACGGTGGTGAACGTGGTGCAGGCCGGATATGTGATTGCTGACCGCGTGCTGCGTCCGGCGATGGTGGGCGTCGCCAAGGGCGGGCCCAAAATCGTCGACATCAAGCCTGAAGACAGCGCTGCCTGACAGGTGTTTGGCTGCAGGCTTGACACGCATCAACGCAAGCGGCGCTTGATCGCTCCATGATTTGGCCATGCTGACGCTTCAGGCGTCAGAGGGTCATTGCATAAAAGGAGCGCACTCATGCCGAACAAACACGTGGAAACGCAACATGCCGTCGTCTGGATCGACCACCGGCAAGCCAAGGTGTTTTTCCTGACGCGCGACAGCGCCGACGAAATCACGCTTGGGACATCCAAGACCTTCGATCAGGCGCACAAGCACGCCGGGACCGTGGACGGCGGACGCACACCGATTGACGAAAAATGGCTGCATACCGTGGTCGAGTCTTTGAAGGCGGCGAAGGAATGGCTGATCATCGGCCCCGGATCGGCCAAGGAAGAACTCGCCAAGCACGTGAAGCATCACGATCATCTGCTGGCGGACCGCATCATCGGCCTGGAGGCTGCGGATCATCCAACCGACGGACAGATTGTGGCGATGGCGCGCAAGTTCTTCAAGGCAGCGGATCGGATGATCGGGTGAATATCCCCACAGGGCGTCATTCCGGGGCCGCAACGCGGAACCCGGAATCCAGCGCTCTGGCTGTGGAAATAAGACGCCGCGGTCGTGTGTCATTGTCACCTATCACATTGATTTTATTAATGTATTATCGCGGTTAGCGCTCTGGATTCCGGATCTGCGCTTTGCTTGTCCGGAATGACGAGACCACTTTGGTCGCCGCTCAAAAACGTGTTTGCGACAGACCTCCGATTGAATCCACTGCCAGTTCATGTCATCCGTTTGCCATGACCCTTCTCCAATTCCTCGATTATTGCGGCGTCGCCGTGTTTGCCGCCACCGGGGCGCTTGCGGCTTCGCGCAAGCAGCTGGACATTATCGGGTTCATTTTTCTCGGCATCCTGACAGGGGTCGGCGGCGGAACGCTCAGGGATTTGATCCTTGGGGCGACACCGGTGTTCTGGGTGAAACAGCCAGGCTACCTCACCGTGGCGGCGGCCACGGCGGTGCTGACTTACTTTACCGCGCATCTGGTCTGGTCGCGCTATATCGTGCTGTTGTGGCTCGATGCGATCGGCCTTGCGGCCTACTGCGTGATTGGCGCGGCCAAGGGGCTGGCGCTCGGCGTGCCGCCGCTGATTGCAGTGGTGACCGGGATCATGACGGCGACATTCGGCGGCATCTTGCGCGACATCGTGGCGGGCGAGCCCTCGGTGCTGCTGCGGCCCGAGATCTACGTGACGGCGGCGCTTTGCGGGTCGGCGGTCTATGTGGTGATGTCAGGTGCGGGAACGCCGGAAGGCGCGGCGGCAGTTGGCGGCGTGGTCATCGCCTTTCTGGTGCGCGGCGGGGCGCTGGCATTCGGGTGGAAATTTCCGGTCTACAGGGCAAGGCCGGGACGGCAGCCCGACGAGGTGGTGAAACCCCGCCGGGAGCCAAAGGATCAAGTCCGCAAGACGCGGTAGATCGCCGGGATGACCAGCACGGTCAACAGCGTTGACGACGCAAGGCCGAACAGCAGCGAGATCGCCAGCCCCTGGAAGATCGGGTCGGTCAGGATCACCACCGCGCCGATCATCGCCGCTAGGGCGGTGAGCAGGATCGGCTTGAAGCGGATGGCGCCGGCTTCCAGCAGCACGTCAGTGAGGTGGCGCTCGTCGGTATGGGCCGACTTGATGAAGTCCACCAGCAAGATCGAGTTGCGCACGATGATGCCGGCAAGTGCGATAAAGCCGATCATCGAGGTCGCCGAGAACGGCGCGTCGAACAGCCAGTGACCGACGAGGATGCCGATGAAGGTCAGCGGCACCGGGGTGAGAATCACCAACGGCAGCTTGAACGAGCCGAACTGGGCGACGACCAGGATGTAGATGCCCAGAAGCGCCACGCCGAACGCGCCGCCCATGTCGCGGAATGTCACCCAGGTGACTTCCCACTCGCCGTCCCACAGCAGCGCCGGTTTGGTCTCGGCTTCCGGCTGACCGTGCAGGATGATTTCCGGCTTTTCAAGACCGGTCCAATCCTGTGCATCGAGCGCCTTCTGCACGGCGAGCATGCCGTAAAGCGGGGCCTCGAAATCACCAGCCAGTTCAGCCGTCACCATTTCGGCGTTGCGGCCATTGTGGCGGAAGATCGGGAACGATGCCTTTTCGTCCGTCACGGTGACAACATCGCCAAGTTCGACCACGGAACGGTCGCCGGGCAGCACGTTGGCCGGGATGGGCGTTGCAAGGAAGCGCTCGTCCAATGTGCGCTCGCCCTTGGGCCGCTCAATGCGGATCGGCACCGGATGACGGCCGCCGCCCTTGTGCGAATAGCCGACCGTATTGCCGCCGTTGAGGGTGGCGATGGTGTCGAGCACGTCAGATTCCTCGACGTGGAAGAATTCGGCATTGTCGGTCGAAATGGCGATGCGCTTGCGCCGTGATGGCGCGCCGTAGGAATTGTCGATGTCGACAATAAACGGCACGGATCTGAACGCAGCCTCAACCTTTGCAGCAGTCATGCGGCGGGTTTCGGCATCCGGGCCATAAATTTCGGCAAGGAGGGTGGCCATCACCGGTGGGCCTGGAGGCGGCTCGACCACTTTCATTGACGAGCCTTCCGGAACCGGAATGGCGGCAATCCGGGCGCGGATGTCGAGCGCGATCTCGTGACTGGAGCGGTCACGCTCGCCCTTGCCGGTCAGGTTGATGGCGACGTCGCCAAGCTGGGGCTCGGTGCGGTAGAAGGAATGACGCACGAGGCCGTTGAAATTAAACGGCGCAGCGGTGCCTGCATGGGTCTGCACGCTTTTGACTTCGGGCAGACCGACAACAATGGCCGCTATGGCCTGGGCGACGCGGTCTGTCGCCTCGACAGAAGAGCCTTCCGGCAGGTCGATGGAAACCGAAAGTTCCGACTTGTTGTCGAACGGCAGCAGCTTGACCGTGACGTGCTGGGTATAGAACAGCGTCAGTGAACCCATGGTCATGACGCCGACGATGATCAGGAAGATCCAGCTGTTGCGCTTGGAGGCGAGCAGTGGTTTGGCAGCCATGCGATAGATGCGACCGAGCGTGCCGCCATGCTCTTCGTCATGATGATCATGCGCCGGAGCTTTTCCTGCGACTTTCAGCATCAACCAGGGCGTAACGATGACGGCGACGAAGAAGGAGAAAATCATCGCTGCCGAAGCGTTGGCCGGAATCGGGCTCATGTAGGGGCCCATCATGCCGGAGACGAACAGCATCGGCAAAAGCGCGGCAACAACCGTAAGCGTGGCGACAATGGTCGGGTTGCCGACTTCAGCGACGGCGTCGATGGCTGCCTGCTTGCGATCGCGACCGTCGCCCATGGCCCAATGGCGCGCTATGTTTTCGATGATGACGATGGCGTCATCGACAAGAATGCCGATGGAAAAGATCAGGGCGAACAGGGAGACGCGGTTGAGCGTGTAGCCCATGACGCGAGAGGCGAACAATGTCAGGAGAATGGTCACGGGAATGACGATGGCCACGACCAGCGCCTCGCGGCGGCCGATGGCCAGCCACACCAGCGCGATGATCGACACGGTGGCAAGGCCGAGATGGTACAGCAGCTCATTGGCCTTTTCGTTGGCCGTTTCGCCGTAGTCGCGGGTGACCTCGACCTGCATGTCCTCGGGAATCAGATTGCCTTCAAGCCGCTCGACGCTGTGGAGAATTTGCTCGGCGACCAGCACGGCGTTTGAACCAGCCCGTTTGGCGACGGCCAGTGTCACCGACGGCATCCGGATGACACCGGTTTCGCTTTTGGTGACCGTGGAGACCAGCGCATCGCTGGTATCAATGGCGAATGCCACGTCGGCGACATCGCGGACATAGACCGGACGGCCATCGCGGCTGGTGATTAACAGGTTTGCTACGGCGGCAGGAGAGCCAAGTGTTTCACCGGCGATGATGTCGATCTGCTCGCCATTGTCGCGGACCTTGGAGGCCGGGAACGTGCGGTTGGCGCCGGAAACCTTGCCGGCAAGCTGCTGCAGCGTCACGCCATAAAGCGCGAGCTTTTCCGGGTTTGGCGCCACGCGGATGATCTCGCCGGCTTCGCCAACCAGATAGGACAGACCAACATCATCGATCTTTGATATCTCGGTGCGCAATTCGCGGGCGACGCGGGTCAAGTCATTGGGAGTGATGCGGTCGGCGGCTTCCGGCTTCGGCGACAGGGTGAGCGCAACAATGGCGACGTCATCAATGCCGCGGCCGACGATCATCGGCTCCGGCACGCCAACCGGTATGCTCGACAAATTTGCGCGGACCTTGTCATGAACACGCAGGATGGCAGCGTCTGACGCGGTGCCGACGATGAAGCGGGCGGTGACCATGACGCTGTCGTCGCGGGTTTGCGAATAGACATGCTCGACGCCATCGATGCCCTTGGCGATGGTTTCCAGCGGTTCAGAAATCAGCTTGGCGGCATCTTCAGCCTTGAGGCCATCGGCGCGCACCAGAATGTCCACCATCGGGACGGAAATCTGCGGCTCTTCCTCACGTGGCAAGGTCATCAGCGCGACGAGGCCGAAGGCGAATGCGGCGACCAGAAACAAAGGTGTCAGCGGCGACGTGATGAAGGCGCGGGTCAGAGCGCCGGCTATGCCGAGCGGAGACTTGCCGCGCTCGATTTCGACGGGCTTGATATCGTCGATGTTCATGGCAACACCACCATGTCGCCTGAAGAGAGGCCCGTGAGAATTTCAATCATCGGCTTGCCGTCAGCGTTTGTTTTTTCGCCGGTGACAACAGCACGGGCGGTTTCCTTGCCTTCGACAGCGACAGTGACAAAATCAATGCCGGAGCGGCTGGTGACGGCGGCTTCAGAGACCACGATGGCTTGGCGTTCGCCGACCGGAACTTCAACCAGTACACGGGCATTCACATATTCAGTGTCCAGCTTGTCGACTTCAACGTCAGCAATGACGCGGCCGTTTTCCAGCTGCGGATAAATTTTGGCGAGACGGCCGGTCGCCTCGCCGGTGTCTGACGCGATGCGGATGGCGGCGTCCTTCTTCAACAGGCCGGCATGGCGTTCGGGGATGGCAAGGCGGAGGAAAAAGCCGCCCCCGCCAATTGTCGCGACCGGCTCGCCGGCCATGATGACAGCGTTTTTTGTGACTGGAACGGTTAGAATGCGGCCATCGCCTGGGGCAAGCACTTCGCCTTCCGCGCCTTGCTGGACAACGACAGAACGCTGGGCTTTCGTGGCATCCAGCTGGCTTTGCGCGACGTCTACCATCGTTTTCAGCTGGTCGAGACGCTGCGCGGTGGAAACGCCTTTTGCGACAAGCGCCTTGCCGCGGTCGAGTTCGTCCTTGGCCGTGGCGAGTTGCGCTTCAAAAGAGGCGATCTGCGCGTCAAGCGCGTCAATCTGGTAGGCGATCTTGTCGTCGCGGACGGTGGCGATCTTTTGCCCGGCCTTGACTTCATCGCCTTCGGAAACGGAAAGCTCCACGACAATGCCGCCGATGCGGGCACGGGCTGCGATGGTGTCGCGCGCTTCGACGCGGCCATAGACGGCCTTCCATTCAACAATCTGCTGAGGCTCCACCTTGATGGTTTCAGCAAATGCAGGACCGGAAGCCGCAATGCATGCAGCCAAGAGCATGAGACGCATGGGAAGACCCTCTTTCACGAGTTCAGAATGCGCAGCCCGGCTTGAAGCCGAGCTTGCGCAAAACCGAGGCAGCAGGGCAGAAGCCGGTAAAGGCAGACTGGAGCAGGTTGACACCGATGAAGGCGGTGAACCAGACGAAATGCGGTGATACAAGCAAGGTCAGCACAACCGACAAAAGGGTCATGACACCGGCAAAGGCAAGGACAGAACGATCAAGCGACATGGGTGGCTCCTGAGTGGATTCGAATTAACATAGATATATTGCTATATTTGCATTTGTTAAGTGCCGCAAGCGAAAATTTTTGCTGAAAACGCGAACGGCGGCATCGAACACCCGATGCCGCCGAACAGAAAACTCCGAATGTGCCTTGCTCAGCTGTCGAACTTGATGTCCTTCAGCTTTTCAATGCCGAGCGCCTGCATGGCAAGGCGTTCGTAGAAAGGCTCGGACACGCCCGACTTGATCTTGCGCAGGAAGTATTTTTCAAACCCGATCTTGGCCACATGGACCCACTTGCCGGACGAAGCCCAATTGACAATGCGCGGCGGGATTTGCGGTTGGGCAACAAAGGCGACGCCGCTGTCGCCGAAGTCGGCGAGGCAGACGGCATTCCATGTGCCTTGCGCATCCGGTTTCTTGCCGTTGACCAGATTGCCGATGTTGTGCGCCGTGGCCGTGACCATCGATTCGATCATGAACCCGGTTTTCGGCACGCCGCAGGGAACGGGGGTCTTGCCCATCGGCGGGATGGCGACGCAGACGCCGACGGCGAAGATTTCCGGAAATTTCGGATTGCTCTGGTGCTTGTCGACCAGAATGAAGCCGCGCGGATTGGTCAGGCCTTCAATGTTGCGCACGGCCTCGACGCCGCGGAAGGCGGGAAGCATCATGGTGAAGACCTGCGGGATCTCATGCGCCTTCTTGACAGTGCCGTCCTCGTTGATTTCCGAGACGTGCAGCATGCCAGGCTCAACCTTGTCGACCTTGGCATTGCAGACCCACTTGATGTGGTGCTGGCGCATTTCGCTTTCCAGGAGGCCATTGGTGTCGCCGACGCCATCAAGGCCAAGATGCCCGATATAGGGTTCGGAAGTGACGAAGGTCATCGGCACGCGGTCGCGCACTTTGGCGTCGCGTAGCGCCTTGTCGAGAATGAAAGTGAATTCGTAGGCCGGGCCGTAACAGGATGCGCCCTGCACCGCACCGATCACCACTGGCCCCGGATTGGCGACAAGCTTGTCGAATGCCTCCTTGGTCTGCACCGCGTGATCGACGTGACATACCGAATGGGTGTTGGCGGCAGGGCCGAAGCCTTCGATTTCGTCGAAAGCAAGATCGGGCCCGGTCGAGATGACGAGGTAATCGTAGTTGACCGAAGTGCCATCGTTCAGCTCGACGCGCTTTTCCTCGGCATGCAGGCGCTTGGCGCCCTGCGGCAACAGCGCGATATCGCGCTTGTGCATGACCGGCACCAGATCAACCTCAATGGCCTCCTTGGTGCGCCAGCCGACCGCAACCCACGGGTTGGACGGGACAAATGAGTATTTGCTGCCATTGGAAATGACCGAGACCTTGTGGCCTTTGCCGACAGCATCCTTGACTTCATAGGCCATGATGGTGCCGCCAAGTCCGGCGCCGAGTACAACGATATGTGCCATGTCTTCCTCCCTGAAGGTTTGGCTTGCATGCATATTGCGCCTTTGGCCTGCGAACACCTTGTTGCAGGTCAAGGAAAAGACGCACAGGCGTGCGCCATAATTCTGACACTTATCAGATATTAATATAGCGATTAATATATATGTCAAATACGCAAAAGGTTCTAGGCTTCGCTGGTGCCGATCTGCGGTCTTGTGGCTGAAAGCTGGCTAAAGAATACCGAGCTGGCGCGCCGCTTCCGCGAGATTTTCCTGCGGGCGCGGGCCGATCTGGCTGATGCAGATCGAGGCGGCCATCGAGCCGAGCCTGCCGCAATCGGCAAGCGACTTGCCCTGAGTCAGGCCATAGAGAACGCCGGACGCATAAAGATCGCCAGCGCCGGTGGTGTCCACCACGCGCTCGACCGGGACCGGATTGATGACGGCGGTTTCATGGCCCCTTGTGATGATCGAACCTTTTTCAGACAGGGTGACAGCAGCCAGTTCGCAGTCGTTGCGCAACAGGTCAAGGGCGGTCTCGAAATCGGCGGTCTGATAAAGCGCCTTCAGCTCATGCTCGTTGGCAAAGACGACGTCGACGGTCTTGGAGCGCATCAGGTCGAGGAATTCGGCGCGGTAACGGTCAACGCAGAAACTGTCGGACAGCGTCATCGCCATCTTGCGTCCATGTCTGTGGGCAATTGAAGCGGCAAAACGGATGGCGTCCTTGGCGAGCGGGGGATCCCAGAGATAGCCTTCGAAATAGGTGATCTGCGCGCCCGCGACCTTGTCCTCTTCAATATCAGCCGGCTGAAGCTCGACACAAGCGCCGAGGTAGGTGTTCATCGAGCGTTCGCCATCGGGGGTGACAAAAATCATCGAGCGCGCGGTCGGCGGCGTGCCTTGCAACGGCTTGGTGTCGAAGGCGACGCCTTGGGCGCGGATGTCGTGGGTGTAGATGCGGCCGAGATGATCGTTGGCGACCTTGCCGAAATAGGCGGCCTTGCCGCCAAGATTGGCAATGCCTGCCGCCGTATTGCCGGCTGAGCCGCCGGAGGCTTCCACCGCCGGTCCCATGCGGGAATAGAGGAGTTCGGCGCGTTCGGCGTCGATCAGGTTCATTGCTCCCTTGATGATGCCATTGGCGACGAGGAAATCATCCTCGGTGCGGGCGATAATATCGACAATGGCATTGCCGATGGTCAGCACATCATGGGTGGTCATGGAGCTTGTCTTCCAGGTTGCGTCTCAAAACGGCCACTCCCTAGACGGTTGCTCCCCGTTTTGAAAGCCCTGCCTTGGTGGATCAGTTAACCCGCTTCTCCGGCGATTTGCACAGATCCGAGATGACGCAGCGCTCGCACTCGGGCTTGCGCGCCTTGCAGACATAGCGGCCGTGCAGGATCAGCCAGTGGTGGGCATGGTAGAGATAAGGTTCAGGAATGGCCTTCAAGAGCTTCTGCTCGACCTGATCCGGCGTCTTGCCGGGCGCCAGTCCCAACCGGTTGCCAAGGCGGAAAATATGCGTGTCGACGGCCATTGTCGGCTGCCCGAACGCCATCGACAGGACCACATTGGCCGTCTTGCGGCCGACGCCCGGAAGTTTGACCAGGTCATCGCGCCTGTCCGGAACCAGGCTGCCATAGTCACGGATCAGAGCCTGTGACAGGGCAATGACGTTTTTCGCCTTGTTGCGCCACAGGCCGATGGTTTTGATGTACTCGCCGACCTTTTCTTCGCCCAGCGCCAGCATTTTTTCCGGCGTATCGGCAATTTCAAACAACGCGCGCGTTGCCTTGTTGACGCCGACGTCCGTCGCCTGCGCCGACAGGACGACTGCCACCAGCAACGTGAATGCGTTGACGTGTTCGAGTTCGCCCTTGGGCTCCGGGTTCTGCTGTTTGAAGCGCTCGAAGATCGCGGCGACCTCATCGCGCGTGTAGAGCGCTTTAGATGATTTTTTCGTGAGGGTCTTTTTCTCGGCCATCACTCGCCTATACTCACATTCATGGACAGCGCCAATGACGGGACAGAAGAGGTTGCGGATTTTCACGCGGTTTTGACGCCGCACCGTTCGCTTGGGCAAAACGGTTTCAAAATCCTGATGCTGATCCTGATTGGCAGCTGGCTTGTCACCGGTCTGGTGTTCGTGGCGATGGGCGCATGGCCGATCTTCGGGTTTTTCGGGCTGGATGTGCTGGCGATCTACATCGCCTTCCGCATCAATTACCGCGCGGCGCGGATGCACGAGGAGGTGCGGTTGACACGGCATGAGCTTTTGATCCGGCGTGTCGATGTTTCCGGCAAAACCAAGCAGAGCCAGTTCAACCCGTTGTGGACAAGACTGAAGGTTATCAAACACCCTTACGCCGGTGTGACCGGCCTGACTGTCGCCAGCCGGAGCCAGCGCGTGCCCATCGGCGATTTTCTCAATCCGGACGACCGCGAAAGTTTCGCCAAAGCGTTCGGATTGGCGCTGGCGAATGTGAAGCGCAAATAGCGCCCAAGTTTCGGGTGGCGGGTGTGGGTTTGATTCGTGCATGGTTGGACCAAGGAGATGAACCATGCTGCAATCCATTGCTGAATTTACCGGCGAAGCCGACGTGCCTGCACGGGATTACGAAACCATTGCAAAGGTGATCGAGGCGATCAGCGAGGATTACCGTGACCAGCCGTCGCTGGAGGATTTGTCTCGCGTCGCAGGTCTCGATCCGACCGCCTTGCAGAAACTGTTCACCCGCTGGGCAGGACTTTCGCCCAAGGCATTCCTGCAGGCAGTGACGCTGGATCATGCCAAGCGGCTGCTCGGCGGCGGCATGCCGCTGCTGGAGACATCGCACGAACTTGGCCTTTCAGGTCCGAGCCGCCTGCACGATCTGTTTGTCACGCACGAGGCGATGTCGCCGGGCGACTACAAGACCGGCGGCAAGGGGCTGGTGATCCGCTACGGCTTTCACTCCGGTCCCTTCGGGCGCGCCTTGGCGATGGCGACGGAGCGAGGACTTTGCGGGCTGGCGTTTTCGGATGGCGATGATGAGGCCGCGTTGAAAGACATGACCCGGCGCTGGCCGTTTGCCACATTTGCGCGCGATGAGGCCGCCACTTTGCCCTATGTGCGCCGCGTATTCGACCCTGCGCGCTGGAAAGCCAACGAACCGCTGCGGATCGTTTTGATCGGCACGGATTTTCAAGTGCGGGTCTGGGAGGCGCTGCTCAAGGTGCCAATGGGCACGGCGTGCCGCTACGGCGATTTGGCGCGGGTGACTGGCAATGACAAGGCGTCGCGTGCCGTCGGCGCGGCGGTTGGCGCCAATCCGATCTCCTTTGTCGTCCCCTGTCATCGCGCGGTCAGCGCGACCGGGGCGCTGACCGGCTATCATTGGGGGCTGACGCGCAAGCGGGCGATCCTTGGCTGGGAGGCAGGCCAGATCGCCGCGCATTGAAGGCGCTTCAAATGCGTGGCCGGCTCGGATAGAATCCCATCTCAAAACGCAAGGGATTCAAGCATGATCGTCACCGTCGGCTCCATCAACATCGACCTGTTCGCCAACGTGCCGCGCCTGCCGGAACCGGGCGAGACGATCAAGGGCACGGCCTTTTCCACTGCACCCGGCGGCAAGGGGGCCAATCAGGCGCTTGCCGCGCGGCGCGCGGGCGCTTCGGTTATTATGGTCGGGGCGGTCGGCATCGATGCGTTTGCAGAGGGCGCGCTGGCCTTGCTCAAGAAGGATGGTGTGGATCTGACGCGGGTGAAGGAGACGTCCGCGCCGACCGGAACGGCCATCATCATGGTCGGCGGCGACGGCGAAAATGTCATCGCCATCATTTCCGGAGCGAACATGGAGGTGACCAACGACCAATTCGGCGACTTGGCCTTTGCCAAGGGCGACGTGATCCTGCTGCAGCTGGAAATCGGCTTTGATACGGTGAGGGCGGCGATTGCCAAAGCGCGGGTTTTCGGCGCGCTGAGCGTGCTCAACATTGCACCGTTCCACGCCGATTGCGTGGCGATGATGGCGGATGCCGACATCACCATCGCCAACGAGACGGAGTTTGATCTGGCATCAACGGCGATGGCGCTTTCGGGCGCGACCCTTGTGGAAAAGATGCAGGATTTCACCGTGCGCACCGGGCGGATCATCATGGTGACGCTTGGCGGCGATGGTGTAGTAGCGGCCACCGGCAAAGATTTTCACCAGGTTCCCGCATTGAAAGTGACGCCCGTGGACACTGTCGGCGCCGGCGACACGTTCTGCGGCTATCTGGCCGCCGGGCTTCATGCCGGCTTGGGTCTGCCGGAAGCAATGCGGCTTGCGGCGGCGGCAGGCACGCTCGCCAGCACCAAGCCGGGAGCCCAGCCGTCGATCCCGACGCTGACCGAAGTACAGGCAGCGCTCAATTGAGGATGATTGGCTGATGCTTGTTCTGCCCAAAGGCATCAAGCACATCCCTGGCGCGCTGGACCGCGCGCAGCAACAGGCGCTGGTCGATGACATCCGGGCCGTGGTCGCTGCTGCACCGCTGTTCACACCGGCCATGCCGAAGACCGGCAAGGAAATGTCGGTGCGCATGACCAATTGCGGCGCGCTCGGCTGGGTTACCGATAAGGATCACGGCTACCGGTATCAGCCAACCCATCCAGTGACCGGACAGAAATGGCCGCCGATACCGGAGCGGCTGACGGATATTTGGCGAACCTTTGCGGCGTGTCCGCTTGAACCAGAAGCCTGTCTCGTCAATTTCTACAGCGATACGGCCAAGATGGGCCTGCATCAGGACCGCGACGAGCAGGACTTCGACGCGCCCGTACTGTCGGTTTCACTCGGCGACGCCTGCCTGTTCCGCGTCGGCGGGACAAAACGCGAGGGCCGGACTGTGTCATTCCGGTTGGTGAGCGGAGACATCGTGCTGATCGGCGGGCAAAGCCGTCTGGCGTTTCACGGCGTTGACCGGATTTATCCGGCGACATCGACGTTGCTGAAGAACGGCGGCCGGATCAACCTGACGCTCCGGCGGGTGTCGAAGCCGGCTTAGAGCTTCCTCAACGACACTTCCTTGACCAGATGGTCCGGCCCCTTGGTCAGGATCAGATCGGCGCGGGGCCTTGTCGGCAAAATATTCTCGACCAGGTTTTTCATGTTGATGTTGGTCCAGAGATTTTCGGCAATCGACAGGGCCGCGTCTTCGGTCAAAGCCGTGTAGCGGTGGAAAAAGCTCTTCGGATCGCGGAAGGCGGTTTCGCGCAGCTTCATGAAGCGCTCGACATACCATTTGTGGATCAGCTTCTCGTCGGCGTCGATGTAGATGGCGAAATCGAAATAGTCCGAAACAAACGGCACAACCTTGCCGTCTTTCGGCAGCTGGCGTGGCTGCAGCACGTTGATGCCTTCGAAAATCAGGATGTCCGGCCGGTCGATGGTGATGAATTCGTTCGGCACCACGTCATAGACCAGATGCGAATAGAAGGGCGCGCGCACTTCGCCGCGCCCGGCCTTGATCGCGCCCAAAAAGTTCATCAACGCATTGACGTCATAGCTTTCCGGAAAGCCCTTGCGGTCCATCAAGCCCTTCTCACGCAGGGCCTCGTTCGGAAACAGAAAGCCGTCGGTGGTGACATGGGCGACGCGCGGGCTTGACGGCCAGCGGCGCAAAAGTTCGCGCAAAATGCGGGCGGTGGTGGACTTGCCGACGGCGACAGAGCCGGCGATGCCGATGACGAAGGGGGTCTTGATCGCCTCGTCCAGGTTCAGGAAACGTTTTCGCTGCTGAAACAGGATCTGGCTCGATTCGACATGCGCCGACAACAGCCGCGACATCGACAGATAAATGCGCCGCACTTCATCCAGATTGATCGGATCGCCGAGCGAGCGGAGGCGATCAAGGTCCTGCGCAGTCAAGGTCAGCGGCGTGTCGGCGCGGAATTCCGCCCAGCGGTCTGCGGCAAATGTCCGGTAGGGAGAAAAAGCGGTGGTCAAACCGTCATCCATGCCGCTTCAGTCCTGTCTGGCGCACGCGATCATCAATCGGTGCGGGCTGCCTTTTCCTGAAGTCCCGATTGCGCCGTCCGGCGTTCAAGTTCGGCCATCACGGCCTCAAGCGGAACGCCAGCGATCTTCAGGACCACAAGCCAATGATAAAGAAGGTCAGCGGATTCAGCTATCAGGCTTTCGTCGTCCCCCTCCTCGCCCATTTGGACGGCGGCGATCACGGTTTCGACCGCTTCCTCGCCGAGCTTCTTGGCCGCGACAGGCATGCCCTTGCCGACCAGCTTGGCCGTCCAGGACGTTCCGTCGGTGACGGCCGCGCGGGCGGCGACGATGGATTCAAGATCGGTAAGGGAAAAGGACATGGTGTGTCTCAAGCCACGGGATCAAGGCGCATCGGAATGCCAGCAGAAGCCATGTGCGCTTTGGCTTGCGCAATCGTATAGGTTCCGAAATGAAAAATCGAGGCAGCAAGAACGGCGGCTGCGTGACCCTGTTTGACGCCCGCCACCAGATGATCGAGATCGCCGACACCGCCCGAGGCAATCACCGGCACGCGCACGGCATCTGCCACGGCGCGGGTGAGACCGAGGTCATAGCCGATCTTGGCGCCATCACGGTCCATCGAAGTCAGGAGAATTTCGCCAGCGCCGAGATCCGTGACCTTGCGGGCGAACTCGACGGCGTCAATGCCGGTGGCGTTGCGGCCGCCATGGGTGAAAATCTGCCAGCGGTCTTCCTCTCCCAGATGGGAAACTTTCTTGGCGTCGATGGCAACAACGATGCACTGGTTGCCGAACTTATCGGCAGCTTCAGCAACAAACTCCGGCCGGTTCACCGCCGTGGTGTTGATCGACACCTTGTCCGCGCCCGCCAGCAGCAGTTTGCGGATGTCAGCAATCCGCCGCACTCCGCCGCCGACGGTCAGCGGCATGAAACATTGCTCGGCGGTGCGGGCGATGACGTCGAATATCGTCTCGCGGTTTTCGTGGCTCGCCGTGATGTCGAGAAAGCAAAGCTCATCCGCCCCGGCCGCATCATAGGCCTTGGCGGCTTCAACCGGATCACCGGCGTCTATCAGGTTGACGAAATTGACACCCTTGACGACACGGCCATCCTTGACGTCGAGACAGGGAATAATGCGGACTTTGAGGGTCATTGGCGATTCTCCAAAAGCGCCAATGCCTCTTTCGGGTCGATCCGCCCGTCGTAGAGTGCCCGGCCTGAAATTGCGCCTTCGAGTTTTTGCGCGTCGGGCATTGTCATGCGGCGGATGTCTTCCATCGAGGCGAGGCCGCCGGAGGCGATGACGGGGATGTAGACGGCTTCGGCAAGCGCGATTGTCGACGGCCAGTTGATGCCGGCCAGAACGCCGTCGCGGTCGATATCGGTGTAGATGATGGCGGCAACGCCCGCGCCCTCGAATTTCTGGGCCAGTTCTACGACGCCGAGCGTGGACGCTTCGGCCCAGCCTTCGACTGCGACAAAGCCGCCCTTGGCGTCGATGCCAACGGCGACTTGCCCCGGAAACAGGCGGCAGGCCTTTTTCACCAGATCCGGATCACGCACGGCGATGGTGCCGAGGATAACGCGGGCAAGGCCTTTGTTTAGCCAGCTTTCAATGTGCTTCAGCGTCCGTATGCCGCCGCCGAGCTGCACAGGATTGCTGGTCGCCTTGAGAATGGCCTCGACCGCTGCGCCATTGACCGACTGACCTTCAAACGCGCCGTTCAAATCCACCACATGCAGCCACTTGAAACCCTGATCCTCAAAGGCCTTGGCCTGCGCCGCCGGGTTTTCATTGTAGACGGTGGCGCTGGCCATTTCGCCAAGCTTGAGGCGCACGCACTGGCCGTCTTTGAGGTCGATGGCGGGGAAAAGGATCATGGCTTCCACCTCAGGAAATTGGCGATCAACGCCAGTCCAAGCTTCTGGCTCTTCTCTGGGTGGAACTGTGTGCCGACCATATTGTCACGCGCGACAGCGGCGGTCATTGCGCCGCCGTAGTTTGTGACGGCAAGAATATCTTCCGGATTTTCGGCAGCAAAATGATAGGAGTGGACGAAATAAGCGTGCAGGCCATTTTCGCCGGTCTTGAGGCCATCAAACAGCGGGTGCGGCTTTTTCAGGTCAATCGTGTTCCAGCCGATCTGCGGGATTTTCAAGTCCGGATCAGACGGCGTCATTTCGACCACGTCGCCCTTGATCCAATCCAGACCTTGCGTAACTGTCTTTTCCAGGCCGCGCGACGACATCAGCTGCATGCCGACACAGATGCCGAGGAACGGATTGGCGCGTGTGATCACCGCCTCCTGTAGCGCGCCGATCATGCCTGGCACGTGGGCAAGGCCCGCCTTGCAATCGGCATAGGCGCCGACGCCGGGCAGGACGATGCGGTCGGCGGTGCGGACAATTTCCGCGTCTGCGGTAAGGAGAATATCGGCATCGACGCCGGATTCGCGGGCGGCGCGTTCAAAGGCCTTGGTGGCGGAGCGCAAATTGCCGGAGCCATAGTCGATGATGGCGACACGCATGATCATGACGCTCCGGTCAGGGGAATGAGGCTGCGGCTTGTGACCGGCTGGAACGCACGGACAGACGCAGCGTTTGCCGGTGCGGCAAATTCATGGCGGCTGGCGAAGATTTCCTCGGCCATCCGCACTGACGATGCAACGATGACCTGGGAAACACTTCTGCCACGGCGCTCATTATCAGCAACCAGCCTTGCCGGACCTTCAAGCGCACAAAGAAGGCCAAAGGCCATCGAGACGAGCGGCATGATTTCCGGCGATTTGTCGCCGAAGGCGAAAAACGCTGCATATCCGATTACGCCGAAAGCGGCGAACAGAAGCGCGGCTTCCAGCCACAAGCGCTTCCACAACAGCCAGACCAGCGGCACAAGGAATGCGGCAATTGAAAAGCCATCTCGGACGAAACGCACTTCTGCGCCGCTCCGGTCGTTCGGATCGGTGAGGACAATGTAGCTTGTCATCGGCGAAATCCTTACGCGATCAGCGTGCCCTTGGTGGACGGGATCGCATCCTTCTGGCGCGGATCGATTTCGACGGCCGTGCGCAACACCCGCGCCACTGCCTTGAAGCAGGTTTCGGCCAGATGATGGTTGTTGTCGAAATAATGGTTCATGACGTGCAGCGTCATGCCTCCATTCTGCGCCAGGGCCTGGAAAAATTCACGCACCAGTTCGGTGTCGAAGGTACCGATCTTCGGTGCGGAAAATTGTGCATTCCAGACGAGAAACGGGCGACCTGACACATCCACCGCCGCCTTGGTCAGCGTGCCATCCATCGCCAGATCAAGCGAAGCATAGCGGTTGATGCCGCGGCGTTCGCCGAGGGCCTTCGAAATCGCCTGGCCGAGCGCAATGCCGGTGTCTTCCGCCGTGTGGTGGTCATCAATGTGCAGATCACCCTTGGCGCGGACCGTCATGTCGATCAGGGAGTGGCGCGACAGCTGCTCAAGCATGTGATCAAAAAAGCCGATGCCGGTGGAAATGTCATGGCTGCCGGTTCCGTCCAGATTGACGGTCACTTCAATCGCCGTTTCCTTGGTGGAACGGCTGACGGTGGCGGAGCGCTTTGCAGACACGGCTTGATCCTTTTAGGTTGTTGACGCGCTCTTATCAGCCTCAGCCAAGAATGAAAAGTTTCATGCGCAGCGCCCGTTTGCATTTCATGGCGGGGTTCATACATAGAAGCATCAGGAACGGGGTCCGGGCAGTCGTCGAAAAGAGACCGCTGCGGTATCGCCACAGGAGAATGAAATGACAACAATCGTTAGCGTGCGCAAAGGCGGCAAGGTGGTCATAGCCGGCGACGGCCAGGTTTCGCTCGGCCAGACCGTGATGAAGGGCAATGCCCGCAAGGTGCGTCGCCTCGGCAACGGCTCTGTGATCGCCGGATTTGCCGGCGCCACCGCTGACGCCTTCACCCTTTTGGAGCGGCTTGAAGCAAAAATCGAGCAGTATCCGGGCCAGTTGACCCGCGCCTGCGTGGAGCTTGCCAAGGATTGGCGCACCGACCGGTATCTGCGGCGGCTGGAAGCCATGATGATTGTCGCCGACAAGAGTGTGACGCTGGGCCTGACCGGCAATGGCGACGTTCTGGAGCCGGAAGAAGGCATCATGGCCATCGGTTCCGGCGGCAATTATGCCCTAGCCGCTGCCCGCGCCCTGTCCGATACGGACAAGGATGCCGAGGACATCGCGCGCAAGGCCATGAAAATTGCTGCGGAAATCTGCGTTTACACCAATGATATGGTCATTTTGGAGACGCTGGAAGCCGATTCGGCTCCGAAACTTTTGTCCGGCGCCAAGGAATAACGGAATGCCGGACGCTCAAGACTATGATTTCCGCGCCGTCACGAAAAAGGATGCTGCACTCCTGAAGCGCTGGATTTCCTCGCCGCACTGGCAGCAATGGTGGGGCGAACCGGAGGCGGAACTGGCTGAAATCCTCGACAATCTCGATTCGGAGGCGGTCGAACCGATGATCGCCGAGCTGGACGGCAAGGCGATCGCCTATGTGCAGACATACGATCCCCACATGGAGGACGGTCATCCCTATCAGGATCAGCCGTTCGGCACCTTCGGCATCGACCTCTCGATCGGTGAGGCTTCTGACCTGAACAGGGGCCACGGCAGCGCAATCCTGACCGCGCTGGCAGGGCTCTTGTTTGAAGAAGGCGCAGTTCGCCTGATCATTGATCCTGATCCCTCCAATGCGGCGGCAATCAGGGCTTACGCCAAGGCGGGTTTTGTGCCGTTTGACACGCGAACCAGTGAATTCGGCCCGGCGCTGATGATGGCGCTCGACAATCCGGAGGGCGATTTCGATTCAGAGGCGTGACAAATTCTGAAGTTACATCACCACTGGATGACATCAGCCCATTCGTCACGATGCTTTCCGGCCTGCGCCTTGACGTAGGGACAAAGAGGAATGATGCGCTGGCCTGCAGCGCGGGCGTCGGCAATAAGCCGATTGACCAACGCAGACGCAACACCCATGCCGCGCATGCTTTCCGGCGCGTAGGTGTGATCAGCAATGATCAGCACATCGGAAACTTTGGATATGGTGAGTTCCCCCGGCTCTTCGATGCCTTCGACCCGGGCCTCGTATCGTGCCTTGGATGGAGTATCGGAACGGATGATGGTGATGTCCGGCATGGCATTGGTCCTTGAGCGGGCTTGCTGCAGGCACTCATTCTAGATCGAACCCGGCGACGGTCAAAACATTTAACGCCAGCAAAGAAGTTTGTGCAGGCCTGTCGGGACGCCATCCCTGATTTGCCTATGGAAACACCAAAGCGCGCAACCTATCTTCTGGAAGACTCAGACAAAGGACAATCTTTTTCCCATGACCATATTTTCTCCCCGCGAGATCGTTTCCGAACTTGACCGCCACATCATCGGCCAGAAGGACGCCAAGCGCGCCGTGGCCATCGCCCTGCGCAACCGCTGGCGGCGTCAGCAGCTGGAAGGCCAGATGCGCGAAGAGGTGATGCCGAAAAATATCCTGATGATTGGACCCACCGGCGTCGGCAAGACGGAAATCTCCCGTCGTCTGGCAAAACTGGCCGGAGCGCCGTTCATCAAGGTGGAAGCTACGAAATTCACCGAGGTTGGCTATGTCGGCCGTGATGTCGAGCAGATCATCCGCGATCTGGTTGAGGCCGGCATTGTGCTGATCCGCACAAAAAAGCGCGAAGACGTGAAGGCCAAAGCCCATGTGAACGCCGAAGAGCGGGTGCTTGACGCGCTGGTGGGCAAGACCGCCAGCCCCGCGACCCGCGACAGTTTCCGCAAGAAACTGCGCGACGGCGAGATGGACGACAAGGACATCGAAATTGAAGTCGCTGACTCCGGCCAGCCGTCCTTCGAGATCCCGGGCATGCCCGGCGCCAACATCGGCGTGATGAATCTTTCCGACATGCTCGGCAAGGCGATGGGCGGCCGCACCAAAAAGCTGAAAACCACTGTCAAGAATTCCTACGAATTTCTGGTCGATGATGAGTCTGACAAGCTGATTGATCAGGACCAGATCAACCGGGAAGCAGTCCGGGCTACGGAGGACAATGGCATTGTCTTTCTCGACGAGATCGACAAAATCGCCTCACGCGACGGCGGGGCGGGAGCTGGCGTATCGCGCGAAGGGGTGCAGCGCGATCTGCTGCCGCTGATCGAAGGCACGACGGTTTCGACCAAGTACGGGCCGGTGAAGACAGACCATATCCTGTTCATCGCTTCCGGCGCATTCCATGTCGCCAAGCCATCGGATCTGTTGCCCGAATTGCAAGGCCGTCTGCCGATCCGGGTGGAGCTTTCAGCGCTGACCCGCGAAGACATGCGGCGGATTTTGACGGAGACCGAGGCTTCGCTGATCAAGCAGTATATCGCGCTGATGGGCACCGAAGGCGTAAAGCTTGAATTTACCGACGACGCACTTGATTCGCTGGCTGACATTGCCGTTGATTTGAACAGTTCGGTAGAGAATATCGGCGCGCGCCGCCTGCAGACAGTGATGGAGCGGGTGCTGGACGAGATTTCCTATGACGCGCCGGACAAGAACGGCACTGCATTCAAAATTGATGCTGCCTATGTCAAAAAGCATGTCGGCGCTCTGGCGAAAAACACCGACCTATCACGCTTCATTCTGTAATATCCTTGCATCAGGGCGTGACCCAACGTTAAGAGCGCAAGATTATTTGCCGGTAGTTGGCTGGTTGCGCCCGAATTCGGCCACAAGACATGGCGAAATCCCCCTCGACTCCGAGGGGGTCCGGCGGCTATTGCTGCGCTGAATTCGGGAAACGCAGGTCATCATGCACGTGAAGACAATTCTTGCCGCTGCGGCAGTGTTTTGCCTTGCCATCGTTCCGGCGCTTGCGTTGACGCAGGTTCCGGAGGGCAATCGCAATGTGGAGCAGCCTGGCGTTCCGGCCGCATCCGCCAAGCGCACGGCGGCGCTCAAGTCTTCCTATGAGGCCAAGTATCAGAAGGTCCTCAACCTTCTGCAGTCTGACCCGAAACTGCGGTCGAAAATCAAATCGGTCGCGGCGCAGTATGGCATTTCGCCGTTGCACATGGCCGGGGCGATTGTCGGTGAACACACCTACAATGTCGATGCCTATGACCGATTGCAGACCTATTATGTGAAGGCGCTGTCTTATGTCTCCTCGGAGATTATTTTCGAATATGATGGCGAACCGGTGACGGATTTCGTCAACCGGCCGGAGTTTGACGACTGTAAGGGCAAGACGGGCAGCAATGCGCTTTGGTCGTGCCGCGAACGGATTTGGAATGCAGAGTTCCGGGGCAAGACGATCGGCGGCGTGGAATTCCCGAACAACCGGTTCAGCGCTGTTTTTTTCCAACCTTTCTACGCCGGCCAGACCTTCGGCATTGGCCAGCTTAACCCGCTGACGGCGTTGCAGATGACTGACACGGTGAACAGGATTTCCGGTCTGCCGGTCCTGGATGTCCAGAACTCCAACGAGGTTTACCGCACCATCATGGATCCGGATCTGACGCTGCCCTACATGGCGGCGACCATCCGCAACTCGATTGACGCGTACAAGCGTATCGCCGGTTTCGATATTTCGGCCAATCCGGGCGTAACGGCCACCTTGTACAATGTTGGTGATCCGGAAGCCCGGGCCTTTGCGTTGAAGGCTGAAAACGAAAAGCGCAAGGCGGCCGGAGAGCCGGAAAAGATGCCGGAAGAAAATTATTACGGTTGGCTCGTCAACGAGAAGATGGGCGATCTGAAAGCGCTTTTCTAAGGCAGTTCAACGCTTTTTCCTTTCGACGTCCAATATAATTGACTTGATCGACGCCAATGCTTGCTTGTCGAGTTGGCGGATGTTTCGCGCCAGAAGGTTGGCGACTTCCGTTGCCACCGGATCAAGACCGGCCGTATCGACCGTCACGCGAGGCTGCGAAAGGGTCGCCAGCAGCTGCAGTTCTTCGGCGTCATCCCAGATGATATTGAAATAGCCGATAACCCGCTGGACGAAGGGAAATGTCGGCTGGGTGCGTCGGCCATGTTCGAGTGCCGACAAATAAGCTGCCGAGACCTGCAACGCCTTGGCCATGTCCTTCTGGTTCAGGCCGCGTTCCTGCCGCAACTGGCGCAGGCGTTCGCCGAATGGCGTCATGCCGGCCTCGCATCGGTTTTGCGGCGCAAGCGCACATAGATTGCGCCGTGGCCGCCATGATGGCGGGCGGCATCTTCGTAGGCGCCGACATAGGGCTTGAACATCGGTGTTGAAAACCAGTGCGGCACCGCCTGGCGCAGAACGCCATCCGAGCCGAAAGACGTTCCCTTGCCGGTGATGATCAACACATGGCGTAGCCCTTCTGCGTGGGCGCGATGGAGAAAGGCATGCAGCAGCGTGTGGGCTTCGCCTTGGGACAAGCCGTGCAAATCGATTCGCGCGCCGAGCGACACTTTGCCCTTGGCGATTTTGCGGTGTGTTGGCTCATCCAGCTTTTGCGGCCCGGGGTGCGGCTTGGCGGCCTTGGACTTGGGATGAACGGGCTTAGGCGCGGAACCATCGAGACCCGGCAGTTCTTCAGCTTCAGGCTGTCCGGATTCCTTCGCTGTCACATTGATCATTTCATCGAATGACCTGCCTTTGAGCGGCTTGGCAGTGCGGGCAACCTTTTCCCAGAGGATACGGTCTTCATGGGTGATGATGACATCCGCACCGGCTTTCATGGTTCAAGCCTTTTCGGATTGGCGAGGCATCAAAAGCCAGAAATCGGCTTCGGCTTTGATACGGCCGGCAATTTCACCTGCTTCAAAACCGGATCCCGTGAACAGGTCGCCGCGCGCTTGCCCGAGAATGGCCGAACCGGTGTCCTGGCCAACCATCAAACGCTGGAACGGCTTGCCGTCGCCGAAGTTGACGTGTGGGGCGGCGACATAAAATGCCGAACCGAACACATGGTGCATCCGGTCCACTGCCATTGATCGGCCGGGTGTCAGCTGCACCTTGGCGGCAGCGACAGGCCCCAGCGACTGATCGTCCACGGGGCTTTCGCGGAAAAAGATGAATGACCGGTTCTGCCATAACAGCGCATCGGCCTTGTCCGGATTGTCATGCAGCCATTTGCGGATCGCCTGCATCGAGATTTCAGACTGGGGCACATCGCCGCGGTCGACCAGAATTCGGCCAGGCCCGGTGAACGGATGCCCGGTCTTGGCGGCATAGGTGATGCCTGTCAACCTGCCATCCGGGAGCCGGATGCGGGCAGCGCCCTGAATGTGGATGAAGAAAGCTTCGATCCTGTCAGCGACGTAAAGCAGTTCGAGGCCCCGCCCTTGAAGATAACCACGCTCGATTTCGCCGCGATCCGGGTATTCGGCAAGACCGCTTTCAGTCTTTCGGGCAAAGCGGAAATAGGGGTCCATGCCCGCCGGACGGTTCACATCGCTGATTTCAACCAGATCGTCCGGCATCGCATAGATGGGTACAGCAAACTTTTCGGACCTTGCGCGCGCGCCATCGACAATCGGCTCATAGAAGCCAGTGACCAGACCGGGTTCGCAATCGCTGTTTTTCAAGCGCACCGGTTCAAACAGCACCTCGAAAAACACCCGGGCTTGAGCACTGTCACCGATTTCTGCAGAAACCGCTTTCTCAAATACCGGTTTGTAACGCGAGAAAGTTCGGCCATCCGAGCCATCGCGGTAGGGTTTCTTCAGCGCCTGGGCGGCAGAGCGCCGAAAGGCTTCGAAGGCGGCGTGATGGTCATCTTCGCGCCAGCCGGGAAGATCGTCAAAGCTGACGGATTTTTCTGCAGCACCGGCCATTTTGCATCAATCTTCGGCTTCTGTGGCAACCAGCTTCCAGTTGGGATCACGCGAGCGGGAGTCGCGGGCGAAGGTCCACACATCCTTGACCTCGGTGACTGCCTCGCGATCGCCATCGACGACCTTGCCGTCCTTGTCGATGGTCGCGGATATCAACTGGCTGACGAGTTTCAAGGTCACATTGGCCTCGCCGCCCTTCATTTCAGCATCAGCGAACTCACATTTGGAAATGCCGACGAAAGACGATTCGACCTTTTCGCCGCGCATTTCGCGGTCGTTGATGGCCGCTAGAAAGCCATCATAGACTTCCTTTGACAAAAGCCCCTTGAGCGCCTTGCGGTCGCCGTCAGCAAACGCGGTGACAATCATTTCATAGGCCATCTTGGCGCCGTTCATGAACTCGGCAGGAATGAAGGACGGGTCGGCATCACGCACGGCACGCAGGGCCGTGTTGAGTTCACTGCCCGCAGGCGCCACCTCATCAACCACGGAATAGTCCTTGGTGCCATCCGCCTTGCGCTTTGGCAGGGTGACGACATTGCTGTCCTTGAGCGGGGCATCGTCCTTGTCTCGGCGCGAACCGGCGTAGGGGTCAAAAGGCGGTCGTTCGTTTCCGGTGCGCTTTCCGAGCACACCGCGAAGTTGCAGAAAGACGATTATCGCCGCGACAAAGAATATCAATGTGCTGAAATCGAGATACTGCATCTGTTGTCTTCCTGTTGGCCGCCAGTGTCGAACAAGGCCGGCATGTCGTCCTGATATAGTCCGCCGATCCAAATGATTCAAACCCGGACTCGACAAGAAACATTGCGCCTACCATATGATCGGCCAGTGAACAGGCTCATAATGGCCGGTTCGAACAAACGGATTTCAATCTTTGCCCTTTTTGCTTCTCGCCATCCTGTCCCTGCCGTTGATCGAAATTGCGGTTTTGATCTTTGTCGGCAGCAACATCGGCGTTTTCCCGACCATCGGCCTGATCATCCTGACCGGTTTTCTCGGCATGCTGCTTTTACGCATACAGGGGTTTGCCGTTATTTCGCGCATCCGGACAGAAATGGACAGCGGTCAAATCCCGGACAAGAGCATGGCTGACGCGGCAATGATCGCTTTGGCTGGTGTGTTTCTCATCATACCGGGCTTTGTCAGCGACATCATCGGCATCCTGTTGTTCATGCCGCCGGTGCGCGCCCTCATCCGTACTGCCATTGGCAAGCGGGTTACAATCGTGCGGTCCAACTCCGGGGCGCAGCCAGGCGTCGTCGATCTTGATCCGGCAGACTATCACCGCACCGATTCAAACCCGGATGCGTCCTCGCCTTGGCGGCTGCCGACAGACAAGCGCTGAGTTTTCCGGTTTCTTGCCTCTCCCTGCGCTTCATGCTAGCGACCGCTCCGGATTTTAACGAGCCGCATGCGATTTGCGGCCGGACATGAGGAATTTTAAATGGCCACCGAAGACAAGCCCGGCAATGGCGCAGCGCCGTCACTCAACGTGCTCGCACAGTATGTGAAGGACCTTTCCTTCGAAAGCCCTGGCGCGCCACTGACATTGCGCCCGCGCGAAAAGGCGCCGAGCATCAACATCAATGTCAACGTCAACGCCAACCCGCTTTCGGAAACCGACTTCGACGTCGTTTTGACGCTCGAAGCCAAGGCGACCGACGGCAAAGATGTCTTGTTCGCATCCGAACTGGTTTACGGCGGTGTCTTCCGGATCACCGGCTTCCCGCAGGAGCATATGCTGCCGCTGCTGTTTATCGAATGCCCGCGTCTCCTGTTCCCGTTTGCGCGCCAGATCATTGCCGAAGCCACCCGCAACGGCGGTTTCCCGCCGCTGATGATCGACCCGATCGATTTCGCCGGCATGTTCCAGCAGCGTCTGGCCGAAGAGCAGGCAAAGGCCAAGGTTCAGGCCAGCTGAGCTTGCGAGACACTTTAAGTGTGAAAAACCCGCTGGTGCAATCCGGCGGGTTTTTTATCAGCCATTATACCCAGAGATGCGCCGCCAGATGGCTTGATCGCCAAGTTTCTTGATCAGAGCCTCATGGGCCATTTGTTCTGCTTCGGTCAGTCGTGACGGCAGGGGCTCCGGGCGGGCGCCGATGACGATGACTTCCGCTTCTGTCTGGCGATCTCCGGTGGTATTGGTTTCAACGGTCACCAACCCAAGCGCTGCCTGTTTGCCGCCGTTCAGCTCAAGGTAAACTTCCGCCAGCAATTCCGCATCAAGCAAAGCGCCATGCAGGGTGCGGTGGCTGTTGTCGATGCCGTAGCGCCTGCAGAGGGCATCAAGGCTGTTTGGCCCCATCGGATGCTTGCGCCGGGCAAGCTGCAGCGTATCGATGACGCGGTCATTCGTCACGGGCGGCAGGCTCAGCCGGGCGAATTCTGCGTTAATGAAATCGGTGTCGAAGCCCGCATTGTGCGCGACGAGCTTGGCGCCTTCAATGAACTCGCAGAACTGGTCGGCTATGGCGGCAAAGATTGGCTTGTCGGCTAGGTCTCCTGCCGAGATACCATGGACACGCTGGGCGTCCGGATGAATGTCGCGGCCTTGTGGGTTGATATAAACGTGAAACGCCCGGCCGGTGGCAAAGCGGTTGACCAGTTCGACCGCGCCGATTTCGATGACGCGATCGTCATTCTTGTCGAGGCCGGTGGTTTCAGTATCGAATATAATCTCACGCATCAGTGTTGCTTTCGGTGATGGACTTGATGATGGCCCGGACGGCAGTGCGCGCCGGATCGAGGCCTTTGCCCGTATCAATGATGTAATCCGCCCTCGCCCGCTTGTCTGCATCCGGCATTTGCCGGGCAAGGATGGCCTCCAGTTTCTGTTCGGTCATCCCTGGCCGCGCCAGAACCCGCTCTCGCTGGATTTGTGTTTCGGCCGAGACAACCACGACCTTGTCGACACGATGTTCACCGCCAGTTTCGAACAGCAGCGGAATATCAACGACGGCAAAGGGAGCGCCAGATTTGCGAGCCAGTTTGACGAAGTCCGTCTCTTTCTGGCGCACCAGCGGGTGGACGATGGATTCCAGGTGCTTGAGTTGTTCGGGCTTGCCAAGCACGGCTTCCGACAATCGTGTCCTGTCGACCTTGCCGTCGATAACAGTGCCCGGAAATGCCTGTTCGATCATGGCTGCTGCCTCGCCGTCATAAAGTTCATGGACGGCAGCGTCAGCAGAATAAACCGGGATGCCCTCGTCAGCAAACATGGCAAGCGTGGTTGATTTGCCCATGCCGATGGATCCTGTCAAACCCAGGACAATCATTTGGCAGCATCCATGTCGGCAACGATCATGGCGCGCAGTTCGCTGGTAACCTCTGGCCGGACACCGAACCATTTTTCAAATCCGGGCGCTGCCTGATGCAAGAGCATGCCAAGACCATCAGCAATGTTGAGCCCGTGTGCTTTGGCATCTGCCAAAAATGGCGTGATCAGAGGGACATAGACGATGTCCGTAACAAGCGCATCGCTGCGGACTTTGGCCATGTCAAGCGAAATGGACCCCTCCCCTTTCATGCCAAGCGATGTGGTGTTGACCAGCAATCCGGCATCCACGACCAGTTCGTCGAGGGCAGCAAACGGATGGGCAATCACTTTTGCGCCAAACCGGTCTGCCAACTCCCGGGCCCGGCCCTCGGTGCGGTTGGCAACATGAATCGTTTTGAAGCCCCGTTCTATCAAAGCGTAAATAACGGCCCGGCTTGCGCCGCCTGCGCCGATAACCAGCGCGGTCTTGCGCACATCCCATCCTGATGACCGTTCATCAAGATTGGCTGCAAAGCCGTAGGCATCCGTGTTGCTGGCGCAGAGCCTGCCGTTTTCAAGCCATAGCGTGTTTGCAGCACCGATGACTTCCGCGACCGTTTCACGTGAATCAGCAAGCGCAAACGCGGCTTCCTTGTGCGGTATGGTGATATTGCCGCCGACGTAACCTTGGTCGCCGAGGCCACGGGCAAAAGTTTTGAAGTCTTCGGGTGCAACATCGACGGCACGGTAGACACCCTGAATTCCATACGTCTTCAGCCAATACCCATGGATCATCGGCGACCGGGAATGGTTGATCGGGTGGCCGCAGACAAAGGCGTTTTTGGTTTCAGCCATCAATGATGCCCCATTCGCGCAGCTGCTTGAGAAGCGGCAGCAGCGGAAGGCCGACGATGGTGAAGTAATCCCCGTCTATGGCCTCAAACAATTGCACCCCCTCGCCTTCATATTGATAGGCGCCGACTGAGGATAGCACACGCTCCCCGACACGGGCGAGATGGCGGTCGATGAATCCGTCAGACAGGACACGCATGGTCAGGCTGGCGACAGACAAATGTTCCCAGACGATTTTTCCGGCCAGTGCCAACGCAACGCCGCTGTTCAACTGGTGTGTTTTCCCGGACAAAGCCTGAAGGTGGCGCCTGGCGCCGGCCATGCCTTCCGGTTTGTGAAACACCTCCACGCCGAGTGACAATGTCTGGTCTGATCCAATGACCAATGCTGCCGGGTTGCGATTGGAGACATCCAACGCCTTGGCTTTGGCGAGTGCCAAGGCGACCTGCTGCGGCGATAAGCCGGCGTTTTGCATCGGTTCTTCAATCGCGCGCTCGTTAATCTGCGCACTTTGCGCACTGAACATCACACCGGCATGGTTGAGCAACATCGCGCGGAACGGACTTTTGGAAGCAAGTATCAAACTGGTCATGGGTCATCCATCGGCAAAGCCGCGCCGCTTCGCAAGTCAAAAATCAACAGAAAAAGCGGGATTCTGATTTTACGGCTGGTTCCGGATTGACTGTGCATGGCTGTGGATAACCCTTGGCGGCCAGAGCCGCTTGACCGTCTGGGCGGGACAACCATCCGGTTTCTCCACAGGCAGCAGGCAGGCGCGAATATCTGCGGGCGCTTGTGGATAATTCTGAAGACGTAAGGTTCTGATTAGGATGAACAGCTGTTGTCCACAGCCGGTTATAGCCGTGGGGCTGGCAAAGCTCTGATTTTGCTTGGAAGCCCGGCTTATCCACATTTGGCTCGCGCCGTCGTTGAAATTATCGTGTGTTTCGGTCCGGCGGCGGCGATTTGGACAATTGAGGCAAACAGGACTATCCCCGATACAAACAGACTCTAAGAATCATAAGAACAGAAATCCTTGAATCAGGATTTTAAGAAGGATCCGGGATAGACCGATGACAGAGCAGAATTCGATCATGAACGTGCTGAATGGCGAAGCAGTCTATCCGCCGCCGCTCTGGATGATGCGGCAGGCTGGACGCTATCTTCCCGAGTACCGCGAGACACGAAAGCATGCCGGGACGTTTCTCGATCTCTGCTACAATCCTGATCTTGCAACAGAAGTGACGCTGCAGCCGATCCGCCGGTTTGGTTTTGACGCGGCGATCCTGTTTTCAGATATTCTGGTGGTGCCGCATGCGCTTGGCCGGGATCTGCGCTTCTCTGAAGGTCAAGGCCCCTTGATGACGCCGATAGAACCGGATGAAATTACCGGTATTGACCCGTCGTTGTTTCACGTGAATCTTGAGCCGGTCTACCAGACGGTCCGGCAGGTGAAGGCGAAGCTTGGCAAGGAAACTGCGCTGCTTGGCTTCTGTGGCGCTCCCTGGACCGTTGCGACCTACATGATTGCCGGCAAGGGGACGCCGGATCAGGCGCCTGCCCGCCTGTTTGCCTACCGCAACCCGGAGGCTTTTGATGCGTTGCTGGCTTTGCTTGCCGATTGGTCCGCCGACTATCTGATCCGGCAACTGGATGCGGGCGCTGACGCGGTGCAGATATTTGATTCCTGGTCCGGGGTTCTGGATGAGGCGATGTTCCGGCGGGCATGCGTGGAACCGGTGAAGCGAATGGTTGAGCGGGTGCATATTGCTCATCCGTTGGCGAAGATCATCGGGTTTCCAAAGGGCTCAGGCGCATTGATGCGAGGCTATCGGGCGGCGACCGGCGTTACGGCTTTGGGCCTTGATTGGGCGATGCCTGATTGGTTTGCGCAGGAACTGCAGTCTTCGGGACCTGTTCAGGGCAATCTTGATCCATTACGCGTTGTTGCTGGCGGAGATGCACTGGATCAGGGCGTGGCTTCGGTCTTGCGGACACTTGGCAAAGGTCCGCTTATTTTCAATCTCGGCCATGGCATCACGCCCGAAGCGCCGCTGGTGCATGTCGAGCGGCTGGTTGAGCTGGTGCGCAAGGGCTGATCAATGGAAGACAAGATGGCGACCGACGGCAAGACAGCGGCCAAACGTGCTGTGGCCGCATTGGCTATTTTCGGGCTTCTGGCTGCGGCCTTGTTCTGGATGCAGCCGGATGAGCTTTATCTATGGATCAAGGCGCTCCATGTGATGGCGGTAATCGCCTGGATGGCCGGAATGTTTTATCTGCCGCGCCTGTTTGTGTATCACGCCGACGTTGCCAAGGGTTCTGAAACTTCCGAATTGTTCAAGATTATGGAGCGCCGGCTGCTGCGCGTCATCATCAATCCGGCGATGACTTTTTCCTGGGTGTTCGGTTTGTGGCTGGCGTGGTCTGGTTTCGGATTGATGGGAGCCTGGCTACATGTGAAAATAGCGGCCGTGCTCGCATTGTCGGGTTTCCATGGCTATCTTTCGAAAAGCGCCCGCGACTTTGCTGCAGATCGGAATGTGAAATCATCGCGTCACTGGCGGATGATGAACGAGGTTCCGACGCTGCTGATGGTGGTTATCGTGATACTGGTTGTGCTCAAGCCATTTTGACGCAACAAGACATGATGATTCAGCTTGCCCTTGTAACGCTCTGGCGCTAAAAGGCGGCTCCCGTCTTCGCTCATTTCGCATCCCCTTTGTTTCTATTGTGGCCCTCCCCGGGTCATCGCATGCGAAAATACCGAGCTCTCACCCGATAGATCACCAAGGTTTTTACAATGCAGGAAATGAAACTCCAGGAGCTCAAGAGCAAATCCCCGACCGATCTGTTGGCGTTTGCGGAATCGCTGGAAGTTGAAAATGCAAGCACGATGCGAAAGCAGGAGCTTATTTTTGCGATCCTGAAAAAGCTTGCAGCCCAGGATGTCGAGATTATCGGCGAAGGCGTGGTCGAATTGCTCCAGGATGGCTTCGGCTTTCTTCGCTCCGCGCAGGTCAATTATCTGCCCGGACCGGATGATATTTATATTTCTCCGTCCCAAATCCGCCGCTTCTCGCTGAAGACCGGCGATACGGTTGAGGGTCCGATTCGGGGGCCAAAAGAAGGCGAGCGTTATTTCGCTTTGCTGAAGGTCAACACGATCAATTTCGAAGATCCTGAAAAAATCAAGCACAAGACTCATTTCGACAATCTGACGCCGCTTTATCCCAATGAGCGGTTCAAGATGGAAATCGAAAACCCGACGATCAAGGATCAGTCTGCCCGCGTCATTGACCTGGTGGCGCCGCTTGGCAAGGGCCAACGCGGCCTGATTGTCGCGCCACCGCGCACGGGTAAAACGGTTCTGCTGCAGAATATTGCCCATTCCATCACGGCCAATCATCCGGAGTGCTATCTGATCGTTCTCCTCATCGACGAGCGGCCGGAAGAAGTGACGGACATGCAGCGCTCGGTTAAGGGTGAAGTTGTTTCCTCAACATTTGATGAACCGGCGCAGCGGCACGTCCAAGTGGCTGAAATGGTTATCGAAAAAGCCAAGCGGCTTGTGGAGCATGGACGCGACGTTGTCATCCTGCTTGATTCCATCACGCGTCTTGGCCGCGCCTACAACACGGTGGTTCCGTCATCAGGCAAGGTTTTGACCGGCGGTGTGGATGCCAATGCGCTGCAACGGCCGAAGCGGTTCTTCGGTGCTGCGCGTAACATCGAAGAAGGCGGCTCGCTGACAATCATAGCGACGGCGCTGATCGATACCGGCAGCCGCATGGATGAAGTGATCTTTGAAGAATTCAAAGGCACGGGAAATTCGGAAATCGTGCTTGACCGCAAAGTCGCCGACAAGCGCATCTTCCCGTCGATGGATATCCTCAAGTCTGGCACCCGCAAGGAAGACCTTCTAGTGCCGCGCCAGGAGCTTCAGAAGATTTATGTGCTTCGGCGTATTCTGGCTCCGATGGGCACGACCGATGCGATTGAGTTCTTGATCGACAAGTTGAAGCAGACCAAAACCAATGGCGAATTTTTCGATTCGATGAACACATAGCCTGTTCGATTCGGACTCGAAACAAACAACGCCCATAAATTTTTGGTAACCATGTTTGGCGGTTTTGCCGGCATAAGCCGTTAAAATGGGCGCAGGATAGCCATGAGCCAATCAGATACGATATTCTCCCTTTCCAGCGGGCGACTGCCGGCCGGAGTCGCGGTTGTGCGTATTTCCGGTTCAAAAGTTCGATTCGTTTTCGAAACAATATTCGGCTCAGTCCCTGCGCGTCGGGTTATGACCTATGGCCCTTTATTCAGTGCCGACGGGTCACTGATTGATCGAGGGCTGGCAGTCTATTTCCAGGGTCCAAGCAGTTTTACGGGCGAAGACTGCGGCGAATTTCATGTCCATGGCAGCATTGCCGTTGTCCGCGCGCTCAGCTTGGTTCTTTCCGGGTTTGAGGGCGTTCGGCAGGCTGAGCCGGGAGAATTCACCCAGAGGGCGTTCTTGAACGGCAAGATGGATTTAACCCAGGCTGAAGGCCTTGGAGATCTGATTGCGGCTGAGACTGAGGCACAGCGACGGCTGGCTTTGCTGCAATCCGAAGGCAACCTTTTGAATTTATACGAGGATTGGCGACTGCGCCTCGTTCAAACTCGGGCGATGGTTGAAGCGGTTATCGACTTTTCTGATGAAGATGATGTTGCAGCGCGCGCTTTATTTGACCTCGAGGAGAAGCTCTCACAACTGTCTTCGGAGATTACGCGGCATGTTTCCGGATTTCGTCAGTCCGAGATCATCCGTGAGGGCTATAATGTCGTGATTCTGGGCGCGCCAAATTCGGGCAAATCGACCTTGATCAACGCGCTGGCGGGCCGTGAGGTGGCCATAGCGACCGCCGAGCCCGGGACGACACGGGATTTGATCGATGTCCGGCTTGACCTTTCCGGAAATCTGGTTGTTGTCACCGACACCGCAGGCATTCGGGAGAACGCCGGTTATGTGGAATCGATCGGCATTAGAAAGGCGCACAATCGCGCCTCGACGGCTGACTTAGTGTTGCTGGTTGTAGATATTTTGAATCCGGTCGTGATAGATTTGTCTGGGGTTTCCTGTCCGGTATTGCGCGTGGGGAACAAAGCCGACGCAGCGAGAAACTCTCCTTCTGGTTATAATTTTGTAATATCGGCAGCGAATGGTGTCGGTATTGAAGAATTGCTTGCCAATATCAGCCGGGAGGCATCGTTAGCGGCAAATTCATCTGAACTTTTTGCAGTTAACAGCCGCCAAATGGAATATTTGAACAATTGCATTGGAGAAATTGACAGCAGTCGTATTGTTGGTCTTCCGCTCGATTTGATGGCTGAGCATCTCAGGCTCGCGTCGAACTGGATTGGGCAACTGACTGGCCGGGTCAATGTCGAGGAATTGCTTGGGATCATATTCTCCAAGTTTTGCGTTGGAAAATGATTCACGTGAAACGCCACTGTGATTTTTTCGAATCGGATTGGCAACTCCGGAATCTTTGTTTCACGTGAAACATGAGTGCGCTTGACTTGCCGATTCCAGACCAGCATGAACCTGAATAGAAACATGGGCAGTTCTATGAATTACGATGTAGTCATTATAGGTGGAGGGCACGCCGGGACGGAAGCCGCGTCGGTCTCGGCCAGAGCGGGCGCGCGGACAGCGCTGATTACGCACAGCTTGGCAACAGTTGGGACTATGTCGTGCAACCCTGCAATCGGGGGACTTGGCAAAGGCCATCTTGTACGGGAAATCGATGCGCTTGATGGCGTCATGGGGCGTGCCGCTGATCGGGCCGGCATTCAGTTCCGGTTGCTCAACCGACGAAAAGGTCCGGCGGTTCGCGGTCCGCGGACACAGGCGGACCGTTCACTTTATAAATCGGCAGTTCAGGAAATGCTTCTCGGTCAGCAAAACCTGGCGATTGTTGAAGGCGAAGTGCATGATCTTGTTGTTGTGAACAACAATGTATGCGGCGTCATCCTAACAGACGGCCGCGGCATCAAATGCGGCTCTGTAGTTCTTACGACCGGGACTTTTCTTCGCGGCTTGATTCATATGGGCGACGTGCGGGTCCCAGCCGGCCGCGTTGGCGAAAAGCCGTCGGTTGGCTTAAGCGAAACTCTCGAGCGGTTCGGATTCAAGCTTGGCCGCCTGAAAACTGGCACGCCTGCGCGGCTTGATGGGCGAACGATTAATTGGGATGGCCTTGAAAAACAAGGCGCGGACGACGTTCCATCGTTTTTCTCATTGATGACTGATTCGTTGGTTTGCAGGCAGATCGATTGCGGAATTACGCGCACCTCGCCCGCGTCACATAAGGTCATCCGGGACAATTTGCATCGGTCAGCCTTGTATTCCGGGGCGATTGAAGGTGTAGGACCGCGTTATTGTCCTTCAATTGAGGACAAAATCGTAAAATTTGGAGACCGGGACGGTCATCAAATATTTCTGGAACCCGAAGGCTTGGATGATCCAACTGTTTATCCGAATGGCATGTCGACTTCATTGCCGGAAGAAGTGCAAGTTGAGTTCTTCCGTACGATTCCGGGTTTGGAAAAGGCGATCCTGCTGAAGCCTGGTTATGCGATTGAGTATGATCATGTCGATCCGCGGGAGTTGAACGTCACGCTTGAATCGCGGAGAATTGGTGGCTTGTTTTTGGCTGGCCAAATCAATGGAACAACCGGCTATGAGGAAGCCGCTGCGCAGGGCTTGCTTGCAGGCTTGAATGCCGCGAGAAGGGCTGCGGGAAGTGATTTGATCAAGTTCAGCCGTACGGACTCCTATCTTGGTGTCATGGTGGACGACCTGACTTCTCATGGCGTTTCTGAGCCGTATAGAATGTTCACCTCCCGCGCGGAGTTCAGGCTGTCTCTTCGGGCGGATAATGCGGATTGGCGGTTGACTCCCAAGGCGATTGATCTGGGTATCGTCGGCTTTGAGCGCCAGGAACGATTTCTGCAACGTCTAGTCATGCTTGATCGTGGTCGTGCAATGGTGAAGTCGCTGTTTATTACTCCACAGGAGGCAGCGAGGCAGGACTTGCACATCAATCATGACGGTGTTCGTCGGTCTGCGTATGACTTGCTGTCTTACCAAGGGATGGATTTAAAGCGACTTTCGCAGATATGGCCACAACTCCTGGAAATAGATGACAAAGTCGCCGAGGCATTGGAGATTGAAGCACAGTATGCGGTCTATATGGAGCGGCAATTGTCTGATGTCGCTTCAATCCGCAAGTCAGAAGCCAGGCAAATTCCCGATGAAGCTGATTTCTCGATGTTATCCGGGTTGTCGAATGAACTGCGGCAGAAGCTTGCGACGAGGAAGCCGCACTCAATTGCTGATGCGCAAAGGATCGACGGAATGACCCCGGCGGCTCTGGCTTTGGTAATCATGGAAATCAAGCGATTGGAATCGCTGAACCGCGGCGCGGCCTAGATGCCCAGTGACTTGAAATTGAAAGCGCTGCAGAAAGTGCTGCCAGACGTTTCACGTGAAACGTTTGACCGATTGACGGCATTTGAGAGGCTATTTTTCAAATGGTCAAAGGCTTTCAACCTTGCGGCGCCATCAACTTTGAATCATTTCTGGCACCGGCATGTGATCGACAGCGCTCAGCTCGCCGCTATCACAAAGCCAAGCGGGGCATGGATTGATCTTGGCTCTGGCGGCGGCTTGCCCGGAATTGTTACTGCAATTCTCATGCGCGAGAGCGGTGTCGTCCATCTTGTTGAAAGCAATGGAAAAAAGACAGCGTTTCTCCGCAATGCAATATTGGAGACTGGCGCATCCGCCATCGTACACCAAGTCCGGATTGAAGACGCACTAAGGCAAGTTCCAGCTGTGAATGTGGTCACCGCCCGTGCCTTAGCCAATCTAACCGACCTTTTGACTCTGGCGAAACCATGGCTTGATGGAGGGGCAACCGCACTTTTCCACAAGGGGCGCGAATTCCGTGAGGAAACAAAGGCAGCGCGTGACGTCTGGCGGTTTGATCTGATAGAACATCCAAGCTTGGTCGATCCCGTTTCGGCCATACTCGAAATCCGCATGGAAGCTGCTCGAACCGAGCGCGAATCCCGCGTGACCAAGGATATTTGACATGCCGGCGATGCCGCGAATTATCACGATTGCAAACCAGAAGGGCGGTGTTGGCAAAACAACAACCGCGATCAATCTGGCAACGGCGCTGGCGGCGATTGGCGAGAGGGTCCTGATTCTCGATGTTGATCCTCAGGGCAATGCGTCGACCGGATTGGGTATTGACCGGCGCAATCGCGAGATTTCGTCCTATGATGTGATCACTGGCCAGGCGACGGTCGCCGAGGCAACTGTTATGACATCGGTACCCAATCTTGGCGTGGTCCCTTCGACGCTTGACCTGCTTGGTGTTGAAATGGAGATCGCCGGATCGCCGGACCGCGCAAATAAACTGCGGAAAGCGTTGCGCGAAGGAGATACCGGAGGTGTGAGCTATGTCATTATTGACTGCCCGCCTTCGCTCAACTTGTTGACATTGAATGCCATGGCCGCTGGGGATTCGGTTCTGGTGCCGCTTCAGTGCGAATTCTTTGCTCTCGAGGGTCTTAGCCAATTGTTGCAGACTGTGGAGCAGGTGCGACAGTCGCTGAACCCGGCCCTGATTATCCAGGGCATTGTCATGACCATGTATGACGGACGAAATAATCTGGCAAATCAAGTGGTTGACGATGTCCGCGCCTATATGGGCGACAAGGTTTACCAGACCATCATTCCGCGCAATGTCCGTATTTCAGAGGCGCCGTCACACGGCAAGCCGGCGATTTTGTACGATCTGAAGTGTTCCGGCAGTCAAGCCTATCTCCAATTGGCCTCCGAAGTCATCCAGCGTGAGCGCCGGTTGCGGGCTGCGTGATCGATTCATATCCGAAATAATAACAGCAAGACCCACAGGACGACAAAATGAACGAAGATCCCTCCCGCAAACGTCTTGGCCGTGGTCTGGCGCAATTGATCGGCGACATGGATGCCCCGCAATCAGCGCCGGTTGCGCCGGTTTCGGCAGACCGCCGCGTGCCAATTGAATTGATCACCCGCAATCCGCGTAACCCGCGGCGCGATTTTGCCGAAGATTTGCTTGAGGATCTCGTGCAATCCATCCGGACCCATGGTTTGGTTCAGCCGATTGTTGTCCGGCCGGAGCCGTCCAATCCCAATCGCTATGAAATCATCGCCGGTGAACGGCGCTGGCGGGCGGCGCAGAGGGCGGGGCTGACAGAAGTGCCGGTGGTGATCCGCGAGGTCGATGACCGGCAGGCTTTGGAAATCGCCATCGTCGAAAATGTGCAGCGATCTGACCTCAATCCGGTAGAAGAGGCGCTTGGCTACCAACAATTGATCGATGAGCATGAATATACTCAGGCTGATCTCGGCACGGTCATCGGCAAGAGCCGCAGCCACGTCGCAAATTCTCTACGCTTGCTCAAACTGCCTGACAGTGTCCGCACCATGCTGCTGTCTGGCCTGTTGTCGGCCGGGCATGCGCGTACTTTAGTAACAGCGGAGCATCCGGAACAACTGGCGCAACGCATTGTAAAAGAAGGGCTTTCTGTCCGCCAGTCGGAAGTTCTTTCGCAACATTTGCTAAATCCAAAGCCGACTAAAGAAAAATCGGAAAAGTCGCATGAGAAGGATGCGGATACGCGTGCGCTGGAAAAGTTGCTGTCGGACAACACGGGTATGGCGGTGGAAATCGACCATAAGGGCAACGGCGGTGCGATTGTCATACGCTACAGGTCACTCGAACAGCTGGATGACATCTGCCGGCGTTTGCAGCGCGACTGATTCGGATACGAAACGGGCGCCGGATCACAGCTGAACCGGAGAATTGACTACCGCCGCTGGCTGGAGCGGCTTCTTGCCTGCTCCAGTGCGATTGACAACAAGGTTCGGTGACAAATTGCACTGGCCAGATCGGCGTTTTTTCGGCTTTCCAACACTGTGGACTGAATGCGCTCAAGATAGCGCAGGAAAACAGTTGTCGTGGTTGAGCCAAGGATGCGCTCAACCAACGGCTTTCGCGTGAAAAATACCGGCGGGCGGGCTGCCGCGACGGCGGAAGCAGCAGTTTTACCGTCCCGGTCCATACCAAAACGTTGCTCCATCAGGCTCGAAAGCTGACGCGTCACGGTTGAGAGTATGGACTGAACCGAAGTTCCACGTTCATTGATCCGACCAAAAGCTTCGTCCAGTTTGACCGGGTCGCCATTGAGCATGGCATCGACCAACTCATCCATTGTCGTCATCGAAACGTCGCCGATGGCCGCTTCGACATCTGCCTCCTCGATGCGGCCTTGACCGAGGCAATAGAGAATCAGCTTTTCAATCTCGCTTTTGGAGGCAAGACGGTCGCCGCCAAGGCTGTTTTTCAAAAGGGTACGGGCATCGAGACTGATTGTGAGCCTTGCGGTGGCAAGCTCGGCATCGATCAGCCGGTCAATTGCCCGGGCGTCGTCGGCATAACAGGGCAGCGCCATGACGGTTTGTGCGTTTTCGCAGTGCGAGCGCAAGCCGGACGAAGGCTTCAAATCGTCCGCTTCGATGATGATGGTTACCGAATCAAGTGTATTGGCCGAGAGAGCTTTCAGGGCCTCAAGCAGTCCTTTTTCGTTGCCGGCATCCTTGACCCAGACCAACCGGTCACCCCCGAACATGGAAACGGTGAGCGCTTCGTCGGCCAGGCGGGCAGGGTCGCTGTTGATCGTTGAGGCGTCGAGGCGAATGACGGAAAATGGATCGTCCAGCGGGACCTTTGTGCCTGCCGCGATCAACTTGGCGCGTTCGGACACAAGTCCGCGATCCGGCCCGTAGACCAGAAAAATGCGATATCCCGGCGCAGATTTTGCCAGGAATGCGTCAACTTCATGTGCCTTCAGCTTTGCCATGCTGCCGCTCTATCACACGCGAAAGCGGCAGGGAAAGCAGTCAGGCCTTGATCTTCAGCATTTTCGGATCGACCGGCGGCTCAAGTGCGATGTTGGCTTTCACCGTTTCATTGGCGACGACCAATTCATACGAGCCTGAGTCAAGCCAATCCACAGTAACGCCAGAGGGATTGCGGACATAGCCGTAACCGATTGGCTTACCGATGGTGTAGCCGTAGCCACCGGAGGTGAGGTAGCCGGCAAATTCGCCGTTGCGCAGGATTGTTTCGCGCCCCACCAGAACAATGGACGGGTCGTCAGTGACGAAGCCGGCAAATTGTTTCACGAGCGGCTTGGATGAAATTTCCAGACATGCACTGCGTCCGATGAAATCCCGTCCGGATTTCAGTTTCACCGCCCAGCCGAGGCCGGCTTCAAACGGCGAATCATTGGGCGTGATGTCCGAACCCCAGGCGCGGTAGCCCTTTTCGAGCCGCAGCGATTCCAGCGCACGGTAGCCGACCGGAGCGATGAGCTGGTCTTCGCCCTTGTCCATCAGCGCGTCGAAAACCTTGCCGATGCCGTGAATTGGAACATGCAGTTCCCAGCCCAGTTCGCCAACATAGGTTACCCGCAAGGCTCTGACGGGAAGTCCAGCGATATCAATAACTTGTACGCAGCCGAACGGAAATGCAGCATTGGAAACGTCGGCATCGGTGACCTGTTGCAGCACCTCGCGCGCCTTTGGTCCCATCAGGGACAAGGTCCCGAATTCCTCGGTGATGTCGCTCAGCTTGGCGTCTGCGCTCTTTGGCATGTGGTCGCGGATCCATGCCAAATCATGGGTACGGAAACCGGTTCCGGTGACGATGTAGAAATGATCGTCGGCAAGGCGGGCGACAGTCAGGTCGCATTCGATGCCGCCGCGCGTGTTCAGGAGTTGGGTGTAGGTGAGGCGTCCGGCTGGACGGGAAATGTCGTTGGCGCAGATCCGGTCGAGAACGGCAGCGGCGTCCGGGCCTTTCATCTCGTACTTGGCGAAGGATGACTGATCGAACAGGCCGACATTGTTGCGCACATGATGGTGCTCGTTGCCGACCGGTTCAAACCAGTTCTGGCGGCCCATTGAATAGACGTCTTTGGCCTCCATGTCATCCGGCGCGAACCAGTTTGGCCGCTCCCATCCAAGTTTCGAGCCGAATACGGCATGGTGGCTTTTCAGGCGTTCATACAGAGGCGAGACAATGCGCGGCCGGCCGCTTTCATATTCCTCATGCGGGAAACCGATGGTGTAATGTTTGCCATAGGCTTCTTCCGTCCGCTCGCAGACCCAATCGCGGTCTGTGTGCATGCCTGAAAAGCGGCGAATGTCGACCGTCCAGAGATCGAGCGGGGCCTCGTCCCGCATCACCCATTCGGCCAACGCCCAACCAGCACCGCCGCCGGAAGCTATGCCGAAAGCGTTAAAGCCGGCACCGACATACATGTTGGCGCATTCGACAGAAGGGCCGAGGATGAAATTGCCGTCAGGTGTGAAACTTTCCGGACCATTGATCATCTGCTTGATGCCGGCCGTTTCCAACGCGGGAACCCGCGCGATGGCCTGCATCATATGCTGCTCAAAATGGTCCCAGTCATCATCAAACAGGCGGAATTGCCAATCGGATGGCACGTCACCTTTTACCCAGGCCTGTGGATTTGGTTCATAGCCACCCATGACGAGGCCGCCGACTTCTTCCTTGAAATAGGTGCGCCGGTCCGGATCACGGATGGTGGCGCTGTCGGGTGAGAGGCCGTCAATTTTTTCCGTGATGATGTATTGATGCTTGATTGGCTGAAGCGGGACATTGACGCCCGCCATCGCACCGACCTGTCGCGCCCATTGGCCGCCACAGTTGACGACTTTTTCGCATTCGACGCGGCCGTGATCCGTCAGGACCGCCTTGATGCGCTCCCCGTCCATCTCAAAGCCGGTGACCCGTACATTTTCGAACAGCTTGGCGCCATGCATGCGCGCGCCCTTGGCGAGCGACTGGGTGATGTCTGACGGGCTGGCCTGGCCATCGGTCGGAAGGAAGGACGCGCCAACGAGATCGGATGTTTCCATCAACGGCCACATTTTTTTGACCTCGGCCGGCGACAGGAGGTGCATTTCCATGCCGAACGAGCGGGCAGTGGTGGCGAGGCGCTTGTATTCGGTCCAGCGGTCCGGGTTGGTGGCAAGGCGAAGGCAGCCGGTCATTTTCCAGCCGGTAGCAAGGCCGGTTTCCGCTTCCAGATTCTTGTAGAGGTCGACTGAATATTTCAGCACGCGGGTGATGGAAGCAGATGAGCGCAGCTGGCCGACGAGACCGGCAGCATGCCAGGTGGAGCCGGAGGTCAATTGGCCCTGCTCCAAAAGAATGACGTCGGCCTTGTGGTCCTTGGCCAGATGATAGGCCGTCGAACAGCCGATGATGCCGCCGCCGATGACAACAACAGCGGCGTGGGTGGGAAGTGTCATGATGTAGCGATCTTTCGGTGGCGGGATTGATATATGGCGAGTTTTCCGGCGAAGGCGTCAAGCTGACCGGCAGTGTAGGCTTCGTAGTCAACACCCGGTGCGCTCAGATACAATTCCGAGACCATGCTCCACATCGCTTCACGCAAAAGCGAAGCGCATTGCATGGCGTCAAAGGCTTTCAGCATCGAAGCGTTTGGCATTTCGCCAAAATAGGTTTCCAGAAGCTGTGCGGATTGCTCGTCTGAAAATCCGGCATTGGACGAGAGGCCGGCAAGATCAAACATGGCAGTGGAAAAGCCTGCATACTCAAAATCAATCAGCCAGAATCGTCCATCGGCCTCGAGAAAATTCGCCGGCAAAAGGTCATTGTGGCCATAGACCAGCGGCAGCGAGATTTGGGCGGCTTCCAACGCAGCGGCGATGGCCAAAAGGCCGGGCAGCCTGTCCTTGTGGCGACTGTCTTGTTCAGTCAGTGTCCGGGCATAGTCGCGCACCACGTGAAACACCCAGAACAGCCGCGCATAGCCGCTGACATGGTTCTGCATGGTCTGGTGGAAATTTTTGACCAGTTCAGCAACGCGGACCAAATTGTTCTGCACCATTTTTGCGTCGAAGGTGCGGGCATTGAGGAATTGCGAGACCATCATGCCGGGCTCGGCATGGATCAGTTCCGGCGCAAATCCCGCCTCATGTGCGGCGCGGGCGACCATCGCTTCGTGGGCGCGTCCGACATGGTGGAAAGGGTAGTCCTCGCCGAAGCGAACGACGCGGGTCGATTTCGCATCGGAAACCAGCCAGCTTTCGTTGGAAATGCCGCCCTTGAGCGGGCGGATGGCGAGCGCGCCTTGCCAGATCGGCAAGGCTTTGATGCGTGCGAGCCTGTCACTGCCTATTTCTTGTTGTTCTTGACCGTGCATCGGTCAACGTTCCAACAGGCGGACCCCCTTTGTCAAAGGGGTCCGCTGAATTTATTTCATCTGATGCGCTTGCGGGCGGCCAGCGTGCGCAAACGCAGCGCGTTGAGCTTGATGAAGCCTGCCGCATCCTTCTGGTCGTAGGCACCCAGATCATCTTCGAATGTGACCAGCGCGTCCGAATATAGCGACTTCTTCGAGCGGCGACCGGAGACAATGACGTTGCCCTTGTAAAGGGTCAGGCGGACATCACCTTCGACGTCTTCCTGGCTCTTGTCGATCAGGGCCTGAAGCATTTCGCGTTCCGGCGAGAACCAGAAGCCGTTGTAGATCAGCTCGGCATAGCGCGGCATGATGTCGTCCTTCAGGTGCGCTGCGCCGCGGTCAAGCGTGATCGATTCAATGGCGCGGTGTGCCTGGAGAAGGATCGTGCCGCCCGGCGTTTCATAGACGCCGCGCGATTTCATGCCGACGAAGCGGTTTTCGACAAGGTCCAGACGGCCGATGCCATTGTCACGGCCAAGATCATTGAGGGTGGCCAAAATCGTTGCCGGGCTCATCGCCTTGCCGTCTATGGCGATGGGATCGCCCTTTTTGAAGGTAATCTCGATCTCGGTTGCCTTGTCCGGGGCGTCCATTGGCGAGACGGTGCGCTGGAACACATATTCCTTCGGTGCGGTCCACGGATCTTCCAGCACCTTGCCTTCGGATGAGGAGTGCAGAAGGTTGGCGTCGACAGAGAAGGGCGCATCGCCCTGCTTGTCTTTCGGCACCGGGATCTGGTGGTCGCGGGCGAAATTCATCAGGTCGGTGCGGGACTTGAAGGTCCAGTCGCGCCAGGGCGCGATGACCTTGATGTCCGGGTTCAGCGCATAGGCCGACAGTTCGAAGCGAACCTGATCATTGCCCTTGCCGGTGGCGCCATGGGCGATGGCGTCGGCGCCGGTTTCGCGGGCGATGTCAACCAGATGCTTGGAAATCAGCGGGCGCGCGATCGAGGTGCCCAGAAGATAGAGGCCCTCATACTGGGCATTGGCGCGGAACATCGGGAAGACGTAGTCGGCGACGAATTCTTCGCGCACATCCATGATGCGGATGTCCTTGATGCCCATCAGTTCGGCCTTGTGACGGGCCGGCTCCAGTTCGCCGCCCTGACCGAGATCAGCGGTGAAGGTGACGACTTCCGCGCCAAGTTCGGTCTGCAGCCATTTCAGGATGATTGAGGTGTCGAGGCCGCCCGAATAGGCGAGAACCACTTTCTTGACGTCTTTCCACTTGGTCATGCGCTTGTTCCTGAATGGATTTGGCCGGGAGAAACCGGCAATTGGCGCCCTTTTATCAGGAAGCGCCGCAGGGGCAAGCCTAGCGCAATGTGTAGACGCCGCTTTCCCGTTTTGCCGCAGCCCTTGGTTCGGCGAAGTCCGGCACGGCGTAAGATGCAATCAGCGTCAGTTCCGAGGTCGGCAAGAAGGCGCGGCCCGGATCGCCGATGAGAATTTCGATGCCTTTGGCTTTATGGCGGCGCAGGAAGGCAAGCGTGCGGCCGGCGGTGATCTGGTCGTAAAACAGATCGCCGACCGTGACCAAATCAATAGTCATCGGCTCCTCATCGAGGATGTCGGCGCACTGGATGCTCAGGCGGACCGCGTTGGCTTTTGCATTCAATTCAGTGGCAATGACAGCGCGAGGGTCAATGTCGACGGCGAGGACATCAAGGGCGCCGGCCTTGGCTGCCGCTATGGCGACAAGACCGGAGCCGGTACCGAGGTCGAGGACACCGCGGCCGGCAACCAGGTGCGGATTGGCAATCAGGTGATGGGCCAGTGCAAGTCCGCCCGGCCAGGCGTAGGCCCAGTAAGGCGAGCCTTCTTCCGAAATGCGGCCAAGTCCGCTCTTTGGTGTGGCATGATGAATCATGATTTGCGGCAGCGTTGGAGCGCAGGCCAGCGGCAGGTGTTCGCGGATGAAGGCGCGAATCTTCTCGCCCGGCGAAGGCATTTGGACGTCTGGTTTCATCTGGCCGGTTTTGCCCACATTGACCTTTGCGCCTTGGCGCGGCATTTCTCGGCCAAGTCAATCATCCGAGCCGCATCCATGACCTTTGTGCCTGATCTTTCCATCATCATCCAGTTCGGTATCGCCATCATCATCATTGCATTGACGCCGGGTCCTGACATGACGCTGTTTGTCGGCCGGGCGCTGAGCCACGGGCGGGCAGCTGGCTTTGCGGCGATGGCTGGTGCCATGACGGGGATTGTCATTCACACGACGCTTGTGGCGCTTGGCTTGTCAGCGCTGATTGTGGCGGCGCCAAAAGCGTTTCTGGCGCTGAAAGTTGTCGGGGCGCTCTATCTGGTCTGGCTTGCATATCAGGCTATCCGGTTTGGCTCGGCGTTCAAACCGCAGACCGAAAAGTCAAAACCTGTGCCGTTGTCGCAGCACTGGATGACCGGGCTGGCAATCAATCTGCTCAATCCTAAAATCATCCTGTTCTTCATGACCTTCCTGCCGCAATTCGTATCTGCCAGCGATCCGCACGCGCCGGGCAAGCTGATGTTTCTGGGCGTGATGTTCATTGTGGTGTCGATGCCGGTAGTGGTGCCGATCATACTGGCAGCCGACAAGGTGGCGGTGTTCCTGAAGCAAAGCCCGCGCGCGACACGGGTGATTGACTATCTGTTTGCCGGGGTGTTTTCGGCGTTTGCGGTCAAGATTCTTTTGACGCAGAAGTAGACAATTCATCCAGATGCTTGCCGGCGGTGCGTCCGGCGACCAGCCAATAGGCCGTGCCGCCGATTGCGCCCGCAGCCAGTACAATCATCAATATGCCGGTGCGCATCGTCATGTCGGAGCGTATGGCAAGCGCGATGATGGAGACAGCCATGCCTCCAAGCGCATGAAACAGCCACGAGCGGCGGGCGGTGATCTCGGCAAGCACGGCAAAGGCGATTCCAGGCGCGAAGGCGTAGTAGCCGGCAAAGGCAACGACCACGGGCAATGAAAGACCGACAGCAAGCGACAGCAGGCGTTCGGTTTCCGGATCCCCCTGGAGCATTCCGCCCCAGACCAGCACCAGCATGAACAGCGACGCGGCGACGATGGCGGCGATGAAACCGGCGATAATCAGGATGAAGCGGATAATGTGAGATACAAAGCGGTTCATGCTGTCTGTTTCCAGTTTGCCGATTTCTTGCCTGCCATCGGCCAATAGGCAAGTCCGCCGAAAAAGCCGCCGACGAGTATGCCTCCATTCAGCAGCCAGTCTGCAAAAAGGCGCTGGCCGCGGCTTGCAATCACGATGGCTAGGATTGCAGTCAGAATGCCGGCGATGGCAAACCAGTATTTGCCTCGTTCGCCCCGCCATTCGGCCGCGACCACTGTAATTAACCAGCCCGGCAGCCCGTAAATTGCGGTCATCAACAGACCGAAAAGGAACATGGAGGGAAAATCATTGAGGTAGTTGTAAAACGAACCCCAAGCACCCTGATCGGGAAACACGGTTGGCAGGCCCTGAATCAGTACCACCACTGTGGTGGCGACCAAAACGGCGAGCGCATAGCCAAGAGTCATGAACAGAAGATGGTTGAGGAGGGGTCGGTTCATTTCATACTCGCCTTGGAAATCCAGATTCCGGCATTTCTGCCTGAAATTGCCCAATAGGCCAAGCCACCGAACAGACCGCCGATGCAAGTGCTGATGATGATGCCGGTTTCTAATTGCGTGTCCAGTAAAGCGTTGAACAGGACAGAGGCGAGGGCGGCAGAGAGCAACCCGGCAAGCGCGAACAGCCATTTGCTCCGCAGCAATGCCAGTTCCGAGATCAGCGCCGTCATTGCCCAACCCGGCAAGGCGGCGATGGCCGTGATTTGCGTCAGGGTCAACAGTCTGCCGGCCACATCATTCAGTGGATCGGATGCCCAACCGGAACTGCTTTGCAGTGGCGTCGGCAGGCTGAGAATGATCAAGATGATTGCGGCGCAGGTGACGACGGCGAATAGATAGCCGAAGAGCATGGAAAGGAAATGTCGCAGGAAGGTGCCGATCATTCTTCCCCGTGCCCGGCAATCATCATCGCTTCCAGCGCGATCCGGTCCACCTTGCGCATCCGCTCGGATTCGCTTTTCAGCTGGCCACAGGCGGCGAGGATATCGCGACCTCTCGGAGTGCGGATCGGAGATGCGTAGCCGGCTTCGTTGATGAAGTCAGCGAACTTTTCGATCTGTTCCCATGACGAGCACTGATAGTCCGTGCCGGGCCACGGGTTGAACGGGATCAGGTTGATCTTGGCCGGAATGCCCTTGAGGCGCTTGATCAGTTCCTTGGCGTCGTCGAGCGAATCATTGACGCCCTTCAGCATCACATATTCGAACGTGATGCGCCGCGCGTTGGAAACGCCGGGATAGTTTTTGCAGGCGGCCAGCAATTCCTTGACCGGGTATTTCTTGTTGATCGGCACCAGAATGTCGCGCAGTTCATCCTTGGCGGCATGAAGCGAGATCGCCAGCATCACGCCGGTTTCCTCGCCGATCTGATGGATCATCGGCACCACACCGGAGGTGGAGAGGGTGATGCGGCGCTTGGACAGTGCCAGCCCGTCGCCATCGGAGAACAGCAACAGCGCGTCGCGGACATTGTCGTAATTGTAGAGCGGCTCGCCCATGCCCATCATGACGATGTTGGAGACGAGACGGCCTTCGGAGGGGACAATCGTGCCGTCCGGCGTGTCGCGGTTGGGGAAATCGCCGAGCCGGTCGCGGGCGACGAGCAATTGCGAGACGATTTCCTCGGTGGTGAGGTTGCGGACCAGCTTTTGCGTGCCGGTGTGGCAGAAGGAGCAGGTGAGCGTGCAGCCGACCTGTGAGGAAACACACAGCGTGCCGCGGCCTTCCTCTGGGATGTAGACGGTTTCAATCTCGACCGGCTTTCCGGCGCCGCGCGGCGGAAAGCGGAACAGCCATTTGCGCGTGCCGTCGGCGGAGATTTGCTCTTCGACGATTTCCGGGCGCTGGATGGTGAAATGCTGCGACAAGGTGGCGACCAGATCCTTGGAAATGTTGCGCATGTCGGCGAAATCCGAGATGCCGCGCACATAGAGCCATTGCCAGATCTGCTGGACGCGCATCTTGATCTGCTTGTCGGGAATGCCGACGCCGCGCAAGGCGTCGCCCATCTGCGTCCGCGTCAAACCGATCAGCGACGGCTTCTCGGACATGACAGGGCGTATGGCGTCGCGCGCTGCGGGAGTGGTCAAATCAATGGTGGCGGTCATTTAAGTTCAGGCCTTTGGACGGCGGAAAAGCAGGATTGGCCGTGCCTCTAGCACTTAACGGAGAAAAGGTCATCCATATGACGCTAAAGAGCCGAAACGCTGCATGCCGCGTTCAGACCGGACCTGATCGTTGACAGCTGTCAACCCGATTTGAAGGCTTTGCTATTTGCAGCTTTTGACCGCGTCGAGGGCTTTGGAGATGCCGGAGAGCGAGAAAGTGTAGGCTGTAGCCGTGCCGCGCTTGGATGTTGCGGCGATGGACATCGATTGGCCGCCCTTCATGGCGGCGAGCAATGACGGCTCTTCGGCGGCATTTTCCATCCAAGCCGATTTGCCGGAGGTGAACATCGAAAAGCTCTTGTCGCCGACGGTGACGGTTACCTTGGTTTCAGCCTTAAGCTCATAACCGGCCATGAACTGCGGCTCAAAGGCGACGTTCTGACCCGGCTTTTGGCTGACAAGAAAGAAGTTGTCGCCATGATCGATGCCTTTTTCCGGCTTTTTGGCCTGCGGGATGGTCAGGACGTAGCAAACTTTGCTGTTGCCGGCCTGGTAGGCGTAAGCGCCCCAGGCGGAGAATTTGCCGATCTGGGTTGGCTTCTGCGCCATGGCAGTGCCGGCAGCGCCCAACAAAACCGCACAGGCAGTCACCACAGAAATGATACGCATCGACTTAACTATCCTTGTTGGTCAACGGCCAATGTCTTCAAACATTCCGGGCCGCAGCAAGTTCGACCGGTTCGATCCATTCAATTTTGAGGCATTTCTGGTTACCGAACGGTGAACAGAAGCATGAATCAAATCAATCCGGTTTATTTCCCGCGCCCGGGGACCGTATAGCATCCCTTTCCATCATCCCAATCGAATAAAAGCGGCGGGAATTTGACCTTTCAGTGGAATTGTGCGTCATTCAGATACAATTTTATCTTGCAGCGCCGCCTTGCGGCCACCAATCCCGGAGCCTTCAAGCCTTGCAGTCCCCAAACACGCCGGAACGGTTCGCCCTCTTAGCGGCGCGCGTGGCGAGCGAACGGGACCGCGAAGCGTTTGGTACGCTGTTTGATCATTTTGCCCCGCGCATCAACGGCTACCTCATGCGGCTGGGCATGGACCGTGGCGCATCCGAAGAATTGGCGCAGGAAGTGATGATTGTCCTTTGGCAAAAGGCGCATCTGTTTGATCCGGCCAAATCCAGCCTGTCGACATGGCTTTTTCGCGTGGCGCGCAACCGGCGGATTGATCACAAGCGGCGGGACCGCTCCGCACTGCTGGATCCGGAAGACCCGATGTTCCAGCCGGAAGCGCCGGAACCGGCGGATCAGACGGTGGATACAGTCCGGCGGGATGCGCGGATCCGGGCGGCAATGGCTGATTTGCCGGACGATCAGCGGGAACTCGTCCGTTATGCGTTTTTCATCGGGCTGTCCCATTCGGAAATCGCGGCTGAGACAGGCCTGCCACTCGGCACGGTCAAATCGCGCATACGCCTCGCGTTTTCGAGGCTTCGCAAGGCGATTGAGGCGGATCCGGAAGTGGACATAGACTAGAGTGTTTCAGCGCTTCTTCGAATCGCTAAAACTCTCTCAGTATTTGTTTTGCCGTATTTTCTTAACCGCTTGATGTTCCATCAAGCTGGAAAATGCTCTACCCGCGCACCCTTGCCAAAACGGCATCAAGTCCTTTTTTAAGCGCCAGCGCGCCGCCTTCGCCCGTAAATCGGTCATGCACCATTTCATTCAGGCCGCCAACCGTGGTGTGGCCGGCGCGCAGCGCCTCGAGTGTCAAATCCGGCCGGGCGCGCAGCACATCGCCGAGATTGCCGAACAGGCCTCGCGCATAGATGTCTGCGCCGGATCCATCCAACCCGTTTGCCTGCATCCATTTGACCACTGTATCGACAATGCCGAAGTAAGTTGCCATCACGGCGCTGCCGGCGACGTAGCCATCAAATTCGACAGGGCTGGAGACGCCAATTGACGAGCCGAGCGCGTCAAACACCGTCGCAACCGCCGGATTCGGCGGCATTATCGGCGTGACACAGGCGCGGATTTCGACGGAAGGCAGAGGGATGGCCCGGGTGATCTCAACACTTGCCGGTATGAGGCGTTCAAGCGCCGGTATGGACAGTCCAGCGACGAGGCTGACCACGGATTGGCCGTTCCGGAACGCAAGACCGGAGATGACTTCGGGGGCAATTTGCGGGCGGATTGCCAGAAAAACCATGTCGCTTTGGTCGACAACATCCTGATTGCCGGCAGCAATGCGGACCGACGGCACGGAGGCCGCCAATTCTTCAGCCATGCTGCGGCTCCGCGGAGAGACGATAACAGGCCAATCCGCGCAGCTGGACCCAGCGAGCCCTTTTACGATGGCGCTGGTAATCGCGCCGGTGCCGACAAATCCCAGACGCATTGCGCATGGCCTCGCTGAAAGACGGCTCCGCTGTCACCGCGACAGCATACTGCGCCTATCCGCAGCAGCAATGCACGTCCAATTGCAGCGATCAACCGTCATCAGACAAAACGGCGCAATGGCGGAGCTTGTCAGGCTGATTCCTGAAGGGCATCGTGCGCTGCCTTGCGGTGGGCCGGCGTGATGTAGCCGCGCACGGCGGTAATCGCCATGGTGAGGACTGCGACATCGTCGGAAAAGCCGAGGCCGAGCAGGAAATCCGGGATGGTGTCGAATGGCACCACAAAATAGGCGAGTGCGCCGAGAAGGATCATGCGCACACGGGTCGGCGTCTGCGGATCAAACGCGCAAAAATAGGCCGCTACCACCTCGTCCATATATGGAATCACTCGCGCCGCCTTTTTCAGCGTGCGCCAGAAGTCGCGTTTAACGCGGCGCTCCTGGTCCTTGTCGTTGGGGCCGAATATTTCGCCGTCCAGCGGTTTGTTCATCACAGTCTCCTGTCATGCCGGTTGCCAGACGGCTATCGATGAAGTGATGTGGCCCTGTTCCAACCACGATTCAAGCGGCTGGCGGGGAAAATCGGACAGCAGACTTTTCGATCGCCTTGCCAAGTTTGATGTCGAGCGGGCTGAGGCCGCCCACCGAGTGGGTCGACAGGACAATGTCAACACGGTTCCAGACATTGGTCCATTCCGGATGATGGTCGATCTTCTCGGCATAAAGAGCAACTTCAGCCATGAAAGCGAAGGCTTCGCGGAAATTTGTGAACTTGAAACTCTTTCCGATGGCTTCTCGCGCATGCAGCTTGGTCCAGCCGGGAAGGGTGGCGAGCATTTCGGCGATTTCCGATTCGGTCAGGCGGATGTTGGTCATGGCCATATCCTTTGCTATTGCTGAAAAGGTAACATGGATTTGCAACGATGGCGCAGCCCGTTCCCCGTTCCATCCTTTTTGTCTGTACCGGCAATATCTGCCGCTCGCCGCTGGCGGAAGGCATTTTCCGGGATCTTGCCATGCCTTCAATGCTTCTAGATTCGGCGGGGCTTGGCAGCTGGCATGTTGGTGAACCGCCGGACGCGCGGTCAATCAAGGTCGCGGCACGGCACGGGCTTGCAATTGACCGTCAGGTCTGCCGAATGGTGACGGTGGACGATTTTTCGAAGTTTGACGTCATCCTCGGCATGGACAACAGTCATGTTGCGGCCCTGGAGCGGCAAAAGCCGGAAGGGGCAACGGCGCAGGTGGCGCTGTTCATGCAGTATTGTGCGGGAAAACACATGGACGTGCCTGATCCGTTTTATGGCGGCATCGCCGACTTTGAAAAAGTCTATGGCATGGTCCGCGCTGCTGCCGAAGACTGGTTCATGACCGCAGGCCGCATGTCCAAAGGCCAGGATTCTTCGATCACATAGGGACCCCCTCCCACCGAATCACGGGAAGACATCAGGACGAAGCGTTTCACCTTGAAAGGCAGCGTCGAGAAGTTGCCGCGCGTGGACAGGTAGTTTGCAACATCGACGATCTGACTATTGCGCAGCCTGGCGAGTGAAACATGCGGGGTAAACTTGCGCGGATCGGCTGGCAAACGCAGACGTTGGCTGATGCGCTCAATTTCCGCCTGCAGCTGGACCAGCTCCGGCTTGGGTGTGACTCCTGCCCAGATCGAATGCGGTTTCTTGCCGCCGAACTGGCCAACGCCGGAGAGCTCCAGCGTAAAAGAAGGCCGGTTGATGCGGTCAAGCGCGTTGGCAAACTCGTCGGCGACATGGCCTTCAACATCGCCGATGAAGCGCAGGGTGATGTGATAATTTTCTGCATCAATCCAGCGCGCGCCCGGCAGACCGCCGCGTAGCAACGCAAGTGACATCGCCGCGTCATGCGGGATTTCCAGGGCAGTGAACAGACGCGGCATGGCATCCTCCCCGATTCGAGAAACCTCGGCTTGAACGAATCACCGATGCGAACGCCGCGCAAGCGATAAATTTGTGACAGCAGCCCCGGGCCTATTCTCCCAAAGTCCGGATTGCAGCCCGCTTCTGCTTGAGGCCATCTGACACATTGACCGGCATGGGAGGCAGCCGTTCGCCACGGTACGAAAGGCTGCCTGATGTTTGCATTTTCGGCAAAACGCAAAATCCCCGGCCCCGCGGCTGGGCACTTCGGCTGGACAGCCAAGCGGATATGGCCGGAGGACGAGACTGTTCTGGCAGGCCATTTGCTCCGCCTGGGCAGCGAGGACCGGCGCATCCGGTTCGGACATTCCGTGTCCGACCGGTTTCTGCAGAATTATGCCAATCTGGCGCTGCGACCGGGCTGCATTGTTATCGGCGCATTTGCTGACGGCGCTTTGCGCGGCATTGGCGAGGCGCGGCCTTCGGTTGTTGACGACGACGAGATGGAGGCGGCGTTCACGGTCGAGACCGGCTACAAGGGCCGCGGCATTGGCGCTGGCCTGTTTGACGAAATGATGCAGATGATTAGCAACAGCGGACGGCAACGTGTGGTCATGGCCTGCATCCGCTCGAACACGCGGATGATTGCCCTTGCCAGCAAACATGGCGCTTCACTTCTGGAAAACAGTGCTTACCAATCAATCGATGGCGGGCTGACCGGAACGCTGGGCGATGAAATGGTCGAAGACGTATTGTGCTTGGTGCTGAACCTGCGCAACACGCCTTGGCATCCCGGCTACTGAGTTTTCGCAAGCCCTTCGACCACAGGCAAAATGAAAGGCAACGCGTTTTCGACCATCTTGTCGACACCCGCGCGGGTGGGATGGAGCCCGTCCGGCAGCTGCAGCGACGGGTTTCCGGCGACGCCTTCGAGGAAAAACGGGATCAGCGGGACTGAATACCTTGCGGCCAAATCCTTGAAAACCGGATTGAAAGCAGCTTCATAATCCTTTCCCATCGACGGCGGGGCAAGCATGCCAGCGAGGACCACTTGAATGTTGCGCTCCTTCAGCCGGGCCAGCATCTTGTCGAGATTGTCTTTGGTGATTTCCGGCGAAATTCCGCGCAAAGCATCGTTGGCGCCAAGTTCGAGAATCACCAACTTTGTCCCATCCTGCACGGACCAATCGAGCCGTTCCAGACCGCCGGACGTCGTGTCGCCGGACACGCCGGCATTGATGACTTTGACGTCGAGGCTCCTGGCTTTCAGGGCTGATTCAAGGACTGCAGGAAAGCCGTCGCCTTCGGGCAACTCAAAACCCGCCATCAGGCTGTCGCCAAATCCGACGATTTCCAATGGCGCAGCCTTTGCTTGCCCCTTGGCAATTCCAACTGCGCCGCCCCATATGAGCGCGAGTGCCAAAAGGCGGATCAAGCTGGTCTGCATGCTTTGAAGCGACATTGATTGTTTTCCTTTCGCGCCGGGTGGCTGCGAATGGCAACTGACGGACGCTTTTGCAGGATATAGGAAGGATATGGCGTGCAGGAAACAGTGCTGAGGCTCGAAAGTGTCAATTTGACGCTCGGCGACGGGGCAACGCGGGTCAAGGTGCTGGATGAGGTGTCGCTGAACCTTCGCAAGGGCGAATCACTAGGCATTGTCGGGCCTTCGGGGTCGGGCAAGACCTCGCTGCTGATGGTTCTTTCCGGGTTGGAGCGGGCAAATTCAGGAGTTATTTCCGTCAACGGCACCGACATCACGAAATTGTCAGAAGATGCGCTGGCGCAATTTCGCGGGCGGTCGATCGGCATCGTGTTTCAGTCGTTTCATCTGATCCCCAACATGACGGCGTTGGAAAATGTCGCCGTGCCGCTGGAGCTTGCCGGGCACAAGTCGCCATTCGAGCGGGCGAAAGCTGAGCTTGAAAAGGTCGGCCTGGGTGAACGGCTTAAGCATTTTCCCGGCCAGCTTTCGGGTGGCGAGCAGCAGCGTGTGGCGATTGCACGGGCGCTTGCGCCGGAACCGGCCATGCTGGTGGCGGACGAGCCAACCGGCAATCTTGATCTGGCCACTGGCGTCCACATTGCCGACCTGTTGTTTTCGGCCTGCCGCGACCGGGACATGACGCTTTTGCTGGTCACACATGACATGCAGTTGGCCGGACGGTGCGCGCGCCAGATCAGAATGCGGTCGGGACAAGTGCTGGACGAGGCTTTGGCCAATGCATAGGCGCGGCTGGTTCGGCGACTTCAAACTGGCGTCGCGCTTTGCGCTGCGCGAACTGCGTGGCGGTTTGGCGGGATTTCGCATTTTTCTTGCTTGTATCGCCCTTGGCACCGCCGCCATCGGCTCGGTCAACACGATTGCCGACGGCATTGAAGGGTCGATTTCGAGGCAAGGCCAGTCGATTCTGGCGGGTGATCTTGGTTTTGAACTGGTGCAGCGCGAGGCGACGCCGGATGAAATGAAGCGGATCGAGACTCTCGGAACAGTCTCGAAAAGCATCGGATTGCGCTCGATGGCGCTCAAAACCGATGGGTCGGACCAGAGTCTGGTGGAACTGAAATCGGTCGACGAGACCTATCCGCTGTACGGCAAGGTGGATACTTCAGGTGCGGGTGCGCTTTCGGACTTGCTGGGCCTGAAAAATGGCGTTCATGGCGCAATTGCGCCTCAAATCCTGTTTGACCGGCTGGAACTGAAGGTCGGCGATCAATTGAAAGTCGGCGATATCGCGGTCGAAATGCGCGATGTGCTGGTGTCCGAGCCGGATGCGCTTTCGGAAGGTTTTGGCTTTGCACCGCGGGTGATGATTTCTGAAGCCGCGTTGAATGAGACCGGATTGATCCGCACCGGTAGCCTCGCTGAATTTGGTTACAAGGTTCGGCTCGCCAATCCACCGTCTTCAGACGGGCTGAAGGCCTTGCAGGAAGATCTGCGCAAGGATCTGGCTGATAAGGGCTTCCGTATCCGCACCAGCGCCAATGCTGCCCCGGCCTTGTCGGATTCGATCGAGCGGTTCTCGCAGTTTCTGGCTTTGGTCGGGCTTTGCGCTCTTTTGGTCGGTGGCGTCGGCGTCGCAAATGCGGTGCAGGCGCATTTGGATGCCAAGCGGCCGGTGATCGCGACTTTCAAGAGCCTTGGCGCCGGGCATGGCTTTGTGGCGATGGTCTATCTGGTGCAGATCATGATCGCGGCTGTGCTTGGCGTCGCCATAGGGCTGGTGGTCTCGGCGATCCTGCCGCAACTTGCCGGCTCCGCATTGGAGCGGTTTTTGCCGCTTGATATCACCAGCGGCATCGAACCGCGGGCGCTGCTCCTGGCTGGTGCATTCGGCCTTTTGACAACGCTGGCCTTTTCGCTGGTGCCGCTCGGCAAGACCCAATCGGTGACGCCGCAGTTGCTGTTCCGCGATTCGACGCTGGAAGGCGGCGGGACGGCAGGTTGGCCGTGGAAGACCGCTGCCGGTCTGGTGATGGCGCTCGTGGCGGCACTGGCGATACTGACATCGCAGCAACCGAAAATCGCAATGTACCTTTTGGGCGGAGCGGTGTTGTCATTTCTTGTGCTGGGTGTTGTCGCGGTCTTCATCATCAAGATCGCAGCCGGATTGCCTCGCGCCAAGTCTACAATCCTGCGCCTCGCAGTCGGCAACATGCACCGGCCCGGCGCGATCACCCGTCCGGTCGTGATTTCTCTCGGCCTCGGACTGACGCTGCTCACGGCAATTTCGCTGATCGACACCAATCTGCGCAGCCAGATTTCCGGCTCAATTGCCGGCAAAGCGCCGGATTTCTTCTTCGTGGACATCCAGAGCAGCGAAATTGACGGGTTCAAGACGCTGCTTGCCCAAGCCTCGCCGCAAGGCAAAATCGACACCGTGCCGATGCTGCGCGGCCGGATCACGGAGCTGAAGGGCATCAAAATCGCCGACTACAAGGTGCCGCCGGAGGCCGCTTGGGTGACGCGCGGCGACCGGGGCATCACTTATTCGCCTGTTTTGCCTGGCAACAGCACGTTGGCTGAAGGCAAATGGTGGGCGGCGGACCATTCCGGCGAGCCATTGGTGTCGTTCGCGGCAGAAGAGGCGGGCGAGCTTGGACTCAAACTTGGCGATACCGTGACGGTCAATGTGCTCGGGCGCGACATCACGGCCAAGATCGCCAATCTGCGCCAAGTTGAATGGCGGTCGATGTCGATCAACTTCGTCATGGTGTTTTCGCCAAACATTTTCAAAGGCGCGCCGCATGCGTGGCTGGCGACATTGGCCGACCCCGCGGCAACGCCGGATCAGGAGGCGAAAACCCTCAACACCGTTACCAAGGCCTATCCGGCGATCACCTCTGTGCGGGTAAAAGATGCGTTGACCATCGCCAGCAATTTTGTTTCGCAATTCTCGATGGCGGTGCGGGTCGCCGCGTCGGTTGCCTTGATCACATCGGTGCTGGTGTTGGCGGGCGCCTTGGCCGCCGGCAACCGCACGCGGCTGCATGATGCCGTGATCCTGAAGATGCTGGGCGCGACGCGGCGCACGCTGGTCAGCGCTTTTGCGCTGGAATATCTTTTGATTGGATTGGCGACGGCGGTTTTTGCCGTGCTGGCGGGCACTGTTGCGGCGTGGTTCGTGATCAGCAGGATCATGGCGCTGACCTTCCAGCCGGAGCCATGGATTGCCTTGAGCACAATCGGTCTGTCGCTTGCGGTAACCATTGGATTTGGCCTTGCCGGAACCTGGCGGCTGCTTGGACAAAAATCGGCACCGGTGCTGAGGACGCTCTAAAACGGCATTTGTTTACCCTTTGGGGTTGAAGCGGCGGCGTTTGATGCATTTTTCTTGATCGAGGTCTTGTTGTTTGCCTCGATCAACCCCATAAATTTGTCAGGCATGCTGGATTCCCGCCAGCGGCGCCTCAGTTGGCATGGCAGCTTGACGCCATGCAGACCGGACACCCGACGGGGAACTTTGAGAGGACTCTCATGTCTGACTATCGCAATTCACCCTTGCGCACCGCGACGGTGACGCAAAGCGGTGCAGAAATCGACGAAGGCCTGCGCAGCTACATGCTGAAGGTCTACAATCTCATGGCCATCGGCCTCGCCATCACCGGCGCTGCCGCTTGGGGCACCTTTGCCCTGGCCATGTCCAACCCGGCATTTGCCAATCTAATCTACGCAACACCGTTCCGCTGGGTCTTGGTCTTGGCTCCGCTGGCTCTGGTGTTCTTCCTCGGCTTCCGCATTCACACGATGAGTGTTTCGGCCGCGCAGACGACATTCTGGGCCTATGCCGCGCTGCTCGGCGCTTCGCTGTCGACGATTTTCATCGTCTATACCGGCGCAAGCATCGTCCAGACCTTCTTCATCTCGGCGACAACCTTCGGCGCTCTGTCCCTGTTTGGCTACACCACCAAGCGTGATCTGACGGCGATGGGCTCGTTCCTGATCATGGGCGTTTGGGGCATTCTGCTTGCCTCTATCGTCAATATCTTCATGCAGTCTTCGGCCTTGCAGTTTGCCATCTCGGCAATCGGCGTGGTGGCTTTTGCAGGCCTTACCGCCTACGACACGCAGAAGATCAAGGAAATGTATTATGCAGGCGATGACGATGCCACCGGCGGCCGCAAGGCCATCATGGGTGCGCTGAACCTCTACCTCGACTTCGTCAACCTGTTCATGTTCATGCTGCAGTTCCTGGGTGATCGCAGGTAATATCGGCACTGACTTTTCAAGAAGGGCGGTCTTCGGGCCGCCCTTTTTCGTTTGAGCGGCTTTGCGGACCGGGCCGTCAATGGCTATATCGGGTCAAACAAACGGATACTTACATGGCGCGCATAGACCAGACAGGGGATTGGGCCTCCAAGCTCTCCCCATCGCTTACGGAAATGGAATCGATCGCGGTGGAAGCCTATGCGCATCTGCCGGAGGAATTCCGCGCGCTGACGGGCGACATCATCATTCAGATCTCGGAATTTCCGGACGAGGATATCAGCGACGACCTGTCGCTGGACAGCCCGTTTGACCTGCTTGGCCTGTTTGAGGGGCGCGGCATTGCCGAACTGTGGAACCCGCAGACAGGCGAGGGACCGAACAAGATCACGCTCTACCGGCGCCCGATCCTCGACTATTGGGCCGAGCATGAAGAAGCGCTCGGCACCATCATCGCCCACGTGCTGATCCACGAGATCGGCCACCATTTCGGGCTGGGGGATGAAGATATGGAAGCTTTGGAAGCCCAAGTTGAATAAAGGACTATTGCTCGCCCAGCTTCATCTCCGAGTCGTAAGTCTTCCCTTCGACGGTCTTGGTAATAGCCTGTCCGCAAATGGTGCAGCTCTGGACCGGATCGAAGGTCAGCGATGGTGAACCGTGCAGCGACCAACCCTTGTTCAATGCGGCGGTGATGCGGTGGCAGAAGGCGTTGTCGTCGGGGCCGGTGATGAGGCGGTAGATTTGCATGTCAGTTTTTCTCCTGAGTTACGCCAGCCATGACGACGGTCTTCTCCGCCATGGCCAGATGCAGCCGCTCGACCATGCGGCCTTGAATGCTGATCACGCCCTTGCCGCTGTTTTCCGGCAGCGCAAAGGAAGCGATGATGGTTCGCGCTTCCGCCAGTTCGGCGGCATCTGGTGCGAAGACGCGGTTGGCGGCGTCGATTTGTGACGGGTGGATCAGCGTCTTGCCGTCAAAACCGCGGCCGCGGGCGAGATGGCAGGCGCTTTCGAGGCCCGGAATGTCGGCAAAATCATTATGGACACCGTCGAGCACGGCGAGGCCGCCTGCCTTGGCGGCGAGCACGATCTGCATCAGCCATGGCTGCATTTCCGATGCATCCCGGACGCCGGTTTCCTTCATCAAGTCGTTTGTTCCAGTAACGAAACAATTCAACCGCCCGGTACGATGATGGCCGAGTTCGGCGATCTGGGCGAGGTTGAAGATGGATCGCGGGGTTTCGATCATCGCCCAGATGCGGGTCGCCGGATCGGCGTCAAGGTCTGACATTGCATCGGAGAGCGCCAGGATCGCCGCAGGCGATTCCACTTTTGGCAAGACAATGGCGTCCGGCTTGACGCTGAGCGCAGCTTTCAAGTCATCCAGGCCGTAGCCGCCGTCCAGCGGATTGATGCGAACGGAAAGGAGGGTCTTGCGCTCCTGCCAACTGACAAGGCTGCGCACCATGGTTTCACGCGCGGCGGCTTTCTCCTGCGGATGCACGGCATCCTCAAGGTCGATGATCACGGCATCCATATCCAGCGATGGCAGTTTGCCGAGCGCCTTCTCATTGGCGGCCGGTACATAGAGGACGGAGCGGAGTGGGCGAATGGTCATGCCAGACTGATGAAAGACATAACAAAAATTCGCAAGTGCCAGACCATCATTTTGCGCTAAAAGCCGTTCAGCAAATCATCGGTGACACCATGCAGCATTTCGACGTTCTTATCATCGGCGGGGCCATGTCCGGCAGCGCCACGGCGTGGCATCTGAAAGAGATGGGTTTTGAAGGCTCCATCGCGGTCGTTGAACGTGATCCGGCATTTTCGCAAGCTGCCACATCCTTGTCCGCCGCCGGCATCCGCCAGCAGTTCAGCCAAGGCGAGAACATCCGCCTGTCAATGGCGACGCTGGCGCTGATCAGGCGGTTGCGGGCCGAAGGGCGCGCCGACATCAAGGTGCATGAGAACGGCTATCTGGTGCTGGCTAGCGAGGCCGGGCGGCCGATCCTTGAAACCAATTTCCGGACGCAGAAGGCTGAAGGCTCAACCGTCGAGTTTCTTGAAGCGGAGGCGCTGGGAGCCCGGTTTCCGTGGATATCGACCGAGGGAATTTCAGCCGGTGTCTACGGCACGGCCAACGAAGGCTGGTTTGACGCACAAGGCCTTGCGGCCTTCTTCCGCCGCGACGGGCGCGACCGGGGCGTCACCCTGATCAATCAGGCGGCAGCCTTAATCGAGCGTGACGGCGCTAAGGTGACGGGCGTCGTGCTTGCGGATGGATCAGAGGTCTCCTGCGGCACGCTGGTGCTGGCGGCAGGCGCGCAGTCGGGCGATCTGGCTGCGGGGATTAACGTTCATTTGCCGGTGGAGCCGCGCAAGCGCACCGTGTTCATTTTCAAATGCGCCACGGCGATGACCGACTTGCCCTTGGTGGCCGACCCGTCCGGCGTGTGGTTCCGGCCGGAGGGCGACCGTTTCATCGGCGCATGGTCGCCGGACGAGACGACAGAGCTGCGCGCCCGCGACGGTGACTTTGATCCGGACTGGGACCAGTTTGAAAACGAAGTCTGGCCAGCTCTCTTCACCCGCGTCCCGGCTTTTGAAGCAATCAAGCAGGATGGAGCGTGGGTCGGTCACTATGAGTTCAACACCTTCGATCAGAACGCGGTGATCGGCACGCACCCGGAAATCGGCAATCTGCATTTCATCACCGGTTTTTCCGGTCACGGCGTGCAGCAGGCGCCTGTTGCAGGGCGGGCAATTGCCGAACTGATTGTGACCGGCAAATACCAGACGCTGGATTGTTCAGCTTTTGCGTTTGAGCGGATCGCGGAGAACAGGCCATTTGTTGAACTGAACGTGATCTGAAAGACCTTATAATAATTCAGCCACACCGGTCATTTGATGCAATTTTCTGCGCTTCCGGTGCTCACGTACAGTAGTACGCTCCGCACCGGTTCTCGAAAATCACGCCAACTGTCCGGGTGTGGTGGCTTCTCAAATGGTCTCCGACGCCTCCGAGCTGCAGACTTGCATTTGGCGATTATCGCTCCTATCTGGCGGTCATGGGTCCGGAACCCCTGCCGCCTGCAGTCCACAAGAAATGGTGAAGTTCCGTCATGAAATCGTTCCTGACCGGATGACGGCAGAGACGGCAATGCAGGCTCCCGTAATCAACAGGCCGTCCTTTTGGAAAGGATGACGACCATGCACAGCATTGGCGCGATCACAGACTATAAACATCAGGCGAAGATTTTGCGTGAGGGTCTTACCGGCGAAGGCATGAGCCTTGGCCATGGCAAGGCGCTGGAAATGATTGCCCGCAAACATGGTGCGCGCGACTGGAATACGCTCAGCGCGCGGCCGATCCCGGCGGAGAAGCCCAAAGGCTTTTCACTTGGCGCAGAGGTTGAAGGCACTGTTCACGGCAAGTCCGCCAAGGGTCGGATTGTCGGTCTCGAGGAAACCGTCAATCCGGAACTTACCCGCATAACCGTGCATTTCGATCCGGCGGTGGATGTTTCCACGTCAGACCTTTTTGAGGCGAGGCGCTCGCGTATCACCATGGTGTTCGGCAAGGATGGTCGGTCGAAACGGCTGACCGGAACAGACGCTGGCGGGATCACGCTGATGGCCGTCTGAACCGGCCAATGTCGTACAAAGGGGCGCTTGCGCCCCTTTGCTTTGCCGGGCGATATCCTGTAAAGCACCGGCCAAATCCCATCTTTCCGAGAGTAAACGATGCAAAAGTTCACCAAGCTCACCGGCGTTGCCGCACCACTGCCGATCGTCAATGTCGACACCGACATGATCATCCCCAAGGATTATCTGAAAACGATCAAGCGCACCGGTCTTGGCGTCGGCCTGTTTGCCGAAATGCGCTACCATGAGGACGGCACCGAAAACCCGGATTTCATCCTGAACAAACCAGCCTACCGCAAGGCCGAAATTTTGGTGGCCGGTGACAATTTCGGCTGTGGATCTTCACGCGAACATGCCCCGTGGGCGCTCTTGGATTTTGGCATCCGCTGCGTGATCTCAACCTCATTCGCCGACATTTTCTACAACAACTGCTTCAAGAACGGCATTTTGCCAATCACTGTCAGTCAGGCCGATCTCGACAAGCTGATGGATGACGCCTCGCGCGGCTCCAATGCGACGGTGTCGGTTGACCTTGAAGCGCTGGAAATCCGCGGGCCGGACGGCGGCGTGATCAAGTTTGACCTCGATGCCTTCAAACGCCATTGCCTGCTCAACGGTCTTGACGACATCGGCCTGACGATGGAGCGCGCGCCAAAGATCGAGGCCTATGAAAAGACGGCTGCGGTCAACCGCCCCTGGGCATAGAACATGCAGCCTTTTATACCCAAGCGTTTTGAAGGCGTCGTGTTCGGACTTCTCCTGTCAGGCATGATGTCGTTTCTGGTGACAGGCATAGCCAATGTGATGGGTGTTGGCGTGTCTCATCCGGAATTTGTCGCCAAGTGGATGCGCTCTTGGGCGACAAGCTGGGCGTTTGCGTTTCCGGTGGTGCTGTTTGTCGCGCCGGTTGTGCGCAAGATCGTTCACCGGCTGGTCAAACCGGCATAGGTCTGTCTTGCAATTGTTGCAAAGCCTGTGAAACACTCCGGCAGGTTCCAGACCCAAGCCGGAGTTTTCATTGATGCGCTTCTTGTTTTTCGCCCTGCTTTTGACAACGGCCGTGCCCGCTGTTGCGCAGGAGGACATCCCGGTTCCCGTCAAGTTCGGCGATGCTGAAATTGCCTTTGCGCGCGGCGAGGACGAAGAAATCACGGTCAGCTACAATGGCGTTGAACTGTACCGAAACTTCTATGTTGCTTTTGACAGGATCGTTACCTTAGCGGGAGAGGAAGTGATGCTCTTATCTGGTGGCGATGGCGGCAACGCTTGCGGGCCAAATTCGCTCATCTTGACGCTGCCGGTCGATTCGCCGGATGCCAAGCTTGAAGTGATCGGCGAGTGCGGGTCGCCGGAGCCCGCGGTCACCACCAATGAAATCTATTATGTGCCGTTCCTTAAGCCGGGTGCGATTGAAACCCTCAAGAGCTGGTCGCCGTCAACCGGACTGGTCGATGTCGGCAAGCTTGTCTTTACACCGAAGTCGGGCACCAGTTGGGCGAATTTGGATCCGAAGTCGGTGAGCGGTCCTTGGGACCTGTTCGACAATGCAGACATCTATGCTGCCGGACAGGCGCTGCTCGGGGACAAATTTGACGAAGTGATCACAGGCCTGTCGGTTTCGGGAAATCCCGAATTCATCGACGGCAAGTTCATCGCGGTTTCCGGCTGCGCCCCGCACGCCTGCGGCGGTCAAAACGGATTCTTCGGCATCGACCTTGAGAAAAAGCAAGTCTACGCCGGCAGCCGGTTATTTGAAAAGGGCGAGACGTTCTGGCCTGCGGACTTGAAGACCTGGCCTGCGCAATTGCAGAAGGCTTACGTGGACACCAAAATCGAATGATCCGCAAACTGATCTCCACTGGCTCCCCGTTCGAGCGCACGGCTGGCTATTCGCGCGCGGTCGTTCGAGACGGCTGGTGCTTCGTATCCGGCACCACCGGCTATGACTATGCCACGATGGTGATGCCCAAAAGCGTGGAAGAACAGACGCGCAATTGTCTCGCCACGATTGGCAAGGCGCTGGCTGCGGCTGGTTTCTCGTTCAGCGACGTCGTGCGGGCGCATTATTACGTGACGGACACGGCCTATGCCGATCTTGTGTTTCCAATTCTTGGCGAAACATTCGGCGAGATTCGCCCTGCGGCGACCATGATCATCTGCGGGCTGATTCGCCCCGAGATGAAAATCGAAATCGAAGTGACGGCATTTCGCTCAGGCCGCTGACTCAGCTTCGTCGACGCTTCGGCGGAGTATCTTGTTGATTTCGCTTGCCGCCATCGGCCGGCCAAACAGAAAGCCCTGGAATTCATCACAGCCCGACAGGCGCAGGATAATTGCCTGCTCTTCACGTTCTATGCCTTCAGCCGTGACCGGAATGTTGAACGCGTTGGCCAACGCCACGGTCGCCTGAATGACATTTGGCGCATTTGCCTCGTTGTCGAGCGCCGAGATGAATGAGCGGTCGATCTTGAGGCGGTCAAAATCGAACTGGCGCAGATAGCCGATGGACGAGAAGCCCGAGCCAAAATCATCCAGTGAAATCGAAACGCCAAGCGCTTTGAGCGCTTTCACGATGCGCTGCGCCCGCTCCGGATTGCGCACAAAAAAGCCTTCAGTGACCTCCAGAGTCAGCATTTTCGCATCTGCGCCGGTTTCCGCGATGATCCGTGCGACATGCTCGGGAAAAGCAGGGTTGCGAAACTGGGCCGGCGAGACATTGACCGACATTTTGAGACCCGGCCAATTGTTTGATTCTGTCAACGCCTTGCGCAGTATCTGCAAACCAAGAAGCTCGATCAGGCCTGAACGTTCGGCGATCGGAATGAACGTGTCAGGTGGGACCGATTCGCCGGTTCTTTTGTTTACCCACCGCGCCAAGGCTTCGACTCCAAGCCATTGGCTGGTTTTGGCATCGACCAAGGGTTGATAAGCAACAGCAAGATCATTGGCGGCAATCGCTTCACGCAAATCAGATTCGAGTTGGTGCTGATCGGCGTGATCTTCGTCAAATGTGGTTTCATACAGGACAGTGCGTCCCCGGCCCAGATCCTTGGCACGGTACATGGCAAGATCTGCCTGCCGGACCAGTTCCACGGCATCAATTGCCGGATCATCCGCCAGCGCGATGCCAATGCTTGCGCCAACGACAACGGTGCGGCCGTCGATATTGAACGGTTCCTTGAACAAGCGGTGAATTGCAGCGGCGATGTTGCCGGCATCCTGGCACGCATGACTTACGTTTATAAGAACTGCAAATTCGTCACCGCCAAGGCGCGCCACGCAAGCACCGTCGGGAGTAAGTTTTGCAAGCTTTCCTGCCACGTCCTGTATCAGAAGATCACCAACAGCATGGCCATATGAATCGTTGACGTCCTTGAAGCCGTCCAGGTCAAGATAGACCAGCGTCGGTATCAGGCCTTCTTTCTGCGCTCCCATCATAACTGCAAGTTTGCGGAACATGCCTGACCGGTTCAGAAGGCCGCTCAGCGGATCATGGGTGGATTCGTATTGCGCCCTGATCCGGTCACGGTTGATATCACGAACCAGAAATCTGAAGAACGCGACAAAGCCGAAAAGCAGTGAGGCCAGAAGCGCAAGGACGGCGAGCAGATAGGGAGAAATCTTGTCGAAGGCCTTGTGGCCCGGATTTTGTGGCGGCCAGGCGAGAAAGCCGATCGTTTGTCCCGTTGCGTCATTTACCGCTGTCTGCAACAGTCCGGCAGACTTTTCCCGCTCGAACCGCAGGCCGGGAACGACGTACGTCTCGCTCATGCCCGCAATGTCTTCAGCGCTCATCTGGCGCGAAAACACGACAAAGCGGCGTTTTGCCAGATCAATTTTCATATCGAAGGAAGATGCCAGAATTGGCCCGATGCTCATCACCGTCAGGCCTTGCGGTGTCATGACAAAGGCCGATTCCATCATCGCTCTGTTGCCAACGCCTTCCGCCACTCTGACTTTCTGCAAAAGGGCGTCGAAAGACGGGCCGTAGAATTGGCCGGGCGTCCAAGCCAGTTCTACGCCATTGTCATAAGCCATGACCGGCGTGCCATCGGCTTCGATCACCAGCGCTTCATTGTAAAGCGGGTAGTCAAGCGTCGTCTGACCCCAATTTTCAAACATCCACTGGACATCATTGGTTTTGTAGGCAGCTTCTGCGGCATCATCCCAGATCGCGTTGTCGCGGGTGATGCCTTCCATCTGGTCGGTGATATTGTGAAGCGCCGCATTTACTGTCGAGCGTGACCGGCTGTCATCCAGCATGTTGGTGTTGTCTGTGACTGACTTGACGGAAAACCCTACGATTGCAGACATGGCAACGGACAAAAAGGCGAACGCGGCAATGCTGCCGAGAATGACTGCTTTTTTATGGCTCTTGCCGAACGTCTTCTCGTAATTCATGTGCGCTGCCCACCCACCAAAGCCCTTTGTCGTCAATTCCTGTTAAGGAATGGTTTCGATCGGGCTTTCGGACCACGATTTTGGTCGGCATGGGCCGAAAGCGGCGATTGCAAAGCGCAAAATCACTGCTATGGAACGGCGCGAAACCGGCTAAGGCGAACGGCCTGCCGTGTGAAACCGAATTTGCGAGAAATTCCATGACCAAGCGCAGTCTTTTCCTCCTGCCCGGTGACGGCATCGGCCCGGAAGCCATGGGCGAAGTCCGCCACATCATCACCTATATGAACGAATCCATGGACGCAGGCTTTGTGAACGACGAAGGTCTTGTCGGCGGCTGCGCGTTCGACGCCCACGGCGTTGCGATCTCGGAAGCCGATATGGCTAAGGCGATGGCAGCCGATGCGGTGCTGTTCGGCGCGGTCGGCGGGCCGAAGTGGGACAAGGTGCCTTACGATGTGCGCCCGGAAGCAGGACTGCTGCGCTTGCGCAAGGACATGCAGCTGTTTGCAAACCTGCGCCCGGCGATCTGCTACCCGGCGCTGGCTGCGTCTTCGTCGCTGAAGCCGGAAGTGGTCGAAGGGCTCGACATCCTGATCGTGCGCGAACTCACCGGCGGTGTTTATTTCGGCGAGCCGAAGGAGATCATTGATCTTGGCAACGGCCAGAAACGCGGCATCGACACACAGGTCTATGACACCTACGAAATCGAGCGCATTGCCTCGGTAGCGTTCGAGCTCGCCCGCACGCGCGGCAACCGCGTCTGCTCGATGGAAAAGCGCAATGTGATGAAGTCCGGCGTGCTCTGGAACGAGGTGGTGACGGCTACGCACAAGGCAAAATATCCTGATGTTCAGCTGGAGCACATGTTGGCGGACGCGGGCGGCATGCAGCTGGTGCGCTGGCCCAAACAGTTTGACGTCATTGTCACCGACAATCTGTTCGGCGACATGTTATCTGACGTCGCCGCCATGTTGACAGGCTCGCTCGGCATGCTGCCGTCGGCTTCGCTTGGCGCGCCAGATGCCAAGACCGGCAAGCGCAAAGCTCTGTATGAACCTGTGCACGGCTCGGCCCCGGACATTGCGGGCAAGGGCATCGCCAACCCGATCGCGATGATCGCTTCGTTTGCGATGTGCCTGCGCTATTCGTTCAACATGGTCACGGAGGCTGACCGCCTCGAAAAGGCGATTTCCGATGTTCTCGAACAGGGCCTGCGCACCGGCGACATCATGTCAGACGGCATGAAGCAGGTCACGACCGTTGAGATGGGCAAGGCGATCCTTGACCAGTTCAAGGCGCTGTCTGCCTGATTTCACAGCTTCAAATCGCAAAGAGCGCATCCATCCGGGTGCGCTTTTTCTTTTGTGCCGGTTCCTCACGACGTTTTGTCGGCCAGATCGCAGCTGGACTGCTTGTTCTGATCCCAGCCAACAGAATTCCACGCGCCGGCATCCACGTGGATGGAGCCGTCTTCCTCCTCCTGGGTGAAATATTCGTAGCAATTGTCGCCGCTCTTTCTCACCGAAAAGCAGGCTCCGTCAGAAGCTTCATAAAATGTGCAGAACAGCCTGCCGCGCACGAACCAATGGCCGCGGTCGCTGCCCTGATCGTCCGAATAGGCGACAGAGCCGTCGGCAAGATAGGTTTCGGTGAATTTGACGCCATTGCCGTAATTGCCAACCATGGTCATGCCGGGAAATGTCGCTGACAATTCGATCCCGTCCATCTCACGTCCGTTGCGCTTCAGATCCTGCGCCGAAGCCCAGGAATTCGTGACGAGGAAGACGATGGTTGCAAGTTTGGCACAAGTTTTCATGGCATCAGACTAGCGCCATTTCTGGCAAAAAAAAGCCCGGCGCTGGTGAAAGCGCCGGGCCGGGTGAACTGATCTGGAGGGCCGGATCAGTTCAAGTCAACGACAGGATCAATCCATGTCCTTGAGTTCGTGGTTGCGCTTGTTGTCCGGAACGAACAGCAGGCCGATCACGAGGGTCATGGCAGCGATCACGATCGGGTACCAGAGACCGTAGTAGATGTCGCCCTTGGCAGCGCTCATGGCGAACGCGGTTGCCGGGAGCAAGCCGCCGAACCAGCCGTTGCCGATATGGTAAGGCAGCGACATGCCGGAGTAGCGGATGCGGGTCGGGAACATTTCCACGAGCCATGCAGCAATCGGGCCGTAAACCATCGTCACGTAAATGACGAGGATTGTCAGGATGCCGATGATTTTCGACCAGCTGACTTCTTCAGGCTTGGCCACCATCGTGAAGCCGCCCGAGTTCGGTACGGAGTAAACCGCAACTTCCGGGGTGGTCACGGCCTTGGCTTCGTCTTCAGTCAGCAGCTTGGCCTTGACGGCGTCAGCAACCGGCATCATCGTCTTTTCGCCAGCCTGGATGGCAGCAACGTCAAGTGCGAGCTCCGGGTTCTTTTCAGCAAAGCCAGCCAACTTGGCATCAGCAACCTTGGAAGCAGCGCGGACAAGCGGGTAGCCGCCCTTCTGCATGGCAAGGTTTACGCCCTTTTCGAACGTGCCCTTCATGGCAGCTGCCTTGTCGCCAGCAGCGATCGCATCGTAGCTGTCAACCTTGACGCCAGCGATTTCGATTGAAGCCGGTACACCTGCGGGGCCGTCAACAGTCTTGTAGGGGACCGAGTTGCGGGTCAGGAAGGCTGTTGCGATGTCACACGAAGTGGTGAACTTCGCAGTGCCGGTCGGGTTGAACTGGAAGTTACAGTCCTTCGGATCGGCAGTCACGGTTGCGGTGACGTTGGTCTGGGCATTGTAGAGCGCCGGATTGGCGGCCTGCGTCAATGCCTTGAACAGCGGGAAGTAGGTCAGGATGGCAAGCGCAAGGCCTGCCATGATGATCGGCTTGCGGCCAATCTTGTCCGACAGCCAGCCGAACACGACGAAGAAGCCGGTGCCGAGGATCAGCGATGCCGCAACCATCAGGTTGGTGGCCTGCGCGTCAACCTTCAGAACGTTCTGCAGGAAGAACAAGGCGTAGAACTGGCCGGTGTACCAGACGACAGCCTGACCGGCGGTTGCGCCGAGAAGGGCCAGAATGGCGATCTTGGCGTTTTTCCACTGGCCGAATGCTTCCGATAGCGGCGCCTTGGAGGTCTTTCCTTCTTCCTTCATCTTCTGGAAGACCGGCGATTCATTCATCTGCAGACGGATCCAGACGGATACGGCAAGCAAAATGGCTGAAAGCAGGAACGGAACGCGCCAGCCCCAGGCGGCAAAGGCTTCCTTGCCGAGATAGGTCTGGATGCCCAGAATGACGACCAGTGACAGGAACAGGCCGAGTGTTGCCGTGGTCTGGATCCATGCGGTGTAGTAGCCGCGTTTGCCAGCCGGCGAATGTTCGGCAACGTAGGTTGCCGCACCGCCATATTCACCGCCGAGCGCCAGACCCTGCAGCATGCGCAGGCCGATCAGGATGATCGGAGCCATGATGCCGATGGTGGCCGCACCCGGGAGCAGACCGACGAGGAACGTCGACAGACCCATGATGACGATGGTGACGAGGAATGTGTATTTGCGGCCGATCAAGTCGCCGAGACGGCCGAACACCAGTGCGCCGAACGGGCGAACCAGGAAGCCGGCGGCAAATGCGAGCAGCGCGAAAATGTTGCGGGTTGCTTCCGGATACTGTGAGAAGAACGCCGCGCCGATGAACGCTGCCAGTGATCCGTAAAGATAGAAGTCATACCATTCAAAGACGGTGCCGAGCGAAGAAGCGAAGATAACCTTCTTTTCCTCTCGCGTCATGCCACCGGTGCGGGCGGCTTGAGCCACAGTTGCCATTTCGTAAGTCCTCCCCGAAAAAGGCTTGGTTGATTGTCAAAACGGACAGACTGCAAAGTCCTCCTGCAGCCGTGCCTGTTTGGGACAGAAATGACAGAAAACAGTCCTTGAGGGCAGCGATGCTTTGGACTCATGACTTTCGTCTAATCACCCTGCGACATGGGCGCGCGGTTGACTCTTTTCAAAAAGCGGTTATGAGCGGCCTCGAAAAGGAAACCCGCCATGCGCCGTTTTGGTTTTGCCATTGCTGCCCTGCTTGTCCCGGCCTTCGCCGCCGGGCGGGTTCGCCATTTTTCGCTCAAAACCACGGCCAAAACGACCACCAAAACGGTCTGACACCCTGGCCTTCCCGAACTCCCCCGGGTCTGGCGGGGGAGAGAAAAGCCCGCACACGGCCAGCGGGTTTGACGAGGCGGGGAGTAAAACAGGATGATTTTCAGAATGAACAGTGCAGGTTTCAAGGTCGCAATCGCAGGCGCCACAGGCAATGTGGGCCGTGAAATGCTGAATATCCTCGAGGAACGCGGCTTTCCGGTTTCGGAAGTGGTGCCGCTGGCCTCGCGCCGCAGCATCGGCACCGAAGTGTCGTTCGGCGACCGGACTCTCAAGGTCAAGGCGCTCGAAAATTATGACTTTTCCGACACGGATATCTGCCTGATGTCAGCGGGCGGCAACGTCTCCAAGGAATGGTCGCCGAAGATCGGCGCCAAGGGCTGCGTTGTCATCGATAACTCGTCGGCCTGGCGTTATGATCAGGATGTGCCGCTGATCGTGCCGGAGGTCAACCCGGACGCCATCGCCAATTTCAAGCGCCGCAACATCATCGCCAATCCGAATTGCTCGACAGCGCAGATGCTGGTGGCGCTCAAGCCGCTGCATGACGCAGCCAAGATCAAACGCATTGTTGTTTCGACCTACCAGTCGGTGTCAGGCGCAGGCAAGGAAGGCATGGATGAGCTGTTCCAGCAAACCCGCGCCGTGTTTGTCGCTGATCCGGTAGAAACAAAGAAATTCACCAAGCGCATCGCCTTCAACGTCATCCCGCACATCGATGTGTTCATGGAGGACGGCTACACCAAGGAAGAGTGGAAGATGGTCGCCGAGACCAAGAAGATGCTCGACCCGAAGATCAAGGTGACGGCGACCTGCGTGCGCGTGCCGGTGTTCATCGGCCATTCGGAAGCGATCAACATCGAGTTTGAAAACCCGATTTCCGCCGATGAAGCGCGTGAATTGCTGCGCAATGCACCGGGCTGCCTGGTTGTCGACAAGCTGGAAAACGGCGGCTACATCACCCCGCTTGAATGCGCCGGTGAAGACGCCACCTACATTTCCCGCATCCGCGAAGATGCAACGGTCGAAAACGGCCTCAACATCTGGGTGGTTTCCGACAATCTACGCAAAGGCGCGGCGCTCAACGCCATCCAGATCGCCGAATTGCTGGTTGCCAAGGGCCTGATCGCGCCGAAGGCGAAAAAGGCGGCTTGACGCATTATCGCTGCCAAGGATTTCTTCCCAAAGCCCGGCAGCAGTGCCGGGCTTTGTTGTAACTGGCAATTTGCACTTCGATCCGCCATATAACGGCAAATGGAAACAGGCGCGGACATGACCCTCGACGTTGATTTCGCCAAGATGAACGGGCTCGGCAACGCCATCATTGTCGCCGACATGCGCGGGAAGAAGAACCGTGTCACGCCGCAAGCGGCCGTGGCGCTCAACGCCGACCCGATGACCAGATTCGACCAGATCATGGCGATCCATGATCCGAAGACGCCGGGAACGGACGCCTATATCGAGATCATCAACAGCGACGGCAGCCAGGCGCAGGCCTGCGGGAATGGCACGCGCTGCGTCGTGCAGGCGCTCAGCGCCGAGACCGGGCGCAAGGCATTCACGTTCGAGACCATCGCTGGAATTTTGCAGGCCGACGAGCATGACGACGGGCTGATCTCGGTGGACATGGGTGTGCCGAAGTTCGGCTGGCAAGACATTCCGCTGTCGGAAGAGTTTGGCGACACGCGCTATATCGAATTGGAAATCGGGCCGCTTGGCGCGCCGGTCCTGCATTCGCCAAGTGTCGCCAACATGGGCAATCCACATGCGATATTCTGGGTGGATCAGGATGTCTGGTCGTATGATCTTGCCCGCTTCGGCCCGCTTCTGGAAAACCATCCGCTGTTTCCCGAACGGGCCAACATCACGATTGCGCAGGTCACTTCGCGCGAAACCATCATCATGCGCACCTGGGAGCGCGGCGCGGGGCTGACGCTCGCTTGCGGTTCCGCCGCTTGCGCCACTGCCGTTTCCGCCGCCCGCACGCGGCGCACCGGGCGCACTGTGACAGTCACCGTTCCCGGCGGGCCATTGCAGATTGAATGGCGCGAAGATGATCACGTCATCATGACCGGCCCGGCGGAGTGGGAATTTGCCGGCAAGCTTGACCCTGAATCCGGTGCGTTCATCCGCCTTGACGAAACGGCCGGCGCGGCATGAGCGGCGTTGAAATCCTCACCTTCGGCTGCCGGCTCAATACCTACGAGTCGGAAGTCATCCGCCGCGAGGCGAAAGCGGCCGGTCTGGACGAACTCGACGGCGGGGCGGTGATTGTCAACACCTGCGCCGTCACCGGAGAAGCCGTGCGGCAGGCAAGCCAAGCCATCCGCAAGGCGCGGCGCGACAATCCGAATGCCCGCATCATCGTCACCGGCTGCGCGGCGCAGACTGATCCGCAGAAGTTTGCCGCCATGGAGGAAGTCGATCTGGTGCTTGGCAACGAGGAAAAGCTGAAAAGCCATTCCTACCGCGCCCTGCCGGATTTCGGCGTAAACGATTTTGAAAAGGTGCGCGTCAACGACATCATGAGCGTTGCCGAAACCGCATCGCACATGGTCGATGCGCTGGAGGGACGCGCCCGCGCCTTCGTGCAGGTGCAGAACGGCTGTGACCACCGCTGCACCTTCTGCATCATCCCGTTCGGGCGCGGCAATTCGCGTTCGGTGCCAATGGGCGCGGTGGTTGATCAGATCCGGCGGCTGTCAGACAATGGCTACCGAGAAGTGGTGCTTTCGGGCGTTGATTTGACCTCTTACGGGCCGGATTTGCCGGGTCAGCCGTCGCTTGGCAGGCTCGTGCAGTCAATCCTGAAATCGGTTCCGGCGCTGGAGCGGCTGCGGCTGTCGTCGATCGATTCCATTGAGGCCGATGACGCCTTGATCGAGGTGATCAGTTCCGAGGCCAGGTTGATGCCGCACCTGCATTTGTCACTGCAGTCGGGCGATAACATGATCTTGAAGCGGATGAAACGCCGGCATTCCAGAGAAGACTCGATCCGGTTTTGCGAGGATATGCGCGCGCGCCGTCCGGATATCGTGTTCGGTGCCGACATTATTGCCGGGTTCCCGACCGAGAGCGACGAAATGTTTGAAAATTCGCTGCGGATTGTCGATGAGTGCGGGCTGACCAATCTGCATGTGTTTCCGTTTTCGCCGCGCGAGGGCACGCCTGCCGCCAAGATGCCGCAGCTGGACCGGGCGCTGATCAAGGCGCGGGCTGCTCGCCTTCGAGCCAAGGGTGACGCCGCCTATGTGCGCCATCTGGCCGCCATCTCCGGCACGCGGCAAAAGGTGCTGGTCGAAAAGCCCGGCATCGGGCGGACGGAGAGCTTCACACTGGTCCGGCTTGATGGCGGTGAGGCGGGGACAGTTGTCGAGGTTGACATTCACGGTCACGACGGGTCCATGCTGACCGGCACAAAAGTGACCAGACAGGCGGCCTGACGCATGGCATTCGGCTTTATCAAGAAGATATTCTCTTTCGGCAAGAAAGAGGTTCAGGAAACCGTCGAGGAGGCGCCGCAACAGACCGGCGCGCTGCCGACGCCGGAAGCCATGCTTCAGGAACCTCCTGCCGAAACACTCCCCGTTGAGGCGGAAGTCCTGCCGGAATTGGTTCCCGGGCCTGCCGCTCCACAAGAAACTGGAACGCCGGCTGTCGTCGCGCAGCCTGCGGAACCGGAGGTCATAGAACCTTCCGAACCAGAACAGGCTGCTGAGGCTGTTGCAGCGCCTGAAGAGCCAGAACCCGCGGCCAAGGCAAAACTGGCACCGGTCAAAAAAGCCCCTGCACCAAAGTCCGTCGCTGAAAAACCGGTCACGGCCAAACCGGAACAAACGCCCGCTGAAATGACCGCTGAGGCGCGGTCGGACGAAAGCTTTGCGCCGGATGGCGTTTATCAGCCGACACCGGAAACCGCCGACAACGGCTTGGCGCACATCGACACGCCCGAACCGCTCGACGAATCGTCCGAGCCGGAACCCGGCCACCCGCAGCCGATGCCGAGCCTTGAAGGTTCGGCTCCGGGTGCTGCTGCGAATGAACAGCCGACCGAACTGGCGCAGGAACCGGTTGGCTCCGATGGCGGGTTTGCCGGTGAGGCAGAGCTTGCCGAGCCTTATGCTTCAAGTGAGGCAGAACTTGCCGAACCTCACGTTTCAAGTGAGGCGGAGCTTGCCGAGCCTGATACTTCAAGTGAGGCAGTGCAGCTCGTTGCCGCTGACATTCCGGTCTCCTCCAGCGAGGGCAAAGTCTATATCGGCAGTATGGAAGATACGCCGCCTCCGCCGGAACCGGAGGAAAAGCTGTCCTGGTTCCAACGGCTGAAGCGCGGTCTGTCACGCTCGTCCAAGGAGTTGTCTTCCTCGATCACCGGCATTTTCCTGAAGCGCAAGCTTGATGAAGACACGCTTCAGGAACTGGAAGATGTGCTGATCCGTGCCGACCTTGGCATGGAAACGGCGATCCGCATCACCGACACGCTGGCGTCCGGCCGCTTCGGCAAGGATGTGTCGGACGAAGAAGTGCGCAGCGTGATGCGCTCCGAGATCGAAAAGGTGCTTGCGCCGGTCGCCAAGCCGCTGGAGCTGGACCTTTCGCACAAGCCACATGTCATTCTGGTCGTCGGCGTCAACGGTACCGGCAAGACCACCACGATCGGCAAGCTGGCGGCAAAACTGCGCGAGGCCAAACTCAATGTCTGGCTGGCGGCGGGCGACACGTTCCGCGCGGCGGCGATCGAGCAACTGCATATCTGGGGCCAGCGCACCGGCTCGCCGGTTGTGTCCAACAAGATCGGCGCGGATGCCGCGGGTCTTGCCTACGATGCGTTTGAAAAGGCCAAGGAAGCCGGTGCGGATGTTTTGATCATTGACACCGCCGGCCGCCTGCAGAACCGCACCGAGCTGATGGATGAGCTGGCCAAGATCGTGCGGGTGCTCGGCAAACTTGATCCTGATGCGCCGCACACCGTGCTGCAGACGCTCGATGCGACCACCGGTCAGAATGCGCTCAATCAGGTCGAGATTTTCCGCAATATCGCAGGCGTCAACGGGCTGGTGATGACCAAGCTCGATGGCACAGCGCGCGGCGGCATTCTTGTCGGCATCGCTGCCAAACACAAATTGCCGGTCTATTTCATCGGCGTCGGCGAGCAGGTCGCCGATCTAGAACCCTTCTCGGCAAAGGAATTTGCCGCAGCCATTGCTGGAACAGAATCATGAAACTTGAAGAGATGCCCGGAACCAAGGGCGCGGCGGAAATCAATCCGGCGCTAAAGTTGGCGCTGGAACTCGGGCCGCTGATGGTGTTCTTTTTCGCCAATTCGCGCGGAGCGTGGCTGGCTGAACAGTTTCCGGCGTTGACGCAGCTTGGCAAGCCGATCTTCATCGCCACCGCCGCCTTCATGGTTGCCACGGCAATTGCGCTTCTTGTGTCCTATGCGCTGACCAAAACGCTGCCGATCATGCCGCTGGTTTCCGGCGCGGTGGTTTTGGTGTTCGGCACGCTGACGCTTTATCTGCAGAACGACATGTTCATCAAAATGAAGCCGACAATCATCAACACGCTGTTCGGCGTGGCGCTGCTGGGCGGCTTGTATTTCGGCAAGTCGCTGCTTGGCTATGTGTTCGGCGCCGCGTTCAGGCTGGATGCCGAAGGCTGGCGCAAATTGACGCTGCGCTGGGGGCTGTTCTTCCTGTTTCTCGCCGTGTTGAACGAAGTGGTCTGGCGGATGTTCTCAACCGACTTCTGGGTGGCGTTCAAGGTCTGGGGCACCATGCCGATCACGCTTATATTCACCTTCAGCCAAATGCCGTTGATCATGAAGCATACGGTGGAAGAGAAGTAGGACCTACCAGCCGATTGGCTTCCTGCTGCGGAAGAAGCCGCCGGTCGGTCCGCTTTCCGGCAAGGTTGCGAGCCAGATGGCGGTGTCCGCGCCTTCTTCGGGCGTGTGCGGCGCCGAGAAGCCGCCCATGCGGGTGCGGACCCAGCCCGGGCACATGGAGTTGATTTTCACCGACGACGGCATCTGGTGTGAAAGCGCCAGGGTCAGCGCATTGAGCGCCGCCTTGGCAACGCCATACGCGCCGGGAGCGGTGATGCCCTCGGCAAAAGCGCCCCAGCCTGAACTGACGTTGACGATGCGGCCATAGCCTTGTGACGTCATGTGTGGCGCGCAGGCGCGGATCAGCCTGTATGGCCCTTCGACCATCACCTGCATGGATTGTTCGAACTCTTCGGGGCGCGCGAGCAGCGGCTCCTGAAACAGAACACCGGCATTGTTGACCAGCACGTCGAATGGACCGGTCGACGCAATAGCCGCCTCGATGGATCGGGCATCTGAAACGTCAAGTTCAACGCATGAAATGCCGGTTCCGGTTACCGCAGCCTCGCCATCTGCCCTGTTGCGGCTGCCGATGGTGACGTCCAGTCCGAGTTGTTTCAAGCCCTTGGCAATGCCAAGTCCAATGCCGCGGTTGCCGCCGGTCACCAGTGCGCGCTTGATGCCGGTGGCCATCATCGCTATCAGCCCGCCAGCGCTTTTTCGATCTCCGGCAGCATGGTCGCCTTCCATGTCGCCTCGTCGAGCGGGCCGACGAACTTGAAGCGGATGGTTCCGTCCTTGCCGATCACATAGGTTTCCGGCACGCCATAGACGCCCCAATCAATACCGGCGCGGCCTGAAATGTCAGCGCCGATCACCGCGAACGGATTGCCGAACTGGGCCAGGAAAGCTGCCGCGTTTTCAGGCTTGTCCTTGTAGTTCAAACCGGCCAACGTGAAACGCTTGTCCTTGGCAAACTCGATCAGCGCCGGGGCCTCCTCGCGGCACGGCACGCACCATGAGGCGAAGACATTGAGGACCGTGACGCGGCCGATGAAGTCTGCCGATTTCAGACCGGGCGCAGCCGGATCCAGCGGCGGCAGGTCGGTTACAGGCGCTGGTTTGCCAAGCAGCACGGAGGGCAGTTCGGACTTGTCTTTCGGGCTCATCAACTGCCATGCAAACACGCCTGCGAGCGCGGCAAAGACGATGATCGGCAGGAATGCCATCCAGTTGCGCTTTTTCGGCGCTGGTGTCTCAACACTCATGTCAGGCTTCCGAACGGCGCTTGACGCCCGCCGCTTCAAGCGCGGCGAGCTGCTTCTTGGCGCTCTGCCGCTGCAGGACAAGGCCGAGCGCCAGAATGCCGAGCACAAATGCGCTCGCGGCATAGGCAGCAAGGACATAGGACATGTGGGTTGTCATGCCGCGTCTCCCGATGAGTCCGCTTTGGTTCCGGAGCGGGCGGCGATGCGGCGCATGGCGATGATGCGGCGCTGCCAGATTTCATTCTGCATCGCCATCATGTGCAGCGCGAAGAACAGCAGCGTAAAGCCGATAGCCGAGACCAGCAGCGGCCACAACAGGCTGGAGTGAATCGTCGGCCCGTCCATGCGGAACACGGCGGCGGGCTGATGCAATGTGTTCCACCAGTCGACCGAGAATTTGATGATCGGAATGTTGATAAAGCCGACCAGCACCAGAATGGCGACGGCGCGGGCGGATTTGGACGGATCATCCAGCGCGCGAGACAGCGCGATAACGCCAAGATACATCAGGAACAGCACGAAAACCGAAGTCAGCCGCGCGTCCCACACCCACCAGGTGCCCCACATCGGCTTGCCCCACAGCGAGCCGGTCACCAGCGCCAGAAAGGTGAAGGCCGCGCCGATCGGCGCCGCCGCCTTGACGGACACATCGGCCAGGGGGTGTCGCCAGACCAGTGTGCCGAGCGCAGACACGCTCATGACGCTCCAGCACATCATAGACAGCCAGGCGAACGGCACGTGGATATACATGATCTGCACGGTCTGGCCCTGCTGATAATCCTCCGGCGCGACAACGCCCATCCAAAGGCCTGTGACCGTGACGATCAGCGCAAGGCCCATCAGCCATGGCAATATCTTGCCGGAATAGGACAGGAAAAAGGTCGGGTTCGCCAGCCGTGTCAGCCACGCACTGAGGCCTTGTTTTGGGGTAATGCTTGTATCGCTCATGACCCGCTTTTAGACGTGACCGGGGCTGTTCGCAATTGATCCAACGCAAACGTGATGTTTTGCTGCCAATGTCAGGCTTTGCGGGCCATGATCAGCCTGCCCGGGCGCTCCAGTGCGCTCATGTAGTTGAAGGATTTGATGCCAATGACGGTCCATGCGCCCCCATCCTCCAACTTGCGGATATGGGCTTCGTAGCCATCCTCGACGTAATGCGCGCCGTTCATGAAGATGACGATCGGGCCGCCGGAGCGGACCATGCGGATGAATTCGGGATAGCATTCCGGGCCGAGGTGGCCGGGCGCAAAGGACCCGGCGCAAATGACGGCATCGTAGGCTGCGTCTTCGACTGACGTTTGCTGTTGCATGTCGCCCTCGATCAGGCGGCCGTAGATGTTTTTGGCCTTCGCCTCTTCGAGCATCGCCACGGATATGTCGAGTCCGTCGATGTGGACATAGCCGGCTTTCTTCAGCTCCTGCCCGACCAGCCCGGTGCCGCAGCCGATGTCGATGATGGCGGCGGATTTGTCGGCTACCAATGTCTTGAACGCATCGGCGGCGATGATGTGGCCGCTGTAACCGAACTTGCCGAGAAGATCAGTCTCGTAGTTTTGCGACCATTCATCATAGAGTGGTTTGGTGGAAATCCCACCCGCTTCATATTCCGCCAGCTTTTCCAGCATTCCGTCCGCCTTGCCGCTTGTCATGATCTGGTGTCCTCCGCGATCCGCATCGAACAGCGGAAACCGACCGTTGTCGAGCCGATTTCAGTCGACACTCTTCAGCGAAAACGCAGCGGCGATGGTGCCCAATACCGCAAAGAACAGGGTGAGCGCGCACAGGATCAGGAATGGTGGCAGGAACGGGTCCGGATCGGTGACGGCGGCCTGCGTCGCAGACACGCCAAAGATCAAAACGGGTATGACCAGCGGCAGGATCAGCACCGAGACCAGCAGCCCGCCGCGCGGCAGCGCCACAGTTATCGCTGCACCGACCGCGCCGATGAAGGTGATCGCCGGCGTTCCGACTAAAAGTGTCAGCGTTGCCGCGCCGATGGCCAGAGGCTCCATGTTCATGATCAAGCCGAGCACCGGCGCGGCGATGACCAGCGGCAGCACGGTCATCAGCCAGTGGCTAAGCGCCTTGGCGAACACGGTCAGGATCAGCGACAGCATGTCCTGTCCGGCGACCATCAAATCCAGCGAACCATCCTCGCGGTCGATCTGGAACAGCCGGTCCAGGCCGAGCAGAGAGGCGAGAAGCGCGCCGATCCACAGGATCGCCGGACCGATGCGCGCTAACAGCTTCATGTCCGGCCCGACGCCGAACGGAATAACGGCAATGACGGCGAGGAAAAACAACAGGCCGGTGAGCGCGCCGGTCCCAGCGCGGAAGGCAAGGCGGAATTCGCGGGAAATTAGGGCGCTCATGCTTCGCCCCCGATTACAAGATGCTGCATGCCGTCCAGCCCGAGCGGCAGATGGGTGGCCGCGACCAACAGTCCGCCCGCTTGCAAATGCTTTCTGGCCAAATCGGCAAACAGCGTCTCGGATGCCTTGTCGAGACCAGATGTCGGCTCATCGACCATCCAAAGCGGCCGCCAGGACACAAGCAGCCGAGCAATCGCCGCGCGGCGGCGTTGGCCGGTGGAGAGATAGCCGAACGGCAGGTCTGCCACATGCGGTAGGCGCACGGCGGCCAGCGCCTCCTCCGGCGAGACGCCCGCGCCGCTTTCATGGTCGGCGAGAAAATCTTTCCAGAAGGCGAGGTTCTCGCGCGTGGTCAGTGCATCCTTCATCGCATTCTGGGTTGTCAGCAGATGCATCGCATCTTGCGCAGTGTCTCCGTTGTCTGCGCTCAGCCGGACCGTGCCGCGGGATGGCCGCAGCAGCCCCGCCAGTATGCGCAACAGGGTGGATTTGCCCGCGCCGTTTGGCCCGGTCAGGATCAGGCCCTCGCCGCGGCCAAGCGCAAATGTGATGCCGGAGAACAATTCCGTTCCGCCGCGTTCTCCGCCAAGCCCGTCGGCCACAAGCCGCATGTGTCTTCCCTTCTCACTGCATTGCGAAATATTTTTGCAATGCAGCATCTTTGACCTTGGTTGGTCTTTCCACTCCATACGAAATTGTCTAAGCCTTCGGCAACCATGCCAGCGGTCGGTGTGGCAACCCTTTTGCCGATACTGCGGCTTCCGGCCTTGAACCGGACTGTCGGGGTGAACTTCGCGGAAATGATCGCACCTGCAAGCTGAGTGCCCGTGGCTCCTGCCATGCCAGCCCGTTCACCCGTGTTCGGCCCCGCATACCGAGGAGACACAAATGTCCGCTATCGACAGCTTCAAATGCCGCAAGACGCTCACCGTCGGCACAAAGAAATATGTCTATTACTCCCTGACCGCTGCTGAAAAGAACGGCCTCGCCGGAATTTCGGCCCTGCCCTACTCCATGAAAGTGCTGCTGGAAAACCTGCTGCGCTCGGAAGACGGCACCACCGTCAAGAAAGCCGACATTGAAGCCTGCGCTTCATGGCTGCAGGACAAGGGCAAAGCCGGCAAGGAAATCGCTTTCCGCCCGGCCCGCGTTCTGATGCAGGATTTCACCGGCGTCCCGGCTGTAGTCGATTTGGCCGCCATGCGCGATGCGATGAAGAACCTTGGCGGCAACCCGCAGAAGATCAATCCGCTGGTTCCGGTGGATCTGGTCATCGACCATTCGGTCATCGTTGACGAGTTCGGCTCGGCCAAGGCATTCAAGGCGAACGTCGATCTTGAATATTCCCGCAACGGCGAACGCTACCGCTTCCTGAAATGGGGCCAGCAGGCGTTCAAGAATTTCCGCGTCGTGCCACCCGGCACCGGCATCTGCCATCAGGTGAATGTCGAATATCTGGCGCAGACTGTCTGGACCGCCAAGGAAAAGGTGAAGAAGGGCAAGACCACCACGACGGTCGAAATCGCCTATCCGGACACCGTCGTCGGCACTGATTCGCACACCACCATGGTCAACGGCCTTGCCGTTCTCGGCTGGGGCGTCGGCGGCATCGAGGCGGAAGCAGCGATGCTCGGCCAGCCGCAATCGATGCTGCTGCCGGAAGTCATCGGCTTCAAGCTGACCGGCAAGGTGCGTGAAGGCATCACCGCCACTGACGTGGTGCTGACCGTCACGCAGATGTTGCGCAAGAAGGGCGTCGTCGGCAAGTTCGTCGAGTTCTTCGGCCCAGGCCTTGAATCGCTGACGCTGGCAGACCGCGCCACCATCGCCAACATGGGCCCGGAATATGGCGCGACCTGCGGCTTCTTCCCGGTCGATGCCGAAACGCTGAACTACCTCACCAACACCGCCCGCAAGAAGGCGCGCGTTGATCTGGTCGAGAAATATTCCAAGGCTCAAGGGATGTTCCGCACCAAGGGCGCCAAGGACCCGGTGTTCACCGACACGATCGAACTCGACCTGACGACCGTCGTGCCGTCGATGGCCGGTCCCAAGCGTCCGGAAGGCCGCGTGCCGCTGGAAGGCATTCCGGCCGGTTTTGCCGCCGCGATGGAAACCGAATACAAGAAGGCTGCCGACGCGCATCACCGCTACAAGGTGGAGGGCCGCGACCATGATCTTGGCCACGGCGATGTCGTTATTGCCGCTATCACATCCTGCACCAACACCTCCAATCCGTCAGTTCTGATCGGCGCTGGCCTCCTGGCCCGCAACGCACTGGCCAAGGGCTTGAAGACCAAGCCGTGGGTGAAGACCTCGCTGGCTCCAGGCAGCCAAGTTGTCGCCGACTATCTGGCATCGTCCGGCCTGCAGAAGGATCTCGACAAGCTCGGCTTCAATCTGGTCGGCTTCGGCTGCACCACCTGCATCGGCAATTCCGGCCCGCTGCCGGAAGCCATTTCCAAGACCATCAATGACAAGGGCCTGATTGCCGCTGCCGTTCTTTCCGGCAACCGCAATTTTGAAGGCCGCGTGTCGCCGGATGTGCAGGCAAACTATCTCGCCTCGCCGCCGCTGGTCGTCGCCCATGCGTTGGCCGGCACTGTCACCAAGGACCTGACCAAGGAGCCACTCGGCCTCGACAAGAAGGGCAACCCGGTCTACCTCAAGGACATCTGGCCGACCTCGAAGGAAATCCAGGAATTCATCACCAAGTATGTGACCAGGAAGATTTTCGCCGAGAAGTACAAGGATGTCTTCAAGGGCGACAAGAATTGGCAGAAGGTCAAGGTGCCGGACGGCCAGACCTACGAGTGGGACGACCAGTCGACCTATGTGCAGAACCCGCCGTATTTCGTCGGCATGGGCAAGGGCGCTGGCGGCGTTTCCGACATCAAGGGCGCACGCGTGCTCGGCTTGTTCGGCGACAAGATCACCACCGACCACATCTCGCCTGCCGGTTCCATCAAGGCGGCTTCGCCTGCCGGCAAGTACCTCACCGACCACAAGGTCGCGGTGGCGGACTTCAACCAGTACGGCACGCGGCGCGGCAATCATGAAGTGATGATGCGCGGCACATTCGCCAACATCCGCATCCGCAATTTCATGCTCGGCGCCAATGGCAAGGAAGGCGGCTACACCTTCCACTATCCGTCCAAGCAGGAGATGTCGATTTACGATGCGGCCATGAAATACAAAGCCGAAGGCGTGCCGCTGGTGGTGTTCGCCGGCATCGAATACGGCAACGGCTCGTCGCGTGACTGGGCTGCCAAAGGCACCAATCTGCTCGGCGTCCGCGCCGTCATCGCCCAGTCGTTCGAGCGCATTCACCGTTCGAACCTGGTCGGCATGGGCATCGTGCCGTTCGTCCTGGAAGAAGGCACCTCCTGGCAGTCGCTCGGCCTGAAGGGAGACGAAACCGTCTCCATCGAAGGTCTCGCCGCCGCCAAGCCGCGCCAGAAGATGACCGCTGTGGTCACCTCCGCCGAAGGCAAGGTCACAAACGTCCCGATCATCTGCCGCATCGATACGGCCGAAGAAGTCGCCTACGTCAAGAACGGCGGCATCCTGCAGTACGTGCTGCGCGATCTGGCGGCATAAACTTCGCTAGCTTGACTAATCAAAAGCCGCCGCTTGCAGATCGCAGTGGCGGCTTTTTCATGCTGGCTTTTTCACCTTACCGCTCCCCATCTCCACCAGCTCGCGCCGCAGGGTCACCAGTTGATTGTGATAGGCTTCGGCGTCGCCGTATTCGACGAAGTCGGCATAGTGCGCGTGCGGGGCGATGAGTTTGCGGACGTGCTTGATCGGGCACCAGTATTTTTCCGTCCGCGCGCCGATTTCGCGGACGTAGGCGAACAGGCCGTTGACGTAGGAGCAATAAGCACAGTTGAGTTTTTCGAGAATGTTGAGGTAGGCAAGGCCGGTGCGGTCGAAGACGATGTAGTCGGCGCGCTTGACCTTGGGAATGCCGTAGGCGGGAAAGCACAGCGCCTGAAAGACGGTGACGAACAGGTCGAGCAGCAGCGCCGGGAAGATGACGGCGTAGATGAACGGCGCAGTCACCATGACGCCAAGGCGTGCGCCGCGCACGTAGTTCCACAGCGAGACCCGCAACTCCCGCTGTCGTTTGAACAGTTCATCGCGCGAATCCGCCCATTTGTCCTCAAACGCCGCGAACACTTCCGCACGGGTGTTTTCCAGCTCTGCTGCAAGCTCCGCCTCGGCCGCCCTCATCCGCTCGACAATGGATTTGACGCGGTCTGTGGCGGACAGCTCCGGTGACGGCCGTTCTTGATCAGATGGCATTGGGTGGGATTTTCCTTCGGGCGAGGTTCGCCGCGATCAGGCGGTGCGCAGCGTCGCAAGTCAAGCCGGGGGGTTCGTAATCCGTCCTATCCCAGCGTCATGCGGCATTGGTGGCCAGCCCAATTTCCCGGTCAAACGTGCGGGTCACGACGAAATAGCCAAGTGCGCAGGCAAAGAGCGCCAGCATCAGCGGCCAGAAGAAGCCGAAGCCCAGATAAATCAGGCCTGCCGAAGCAAAGCAGGCCGTTGCCGTGCCAAGGTCCCAACCGCCCTCAGCGACAATGTGAAAACGTAACGGACAGGGCGACTGCTGCGCCAGCGCATAGACGCGGGAGTTGAACGCCGTCGCATAAATCGGCCAGGCGATGGCGGCAGCCGCGTTGGCGGCGACGGCGCTCCAGACATAGGGATAGCCGATCGCGCGGGCGATGACCGCGATGCCAAGCACCGCAAAACCGATCTGCGCGGCGCGCCGTCCGTTGCCGAGGTCAATGGATTTGCCGATAAACAGGCCCATGACCGCACCGGCGAGCCCTGCCAGAGACAGGGCGCCGCCATAGGCTGCAAAGCTTGCGCCCAGCGTAATGAACATCGCGATCAGCCAGGTGAAATGAAACGCGCCGCTGCGCAGGCCGTCGGTAAACATGACCAGCCGCGCCGTCCGCCGGGTCTGCTGCGGCATGTCCGCATCGTCTGCAATTTTCAGGTTGGGCAGGAAGAGCAGCGGGATGGCCGAACAGACCATCGCCAAGCCGACAACACCGAATGCCACGACCGGTGCGAACAAGGTCAACAACAGTCCGGTTGTGACCGGGGCGACAATGCCGATGAACGTGCCGATGAATTCCATGGCGCTCACCTGCGCGCCGCGATGCTGGCCGTCGCCGATCAGGACGACATAGGCATGGTAGGTCGTCCAGTAGATGCTGCTGCTGACGGCCCAAATCGCAAGATAGGCGACAAGGAGCGTGCCGGTGCCTGTGATCTGTGACAGCATCGGATAGGTAAGGCCCTCAAGGACGATGCCGAGCACAAGCGCGTTGCGCAGACCAAAGCGCTTGGCCAGCGGCAAGACAGCCTTGCGGAACAGCAGCCGGCTGCCGAACAAGGCGCCGATCGACATAAGCACGACCGGCACCGAAATTCCGGCCTTCAGCAGATAGACAAAGGCAAAGGCCTCGCCGCCATGGGCGGTGAATGCCTGCAGGGCCGCGTGGACATAGATCAGGTTGAAGCGCCGGTTGACGAAATAGACCATCGCGAAGACCTAGCCGGTCCGGCGAAAATGGCAAGCAGCTGCCTTGAAATTGCCCCGCTTCAGCCCTTTGCCGCCGCTTCCAGTTTGGCGATATCGAACCTCACCATCTGCATCATCGCCGCCATGACGCGCGCGGTCACGGCTGCATCGCCCGTCGATACCAGCTCAAAGAAGCGCCTCGGCACGATCTGCCAGGAGAATCCCCATTTGTCCTTCAGCCAGCCGCAGGCCGACGGCTGTCCGCCCTCCAGAAGATGATCCCAGAGCCGGTCAACTTCCGCCTGATCCTCGCATGTAACGGCAAAGGATACACTTTCGTTCGGGGTGAACATCGGGCCGCCGTTGAGGCCGCAGAAATGCTGACCTGCAAGGGTGAATTCGATCACCAGCACCGAACCCTCCGGCCCCGGGCCATCCTTGCCGTTGCGCATGACACTGATGATTTTCGAGTCCTCGAAAACCTTCATGTAATGGTTTGCGGCCTCTTCGGCTTCGGAAGCGAACCACAGGAACGGTTTGATTTTCTGCATGCTGGCCATGATTTTGCTCCTCACGCTTTCCAAAGCCGCACCGGCGGCTTTTCCGAACGCGTCAACACCTTCTTGGCTTCCTGATCGAGCTGCACAGCCTTCATCCACCAGCCGGCTTTTTCACCGCCCGGAAACAGGTCCGGCGGCAACAGCGGCAGCACCGCCTTCTGGATTTCGGCGGGTGTCATGCCGGGCGGTGTTGATGGCACGACCTTAAGCAAAGCCGCCTTCATGGCCGCGAACATCACCGGATCGACATTGTAGGTCTTGCCGGGCTGCAGCACGTTTTCAATTTTCAGTTTCTGGGGCTTGGCCATGGCGCGCCTCACGCCTCATCCAGCACTTCGAAGTCGGCGTAATGGACGCGCGAGCGGTCGAACGGGATCTGAATTGACGCCATCTCATTGTCCGGCGTTTGCATCATGTTCGCCCAGCCGGCGTCCCGCGCCGCTTTCGACGGCCATTTGACCACACGGCAGACAAATGTCTCGCCCGGTTCGATCTTGACTGCCGGCGCCAGCGCCTTGAGCATGCCGCCTTGCGTGTCCTCACCCCAGCATGCCGTGACCGAAAGCGCGCCTGCCTTCTTCGTTATGGCACCCATTTTCTGCGCATAGGCGCTGTAGTCATCCTTGCTGCTGTTGGGCACAGGCCCGGCAAACAATTCGAGGTAGGCCATCGACTTATCCTTTCATTCCAAGCTGGCTGATCGTTGCGCCGTGCAGGCGCTGCCATGGCGGCGCCTCACATTTCCAGAACGACGTCGAAACCGCCGTAGATCATGCGCTTGCCGTCAAACGGCATCGGGCTGGCGCCTGGCTGCATTTCGGGCAGCTGCATCAGCTTTTCCCAGGCTGCCGCGCGCGCCTCTTTCGAGGGCCAGGTGATCCATGAGAACAGGATGCTCTCGCCCGGCTCACGTTTCACCGCCATGCTGAACGAGGTTGACTGGCCTTCAGGCACGTCATCCTCCCAGCACTCGACAGCGTTCAGCGCGCCATGCGCGATGAACATGGCGTCAAATTTTTTGGCGTATTCAAGGTAAATCTCGCGGTTGGCGGTCGGCACTGCCGCCACGAAGCCATCAATGTATGCCATGTTTTCCTCCTGTTGAAACGGTTCAAGCCTTCTCGCCGATCAGTGCGAAATGCGCGCCTTGCGGGTCCATGCACGGCGCAATCCATGTGCCTCCTGGCACTTCGTGCGGCTCCATCAGCACAGTGCCGCCATTGTCCTTGACGCGCTGTGCGCCGGCCTTGATGTCGCCAATGCTGAAATAGTAGATCCAATGTGGATGAGGCGTGTCAGACATCTTCCTCATCATGCCGCCAAAGCCCGGGCCATCGCCTGTTTCGCCAAACGTTTGGTAGACGCCAAAGTCCGGTCCCATGTCGTGGCCATAACCCTTCTGCCAGCCGAACAGGCCTGAATAGAAAGCCCAGGCTTCGTCAAGATTTCCGGCGTGCAGCTCGTTCCAGCCGATGGTGCCCTTGGCCATGAAAGGTGCGGCCGGCATCGCCTCGCCATTTCCCTTGAACAGAATGAAGCCCGCGCCGTGCGGATCGGCGGCGACGGCGAAACGGCCGACGCCCGGAATGTCCTGCGGCCCCTTCCAGATCTTGCCGCCTGCCTTTGTCACCTTCTGTGCATAGGCATCGACGTCATCGACGCCGATATAGCCCATCCACATGGGCGGCATGCCCTTGTTCTCTTCCGGGATCGCCATGATGCCGCCGACCGAAACATCGCCGTTCATCAACAGCGTGTAGGATTGCCCGGGCATGCCGGAGTCCTGGCAGCGCCAGCCGACAACTTTCGAATAGAATTCTTCCGCGGCCTTCACGTCGGTGGTCATGACGTCATGCCAGATGAATTTCGGTGTCATGTTTGTCTCCTCCATATGAAACCGGCTCATTGCCGCCGGGGCAATTTTCTCCTTGCCGCGCAGGTGTCATTCAAGAGCCCGCACGGCAGCCTCGATTTCGGCGATGTTGATTTTGCCTTGCTTCATCATCGCGGCCATCGCCCGGTCTGATACTGATTTGTCGGAACTGAGCGTCAGTTCCGTCAGGCGTGCGGGGAATATCTGCCAGGAAACGCCGTAGCGGTCCTTCAGCCAGCCGCAGACGCTTTCCTCTCCCCCGTCGGCGGTCAGTGCCGCCCACAGCCGGTCCGTCTCGGCCTGATCCGCCGTTTCGACCGAAATCGAGACCGCTTCGGTGAGCGTGAAATGCGGTCCCGCGTCAAGAATCTGATAGGGCACGCCGCCGAGCGTGAAATCGATCACAGAAAACGATCCCTGCCCGGCATCGCCGGTGAAGGTTCGTCCAACCTGGCTGCCGGGGATGAGCGCGCAGTAGAATTCGGCAGCTTCGCGGCCACGGCCGTCGCGGAACCAGAGGCAGGTGCGGATGGAATTGGTCATGTTCTTTCTCCTCTGTTCAGGCGCGTCAGATGGCGCGGCCGTCATAGTGATGGGATTTGAGTTCACGCGGCTCGACCCCGTCGAGGCAGTTGGCGTTGATCGCTGCCATCGGCGTGCCATCCGGCATCTGGCCGTAGGCAAAACTCTCGATGCCGCAAACCTTGCAGAACTGGTGGCGGATGACATGCTTGTTGAAGAGATATTCGGTCAGCTTGTCTTCACCTTGCAAAAGCGTGAAATTGCCGCGCGGCGTGAACGTCAGCACGGAGCCGAGCTTCTGGCAGCGCGAGCAATTGCAGGTGACGGTCTGGTCCAGATCCGCTTCGCAGCTAAAGCGCACTGCGCCACATTGGCAGCCGCCCTCATAGTGTTGCATCGTCATGGATATTCCTCCTCAAACAGCAGTCCGGCATCGGGGTGCAAATGATCCACAGCATCTTCCGCACGGTGTGGATCGCCGGCCACGGTCAGCCTTCCCGCGCCATGCGATCACGGCGTTTCAATTCGGCGTCACTTGGATTTGGCAGTTCAAAAGTGCCGATCGGAATTTCGCCTGCCGGTTCATACGTGGCCATGATAACGCCTGTCGTCGAAACATCGCTTTTGACAAGTTTCATGCCTCCGGACGGCGTGCCTTGACCAAACAGGCGCTTGCCATGTCCGAGGACAACCGGGAACGTCATGACAAACAGCCGGTCAATCAGGTTTGCGGAAAGCAGCTGGGGGTAGAGCGTTGAGCTGCCCTGGATGAGAAGGTCCGGCCCCGCTCGGGCCTTGATATTCCTGACGTCGTCAATGCCGGCCAGTCGGTGGCTGTTTTGCCACTCCAGCCGGTCATTGCCTCTGGTCACCACATATTTTGCGACTTTTGTGAACGCCGTTCCGATCGGGTCGTTTTCCGGAACATAGGGCCAATGTGTGGCAAAGATTTCATAGGTTTTGCGACCGAGCAGCAAGTCATAGGGCGCGCTGAAAATGCCATCCATGGTGGCTCCCATCTTCTCGTCCCAGAAAGTTGCGGACCATCCGCCCAACGCAAACCCGCCAGTCGGGTCTTCAGGCGGGCCGCCGGGGGCCTGCATTATGCCGTCCAGTGACTGAAACACACCGCCGATGATCTTGCGCATCTCATGCCTCCTTTTGATTGACAGGATTTATGTGCGGACCGTCAAAATCGCTGGCCATGATGTTTTACTCCTCCGGCTTTTTGAACAGCAGCTCGACGTAGCGGCGCAAATGATCGATCGCGTCTTCCGCATGGTGCGGATCGCCGGCCGACTTGGCGATGATGAAACCGCCCTGCAGAACCGCCTGGGTGTGCAGAGCCAGACTTTCCGCGTTGAAATCAAAGGCCCTTCCGCTTTCGTCCATCGCTGACTGGATGTCGGCTACAAGGGTCGAGGCGTGGGCGGCGATCGACTTGCCTGCCGCTTGGGCGATCTCGGGATGCGACGTATGCACCTCCTGCGCCAGTGTTCCGGCGAGGCAGGTGAACTCTGCCAACTCACCGCCGATTATCGAGCGGCGGAAATCAAGATAGGCCAACACCCGGTCCAGTGCCCGCCCCGGCCGGTGGTATGGCGCACCGGCAAACAACGGCGATGTGATGTCAGTCCAGTGGCGGGCGGCGGCAACACCAAGCCCGTCCTTGGATTTGAAATGATGAAAGAAACCGCCCTTGGTCACGCCCGCTTCGGCACAAAGATCATCCACAGTCGTTGCATTGTAGCCCTTGGTGCGAATGAGTTTGACTGCGGCATTGAGGATGCGCGTTCGTCCGGGAATTGGTTTTGTTTCGGTAAGCATGAATAAACATACCAACTGGTCGGTATGTGTCAATCCCCGGGTTGATTGCCTTTTTCACATCACCTCTCACCGCAACGTGACTTCCTGTTGAAAGAGCGGTCCTTTAGGTTCATTCTTGAAAAAGAGGATGTGATGAAACGAAATCTTGCGCTCGGCGCGATCATTATGGCAGCGTCGGCGTTGCAATCACCAGCATCGGCTGACCCGGTGCGCGGCGTTGTCGAGTTGTTCACAAGCCAGAGTTGCTCGTCCTGTCCACCGGCCGACAAGGTGTTTGGCGAAGTCATTTTGCGTGGTGACGTGCTTGGCTTGGCTTACCATGTCGATTATTGGAACTATCTAGACTGGAAGGACACATTTTCCAGCGCACAATCGACCAAGCGCCAGTATGATTATGCCAAGAGCCTTCACTCATCCCAAGTCTACACGCCGCAGATGATCGTCAATGGCAAGGATGTTGTCGCCGCCGGCTCACCAGAGGCGGTTTTCAAAGTCATGGACGGCGCGGCAGCCAGAGCCTTGGTTGTGCCGGTTGACGCAAAAATCGAAGATGACCGTCTGATCGTCAATGCCGGCAAAGGCACTGGCGAGGCCAATCTTGTGCTTGTCGTTTTTGAATCCCGCGAAACGGTTGAAATCCAGCGTGGCGAAAACAGCGGCAAGCGGCTTGAATACCGCAATGCAGTGACAGAAGTGCGCACCATCGGCATGTGGAAGGGCGAGATGCTCTCTGTCGAATTGCCGAAAAAGGAATATCTTGTCGAAAAAGGTTATGGCTGCGCGGTCATTCTGCAGCGGGTTACACCCGAAGGCAACCCGGGCGAAATTATAGGCGCTGCTGTTGTTTCGGGCTTGGATGCCTAAAAAAACAGCCGGCGCTAGGGCCGGCTGAAGCAATTCATGCTGCCAGGCTGAGAGTGGTCCGGTAAGCCTCGGCGCCGAGGGCGGGGGGCTTGGGGTTCGGCGCTTGGGCTAACCGGACCGTCTCAGGCAACGGATGGATGGTCGGTTTGGAATCAGGCTTCGGTTTGGCGAAAATACGGCAAAAGCGTGGCGCGGAATCACACCCTGCGACAGTTTGTTTCACGCAAGTGAGGTATCTGACAGTTTGCTGACGGAAACGCCTCTCTGTCAGCGGTAGGCTTTCAGATAATGGCTTTCAAATGCCCGCTTGAGCCAATGGAAGATTATGGACCGCGGCGTCACCATGTTGAACCGTTCCGATCGGTAGACGACCATGCCGGAATCAAGCGAATCAACGATGCAGATCAGTTCCGGCTTGAAATCTGTCGATGCCGCTTTCCCTTGCAAAACCGCTGCGATGTTTGCCGCCGCAGCCTTGCCTTGCAAGTCAGCCTGATGCGCCTGTTTGGGCAGCCAGTCCGGTCCCGGATAGGAGCCAGCGTCACCGACCACCCAAACTCCCTGTCTGTCTTCCACCCGGCATTTGGCGTCCGACTTGATCATGCCGCCCGGTGACAGCGGCAGGCCGGACTGTTCCAGCCAGGCAGGTCCGGTGAGGCCCGGCATGAAAAGAATGAGATTTGCCGGAATTTCCTTGGTCTCGGTGATCACCTTGTCCGCTTCAAAACGCACCAGTTTCTGGCCAAGCTCTGTGCGTATGCCGCGCCGCGCCATCTCTTTCAAAAGGCCGTCAACGGCTTTTGGTCCAAGGCGAGCGCCCGGGCGCTCCGCCGGATTGAAGAACACCAGTTCAAACTTCTCCCAGCGGCCCTGTTTGCGCAGCAATGTGTCGATGATGAACAGATACTCGAACATCGGCCCGCCGCGCATGGCGCCCTGCTCGTTCGGATTGGTGGCAAAACCGATGGCAATTGTGCCTCTTTCAAGCGCTTCCAGCCGTTTTGCGATCTTTTCGGCGACGTCAATGCCTTCGCATGGCACCAGAGCGTGTTCGATGCCTGGAAGCTTGCGGATGAAGCGCGCACCTGTGGCGACGATTAGCTGGTCGTTGGTGAATACCCCCTTGTCGGTGAGAACAGTGCGCCCGTCTTTTTCCAATCCGGTCACCGAGGCTTCGAAATGCGTGACCTTGCTGCGCGCAAAGAATGCGGTGAGCGGAATTTTCAGGCTCGCCGCCTTGCGCAGCCCCGCCGGAATCCAGATTGAACTCGGAATGTAATGCAGGTCGCGTCGCGGCGAGATGACGGTGATGTCTGCGTTGACGCCGTTCTTGCGCAGTTCGCGGATTGTGGTCAACGCGCCGAAGCCGGAGCCCAGGATTGTGATGTTGGTCAAAGCGGAATTCCTTCAGGCGAGAGGCCGAATGATATATTCGTCAATATATATGTTTGAATGTTAAATTCAAGCCATCGCACCGCGCCGACACGGCAGTTCAAATTCATCTTGCCAAAGCCGTTTTGCCGGTTCACCTTTTGCAAATCTGAAACCGGTGCGGATGCAGCCCATGGATGACAGCGGGGGACTTCCCGATCCCGAGCCGCAAAACCTGATCCCGCTTGACGCGGCGCGCCATGCCGCTATGCCGGTGATGTTTGACCGCAGGGAACTGATGGCGGTTCTCAACCTCTATTCGCGCATGGTCGCTGCCGGAGAGTGGAAAGACTATGCCATTGACAGTCTGAAAGACTGCGCCGTGTTCTCGGTCTTCCGCCGTGCCAGTGAAACTCCGCTTTACCGGATTGAAAAGACGCCGCGTCTTGCGCGAAAGCAGGGCGCATTCAGCGTCGTCAACGCCAATGGCCTCATCCTCAAGCGCGGACATGAGCTTGGCCCGGTGTTGCGGGTTTTCGACAAGAGTTTGAGGCTGGTTGAGGGTTAAAGGGCTTTCCAGTCCGATGCCGGAAACCGTGCCTGATCCGGCAAATGATCCAGCCCGCCGTTCAGTTCTTTTTGCATGATCACCGTGTCAATCCACTGGCCGAACTTGAAGCCCGAGCCTTCGATTGTCCCGGAATGCTTGAAGCCGAGCGATTGATGCAGCGCGACAGAGCCCTTGTTGCCCTTGCCGTCGCCGATCACCGCGATCATCTGGTGGAACCCCAGCGTCTCGCATGCGTCCAGCAGCGCCTGCAGCAGCAGTTTGCCCGTGCCCTTGCCTTTGGCTTCCGGCGCGACATAGACTGAATCCTCAATCGCCCAGCGATAGGCCGGGCGGGTGCGGAACGGCGAAGCATAGGCATAGGCCAGCACGACGCCTGCCTCTTCGGCTGCAAACCAGGGAAACCTGTTGCTGGTGATATGCCGGAAACGGCGCAGCATTTCCGCCTCGCTTGGCGGTTCCAGCTCATAAGTGCCGGTGCCATGCAGCACGGCATGCTCGTAAATCATGGTGATGTCGGCGATATCGCCTTCGGTGGCCGGTCTGATGTTCATGGGTCTTGCGCCTGTTGGGTTTGACGTGATTCAAACCGGATTGGGGGCAGGCGCAAGCGGAAATTTTCGGCAGGTGTCCAGGATCGCCCGTGTGTCCTTTACACAGCACCAAAGCCGCGCCATTCTACAGTCAGTTGATTGACTGAATTGGTGATTTTGATGAGCGAGTCTTTGTCGAAAGGCATGCGCAACCGCGAGGCGCTGGTGTCGGCTGCGGCACGGCTGTTCTGGCAGGGCGGCTTTCATGGTTCCAGTCTTGCCGACATCGCCAAGGCGGCGGACATTCCGGTCGGCAATCTCTACTATTATTTCAAGACCAAGTCCGATGTCGCGCTCGCTGTCGCTTCCGGCTTTGCCGCCGACACGCAGGACATGCTCGATGAAATTGCCGCCGCCTCTCCGGACCCGCGCAAGAGGCTGTCCTTGCTGGCGCAGCGTCTTGCCGCCTCTCAGCGGGCGCGGCTTACGCATGGCTGCCCGGTCGCTGCTGCAGTCCGGGAGTTTCGCGCGAGTGTTCCTTCTGCATCCGCCAAAGCCGCCGAAGTGTTCACGCTTATCGCCGGGTTTGTCTCGGCCGAATCTGGCCGAACCGGTCTTCGCCCTGCGCTTGCCCTATCCGCGGGCCGTTCTGCGGTCGCCGAATGGCAGGGCGGCATCGTGCTTGGCCATGCGTTGCTGGACGCTGCCGTCATCGCCGAAAGCGCCCGCCGCCTGTCACGCATTCTTGGTGTTCAGGAGGCGCATTGACAACCATGCAGACATGATTTTCCTGCAGATGAATTTGCGCGCAGGCACAATGAATTCGAACTGATTTGGTGCCGTATTCGCGCAGCTTTTGAGCGGGGGCGGAGCTGGCTTTTCCTTCCTTGTGCAGCATGCCGATTTCCGGTTCACGTACTTCTCCGACCATCCATCCCTTCGTGCCTAGCGGAAATTCCGTCCCTTCGGCATCACGTTGACTGCCACCGGTTTTGGCTCTGGCGGCCGTTGCGGCGGCGGCATGTGCGGCTTGGCGGCGTTGAGGATGGCGGCTATGCGGGCGCGCGGTTTCGGCTTGGAACGGATGTCCATCACCGGGCGGCGCACCTCGTCAGCATTGGCGAGGCCGCTGTCGCCGAAGGTTGAGGCGGTGAGTTCAATCAGGCGCGGCGTCAGGTCTTCGATGAGGTCGGCGACAATGTGGATGACGCCGGATTCCGACTGCAGTTTGCCGGTTACCCGCACCAGCCGCGAGCCGATGACAATGGCCCGGTATTTCTCGAACATTTTCGGCCAGACAATGACATTGGCGACATGGCCCTCATCCTCGAGCGTCATGAAAATCACGCCCTTGGCCGAGCCCGGCCTCTGCCGCACCAGCACCAGACCGGCGACGGTGACGCGCCTGCCGTTCGGAATTGCGCTCAGCTGTTCGTTCGGCGTGACGCGTTCCTGGCTAAGCCTTGGCCGCAGGAAAGCGAGCGGGTGGGCTTTCAGCGACAGCGACAGATGCCGGTAATCCTCGACCACCTGCTCGCCCAGCAGCATCTTTGGCAGGTGCATTTCAGCTTCCGGCATTTCGGCATTGTTTTCCGCAGCGGCAAACAACGGCAGAGCATTGTCCGCCGGGGCAGGATCAAGCGCCTTGACCGCCCACAGCGCCTCGCGTCGGTCCATACCCAGTGAACGGAAAGCGTCAGCGTCGGCCAACCGTTCGATGACTGCGCGGGAAAGGCCGGAGCGGAACGCCAGATCGCGAACGGAATCATAACCTTGGCCGCGCCGCGCCGTCAGCTGCTCAAGGTCGGCCTGGCGCAGGCCCTTGACCTGCCGGAAGCCGATCCGGACGGCTTTGCGCGTCTCTATCACGCCCGCCATGTCGCGGTGGCGGGGCAGGATGTCACGTGTATTGAACGCGCCATCCTCAAGCTTTGAATCCCAGTCTGAAAAATTCACATCGACGGCGCGGATCTCGACGCCATGCTCGCGTGCGTCGCGCACCAATTGGGCAGGCGCATAAAAGCCGAGCGGCTGGGCGTTCAGCATCGCGGCGCAGAACACATCCGGATAATGCGCCTTCAGCCAGCAGGAGGCATAGACCAGAAGCGCAAACGAGGCGGCGTGGCTTTCGGGAAAGCCATATTCGCCAAACCCCTCGATCTGGCGGAAGCAGCGCTCGGCGAACTCCTTTTCGTAACCACGCGCGACCATGCCGTCGATCATCTTCTGCTGGAAAGTGTGGATGGTGCCGACCCGCCGGAACGTTGCCATGGCGCGGCGCAGCTTGTCAGCCTCGGCGGGCGTGAAGCCGCCTGCGACAATGGCAATCTTCATCGCCTGCTCCTGAAACAGCGGTACGCCGCAGGTTCGCCCGAGCACCTCTTCCAATTCCTTTTTCGGGAAAGAAACCGGCTCCTTGCCCTGCCTGCGGCGCAAATAAGGATGGACCATGTCGCCCTGGATGGGGCCGGGGCGGACAATCGCCACCTCGATCACCAGATCATAAAAGGTGCGCGGCCGAAGGCGCGGCAGCATGGTCATCTGCGCCCGGCTTTCGATCTGGAAAACCCCAAGCGTGTCGGCGCGGCAGATCATGTCGTAGACCGCAGGCTCTTCCTGCTCAATGGTCGCCAGCGTCAGGGCGCGGCCATATTCCTTTTCCAGAATGACAAAGGCGCGGGACAGGCAGGTCAGCATGCCGAGCGCCAGAATGTCGATCTTCAAAATGCCGAGGCTGTCGAGATCGTCCTTGTCCCATTCGACCATGGTGCGGCCTTCCATGGCGGTGCGCATGATTGGCACCACCTCGTCGAGCCGGGATTTTGTGATGACAAAGCCGCCGACATGCTGTGACAGGTGGCGCGGGAAGCCGCCGATTTCCGCCGTCATCTGCAGCATCTGGCGGATGGAACCGCCTTGCGGATCAAGTCCAGCCGCCTTGGCTTCGCGCTCGCCAATGTCTGCGGCGTTCCAGCCCCAGATCGAGGCGGACATGGCCGAAAGCGCATCTTCCGACAGGCCGAACGCCTTGGCGACCTCGCGCGCGGCCGAGCGGGCGCGGTAGGTGATGACGGTGGCGGCAATGCCGGCGTGTTCGCGGCCGTAACGTTGATAGATGTACTGGATCACTTCTTCGCGCCGCTCATGCTCGAAATCGACGTCAATGTCCGGCGGCTCGCGTCGTTCGGGCGAAATGAAGCGTTCAAACAGAAGATCGGTCAACGCCGGGTCAACCTCGGTGACGCCGATGCAGAAGCAGACCGTCGAGTTTGCCGCCGACCCGCGGCCCTGACATAGGATGCCTTGTTCCCGGGCAAAACGGACAATGTCCCAGACCGTGAGGAAATAGCGGGCATAGTCCAGTTCCGCGATCAGGCGGAGCTCGTGGTTGATCTGGTCCACGACCTTCTTCGGGGCCCCGAGCGGATAGCGCCGCGCCGCGCCCTCCCAAGCCAATGTTTCAAGCGCAATCTGCGGCGTTGCGCCCGGGGCGACCTGCTTGTCTGGGTATTCGTAGCGCAGTTCATCAAGCGAAAAATTCAGGCTCTGCGAAAAGTGGCGGGCCTCGGTGATTGCTTGCGGACAGTGCCGGAACAGACGCGCCATTTCCTGTGGTGTCTTGAGATGGCATTCGGCATTGGCGGCGAGTTGAAATCCGGCGCGGGCGACAGGTTCATGAAGGCGGATCGAGGCCAGGACATCAGCCAGAGGGCGGCGTTCCGGCACATGGCAGCGCACCTCATTGATGGCCATCAGGCTGATGCTGCAGGCTTTGGCGTCGCTAGCAGCAAGGGCGATGGCGTGGGCATTGCTGACGCCGAATGACGGCGCGATGGCAAGGCGGACATTTTTACCGAACCGGTCCTTGAGCGCCCGGCCTGCCGCCAGCGGAATGGATGAGGGCTCCGGTTCACCGGTTTGGCTGCCCGTTCCCGCAATCAGCGCAAGGCTCAGGCCCTCGCCCCATTCAAGCAGATCCTCCAACCGCAAATTAGCAGCACCCTTTTCGCCGCGCAGGTTTCCGGTGGTCAGAAGACGGCACAAGCGGCCCCAGGCAGGGCGATCTTGCGGATAGGCGAGGATGTCCGGCGTGCCGTCGGAAAACACCAGCCGCGCGCCGGGATGGTATTTCAATCCGGCTTCCTTTGCGACCATATGGGCACGCACGGTGCCTGACACAGTGTTGCGATCGGCAAGGCCAATGGCGCCATGGCCAAGCCGCGCGGCGGTGACAACAAGTTCCTCCGGGTGCGCTGCGCCCTCCAGAAAAGAGAAATTGGAGCGGGTGGAAAATTCGGCATAAAAAGGCGCGTCCATCACGCAAACAGCCCGTGCACATACCAGCGCGGCATCGACGCGCCGTCATACATCCCCTCGCGATAGAGCCAATAACGGCGGCCGCCGTCATCCTCGACGCGGTAATAGTCACGCGGTGGCACATCGAAACCGTCGATCCACCATTCACCGGCGATGCGCTCCGGCCCTTCGGCGCGGGCAACCCCGTGCAAGGCGCGCCGCCAGCGGAAGCGCTGTGGTGGACCGTCCGGCACCTCGGCCAT
>JBGSHY010000102.1:0-58351 GCA_041751995.1 Rhizobiaceae bacterium | reverse complement strand
AGAGACTTCGCCCCCTGCTTTGACTTCTGCATAATCGCGTACCCGTCGTAAGAGTCGGTTTGCAATCCTAGGCGTGCCGCGTGAACGACGGGCAATTTCCGTCGCGCCGTCATCGTCCAGAGGCAGGCCCAGAATGCGAGCGCCGCGCCGCACGATCAGCTCCAGCTCTTCAACACTATAGAAATTCAGCCGCACCGGAATGCCGAACCGGTCACGCAGCGGATTGGTCAGCAACCCGAGCCGCGTGGTCGCCGCAACAAGCGTGAACTTCGCCAGATCGATCTTCACTGACCGCGCTGCCGGACCTTCGCCGATGATCAGATCGAGCTGGTAATCCTCCATCGCCGGGTAGAGAATTTCCTCGACGGCCGGTGACAGCCGGTGGATTTCGTCGATGAAAAGAACGTCATTTTCTTCCAGATTGGTCAAAAGCGCCGCCAGATCGCCCGCCTTGGCGATCACCGGGCCGGAGGTCGAGCGGAAATTGACGCCGAGCTCCTTGGCCATGATCTGCGCCAGTGTCGTCTTTCCAAGGCCCGGAGGCCCGACAAACAGGACATGATCCAGTGCCTCGCCGCGCGACTTGGCCGCGTCGATGAACACCTTGAGGTTTTCCCGCGCCGCCTTCTGCCCGACAAACTCATTGAGCGATTGCGGCCGTAGCGTCGTATCGACGTCTTCGCCACGCTTTTCGGGGGAAATGATGCCGCGCGATGTGTCGCTCAAGACAGCAACTCCATGCCGGGAACTGAATTTGCGGCTTGTCGGTCGAACGTGACAGTGCGCTCGCAGCCTGCTTTCCTGCACAGGTGCGCGACGAGATAATCTCCCAATTGGTTTGGATTGGCTCCATCCTGCCTGATGAACTCCACACTTTCGCGCGCCTCAACGACAAAATCATCAGAATCAAGAATCTTGCCCAGGCTGCTGCAGATTTCTTCTTTGCTGAAACGATAGCTTCTGCGCAGCACCCAGACCATTTCCGCGAGCGTTACCGCGCTGACGAACGCAGGACTTGATGGCGACCGTTCTCTGAAGAACGCAAGCGCCGCCTGATGCTGCCGGGCGTCATCTGCCGTCAAAAGACGCAACAATACATTTGTGTCGATCCCGATCATGAGCGACCTTCATTCCACTCGCGCTTGATCCGCTCATCGTCTTCAGACAGCGCCTCGCCAATTGCCTCATCCATTTCCTCAATGGTTAAGGCCTTCATTCCGGGGCGATGCAATAGTCCGGCCAGATCCACCGCTCGCAGATTCCGCGGCCTCACCCACGTTCTTCCACCCTCTTCAACAAACTCAACCGCATCACCCGGTTTGAGAGAGTGCCGGTCACGCACTTCCTTCGGCAGCGTTATTTGCCCTTTGGATGTGATCAACGCTCTGGCACCCATTTCCTTACTCCACTTCAAATTCCTTACTTTTATATTTTAGTAAGGAAAACCATAACGGTCAAGGGCGCTCACCGCGCCAGCTCCTTCAGCCCAAACCGGATCAGCTTGGCGCTGTCCGCCCCCTCGCCGGCAACTTTCATCGCCGCCGCAATCGCGTTCGCCGCCATGTCACGCGAGTAGCCAAGATTGGTCAGCGCCGAGACCGCGTCGGCAATAGGCTGCGGCGCGACGCCTTCGCCGAGTTCCTGCTTGAGACCTATCGTGCCGGAAGCTTCACCCGCAAAGGCCGGGGCCTTGTTCTTCAATTCCGTGACAATGCGCTCGGCGACTTTCTTGCCAACGCCCGGCGCGCGGCTGACCATCGCCAGATCCCTGAGCGCAATGGCATTGGCGAGGTCCGATGGCGGCAGCGTCGACAACACCGCCAGCGCCACCTTTGCGCCGACGCCCTGCACGCTCTGCAACAGCCGGAACCATTCGCGCTCCAGATGGGTCTGAAATCCGAAAAGCCGGATCATGTCCTCGCGCACGTAGGTCTCGATGTGCAGCATCACCGCCTCGCCAGCCCCCGGCAGATTGCCCAACGTCCGCGCCGAGCAAAAGGCGACATAGCCAACGCCATGCACATCGATGATCACATGGTCCTCGGCGATCTCGTCCAACGTGCCTTTGAGTTTTCCGATCATGATGCCACCATCCTCATCAACGCCAGACTCTTGCGGTTGTGCGCATGGCAGATAGCGATCGCCAATGCATCCGCCGCATCCGGACCTTTGAAATCAGCCTTTGGCATCAGCACCTTCACCATCATCTGGATTTGCGCTTTTTCGCCGTGCCCAACCCCGATAACCGACTTCTTGACAGCATTTGGCGCATACTCGGCCACCGGCAAACCGGCCTGCGCGGGCACCAGCATGGCGATGCCGCGCGCTTGACCGAGCTTCAGGGTAGAAAGCGGATCCTTGTTGACGAAGGTCGCCTCAACGGCCGCCTCATGTGGCATGTAGGTATGGATAATGGCCGAAAGCCCGTCATGAAGTTGGCAAAGCCGCGAGGCGAGATCCGTCTCGCCGTCCGACGTCACCGTGCCGCAGGCGACATATATCAGCGAATTGCCGAGCGTCTCGATAACGCCCCAGCCCATTCGCCTCAGGCCTGGATCAATCCCAATGATGCGAATCGGCGACGCCATGCAGTAAACCCCGTTTGAGGTCTACTACACCATCTTAAATACGTGAACAAACAGAAAACAAATACGTGTCAACGTCCGCCAAATGCAGCGTGAAGAAGCGTCATCTGGTCATTGACCGCATTCCGCTTCGGCTCAGCGGCCTGTGCGGAGCCTGCCTTTGGGTAAAGCTGTTCATCAAAGCGCTTGACCAGCGTCTGCATCTGCAGCGACCGTTCGACAATGTCGATGAACTTTGCCGGCAGCTCTTCCCAGCTTTGGGTGGAACGCGAGGCGGATGGTGTTTCAAGCTGGACCTTGGACTTTTCCTCGGCAACCTGCGCCCGGGACATTTCGCCGTTATTGGCCGCGCGCTGCAGCAGGAGCCACGAGGCGATCTGCATCAGTCGGGTCGTCAGGCGCATGGATTCGGCAGCATAGAGCGTGGCGGCGATGCGTGACAGCTTCTTGGCTTCTGCGCGGCCCTCACCATCAAGATAAGCCGCCGCTTCTTCCACCAGCTTCATGCCGTCGCTGTACAGCGGCTTGAAACGGTCGGAAAATATCCGCCGTTCGGCAAGTCTGACCGGAGTGTTGGTGACCTGTTCCTGAATGCTCATCATGTACTCTGAACGCCTGCCCGGATTGCTGAAATGCCCACCCGTGGCCGGGCGGACATTGCGTCGTTTCCAGATCAAATTCAATTCACATCTGGTAACGGTCGCTTCTGCCCGAAAGTGCCGGTTTGCCGGCTCCCGCGCAAGTTTATACTTAAGGAAGGGTTAACGCCGGAATCCGAAACAAAAAAAGAGCCGCGAATGGCGGCTCTCAAGAGTTTAACAGGGAGGCGTCAATCAAGGAGGCCTGAACCGCCGAGAATGAATCGAGAAACTCGATAAACACAGTTAACGCACGTAAAGCTTAACAAACGCTGAATCGGTCGGATTTTAATCAAGTTTTCGATATTTTCGATCAAGCCAGAAGTGCGATCACCCCGTCATAAGTCAGCTTTGCCGACACCAGCAGCAGCATGCCGATCATGTATGGGTAAAACACTTCAGCCTTCATCCGCGCCACAATCCACGCTCCCGCCATGGTCGAAATGATCGCCAGCGGAAACATCACCGCAGACAGCGAGAGATTTGTCGCGTCAAATTGGCCGAGGGCAAAATACGGGATCAGCTTGACCGCATTGACGACTGCAAAGAAAATTGTGCTGGTGCCCGTATAGATTTTCGGATCCTGCTTCAGCGGCATCGTGTAAATCTGGTACGGAGCACCGCCGGCATGGGCGACAAAGCTGGTGAACCCGGCCATCGCACCCCAGAACCCGCCGACCGGCATATTGTGCGGCTTACCCTCGCCTGCCGCGAGTTTTGACGGCATCAGGCTGCGGATCGCAAACCACAGGCCAATCAGGCCGACAAGCAGCGTCACCGCATCATCCGTCACAACCCGCGCCGTCAGGTAGCCGATGAAAATGCCAAGCATTGCGCCTGGCAGCATGATTTTCAGCGTCTCCATGTCGCGGAAGCTCCGCCATGACCAAAGGCTGACCATGTCCATCACGATCAGGATCGGCAGCATGATGGCCGCGCCCTGCACTGGCGAGACCGCAAGCGCCAGAAAAGGCACGCCAAGCTGGCCAAGCCCGCCAAGACCGCCCTTTGACAGGCCGACAAACGCCACTGCAGGAATTGCCGCCATGTAGAATTGCGGATCATAGAAAAGCTGATGCATTAAAAGTCGCCCGCCTGAAACGTTTCAGCAGCTTTAATCACTGCGTCTTGCCTTGGCCAGACCCTGCCCTGTTCAAATGTGCGCCGATCCACTATTCCAGCATCCAAACGGCGCGGTGCAAACATTTGCCGCCACCGCCGAAATTCGATCAAGATTGCCAGCCAATGGGCTGTCATGACCATGAAAGGCCTGCCCGTGACCGAACCGCGCAACCGCTGCCGCCTCGTTCTCATCGCTTCTCCGGCCGGAGAAGTTCCGGCAACGGTCGAGAAAATCACCAGTGCGTTGAAGGGCGGCGATGTCGCGTCCGTTCTGTTGGCGCAGTTCACCTCAACCGAAGAAAACTTCCGCGATTGGGCAAGCGCGGTTGTTCCCGTCGTGCAGGCGGCAGGAGCTGCTGCCGTCATTGTCGATGACACCCAGGCAGCCGGCCGCGCCAAGGCAGACGGTGTGCATATTTCAGGCGGCAAGGATGTGCTGGCCGATGCTGTCCGCAAGTTCCAGCCGCGCTGGATTGTCGGCACAGGCGTCGCCAGCTCGCGCCATGACGCGCTGGAGCTTGGAGAAGAGCGCCCGGACTATCTGTTTGCCGGCAAGCTTGAAGGCGATGCGCAACCGGAGCCGAACCCGAGAGCCATCGAGCTTGCGGAATGGTGGGCGGCCATGATCGAAATTCCCTGCATTGTCATGGCTGGCTACGCACCCGAAAGTGTCGTCCCGGCCGCAGCGACCGGCGCGGAATTCGTCGCTGTCAGCGCCGCTGTGTTTGGCGACGGCCGTGATCCCGAGGCCGCCGTGGCGCAGATCAACGCCCTTCTGGATGCAGAAGCGCCCGAACTTTCCGAGGCATCCAATGCCGGTCAGTAGGTCATTGGCCTTCGCGGCCGCCGCCCTGCTGACCGCAATGGCATCGGCAATGCCGGCGGAAGCCGCGGGAGAAGCGACACCGCTCAATCCCTTGCGCCTCGGCGAAAAAATTCCCGACGAGGCCTACGGCGCATACCAGCGCGGACTATACAAAACGGCGTTAAGCCTTGCGCTTGAGCGCGTCAAGACTGGCGACGCTGAAGCCATGACATTGGCCGCCGAAATACTATCGCGCGGACTTGGTGTCCCGCAAGATTTGCCGCAAGCCGCCAGGCTTTACAGCCAGGCCGCCGAAAAAGGCGTGCTCGAAGCGCAGTTTCAGGCGGCGTTGTTCCTGCTGATGGGCCAGTATCTGCCCAAGGATGAAGCCAAGGCGAAAGCCTACCTGGAAAAGGCAGTCGCAGGCGGCCACGCGCTGGCGGGGTTTAATCTTGGACAATTGGTCCTCGCAAAAGCCACCAACGATACGGAGCGGAAGAAGGCTTACGACCTGTTCCTTGCCGCTGCCAACATCGGCCTGGCTGATGCGCAGTACGCCGTAAGCCAGTTTCTCGCCAACGGCACCGGCGGCGTTCCCTATGATGAAGAGGCGGCCCGCATCTGGCTTGAAAAGGCCGCGCGCCAGAATTACGACACGGCCATGCTCGACTATGCCAGTTGGCTGATCGACGGCATCGGCGGCAAGAAGGACTATGCCGCTGGCTTTGCCTGGATGAAACGCGCCGCCGAGAGCGGCAATATCGCGGCCCAGCGCCAGCTTGCCCGCCTGTATGAAAACGGCATTGGCACAAAAGGCGACACCGTCACGGCAGCTGCCTGGTACATCATTGCCAAGCGCGCAAAATTGCATGACCCGAAGCTGGATGATCTTCTTGACGGCCTGACCGAAGAAGAGATGAAGAGAGCCATCGAGCTTGCCAACCGGCTAAAGTAGTCCGGACCCTTGCCTGAAAGGCCTTTTTGTGGTCTTAGGCGCGCATCATTTTCCGGCTTTGAACAAAAAGCCGTGACGAAAAATCAAATTCCGAAAGAAGCACCATGAAAATCAACGGCAATGAAATCCGTCCTGGCAATGTGATTGAGCATCAGGGTGGCCTGTGGGCTGCGGTTCGATGCAACCACGTCAAACCGGGCAAGGGCGGCGCCTACAATCAGGTCGAACTGAAGAACCTGATCGATGGCACCAAGCTCAATGAGCGTTTCCGCTCTGCCGAAACCGTCGAAAAAATCCGCCTTGAGCAGAAGGATTTCACCTTCCTTTACGAGCAGGGCGAATCCCTGGTGTTCATGGATCAGGAATCCTACGAACAACTCGAATTGCAGAAGGATTTCGTCGGCGACCGCTCGGCATTCCTGCAGGACGGCATGAAGGTCGTTGTCGAAATGCACGAAGAGCGCCCGATCGGCATTGCCCTGCCGGACTATGTGACGCTTGCGATCACCGAAGCTGATCCGGTCGTCAAAGGCCAAACCGCCGCATCATCCTACAAGCCGGCCATTCTCGAAAACGGCATCCGCATTCTCGTGCCGCCATTCATCTCGTCCGGTGAACGCGTCATTGTTGACACCAACGAACTGACATACGTCCGCCGCGCCGATTGAGCCGATATCAATAAGACGGGATACCCATAATGGCGCGTTCAGCGATCCTTCATGTCATGGTTCAAGCCGCCCTCAAGGCCGGCAAGTCGCTGTCGCGTGACTTTGGCGAAGTGCAGAACCTGCAAGTCTCGTTGAAGGGTCCCGGCGACTATGTCAGCCAGGCCGACCGCAAGGCCGAGGAAATCGTCAAGGCGGAGTTGATGCGCGCGCGTCCGGAATACAGCTTCCTTGGCGAAGAAGGCGGCACGATCGATGGCACGGATGGCCAGCACCGCTGGATTGTTGACCCGCTCGACGGCACAACAAATTTCCTGAACGGCATTCCGATGTTCTCGATCTCCATTGCGCTGGAGCGTCAGGACCAGATCGTCGCCGGCGTGATCTACAATCCTGCGCTGGACGAACTCTACACTGCGGAAAAGGGCGGCGGCGCTTTCCTGAATGATCGCCGCTTGCGCGTTGCCGCGCGCAACAAGCTGACCGACGCCGTGATCGGCACTGGCGTGCCGCATCTTGGCCGCGGCGAGCACGGCAAATATCTGATCCAGTTGCGCAATGTCATGGGCGAAGTTGCCGGCATTCGCCGCGTTGGCTCGGTGGCGCTCGACCTTGCCTATGTCGCCGCCGGCCGGTTTGACGGTTTCTGGGAAGACCATCTTGCCGCTTGGGACATTGCCGCAGGTATCATCATGATCCGCGAGGCCGGCGGTTTCACCTCCGACACTTCCGGCGGTCAGAACATGCTGGCCAAGGGTTCGATCTGCGCCGGCAACGAACACATCCACAAGTCCCTGTTGAAGACCATCGCCAAGCCGGTCTGACCTGACTGACTGGTTTACAACCGGTTAAGCCGCTTTCAATTTTGCCGCATTTTGCGTTAGGGTTGCGCTGTGCTTTGCACGGCGCATCGCATGACGGGGAAGAGGCATGGCAATCTTGGCAGGCAAGCAGGCGTCAAAACGGTTCGGACGCGATACCTATGATCCGGATCGCCTTTCCAGTCCGCAGGTCTTTCTTCTGTCGATGGTGGTTTTTCTCGCCATTTCGGCCTTTGTCGGCGCTATCCTCTATCGTCAGGTGTCAAAGGCATTTTCCGCCAATCCGGGACTGAACGGCCTGATCGTCGGCGTCATGCTGATCGGCATCCTCTTGGCTTTCCTTCAGGTCATCCGCCTGTTTCGCGAGGTCAACTGGGTCAACGCCTTGCGCGGCGGTGAAGCCGACGACGGCTCCGATCCCGTCCTTTTGGCGCCGATGAAGGCATTGGTTGGCCGCAGGCAATCCTTTGTCATGTCGACCATCACGATGCGCTCGATTCTCGATTCCATCGCCACGCGCCTGGATGAAGCGCGCGATATCTCCCGCTACCTCACCGGCCTTCTGGTGTTTCTCGGCCTGCTCGGCACTTTCTGGGGCTTGCTGCAGACCATATCGTCCATCGGCGACACCATCGCCGCACTGGATCCGCAAGGCGGTGACGCCAACGCCATGCTGGATTCGTTGAAGGCAGGCCTGTCCGCCCCGCTGGCCGGCATGTCCACAGCCTTCTCCTCCTCGTTGCTCGGCCTGTCCGGTTCTCTCATTCTCGGCTTTCTCGACCTGCAAGCCGGCCGCGCGCAAAACCGCTTCTATACGGAACTCGAAAACTGGCTGTCGTCCGTGACCGACCCGGACCATGACGTCAACATTTCGCCGGTTCCTTCGACGTCCGCCACCGGTGCAACCGACGAGATGCGCCAGCTTGCCGACCGGCTGAAAGCCGCAACTGAAGGCACCGGCAGTTCCAATCAGAAAACGGTTGCCGCAATGGCCAATCTTGCCGAAGGCATTCAGGGGCTGGTCAAGAACATGCGCAACGAGCAGCAGATGATGCGCGATTGGGTGGAGGCGCAAGCCACTGACCAGAAGGCGATGCGCAGCACACTGGAAAAGCTCGCCCGCGCCCTGCCAGACAAGAAGGCCTGATCCATGGCCCTCTCGCGCAACCGCCGCGACCGCCAGGTCGACTATTGGCCGGGTTTCGTCGACGCCCTGTCGACGTTGCTGCTCGCCATCATGTTCCTTTTGTCGGTGTTTGTGCTGGCGCAATACCTCCTGTCGCGCGAACTCTCGGGCAAGGAAGATGTGCTCGACCGGCTGAACTCGCAGATCAGCGAGCTCACCAACCTTCTGGCGCTCGAGCAAGGCGGCAAACAGGATCTCGAAAACTCGCTGGCCAATCTGCAAGCCTCGCTTGATTCAGCGGAAGCCGAAAAATCCCGGCTTCAGACCTTGCTCGACAAGGGCGCTGGCGCAGGCGCTGCCGCCATCGCAAAATTGTCGGACACTGAAAAGACGCTCGACACTGAAAAGCAGATCAGCCAGCGCGCGATGAATCAGGTCGAATTGCTCAACCAGCAGATCGCCGCACTGCGCACGCAGATCGGCGCACTGGAAGACGCCCTCAATGCATCCGAAAGCCGCGACCGCCAATCCAATGCCAAGATCGCCGACCTTGGCAAGCGCCTCAATGTCGCGCTGGCCCAGCGCGTGCAGGAACTCAACCGCTACCGATCTGACTTCTTCGGACGCCTGCGCGAAATCCTCTCCGACCGTGAAAACATCCGCATCGTTGGCGACCGCTTTGTCTTTCAGGCGGAAGTGTTGTTCCCATCAGGCTCGGAAGTCATCAACGACGCCGGCAGCGAGGAAATGAAGAAGCTGGCAGGCGCGATTGTCGAACTGGCCAAGGAAATCCCGCCGGAAATCGACTGGGTCCTGCGCGTCGACGGCCACACCGACGCCGTCCCCCTCTCCGGCGCCGGGCGCTACGAGGACAATTGGGAGCTCTCCTCCGCCCGCTCGACTTCTGTGGTCAAACTGCTCATCGAAAACGGCGTCCCGCCAAGCCGCCTTGTTGCTGCGGGCTTCGGCGAATTCCAGCCGCTCGAGCCGGGCGACACGCCGGAGGCCCAATCCAGGAACCGCCGGATCGAGCTGAAGCTGACGGAAAAATAGTCAGACGGCTTTTGCTTTCACCGGTATCCAGATATCAACGCCGCCCTTGCCGGTGCGTCCATCGAATTTTGGTCCGTAACACTCGATCTCCGGCCCATCCGTGATCTCGTAATCGCATTGCGGAAGCCATTGGTTGAATATGGCCATCCAGGTCTGGCTGATGCTGGACAGATGGCCGGGGTGGTGGAAAACAGCATAGTCTTGCGCCGGTATGACCAGCACTTCGACGCTCGGCGGCAGTTCGGCGCTGTCCGTTTCCACCCCGCAGAAATAGTTCATTTCGCCGGTATTCCGGTCAAAATCATGGCTGACGCCATAAGTGGTCTTCGGGTCTTTCTTGTCCGCGATGCCATAAATCATCGGCACGAAGGTCTGCCATTGGGCGGAAATCCCGCTGCCGGCGCCCATTTTGTGGCGCGCGCCCAAGCCCGCAAGCCGCATCGGCGCGCCGGTCCTGATTTCCGGTTCGATCTTGTCCATTGTCAAACTCCCGCCAACACCGCCGCCAGCGCCAGCGCGGCGGGCAGCGCCTGAATGAACAGGATCTTCCGCCCGACAGTCATTGCGCCATAGAGCCCGGCCACGATGACGCAGGCGAGTAAATAGGTCACCAAGGCAAATCCTGCCGTATCAATGCCAAGCCAGACGCCAAGCACAAGGCCGGCGGCAAGAAACCCGTTGTAAAGTCCCTGATTGGCCGCCAGCACCTTGGACGCTGAGGCGAACTCCGCCGTCGTGCCGAACGCCTTGCGCCCTTGCGGCTGTTCCCACAGCACCATTTCGAGATAGACAATGTAAAAATGAATCAGCGCGACAATCGCTGTTAAAATGACGCCGATCATGGTCAAGCCCTCCGCCAGATTCTTGCACTTGCAGCAACGATAACCTATCGCTGGGCCTTCGTCATCCGGAGCCCATTCATGTCATTTGCCAAGCTCGATTCCCACTGCCGCTCGCTCGAAGCGATCGAACACGCCCTGTCAATTCTCGGGGCGGACGAAGCCACCAACATGGCTTCCGGCGGCGGTGAGAAACGCGCCGAAGCGATGGCGGCGCTGTCCGGCATGTATCACCGCCAAGCGACCGATCCGAACGTGCGCGACTGGATCGAAGCTGCCAAATCTGAGAGCCTGAACAACGACCAGTCAGCCGCGCTTTTCGAGCTGGAACGCAGCTACATCAACGCAACCTGCCTGCCGTCAGATTTTGTCGAGCGCCAGATGCTGACCCGCATGCGCTCCGAACAGCTTTGGCGTGATCTTCGTCCCAAAGGCGACTGGTCCGGCTTTGCGCCGGCGCTGGAAGGCGTGTTGGATCTGGTGCGCGAAGAAGCCGCCATGCGCGCCGACGTGCTCAAGCTCGATCCCTATGATGCGCTGATGGAGCAGTATGACCCCGGCAACCGCGCCGCCGATGTGACACCGGTGTTCACCGACCTCAAAGCCTTCCTCAAGTCGTTCGCCCCAAAGGCCATCGCCCTGCAGGAGGAACGCAACGCCAGACGTCCGGTCAAACCGCTGTCCGGCAACTACCCGATCGACAGGCAGCGCGCGCTCGGCATCGCCATGATGCAGGCCGTCGGCTTCGACATGACCCACGGCAGCCTCTCGGTCTCGCACCACCCGTTCTGCGGCGGCGTGCCGACCGACGTGCGCCTCACCACCCGCTACCGCACCGACGAATTCCTCTCGGCCTTGATGGGCATACTGCATGAAACCGGCCACGGCCTTTACGAGCAGAACCTGCCCAAGGACTGGTCGCATTGGCCCTCCGGCAAGGCGCGCGGCATGGCTGTGCACGAGAGCCAGAGCCTGTTCGTCGAAAAGCAGATCGGCCGCAATCCGGCCTTCTGGCAATATGCCCTGCCGCATGTCGACACATGGCTCGGCGAGGATTGGACACTCGATGACATCCTGCCGCACGTCCACCATGTCGGCCGCGGCCTGATCCGCGTCGATGCCGACGAGGTCACCTACCCGCTGCATGTGATCCTGCGCTTTGAACTCGAGCAAGACCTGCTCGCGGGACGCCTTGAGGTCGCCGATCTGCCGGAAGCGTGGGACGCCAAGATGCGGGACTATCTCGGCCTCTCCACATTAGACAATCCGAAGGACGGCCCGATGCAGGATGTCCATTGGCCGTCCGGCGCCTTCGGCTACTTCCCGTCCTACACCCTCGGCGCCATGATGGCCGCCCAGCAATGGGCCACCATCATCAAGGCGCATCCCGATGTGAACGCCGAGATCGCCAAAGGGAATTTCGACACCGTCAACAACTGGCGGCGCGATAACATCTGGTCCGTCGCGTCAACCAAATCCACCCCCGAAATCATGACCGCCGCCACCGGCGAGCCACTCAATGCCAAGCATTTCATTGCGCATCTGGAGGCGCGGTACGGGCAGTGAGATTGACACCTGCCGCCTGACGTCTACCGTCCTCTCTTCGGAGGAGCCACCATGGACTGCGACATCATCATCGTCGGCGCTGGCCTTGCCGGTCTGGCCGCTGCAGCCGAAGCCGCAGACCGGGGCAAGCGCGTTATCGTCCTTGACCAGGAAGGCGAACAGAACTTAGGCGGGCAGGCCTTTTGGTCTCTTGGCGGCTTGTTCATGGTTGACACGCCCGAGCAGCGCCGCTTGAAGATCCGCGACAGCTTGCCACTCGCGCGGCAGGACTGGCTCGGCTCGGCGCAGTTCGACCGCCCAGAAGATCATTTCCCGCGCCTGTGGGCCGATGCCTATCTCGACTTTGCCGCAGGGCCGATGCGGTCTTGGTTGCACGGCATGGGCATGCGCTGGTTTCCGGTCGTCGGCTGGGCCGAGCGCGGCGGCAGCCTTGCCGATGGCCACGGCAATTCCGTGCCGCGCTTTCATGTTACCTGGGGCACGGGACCAGGTGTTCTCGAGCCCTTCATCCGGCGCGTTAAGGACCACGCGGAAGCGGGCCGCATTACCCTCAACTACCGCCGCCGCGTCACAGCTATCGACAAGAGCAACGGCGCGGTGACTGGCGTCTCCGGTGACATCCTTGAGCCAACGGCTGTGCTGCGCGGACAACAATCCGGGCGAACCGTCACCGGCAGTTTCGTCCTCACCGCAAACGCCGTGATCGTCGCCTCCGGCGGCATCGGCGGCGACCATGCCAAGGTCCGCAAGGCTTGGCCGGTTGATCGCCTCGGCCCGCCGCCCAAATCCATGGTCGCGGGCGTGCCGCACCATGTCGACGGCGCGATGATTGACACCACGCTCAGTGCAGGCGGCGCGGTCATCAACGGCGACCGCATGTGGCATTACACCGAAGGCCTGAAAAACTGGGACCCGATCTGGCCCAACCACGGCATCCGCATCCTGCCCGGCCCCTCCTCGATCTGGCTCGATGCCAATGGCAGGCGGATGGAAGCGCCCTTCATGCCGGGCTTTGATTCACTCGGCACCTTGAAGCGCATCCTCTCCACCGGCCATGACTGGTCCTGGTTCATCCTGACCCAGAAAATCATCGAAAAGGAATTCGCCCTCTCCGGCTCCGAACAAAACCCGGACATTACCGGCAAGGACTGGAAGCTCCTCCTTAAAAGCCGCCTCCTCGGCAAAGGCGCCCCTGCGCCGGTCGAGGCCTTTAAAAAGCACGGCGAGGATTTCATCGTCCGCAACACGCTGGAAGAACTGGTCCCCGCCATGAACCAGCTCGCCGGTTCAAACCTGCTGGACTTACCCGCCATCCGCACCCAGATCGAAGCCCGCGACCGGCAAATCCTCAACCCATTCTCCAAGGATGCCCAAGTCACCGCCATCCGCGGCGCGCGGAACTATCTCGGCGACAAACTCATCCGCACCGCCAGACCGCACGAAATCCTCGACCCGAAAAACGGCCCGCTGATCGCGGTGCGCCTCAACATCCTCACCCGAAAAACCCTCGGCGGTATTCACACTGATCTGGATGCGCGTGTGCTCGACGCCGACGGCAGTCCGGTCCCTGGCCTCTATGCAGTCGGCGAAGCCGCCGGCTTCGGCGGCGGCGGCTATCACGGGTACAACGCGCTGGAGGGAACGTTCTTGGGCGGATGTATTTTTTCGGGGTTAAGAGCGGGACGTGCGGCTTGATCGTGCATTGAAAGAATCAATCATCGCCGCCTTGGCCAAATCCTTCGCCCGCCCGAACCGGCGGAGGATTGTGGCTTGTTCTTCAATGACAGGCACGAAAACCGCTGCGTTGCCAACCATGACCTGAACCAAGCTGGCAAAAGTCAGTGGAGTCCAGGTGCCATTCTCCCACAGTTCCAGATCGCCCTGGACTTCAATGTCCCTGCCGCCATCAACCTTGACGCGGATGTATGGCGAGGAGCGGAATTGCGCGTGCGGCTTGGGGTCGGTCTCATCTGCGCCTGCCTTGGCCAGCACGCGCCGCAGCATCGCCCCATCGCCAACCACATCGATATCGTCCGGAACAATGCCCTCGATCCCCGACAGAACCAATGCCGTTGATCCGATGATCCACCAAGGCCCGGCTTCACCTGCCATCAGTTCGGCAAGGCGCAAAAGCCCTTTCTCAAGCCGCGCGTCTATTCACTCCGCCGCCGTCTCCATTGCTGTCACGCCGGCGTCGAACTGCAGTTTGGCGAGGCGGGCATAGACGCCGCCTTTTTTGACCAGAGACTTGTGCGTGCCCTCTTCGACGATCCGGCCCTTGTCCATGACAAGAATGCGGTCAGCCTTGAGGACAGTCGCCAGCCGGTGGGCGATGATCAGTGTGGTCCGCCCCTTCATCAGCCGCTCCAGCGCCGTCTGCACAGCCGTTTCGCTTTCGGCATCGAGCGCCGACGTCGCTTCGTCCAATAGCAGGATCGGCGCGTCCTTCAGCACGGCGCGGGCAATGGCGATCCGCTGGCGCTGGCCGCCGGAAAGCGTGATGCCGCGCTCACCAAGTTCGGTCGCATAGCCGTTCTGCAAGGCCTCGATGAACACATCCGCCGAGGCAGCACTCGCCGCATCGCGGATCGCCGCATCGTCTGACCCCGGCTTGCCAAAGCCGATGTTGTCGGCGGCGCTTGCGGCAAAGATCGTCACATCCTGCGGCACCACAGCTATGCGCTGGCGAACCGCAACCGGGTCGGCCATTTTGACATCAATATCATCGACCAGCACCCGCCCGGCCTGCGGATCATAAAACCGCATCAGCAGCGAAAACACCGTGCTCTTGCCCGCGCCCGACGGCCCGACAATCGCCACCGTCTCGCCTGCCTTCACCGAGAAGGACAGCCCGTGCGCCACCGGCGTATCTGGTCGACCAGGATAGGCAAATCCAACGTCCTCAAATCGAACGGTGCCCTTGGCCGGAACCGGCAAGGCAACCGGATTGGCAGGCGCGGCAATGTCCGGCTTCTCGTTGAGGATTTCCACCAGCCGCTCGGTCGCGCCCGATGCCTGGCTGAGTTCGCCCCACACTTCCGAAAGGGCGCCAAGAGAGCCTGCGGCAAACACGGAGTAGAGGAGAAACTGGCCGAGCGTTCCGGCCGTCATGGTGCCAGCCATCACGCTTTGCGCGCCAAACCACAGCACCGCCACCACACTGCCGAAAATCATGAAGATCGCAAAGAAGGTCAGAAATGCCCGCGCCTTGGTCGAGGCCTTGGCGGCGTCAAAGGCAAAGTCCACAGCCTTGCCGAACCGGTTGGTCACAAGGCTTTCGTTGGTGAATGCCTGCAGCGTCCGCACCGCGCCGATGGATTCGGACGCATAGGCCGTCGCGTTCGCCAGCATGTCCTGCGCGTCGCGCGAACGGCGGCGCACGCTGCGGCCGAAGGCAACAATCGGCAACACCACCAGCGGGATGGCGCCAATCACAAGGCTGGCGAGTTTTGGACTGGTGACCACCATCATCGCCAAGGCGCCAACGCCCAAAATCACGTTGCGCAGAGCCACTGACGCCGAGGCGCCGACGGCGGATTTTATCTGAGTCGTGTCAGAAGACAGCCGCGAGACGATCTCGCCGGACTGTGACCGGTCGAAAAACGCCGGCGACAATTGCGTCACATGCGAAAACACATCACGGCGAATGTCGGCGACAATCCGCTCGCCAAGATTGATCACAAAATAATAGCGCGCCGCCGAGGCCAGCGCCAAAACGCCGGCGACCAGCAGCAGCATCAGGAAGTAGTTGTTGATGAACGTGCTGTCAGAGGCCGTGAACCCGTTGTCAATCATCCGGCGCACCGCCGTCGGCAGGATCAGCGTGGTGCAGGCCGCAAGCGTCAGGAAAAACAGCGCGGCGCCGACCTGTCCCTTGTATCGGCCAAGATAGGGAAACAGTTTGGAAAGCGGCTTCAGAGACCGACGCTTCTTTTCAAGTTCGGCAGCTTCGGACTTTGACAGATCGGCCATGCGGACTCCCGGAATGCGCCAGCCTGATTCTCGCCAGTCCGCACTTGTTATCGACTTGCCGCTGATGTATAGGCTCGCCGACCCTTTTTGAAGCCGTTATGTGAAAAACCTTGCGGCCTCAAATGTTCAAGCCAATTTGTGACGATGTTTGCCCCTGACGGGCGCATTGAAACGTTCATTTGACAGGAAACGTGCCATGAAGGCGAAGATTCATCCCGACTACCACACCATCAAGGTCGTCATGACCGATGGCACCGAATATTTCACCCGCTCCACCTGGGGCAAAGAGGGCGACACGATGAACCTCGACATCGACCCGTCGACCCACCCGGCCTGGACCGGCGGCAACCAGCATCTGATGGATCGCGGCGGCCGTGTCTCCAAGTTCAAGAGCAAGTTCGCCAATCTGGGTATCTGATTTCCCGATTGCGCCCGAAACAAACCCCGGCCCGCAAGGTCCGGGGTTTTTTGTTGCCGTCAGTTTTGAGACGAATCCGCCACGCGCTTTTTCAGATCGTCAATCATCCATTGATCGATCGGGCCCAGAATGCCCTGCGCCTGCATCGCTTCGGCCTGCGCCAGCGCCTTGGCATAGTTCGCCGCCGGTTCGTCCCCGTCTTCGGCCAGTTTGAAATGCCCGATGATGATGTCGCGCTGCAGTTCGGCGTTTGCCGGCTGTCGGGCAGACAGCGCCTGCGTGATGATCAGGCCTTTGCCGTGCGACGCCGCCGCCTCATCCTGCCGACCGCCGGCTTTTTGCGCATCGCCGACCTTGCCCAGACTGACCGAAAGGTCGCGCTGCAGATCAAGATTGGCCGGGTCCTGCGCCGCGATCTTTTCCATGATTGATAGCCCCTGCGAAAAACTGTTCAGCGCATCGGCAACCACGCCGGTTTCCAGTTTTACATTGCCGATCTTGATCAGGTTGACCGCCAGATCGCGCTGCCATTCACCGTTTGCCGGATCGATCGCGACCAATTTCTGGCGGATTTCCAAAGCTTTTGAAAACGAGACCAATGCCTCGTCCGGCTTTCCGGTCGCAGCCTTGATCTCACCGGTCTTGACATGGCTAACGGCCAGATCCCGCAAAATCCGCACATCATCCGGGGCTTTCGCCGAGAGTTCTTCAACAAGGCGCAAACCATCGGAATAGGCGCTCAGCGCTTCGTCGGCATGGTTGAGGCGAACTTCCATGTCTCCGGCATTATTCAGCAGCGCCACCTGATCAAGCCTGGCTTCGGCATTGCCGGGATCCATGTTCGCCAGCTTCTGCATCAGTCCGATGGAATCCTGGTACGCCGCCAGCGCCTTATCATAAGACCCGGCAGAGGCGTGCATATCGCCCAGCTTTTTGACACCGACCGCGACATTGCGCTGCAGAGCGGCATCGTCAGGTTCTTTCTCCGCCAGTCGTTGCGAAATTTGGATTGCCGCCTCGTAACTTGCCTGCGCGCCCGCTGCGTCGCCCCTGCTCATCAGCACATCGCCCAACCGGTCGAGACCGGCACTGTGGTCGACCGGATGGGTTTCAACCGGCGCAAGCGCCAGAAAACGACGGAAAGAGTCCTCGGCTTCGGTCAGCGTACCAGCCACGAGTGCTGCATCTCCCAATCCAAGCCACCCGTCCTTGGAAGACGGATCAAGCGCCGTTGCCTGCTTGTACAAAGTCAGCGCCTTGCCCGCATCGCCGACAATCGACAACGCCGCCAGATGCCGTGCGGCAATGGCTTGCTGCGCTTGCGCACCCGAAACCTCGCCTGCGCTTTTGCGATAAACTTCTTCCAGCAATCCTTCCGCCAGCTTCAGATTGCCCCGGCTTGCCGCTTCAAGTGCCTGATTGACCTGATCCTGGCTTGTCCCCGCCGACCCGCCTGTTTGCTGCAGACTTGCCAGCGCGTCGGTCAATTGCGCAATTTGCTGCGGGTTCAATTGCTCGGCGATCGCCGGTGGCACGATGAAGGCTGCGGAGTTCTTGCCCATCCAGTATTCCGAGGACAGCCAGCCCGGAATGCCGACGATAAAACCGAACAGGCCAAGCACGGCCATGATCTTGCTGAACGGGCCCATCGCCCGCCACTCATCACGGATGGTCTTGTGCTGGGGATTGGTTGGCGGCTCGATGGTGGCCATCGGCACCATCTCGGCTGCCAATGCCTTCTTTGTCCGCAATCTTGTCTTGCTGGTCTTTGCTGTCTTGCCGCTGTCCGCCGTCAATTCCGCCGCTCCGCCTGATGCCAAAACCAATGGCATTGCCTTCGTGGAATTACAATGCGGGCTGTCAAGCAAGCCCTTCAATCACCGCCTGCTGGATCAGCATCACGGTCTTGGCGTCAACGATTTCGCCCTTGCGCACCAGCGCCAACGCCTCGCTCAGTTGCATCTCAATGACTTCAATATCCTCGCCTTCATGCGCATTGCCACCGCCATCCGACATGCGGTCGGATGGCGAATACTGCGCCATGAAAAAGGAAAGCTTCTCGGTCACCGAGCCCGGGCTCATGTAAATATCATAGATTTTCCGCACCGCGCCCAGCCGATAGCCAAGCTCCTCTTCGGCTTCCTTGCGGATACAGGTCTCCGGATCATCGCCGTCCAGCAATCCGGCGCAGGCCTCGATCAAAAGGCTGTCGTCCCCTTGCAGATGCACCGGCAGGCGGAACTGCCGCACCAGCAGCACCGTCTTGCGGACCGGGTCAAATGGCAGGATGACCGCCGCGTGGCCGCGGTCGTAAGATTGGCGGATCTGCGCTTCCCACACCCCGTCGCGGCGCTTCAGCTCAAACTCATGCCGCGTCAGCGTTGCCCACTCATCCGACAGGATGGTGGATTTGAGATTTCGGATTTCGGCCTTTGCCATTCTGGACTATGCAGCCGAGAGGCGCGCCATCGTCTCGTCATCAACCTCGAAATTGGCATAGACGTTCTGCACGTCATCGTCGTCTTCGAGATTGCCAACCAGCTTCATCAGCGATTGCGCGCGGTCTTCATCGACCGGAATGTTGTTCTGCGGCTTCCAGATGATCTTGGCGCTTTCGGCTTCGCCGAGCGAGGCTTCAAGCGCCTTGGAGACTTCGTTGAGGTTTTCAAAAGCGCACAGGATCGTGTGGCCTTCTTCGTCAGAAGACACATCATCCGCGCCGGCCTCGATCGCCGCATCCATCACCTTGTCGGCGGAGCCGATGGATGCCGGATAGTAGATTTCGCCGATACGGTCCCACATGAAGGCGACAGAGCCGGTTTCGCCGAGCGCCCCGCCGGCCTTGGTGAAGGCGGCGCGCACGTTCGATGCTGTGCGGTTGCGGTTGTCGGTCAAAGCTTCGACGATGACCGCAACGCCGCCCGGGCCATAACCCTCATAGCGCACTTCATCATAATTCTCGGTGTCGCCGCCTGCCGCCTTGTTGATGGCGCGGGCGATGTTGTCCTTCGGCATCGACACCGCCTTGGCCGCCTGAATGGCGAGGCGCAGGCGCGGGTTCATGTCCGGATCCGGCACGCCCATCTTGGCGGCAACGGTCAATTCGCGCCCGAGCTTGGAAAACATTTTCGAGCGGACCGCGTCCTGGCGGCCCTTGCGGTGCATGATGTTCTTGAATTGTGAATGGCCAGCCATGGCTGCTCCTGAACGGTCTTTGAAAATTGGATGGCGCTCAATAGCCAAAATGCCTTGCGGCGTCCAGCCATGGCGAAGGCGGCTTAGTAGCGCGTGATCGAGGCCGCCGAAATCGAGAATCCGTGCTTGCCGCGCCGGCAGGTCAAACCGGAGCGCCCGGATGTGCAGACGTAGCCGCCTGTAACCCAGCTGTTGCCGAACGCAAGCACATTGCGCGTCTTGCAGCAGGCCAGTTTGCCTTCGACAACCAGTTTGAGCGCCTTCTTCACCGGCCCCAGACTGACAGCCTCGAACTTGCCGTAGAGCCGGTAACAATGCAGCTCCGGCCCATTCACTCCGGTGGTGATGCCGCCCGCGCCGTCAAACGGGATATAAGTGCAGCCAATGTTGCCCGAAGGCGTTACAAACTGAACGATGCCGTCCTTCTTGGGCGGAAAGCTCAGCGTGCGCGCCGATGCAACACCCATGTTGGCAAGGCAAATCGCCATCGCCGTAATCAATACCGCCCACAATCCCGATCCAACTCTCATCACCATGCCTTGGTCTTTTTCCGCGAAATGAAGAAGCCGTGATCCCCGCGCGTGCAGGTCAGCCCCTTGGTTTCTGACGTGCAGGTGTAAGGCCCCAATTTGGTGGAATTGCCATATTTCAACACCGGTCCGCCGCAGCAGGAGGCGTCTCCGACATTTTCATACACCTTGCCCTTGTCGGCCTTATTGAGGATGAATCGCAGATAGACCGGCTCGACCCGGTCGCACTGCAGCTCCGGGCCGCCGTCTTCCGGCTCATAAACGTCCGTTCCGCCTGCGGGAATGTAAATGCAGCCGATGTTGCCGGATGGAGCCATGAACTCGGTCCCGCCATTGGCGTTGGGCCCGAATTTCTGCTCGCCAGCCAGTACCGGCTGACACAGCACGGCAAGCAAGCCGAACAGGAGTAAATGCGTGACAACCCGTTTCATTGGTTGAACCTTTCCGCGCCCGGCCTGATCTTGGCTTGAATTCTTCCGGCGTCAAGGCTTGGGCGATGGCGTAATTGTGATGCGGTTAAGGCTTTACCCTGCGCGCCCTGGCCCTAAACTCAATGAGAACCTGACACGAAAGGATGCAAGCATGATCCGCCTTTCAGCAGTCCTGTTGTTCCTTGTCGCATTCCTTGCCGCCCCGCAAGCGCTGGCGCAAACGGCGCCGATGGTCAGCCAGTGCATCGCCGTCGCCAACGCCATGCCGCAAGACATGAACCCCGTCGTCGTCAAGGCAGCTTTCGCAATGCCTGCGCAGTCCGCCGCGCCGCAGGTCACCATCCGCTATGCCGGCCATTCGACCTTTGTCATCGAATCACCGGGCGGGGTGCGCATCGCCACTGATTTTTCCGGCGCGCACGGCGCATCACCGTTGCCGCACGTGGTCACCATGAACAAAGCCCATTCCACGCATTACACGCCGGTGCCTGACCCCGCCATTGAACATGTACTCACCGGCTGGGACCCAGATGGCAACGGCCCCATCGAACACCGGCTTGCCGTCGATGATGTCCATATCCGCAATGTCGCCACCGATATCCGGTCCGGCGGCGCGATGGAGGCGAACGGCAATTCCATCTTCATTTTCGAGACGGCAGGTCTTTGCATCGGCCATCTCGGCCATCTTCACCACGACCTGACCGACGCCCACTATGCCGCCATCGGCAGGCTGGATGTGGTGATGATACCGGTCGATGGCGGGCTGACGCTCAGCCATGAAGGCATGAGCGAAATCGTCAAGCGCCTGCAATCTTCGCTGGTGCTGCCAATGCACCGACGGTTCACCGCCATCGAAACCTTCCTCGGCCGCGTCGGGACCGGTTTCGACATCCGCCAATCAGCCAGTGACAGCGTGACGGTTTCCCTCACCACGCTGCCAAGACGGCCGACCATTCTGGTGCTTCGCGGCGTCTGAGACTCATTGCGCCATTGCAGGAAATCGTTGACCGGCGCATGAGTTGCGCAAGTCAGGTGCCGCCATGTCCAGCCATCGTCCAGCCCTTCCCCGTGCCATCTGGGCCATCGGCTTTGTCTCGATGTTCATGGACATCTCTTCCGAGATGATCCACGCCCTGTTGCCAATCTACCTCACCACCGTCCTCGGCGCGTCAATGATGTCGGTCGGCCTGATCGAAGGCGTCGCCGAGGCTACCGCCTCGATCACCAAACTTTTCTCCGGCGTCATTTCGGATTGGTTCGGCAAGCGCAAACTGCTTGCCATCATTGGCTATGGCCTTGCTGCCGTCACAAAGCCCATATTCCCGCTTGCCGCGTCAATCGGCTGGATAACAACAGCCCGCTTCATCGACCGCATCGGCAAGGGCATCCGTGGGGCGCCGCGCGACGCCCTTGTTGCCGATATTGCTCCCAAGGAGTTGCGCGGTGCCGCCTTCGGCCTTCGCCAATCGCTGGATACGGTCGGCGCATTCCTCGGTCCGGTCCTTGCCATAGCTCTGATGTGGTGGTCCGCCAATGATTTCAGGTTCGTCTTCTGGATCGCCGTCATACCGGCCTTCATGGCAGTTGCCGTGCTCGTTTTTGCGGTTCAGGAGCCTGCCGATGTCCCGCCTGCCAAGGGACAAGCCTGGCCATTGTCGACAAAGGCGATGAAGACAATGGGTTCGGGCTTCTGGTTGGTCATGGCCATCGCCGCCCTGTTTACGCTGGCGCGGTTCTCGGAGGCTTTTCTCATCCTCAAGACCCAACAGTCAGGCCTGTCGTTGATGTGGATACCACTGGTGCTGGTGGTGATGAACATAATCTACGCCCTTGCATCCTATCCGGCAGGCGTCCTGTCAGACCGGTTTGGCCGGGCTAGCCTGTTGGGTATCGGCATGATCGTGCTGATCGCCGCCGACATTGTGCTAGCCAGGTCAACCGGGCTTGCCGGCGTGACCGCAGGCATAATTTTATGGGGACTTCACATGGGGTTGACGCAGGGCACGCTCTCCACTCTCGTTGCCGACCACGCCCCGAAGGCAATGCGCGGCACCGCCTTCGGTCTTTACAATCTCGTCACCGGCCTTGCGCTGCTGGCAGCAAGCCCGATCGCTGGCTTCCTGTGGGACAGCAAAGGCGCATCGCTGACATTTTATGCCGGGGCCGCATTTGCCGCCCTTGCCCTTGCGCTGCTCATCTTCGCCAACGCCCTTATTCTGGCGCCGGGCGAAGACAGGCAAGTCAAATGATTAGCGTTTCAGCGCGGCCCGTTTCTTTGCCGACCGTTTGCGCGAAAACATGTTGAGCATTTCGACAAAGGCCGAGAATGCCATCGCGGCATAGACATAGCCCTTCTCGATGTGGAAGCCGAAGCCTTCGCCGATCAGCGTTGTGCCGATCATCAACAGGAAACCGAGCGCCAGCATCACGATGGTCGGGTTGGCCTCGATGAACTTCGACAACGGCTCTGCCGCCAGCATCATCGTCGCGACTGCCACAACAACAGCAATCACCATGATGCCGATCTCGTCAGTCATGCCGACTGCGGTGATGATCGAGTCAATCGAGAACACAAGGTCAAGCAACAGGATCTGGAAAATCGCCGTGCCCATCGACATGGTCACCGTTTCGGTCACGAAATCGCCCTCGGGATGGGAAGGGTCGGTTGCGTGATGAATTTCCTTGGTGGCCTTCCAGACCAGGAACAGTCCACCCGCGATCAGGATCATGTCGCGCCATGAAAACGAATGGTCGAAAACCGTGAACACCGGTGCGGTCAGCGTCACGATGATGGCAATGGTGGACAAAAGCCCAAGCCGCAGCAGAAGCGCCGCCGAAATTCCAATCCGCCGCGCCCGTTTTTGCTGTTCTTTCGGCAGTTTGTTGGTGAGGATGGAAATGAAAATCAGATTGTCGATGCCGAGCACGACTTCCATCACAATCAGCGTGATCAACGCCACATAGGCAGTCGGATCGGCAAGAAAGGCAAACATGTCCATTTGGATTCCCCGGTTATTTGTCAGGGGGATATGGGTGCGCAGTTTGCCGTTTCAACCCGTCAACGCCACCAGCTTGGCACTGTTTCTTCCAGCCTAGGCCCGAGCCGCAGCGGCGCGATGCGTTCGCAAAGGCCGGTGCGGTCGGAAATTTCCAGTCCGACGCCGCACAGTGTCGCCTCGCCCTGCGCCGCTTCAAACCGGCCCTTCGGCACTTTTGAAAGGAACCGGTTGAGCGGCTCCTCCTTGTCCATGCCGAGCGAGGAATCATAGTCTCCGCACATGCCGCTATCGGTCATGTAGCCGGTGCCGTTTGTCAGGATCTGGTGATCGGCCGTCGGCTGATGGGTGTGCGTGCCGACAACAAGCGAGGCACGGCCATCGACATAATGGCCGAAACACATCTTTTCGGATGTGGCCTCGGCATGGAAATCAAAGATCACCGCATCGGCCTGTTCGCCAAGCGGACAGGCGTCCAGAATGCCCGCGCCGCAGGTGAACGGGTCATCAAGTTCAGGATGCATGAACACCCGGCCCATGATGTTGGCCACCAGCACCCGAGCACCATTTTTCGCCAGAAACAGGCCGGAACCGCTGCCGGGCGTTCCCGCCGGGTAGTTGGCCGGCCTCAGGAACCGGTCATGGCGGGTGGCAAACTCAAGTGCTTCACGCTGGTCCCAGACGTGATTGCCGGTCGTCACCACGTCAGCGCCGGCATTGATTGTCTCGAGATGGATTTCCTCGGTAATGCCGAAACCGCCAGCCGCGTTTTCGCCATTCACCACCACAAAATCGAGCCGGTAATCCGAAATCAGGCCCGGAAGCCGCTTCCAGACCGCCGTGCGGCCAGACCGGCCAACCATGTCACCAAGAAAAAGAAATCGCATGAAGGGTTCTTTATCCGCAAGCATTGAAGCGGCGCAACCCGCTTTCGGTCAGCACCGCATCCAGCGGCATGTCATGCGGCTCGAACGGCACATGGTCAACCTGCTGGCAATCAAACGCGATGCCGACCAGCCGCGGCGTCATGCCTTTGGCCTTCAGCCGTGCAATTGCCCGGTCATAATAGCCTGCGCCATAGCCGATGCGGTTTCCGTGGCCATCAAACGCCGCCAAAGGCACCAGCATCAAAATCGGATCAAGGACAGCAGCCTCCGGCCCCGGGCCGACTGTACCGAAGCCCATGTCGATCATTGGCGCGCCCCGCACCAGTTCGCGAAACTCGATCATTGTCTTGTCAAGAATCGCCGGAACGCAAATCCGCCCGCCCTTGTGCGCCATCGCTGCCATCAAAGGCCGCACATCGACCTCGGACCGCATCGGCATGAAGGCGGAAACCACTTCGCCCGGAACCAGATCAAGTTCCCGCGCCCCGGTCTCGGCAATTTGCAGGCTCATCTCGATACGGTAATCCAAAGCCAACGCATCACGCCGCGCCAAGACTTCATTCCGCAACAATTTTTTCAGGGATTTGGGATCGGGCATTCGAATGGTGTCAGCGCTGGATCGTCCAAAATTCGCTGCAACGCGTCAAATGGAGTGATTTTCGAGAACCGGAGCGGAGCGTACTTTTGTACGTGAGCACCGGAAGCGGAGAAAATTGCTTCAGTTGACCGTCGCAGTAGAATTTTCGACGGTCCAGTTGAGCGATCCACACAACCGGTGGAAAGGTTGATCCCGGGTGCCTACAAAGTAGGTGGGCGCCGTGTGCTCCAGCCCACGGGCCAAAACAGGGACAGCTCCCTAAGGATCAGTATGGCCCCGGGGAATATGTTATTCCTGCCGGGAAGCGCAGATCGCCCACGCCACATATAGGCGCGGTTTGGTCAGGTGGCCAGCGGCAAATTTGAAAACGGCTGGTTTGACATGCCTTCGATCCGTTCAGCCACCAGCCTCTGAAGCCGCCACAGATTGCTGTCGTGGATCTCTTTGTTCTCGAGACTGGCAACGGTATTGTGGAGATACTCTGCGCCCGTGCCCCAATGTCCGCAGGCATTTGCAAGAATATCGGCAACAGCGTCTGGCGCAAGGCGACCCGCGTAGAGTGGAGACGCACGGTTCATGACGAAGGTCAGCGCGGGCACAAACCCCGATGCGGTCGAAACCGAAATCCATTTCGGCATGCTGTTTGCGGGCTTGTACGTGAACTCCCGCCGGAACAGCTTTCCAAACTGGCCGACAAGATCCTTGGCGGGCAAGGTGTACAGCATGCCCTTGCATTGCCCGCCCCTGTCCAGCGCCATCATCAGGCCCGGCTGGCTGTTTGTGCCGCGGAAGCGCGGCATGCGAAAGCAAAAAGACCTGTGCCAGCCTCTGGCGTTGCCAATTTCCTCGTCCGTATGCTCGATTTCCGGCTTCCAGATCAACGAACCATAGGCAAATACACGGGTCGGCGTGGAAAGGTCGGGGTGCGATCGCACCATCCTGTCCACCCAGTCGTCATAGTCCGCATCCGTGTGCAACTGTGCGCCTGGCGCCGGTCCCTCATCTTCGACAATACGGTGGACCCGGGCAATATGCTCCGGTGTCAGCGACATTTTCCTCATGAGCCGACAACTCCCTTGTCCGGAAAAAACGGACAGTCGAGCCTACTCATGAGGTGTGGCGTCGTCAATTAATCCAAACGGCCTGTTGCCGCTTGATGAGTTCGGTTCAGGACCTAAGCCATACCCAGCGCGTTCATGTACAGTTCGAGGATTGTTTCCTCTTCCTGCCGCTCGGCCTGATCCTTCTTGCGCAGGCGGATGATGGTGCGCACGGCCTTGGTGTCAAAGCCCGTGCCCTTCATCTCGGCATAAACTTCCTTGATGTCTTCGCTGATCGTCTTCTTGTCTTCCTCAAGCCGCTCGATGCGCTCGATGAAGGCGCGCAGCTGGCCTGCGGCAACGGTCTGTGAGCTTTCGGTGATGTCGTCAGCCATGATGTCCTCGTCGATTTTTTGAAAGGCCGCAAAAGAATCGGGCGGCCAAGGGGAATTCGGTGCGCTTCGATGCCCGACCGGCAGGCCGCCGTCAATCCGTGCGCGATCCGTATTGTTTGTGCGCATGAATCGAGCGATCCGAGTTGATCTCTTTCAGCATCGGCGCAAGGCGCCTAGCCCAGGCCAATTGACCCTCGGCGCTGGCGATCAAATCCTGGCGAATCTCGATCAGCACATGTGGACGGCCAGCCTCGGTCCCCGATTCATGCATCGTGTCACCCTTCAGCGCCCCGTCATAAGGCTCATTGTCGCCGACAATCAGTTTGGAATCCGCGGCCAGCAGCGGCAAAAGCCGGTGCGCCGCGCGGTCATCCTTGTCCCATAGCAATCCGATATGCCAAGGCCGGGCTCGCCCTGCCATAACCGGCGTGAAGGAATGCACTGAAATAATCAGACAGGCATCGCCATAGGCCGCATCGCAAAGCGCAGCGCTTTCAAGCACTTGATTGCGGAATGGTTTGAAAAATCGCTCGATCCGGCTCCGGCGCTCGACTTCGTAAAGCGGATAATTGCCCGGTATGACCGCGCCATCATAGATCTGGCGGATCAAGGTCGGATCGTCTTGACCTCGGTTCGGATCGATCAAAAGCCGTGAAAACCGCGCCATGATTGCCGTCGCGCCGGTCATTGACGCCAAATGCCGCACAACACCTTCCACACCGATATCATAGGCAATATGCCGTTCAAATTCTTGCTCCGGCAGCCCCAAACGGCCATACTCTTGCGGAAGATGCTGCATCGCATGATCGGCAACAATCAGCATGCCGCCGGAAAGATCACCGGCAATCAATTCGACGGGTTCAAATGAAGTCATGTCAGATGCTGCAAGCCTTGGGCGCGGACGAGGTCAATCTCTCTCACGCGGCGCACCCTTTCGCAACAACTTGTGCCAAAATCACGGCAATTCACAACGAATGGCTTCAATCAAATCGATTAGATCACGCGTTGACATCCGCGCCTTTCTCCAACAAAAGGGGCTTCGCAAAGTGACGAAAACTGGTGCGGAAGGGCATTGCATGGCCAGGCGGGTTTTGGGGCTGAAGCTCCGGACGCTATTCCCGGTCTTGCTGGGTGCGATTTCGTGCCTGTTCGCCGCTTCGCAGCCGGCCATCGCCGATTTCCGCGTCTGTAACGCGACCCAGAGCCTGATTGGCGTGGCCATCGGTTACCGCGTCAAGACGGGCTGGACCACCGAAGGCTGGTGGCACATCGACCCGTCGAGCTGTAAAACGCTCATAGAAGGGCCGCTTTCGTCGCGATATTATTATCTTTATGCCGAAGACGCCGAACGCGGCGGTCGGTGGGAAGGCCCGGTCAACATGTGTGTTGCCGAAAAGGAATTCAAAATCGCCGGCATCAATGACTGCTTTGCACGCGGTTTCCAGCGTGCCGGTTTCCAGGAGTATGACACTGGTGAACAGTCAAGCTGGATGGTCCAGATGACTGATGATCCGGCAACAGGCGCCCCTCCCGCGCCGGGAACAACGAACCCATGAGACGCACCCGCAAGGTAAAAATTCTCGCAACGCTCGGCCCGGCCTCGTCCGAAGAGAGCATGATCCGCCGTCTTTTCGAAGCCGGCGCAGACGTATTCCGCATCAACATGAGCCATTCCAGCCATGACATGCTGCGTGATCTGGTCAAGCGCATCCGCGCTGTGGAAGTGTCCGTTGGCCGCCCGATCGGCATTCTCGCCGACTTGCAGGGCCCGAAGCTTCGCGTCGGCAAATTCGCCGAGACCAAGGTGACGCTGGTTCCGGGCGATACTTTCACGCTCGATGACAATCCGGCGCTTGGTGACACCGTGCGCGTCAACCTGCCCCACCCGGAAATCCTGCAGTCAGTCGAACCGGGCCATCGCCTGCTGATCGATGACGGCAAGCTGGAATTGCTGGCCGAAGTCTGCGATGGCAAATCGATCCGTTGCAAGGTGATTGCCGGCACGTCTATTTCCGACAAGAAGGGCGTCAGCCTTCCAGACACAACGCTTCCGGTCGGGGCATTGACCGAGAAGGACCGCGCCGATCTGGACGCCGCTTTGGCCGCCGAAGTCGACTGGGTCGCCCTGTCCTTTGTCCAGCGTCCAGAGGACATTGCCGAAGTGCGCAAGATCGCCCGCGGCCGCGTCGGCATCATGTCAAAGATCGAAAAGCCGCAGGCTGTCATCCGACTTGCGGAAATTCTTGAATTGTCCGACGCGCTGATGGTCGCGCGCGGCGATCTTGGCGTTGAAATGCCTCTGGAATCCGTTCCGGGCATTCAGAAGCAGATCACCCGCGCCGCCCGCAAGGCCGGCAAGCCGGTGGTGATCGCCACACAGATGCTGGAATCGATGATCACAGCGCCGGTGCCAACCCGTGCAGAAGTTTCCGACGTCGCCACCGCCGTGTTCGAAGGCGCAGATGCCGTCATGTTGTCGGCCGAATCGGCGTCCGGGCAATATCCGGTGGAAGCGGTCGCCACCATGGTGCGCGTTGCCCAAAAGGTTGAGCGTGACCCTTACTATGACAACATCATCCACGCCCAGCGCGCCGAGCCGGAATCCACTGCCGCCGATGCGATCTCTGCAGCAGCCCGGCAGATCGCCGAAACGCTGAAGTTGTCGGCCATCGTCACCTACACCGGCTCTGGCACCACAGGCCTGCGCGCTGCGCGTGAACGCCCGCAGATTCCGCTGATCTCACTGTCGCCAAATGTCCAGACCGCTCGCCGTCTGGCGCTCGTGTGGGGCCTGCATTGCGTCGTGACGCCCGATGCAACGGATATCGATGACATGATCCACCGCGCCTGCCGCATTGCTTTCTCGGAAGGCTTTGCCAAACCGGGTGACCGGCTGATCATCACGGCAGGCATCCCGTTCGGCACGCCCGGCTCCACCAACATGCTGCGCGTGGCGTATGTCGGCTCCGACGGACTGCGCGGCGCCTGATTAAACCTGCAGCAAAAAGGCTGCTATGGCAGAAGCTCGCTCTTGAGGCGGGCTTCAACTTTTCTGGCGGTCGCCTGAAGATTGCGCGGTATTCCGGCGACCTTTTCGATGGCCTCGACAGCAAGATCGGTCGCGACATAGTCCGGCTTGTGGCCAAGGCCGTCCACCCAGACCAGTTCAGAACCGGCGATATCTTTTTCCAGACCTTTTGAGTGGATTTCCTCGGCGACCACCGAATCGGCATTGCCGGAAATGATCACGGTCGGCGCAGTGATTTCCTGATAGCGCGGCTGCAAACGCGCATTGTGTCCGCAAAGACCGCCAACTTGCCGCGCATTGGCCCGGAATGACTGTGGCCGCAGCACCATGTCGATAGAGGCGTCACCAACATAGGTTTCCGGCATCCGGTTGGGTTCAAACACACCGCGGGAGCCGGGTTTCAGCCGCATTTTCCCGGCGGGCAAGGCAATTGTCTCGGAAAATAACGGGCCAACGACCGGCGTGTTGGTCAAGTCATAGTAAGCAGCCACGTCGCAGCCCGGCCAAGGATGGGTGGCCGCAGAAAGAAACACAAGGCCGGCGATTTTTTCGGGATGATGGACTGCAAGGCTGGCCGTCACCGAGCCGCCGAATGAGTGCCCGACGATGATGGCAGACTTGAAACCAAGCCTGTCCATGAGCGAAGCAATCGTCTCTGCCTGTTGATCAATGGAATCAGCCGATTTCGGTCCAACCGAAGACCAGCCGTGACCTGGACGGTCAAAGAACAACAATTCCGCCCTGCCGTTCAGCCTGGGCAGAAACGGCACCATGGGGTCCTTCAAATTGCCACTGGCGCCGTGAATGAAAACAATTGGTGGCAGATCGGCGTTTGGTCCCGCAGGAACATGCACATAGTGCATTCGTGTACCGTTGATGTCGAGAAAAGCTCCGACCGGCGGGCTGTTGCGTTCGATGCGTGCGACCTGCAGGCGTGTGCACCCCGCCAGCGCAAACAACAGCGCCAGCAGGAATGACAGCGAAGCCAGGGCGATGTTCAGATCCGGCTCCCGGCAAGCTGCTCTTCCAGATCGCCGACTTGCTTCTGGATGTCGCGCAGTTGCGGATAGACATCGAGGACTTTGCGATAGGCGGCCAAAGCAGGTTCCTTTTTGCCAAGATCGAGAAAAATCATCCCCATGCCGGACAATGCACCGAAGTGCCGCGGCTCCAAAGCCAATGTCCGCTCGATGTCCGCCATTGATTTGGAGTAATTGCCAGCCAGAAAATGAAGTGTCGCCCGCCGGTTCCACCCTTCTGCAAACTCGGGCTTCAGAACCACGACCTGGTCCAGAAAATCCAGCGCGACCGGAAAATCTTTCTTCTCCACGGCCTCGGATGCCCATTGCATCAAAAGATCAACCGTGGCGCTTCCCGATTGGTTCCATTCTGTCTTGATGCGATCAGCAATTTCAGCCGCCATTCGGTCTGTCTTCGCACGACGCAATTCTGCAAACATTGAATCCAAGGCAGCAGACTTCAGGCTGACCTGTTCTGCCTCGCCGGCATTGGCGCTTGCAAGCACAGCAGGACCGGCAAAGGCCAGCGCAACAAAGACAGCAATGGAACACGACAAAAGGCGCATAGACGATACATGTGTCGTCCTGCGCCTAAGGTCAATCTCAAATTGCCGTGATCTGCCGCGCGAACTGGGCGGGCAACGCTTCAGCCCTGGCGGGCCTTGTAGCGCGGGGCAGTCTTGTTGATGATGTAAATACGTCCCTTGCGGCGAACCATGCGGTTGTCACGGTGACGGGCCTTCAAGGCCTTGAGCGAATTCTTGATCTTCATGGTACTGACCGTTCTGTTTTCGCCCAAGCCGGGCAACGAAAAACGCGCCTTTCAGCGCGCCATCAAAGTGGTGGTGCAATAGACGAGGAGCATTGCCGCTGTCAACCACGGCAAGGCGCTGTTTATGGATAATTTCAGGCCTGCCGCACCATGAGCCGGGTAAAATGGCCCATCTTGCGTCCCGGCCTTGCTTCCGTCTTGCCGTAATGATGAACAACAACGCTATCTTCACGGCAAAGAGCTTCAATCCGGTTGATATCGTCACCAACAAGATTTTCCATCACGCAATCGCTGTGTCGGATTGCGTTTCCAAGCGGCAAACCGGCCACTGCGCGAATATGCTGGTCAAACTGAGAAACCGCGCATGCCGCCTCGGTCCAATGGCCGGAATTGTGGACGCGCGGTGCAATTTCATTGGCAAGCAGACTGCCATCCGGCAGCACAAAGAACTCGACGCCGATGACACCGATATAGGAAAGCGCATTCAGGATAGAGGCGGCGGCGGCAATTGCATTCTGCATCGTCTCGGCAGAACAGGAAGCCGGAACTGTTGACGTATGGAGGATGCCGCCGCGGTGTATGTTTTCGGCAGGATCGAAAACCTGAACCTTTCCGTCCTCGCTGCGGGCGGCAATCACCGATATTTCCCGCTCAAATGAGACGAACCCCTCCAGGATTAGCGGCATCCTCCCAAAGACATCATAGATGCCGGCGGGCAGCGGCGTCTCGACCGAGTTGAACACTTGCTGGCCTTTGCCGTCATAGCCGAGGCGGCGCGTCTTGAGGACGCCGCTGCCGCCAAATTCGTCCAATGCTGCGGCAAGATCGCTGTCGCTGTCGACCGTTCTGAAAGGAGCGGTTTCAATTCCGGCATTGTTGAGAAAGGTCTTTTCAATCAAACGGTCCTGCGCCGCCTCCAGCGCCTGCGAGCCAGGCCTGACCGGCGTGACCGCTTCAATTGTGCGAGCCGCTTCAACCGGAACGTTTTCAAACTCGTAGGTCACGACGTCGCAGCGGCGGGCGAAGGCTTCAAGCGCTGTGTGGTCGCCATAGCCCGCAATGACATGATCGTTTGCCACTTGTGCGGCGGGAGCTTTCGCATCCGGATCAAAGACGATTGTTCTGTAGCCAAGTTTTGCCGCAGCCAAGGCCAGCATGCGGCCGAGCTGGCCGCCACCAAGGATGCCGATTGTAGACCCAGCCGGCAACGCCATCAGGCTTCGTCCGACGGGTGCAGCGCAACCTTGGCGGTCTGCGCCTGGCGCCAGGCGTCCAGGCGTCCGGCAAGCGCCTCATCGGACAAGGCCAGGACAGCGGCTGACAAAAGCGCGGCATTGACAGCGCCTGCCTTGCCGATCGCCAGCGTCCCGACCGGGATGCCGGCGGGCATCTGCACGATCGACAAGAGCGAATCCTGCCCTGACAGCGCCTTGCTCTCAACAGGAACGCCAAACACCGGCAAGGATGTCATTGAGGCAGTCATGCCGGGCAAATGGGCCGCGCCCCCGGCACCCGCAATCACCACTTTGAAGCCGTTCTTTTTCGCGCTGGTGGCAAAATCCACCAGACGTTGCGGCGTGCGGTGCGCGGAAACAATCAAATCTTCATGGGAAATGCCGAGTGCATTAAGCGTCTCTGCAGCATGCCGCATGGTCGCCCAGTCTGACTGGCTGCCCATGATGATGGCCACATCGTTAGTTTTCTGGGTCATATGCGTTCCCCGGATGGAACGCGGCCAATAAACGAAATGATTTCTGCCCGCAAGGCGGACGGGTTCCTTTCGCTCAGGCTATGATATCCGGCAGGACCTGATCTTCCATCCGCATCAGTTGGTCCTTGATGGTCAGCTTCTTTTTCTTCATGCGCTGGATCTGCAGCGGATCACAACCGGTTTTGAGCATGGCTTCAATGGCGACATCGAAATCGGCATGATCCTGCCGGAGTCGGGCCAAGGCCATTCTGAGTTCCGCCTGATCCTGTTCCGACATTTTCATTCCATGGTGAAGGCATTGCAAAGAGCCGGAGCGCGAATAACTCCGGAACTCGGTGTTGAAGCGCACAGTTGCGGGGTGCCTGTTAAAACTCCGTTAACCGGCGGCGCAGCCCATACCACAAAACCGGCAAAAAGGAAATGCTACCATGCCGCATTGGACAGGATTCCTGCATCGTGGCACATTTCGGTTTGCCGTCTCACAAAGCGGCGATCAAACGCAATTTCTACCATAGGGAGAAATACATATGACGATAGAATCGCATCTTGAGCAGCTCGTCAAAAAGCACGGTGCACTCGAGCATGAAATCGCGGAAGCCATGGCGCATCTGTCGACCGATGATGTCGTATTGACGGACCTGAAACGGAAGAAACTGCACATAAAGGAAGAGATCGAGCGAATTCGCGCCACGCGAACGCATCACTGACGAATTACTGCAATTCAGAAATGCGAACCGCGACCTGATAGGCGGAGCAAACAGGGCTCCGCCTGCTCAGAATATTTTTAGGAAAATTACGATTTTTACAGCATGCCTCGTGCCGGTGATGCTGGTCACGAATTCCAGAATTGATCCAGCCACAGGTTGAGCGAATCAAATCCCTGATTCTGGATCGAATAAATCCGCTTTGTTCCGTCTGCACGCACATCAACCAGCCCTGACTCCAGCAGTGCTTTCAGATGCTGTGAGACCGCCGGACGCGAAATATCCGGCAGCTTTTCCGCAAGTGCGTTGACCGTATTGGGTCCGCGCCGAAGCGCCTCAAGGAGAATTCTCCTGTTGGGATCAGCAATTGCGGCAAATGGATCGGTGAGGCTCATGGCACTACCTTAAGAAACAGAAATTTGTTACGTCAATCTAGGCTTTAGTACGCACTGTTGAGCCAACTGGTTCACTGCTTACGTAAGTCAAGATTAATCCTGATGATCAGAACGGGGATCAAGGCGCACGGATTCAGGCGTCAATGAACGTTCCGACGGCGTCGACCGGAAAAGGCCGCGCAAACCGATTGGCACAGGCGGGCGCTTGAAACTGCGCATCATCGCATAGACGCCAATCGACGCCTGCGCTGTGGCAGTTACCGCGAACAGGCCGACGGGCCCGAACATATCCATGGCGCGCGCGCCGAATAGCGGTCCGATAATGGTGCCGACGCCGTAAAGGAGAAGCAGGCCGCCAGACAATTTCACGAAATCTCCCGCACCGGCGTGATCATTGGCATGGGCAACGGCAACCGAATAGAGCGAGTAGGCAAGTGCGCCATAGAGTGCGACCAACACCACAATCAGCACGCTGGATTGCGGCTGCAAGGCAAGCAGAACAAGACCGACTGCTGAAGCGCCTGCTGCTGCAGCCGCAAGAACATAGCGGCGATCCGTCAAGTCGGAGACCCGCCCGACAGGCAGTTGAATGACAGCTCCGGCCAGAACCGCCGCGCTCATCATGGTGGCAACCATGCCAGGCGACATGCCGATCTGGCTGCCATAAACGGCGCCAAGCGTGCCGAAACATCCATTTGCAATCCCGATCAGGAAACAGGCGACGGCGGCGACAGGCGAATTCTTCCAGATTGCCCGCAGGTCAAGCCTTACCTCTTCTGGCGGTTTGGGATGGGAGGCCGTGGAAAGTGAGGTCGGCAGCAGCGCGAGGCAATAGACAATGCCCGTGATGGTGAACATGGTCGGACCGAGGAAACTGCCAAACGCAACCGACATTTGCCCCGCCGTGATGCCAGCGTAAGTCACCATGAGATAGAGGCCGAAAATGAGGCCGCGGTTCTGGTTGGTCGCCTTGTCGTTCAGCCAGCTTTCAATGACCATGAAAGCCCCTGCCATGACGAAGCCGGTCACAACGCGCATCAGGAACCATGGCAGCGGATCAATGATCAACCCGGATACCGAAGCCACTGCCGCGCTGAGCGAAGCAAACACGGCAAAAGCCCGCACATGCCCGACCCTGCCGATAATTCGCGGCGCGATCAGACATCCGGCGACAAAGCCCGAAGCCCAACCGGTTCCAAGGAGGCCCAGTTCTGAAACTGAAAACCCTTCCCATTGTCCGCGCAACGGCATGACCATGCTTTGTATTCCGCTGGCGACGAGCAGAAAAAGCGTCCCGAGCAACAAAGACAATACAGAGAGTATCGACCGGTACATGGAGTGCTGCCCCTGAACGCGCGAATCAGGCGCGTGCCTTCGGGCAAGACTATGTCATCGGCGTGGCGGCAATGTCACGCTGCAGCGGCATGTTCAGGCGAAGCGTCTTACTCGACAATTTTGAAAGGCGTCGGGAAAGTCACTTTCTTGTCAGAATTCTGATCACGTATTGTGGTTTCGACAATGTAGTCGCCCGGCTCGATGCCTGAGAAGGTGTAGGTCAGCTTTCCCATGAATTCCTTGTTGGGAACGCGGCTGCGCAACTCCCATTTGGCGAAGCCCTGCTGGTTGGCCAGAGACTCTCCCGAACTGCTCTTGATTTCAAAATCGAGCGCCATGTTGATGGTGAAAAGCTCGCCGTCTCGACCGTAGGCAAATCCGGACGGCTCGGTGTAAACGACGATTGGTTCACCGGATTTGTAATGGTTGCTGTCACGGATGTCATAAATACCAAACCCCTGCGGGTCCGAAGCGACGAGGATGGCCTTGTTGATAGTCAGCGGGGCTGCGTTCCACACCGTGTCGCGCGCCTGATTGAGTGCCGAAAGCGCGTCTGCAAATTTTCCGGACTCAACAGCAGATTCCGCCTTTTCCGCCGCATCGACGATGTCCCCCGCAAGGGCAGTGTGCGCAGGAAATGCCAGCAAGGCGGCCGCCAGAAACAATGTCTTCATTTTTCTTCCCCTATCGCCGCGCAGGTCAGCGAAAAAGCGCCTCTGCTGCGGCCTTTGAATTGTTCTTTGATGCACGGTCGTTTTCCAACCTTGCGATTTCTTGTTTCAGCAGAGCAATCCGCTCATCGAGTTCGGCAACTGAAAGCAGATACAGATCCTGCCCTATGTCGTGGCTGATCTTGCGCTTTGGCTTGTCGTCTTCAAAAAGCGCCATTTGCGGACCTCCATCGCATTGCCGGACTGAGCCTACAACGAATCAGCATATAAGCAATTGGACACGCCGACACAGGACAAGACAGATGCGCGCACCGCTGACCATGACCGCGATTTCCATTGCTGAACCGGGCGGTCCGCACGTATTGAAGGCAATAAGCACTGCAGTGCCGCATCCAAAACCGAACGAACTGCTGATCAAGGTGACCGCAGCCGGCGTCAATCGCCCGGATGTGTTGCAGCGCATGGGGGCATACCCGCCGCCAAAAGGCGCAAGTCCTCTGCCGGGACTGGAAGTTTCCGGTGAGGTTTTGGCCGTTGGTCCGGACTGCCGTCGCTTCAAGCCGGGAGACAAGGTGTGCGCCCTTGTCGGTGGCGGTGGCTATGCAGAATTTTGTGCGGTGGACGAATCCAACGCGCTGCCCGTTCCAAACAGCCTGACCATGACCGAAGCCGCCGCCATTCCGGAGACATTCTTCACAGTCTGGCACAATGTCTTTGAGCGCGGCGGACTGAAGCCCGGCGAAACGCTGCTCGTGCACGGCGGCACGTCCGGCATTGGCACAACCGCAATCCAGCTCGCAGCAAAATTCGGTGCCTACGTCATTGTCACGGCCGGGTCGGATGAGAAATGCGAAGCCTGCCTCAAGATGGGCGCCGACCGTGCCATTAACTACAGACATGAAGACTTCGTCGCTGCTGTTCGTGAAGCGACGGACGGCAAGGGCGCGGATGTCATCCTCGACATGGTCGGCGGCGATTATATCGCCAAAAACTATGACTGCGCCGCAATGGATGGCCGCATCGTCCAGATCGCCTTTCTCAATGGCGCACGCGCAGAGGCGGATTTCAGCAAGTTGATGATGAAGCGGTTGACCCACACCGGCTCAACGCTGCGGGCTAGAACCATCGAATTCAAGGCGCATCTGGCGCGGGAACTTGAAAAGCATGTCTGGCCGCTATTGCAGGACCGCACCGTGGTTCCTGTCATGGACCGCATCTTCCCGCTGAAAGAAGCCTGGCGGGCGCATGAGCGGATGGAAGAAGGCAGCCACATCGGCAAAATCGTTTTGGACGTCGGCTAAATAGTTTTTTTGACCTTTTGGTGCATTTCGCTGCATTCTTTGTCTGTTTGCGACAAAACTTCGCTTTCAGTGCATTGCCAAGGTCTCGATTTGGTTGTTTGCTGCCTCACCGGTTTGCCAATGCGGGCTGTCACATGCCTGTCAGAATAATCAAATAGGCCCGGAGGCGTCCCTTCATTGAGACGGATAACAAAGGAGCAACGAATGTCGGTATCCAAAAAGCTTGTCGCATCGCTGGTGGCCTCGGCCGCAACGATCGCTGCACTTTCCACCCCTGTTTACGCCCAATCAATCGACGAGCTCTATGCAGCCGCCAAGACTGAGGGCCAGTTGACTACAATTGCCCTTCCGCATGACTGGTGCGGCTACGGCGGCGTCATTGAAGGCTTCAAGGCCAAATACCCCGGCATCACGGTCAACGAACTGAATCCTGACGCCGGCTCGGCTGACGAAATCGAAGCCATCAAGGCGAACAAGGACAACAAGGGCCCGCAAGCGCCGGACGTGATCGACGTCGGTCTCGCATTCGGCCCGACCTCCAAGGCCGAAGGCCTGACGCAGCCTTACAAGGTTTCGACCTGGGCTGAAATTCCGGACTCCGTCAAGGATGCCGACGGCCATTGGTATGGCGACTATTACGGCGTCATGTCGTTCATGGTGAACAAGGATCTGGTCAAGAATATCCCTTCCGACTGGTCTGATCTCCTGAAGGAAGAATACAAGGGCCAGGTTGCCCTCGCCGGTGATCCGCGCGCGTCCAACCAGGCCATTATCGCCGTTCTGGCAGCTGGCATGGCCAATGGCGGCAAGCCGGGCAAGGAATCGGGCGACGCAGGCCTGAAGTATTTTGCCGACCTCAACAAGGCTGGCAATTTCGTTCCGGTGATCGGTAAGTCCGGCACGCTGGCGCAAGGCACCACCCCGATTGTCGCCATGTGGGACTACAACGCCCTTTCGGCCCGCGACACCTTGGCTGGCAACCCGCCGGTTGAAGTTGTCATTCCGAAGTCAGGCGTTCTTGCTGGCGTCTACGTGCAGGCGATTTCCGCCTTTGCGCCACACCCGAATGCAGCCAAGCTCTGGATGGAGTATCTCTATTCAGACGAAGGCCAGATCGGCTGGCTGAAGGGCTACTGCCACCCGGCCCGTTTTGCGGCCATGTCGGCTGCAGGCAAGATCCCGGCCGATGTCCTCGCAAAGCTGCCGCCGGCTGAAGCGTACAATGCCGCCGTGTTCCCGACTATTGAGGAACAGGGCGCTAACAAGGAAGCCGTGACCAAGGGCTGGGATGCCACCGTTGGCGCCAACGTTCAGTAATCCCGACTTGGCTTGACTTTATCCGCCCCGGACGTTTCTCATCCGGGGCGGATTTTACTTCAAACACCGCCGCAAGACCTGACGGGGAACATTCCATGAGCGCGCTGCCCGGGGAAACGCCTTCCCCAGCGAGATCGATCACTTCCAGACTGCCGCTCAACTGGCTCGGCCTTGCGCCGTTTGCCCTTTTTGCATTGCTTTTTCTCATCCTCCCGACCATGAAAATCGTGTTGGGTGCGTTTCAGACGCCGGATGGCGCATTCACTCTCGACAACATTCGCGGGCTCAACACCGATTCCATCCGTTCGGCCTACATGGTTTCGATCAAGCTCAGTCTGGTGACCGCGCTGCTTGGCTGCCTCATCGGCTTCGCGATGGCAGCTGCCGCGATTTTCGGCGGCCTGCCCAAATGGATTCGCAACCCGTTGCTGACCTTTTCAGGCGTTGCGTCCAATTTTGCGGGTGTGCCGCTCGCGTTTGCATTTCTGGCAACACTCGGCCCTGCGGGTCTGATAACGCTTTGGCTGCGAAACTCAATCGGCATTGACCTTCGCACGCTCGGCTTCAACCTGCTCAGCTTTTGGGGCCTGACCATCACCTACCTCTTCTTCCAGATTCCACTGATGATCCTGATCATCACGCCGGCGCTGGATGGCTTGAAGAAGGAATGGAAAGAGGCCGCCACTGTGCTTGGCGCAACCGGATTCCAGTATTGGCGCATGGTCGCGCTACCGATCCTGTTTCCATCACTTCTTGGCACATTCGCGCTGCTGTTCGCCAATTCATTCGGCGCGGTCGCCACCGCATTTGCCCTGACCGGGCCGCAGCTCAACATCGTGCCGATCAAACTGTTCGCCCAAATCCGCGGCGATGTTCTAGGCGATCCGCACCTCGGCTATGCGCTAGCCTTCGGCATGATTGTCATCACCGGCATCGCCAACACAATATACATTGTGCTGCGCACACGCTCCGAGAGGTGGCTGAAATGACGCGCATCTGGTCCTGGGGCGCATTTCTGATTGGCGCGGTTTTTTTCGCGCTGCCGCTGATCGGCATGACGGAATTCTCACTGAAAATGCGGCGCGGCGTTTATTCGCTGGATGCCTATGTCAAAGTCCTTGCCGACCCGCGCTTTCAGGAGACATTCAGCTACTCGGTCCTGATGGCGCTGTTCACCATTGTCTTCGGAGTTTTGCTGGTTGTGCCGACCGCCTATTGGGTGCGGCTCAAGTTGCCGAGGGCGCGGCCATTCATCGAGTTCATCACGCTCCTGCCGCTGGTCATCCCGGCGATTGTCATCGTGTTCGGTTATATCCGGCTCTACAACACCTCGAGCTGGCTGCCGCTGACCGGTTCGGCCATGGGCACCAACGTCCTCCTGATGTTTGGCTATGCAACGCTTGCCTTGCCTTACATGTACCGGTCGGTCGACACGGGCCTGCGCACCATTGATGTGGCAACGCTGACGGAAGCCGCGCAAAGCCTGGGCGCCGGCTGGGCGACAATCCTTGGCAAGATCATTTTGCCAAACGTCCTGGTGGCCGTGCTCTCCGGCGCATTTTTGACCTTCGCCATTGTTATCGGCGAGTTCACTATGGCAGCCCTTCTCGATCGTCCGGCATTCGGGCCATACCTTCAGGTGCTTGGCGCCAACCGTGCCTATGAGCCTGCAGCTTTGGCCGTGATCTCGTTTGCAATCACCTGGGCCTGCATGGGGCTGATCCAGCTCGTCACCCGCTTTTCAAAACATACGGAAGCTCAACGCTGATGGCCTTTCTTGAAATCGAACATCTGGAAAAATCCTTCGGCCCGACCAGGGTGGTCAAGGACTTCAACCTCAACATCGACAAGGGCGAGTTCGTCTCGCTGCTTGGCCCGTCCGGCTGCGGCAAGACAACCGTGCTGCGCATGGTGGCCGGTTTTGAAACGCCGACCTCAGGGGCGATCCGCATTGACGGCAAGGACATGGTTCCCTTGAAGCCGAACCAGCGCAAGATCGGCATGATGTTTCAGGCCTATGCGCTGTTTCCGAACCTGACTGTTGCGCAAAATGTCGGCTTTGGCCTCAAGGTCGAGGGTGTTGAGAAGACCGAAATCAACAAGCGTGTCGATGAAATGCTTGGGCTGATCGGGTTGCCTGAGCTTGGCACCCGCTATCCATTCCAACTCTCAGGTGGTCAACAGCAACGCGTGGCGCTTGCACGCGCGCTTGCGGTGCGTCCGCGCGTGCTGCTTCTTGATGAACCATTGTCGGCGCTTGACGCGAAAATCCGTGTCTCGCTGCGCGAGGAAATGCGCGCCATCCAGAAGGCGCTGGGCATCACCGCAATCTTTGTGACCCACGATCAGGAAGAGGCCCTGTCGATGTCCGACCGCGTTGTGGTCATGCACCAGGGCATCGCCGACCAGATCGGCACGCCGTTTGACATTTACAACCGCCCGACAACCCGTTTTGTCGCCCAGTTTGTCGGCACGCTTTCGATCCTAAAGGCGACCGTGCTCGACCCGGCCAAGGGCGAAGTGGATGTCGCGGGAGCCAAAGTCTCAGGGTTGGATCTTCCGTCCGGCCTTGCCAAAGGCGCCAACCTGACCCTTGCGCTGCGCCCGGAAGCCGTCAGCCTCAAGGGCGAGCGCGGCGATGTGAAAATGGCGGGTACGATTGCCGATGTCGACTTCCTCGGTTCCGTGCTGCGCATCAAGGTGACGGCAAATGACACGACTATTGCCTTTGACACGTTCAACGACCCGTCCTCCCCGCCGCCGCGCATCGGCGACAAGGCGACGATTTCGTTCGGCAAGGACAGCCTGCTGATCCTCAAGGATTAAGTGCTCGCCCTAAGCGTCAGGGCGGTCTTCGGCTTGCCAGGCCTTGCCTTCGGACAGGGGCTCTTCGCCGCGGTCAGCGGCCAGCACGTTGAGGATTTCCGCGCGGCCCGCGCGGGCAATATCAATCAGCCTCTTGTCATCGTTCAAGTGCTTGGCCGCAGCGCGCATCTGAACGTCGTCATGTTTGCGGAACAGATTGGCCGCGCGGTGCATTTCGTAGGGGTGGCGGCCGAGCGAAACCAACAGTTCCTCCCCAAGCCTCACGGATGTATCGAACATTTCGCGGTAAACATTGTCGATGCCGTCGTTCATCAACGCATAGGCGTGGACGCGGTCGGTGGCGCGGACAAACAGCTTGAGATGCGGGAAGTGCATCCGCACGACATCAATGATCCGCTCAACCTTGTCGCGGTCTTTCAGGGCGATCACCATCGCCTTGGCGTCCCGCGCTCCTGCTGCCTCCAACAGGTCAAGCCGCGACGCATCGCCATAAAACAGTTTGAAGCCGAATTTGCGCAACGATGTCACCTGCTCGGCATCATGATCAAGCACCACCGTCTTGACCCCGTTCGCCTGCAGAAAACGGCCGATTGTCATTCCGAAACGGCCGTACCCGGCAATGATCACTTTGACATTGTTTTCATCGATCAGGTCGGCTTCGCGTTCCTCACTGTCGGTGGCGAAACGCGGCTGAATGACTTTTTCGTCAAGCAAAATCAGAATGGGCGCCAGCGCCATGGAAACAGCGACGACGACAATCAGCAGCGCCGCATCATCGACACCGAGAATGCCAAGCCCTGCCACAAAAGAAATAAGCACAAACGCAAACTCACCGCCCTGCGCCAAAAGAAACGAGAAGCGCGAGGCGTCCGGACTTGGCATCTTGAACAGGCGGGCAATGACAAAATGCACGGCGAGTTTGATCAGGACAAAGCCCGAAACCAGTCCGGCCAGTTTCAGCGGATCAGCAGCAATCAGCTTGAAGTCAATGCCCGCGCCAACGGCAATGAAAAACACAGCCAAAAGCAGACCTTTGAACGGATCCAGATCCATTTCCAGTTCATGCCGGTATTCGCTTTCCGCCAGAACCACACCGGCAAGAAAAGTGCCAAGCGCCGCTGACAGCCCGACCTGCTGCATGAGAAGTGTGATGCCGACGACGATCAGCAAGGCGAACGCGACAAAGATTTCACGGCTGCCCGCGCCTGCCACAATGCGGAAAAGCGGGCGCATCAGATAGCGGCCTGAAAGGATGATGGTCGCCACCGCACCAAGAACCGCCAGCGTCTGCGCCCAGGCGGGCAAACCTGCAATGAGGGTGGTCCCATGCGCATCGGGCGCTTGCTGGATCGCCAACAGCGGCAGCAGCGCCAGCATCGGGATGATGGCGATGTCCTGAAACAACAGCACTGAAAAGGTCGACTGCCCAACCGAGGTTTTCAACAGACTGCGTTCCTGCATGCTTTGCAGGACAATGGCCGTCGAGGACATCGCAAGGATCAACCCGACCGTCAGCGCGGATGTCCATTCCATTCCGGACAGGTAGGAAACCAGCCCGATGACACTGGCCACACCGGCCATCTGAAGTCCGCCAAGCCCAAGAATCGGCTTGCGCAATTCCCACAGCTTGGAGGGCTGCAGCTCCAGCCCGACAAGAAACAGCATCATGATCACGCCGAACTCGGCAAAATGCATGACATGCTCGCCGCCCTTGATGAAACCGGCAACCGAAGGTCCGATCACCATGCCGGCAATGAGATAGCCAAGCACGGAGCCAAGTCCGAGGCGCACGGCGATGGGCGCGGCAATGACGGCAGCGGCGAGATAAACGAAGGCGCCGATCAGAAACTCGTCAAGATGCATGGCGGCGCTCCTTGGCAGCGGCGACAAATGCCGCGGGCAATTCATGGCCGTCGGCCAGATGCCGCATCGGGCTCACCCTGCCATCCCGCAATCCCGTGATGATGTCACGGTACTTTTCGGCGTGGCCCGAGAGCTGACCTTCATCCAGATGCCTGCCGGAATAGATCACGAACGGTTCAAGGTAAGCCATGCCGCACAGATAGGCCGTCTGGTCAAACGGGCGCAGCAGATTTTCGATCGGAAACCGATTTCGTCCGCCGGTCTTGTAAGCGTCACGGTTGCCGCCCGTCGAGACTGCATTCATCAGATACTTGCCGTGCAGATTGTTGCCGCCAGTACCGTAAGCCCAGCCATTTTCCAGCACCAGATCCTGCCACTCCTTGATGATCGCAGGGCTGGAATACCAGTAGAACGGATGCTGGAAGACGATGATGTCATGCGCCAGAAGAAGCTCCTGCTCGCGCTTCACGTCGATCAGAAAGTCCGGATAGGCGGCATAAAGGTCACGCACTGTCACGTCATCGAGGTCATCGATGACCTTGAGCATGGCGTTCTGGACAATTGACGCCTGCATGCGCGGATGGGCGAACAGCACCAATATTTTCTTGCGCTCGCCCATGTGATTTGCCCCTTGATATCCGAATAGCCTCAATTCGGCAGACCGCCGTCAAAATGCAAGGGGCAAAAGAAGACAGGCCGGATTTTGCTGAAGGTATGCTTCCGAGCGGAGGCGGCCCGCGCTTTTACCGCCATGGGCAAGCCCGGAGGCTTTCATGGGTTGCCGACATGCCAAAGCGCCCGGAAAACCGATGCTTTGCGGGACCACGCATACGGGAGATGGCGGACGGGCCTAACCCGTGTCCGGCAGGCTGCAGGCTTCAAGCGCAAAATAATGGCAGTCGCCAAGCACGTCATCGACTGGGTGCAGATGGCGCTTGCGGTAGCCCGGTGGCAGGCCGGGGCGGAAGGGGGAGAGCCGCAGCGGCTTGGACGGCGCGCTGCCTTCAAAGCTGAGACTGTGCCGTGACTGCCAGCGCGCCAGGCGGCGGGCTTCACGCGGCAAATTGTTCAGTGCCCGCTGCAAAGCGTCGAGGCGGTTCAGAATTGACGCTGCGCTGACCAATTCTTCGGCGGACGTGGCCGGCTGCGGGGCAGGAAAGACCGGATCGAAAACGCCCGGAATGCTGATGCGCGGCATTTGCAAATCATCGTCATCCAGATCTTCGTGTGTGAAGCGCTTGAGCGGATCGACCAGGCAAAAGGCAGGCGATTGCGCGCGGCCGGTGCCTCGCAGGATTTGCAAGCCAGCCGGGAGCGGGCGCGCGGCGCGCGCTTTCAACATCAGCCCTCGCGCAGCGATGATGATGAGACGCCGCACCGCCGATTCTGCCGGGCGCAGGACAAGGAGAATTGTGCGGTAAACATGCCGAGGCAACGCAACTGCCCGGCCCTCAACCGAACCGGCAAAGGCGAACAGCGCTGCAACGATTTGCAGGAGCCTGTCGCGGTTGCTGGTGACGATCAAATGCCAGTCCAATCTTACGTTTCTCCATTAAGAACAAAACAAGAACATCGTGAATGCGCTTTCAGATTTTGTCAAGGCACAGTGCGATGAAATTCGCCAAATTCCAGCAATAAGCCGCCTTCTCCCCGCATCTCTGGTGGGGAGAAGACGGCTGATCGCAGAAGGTGCGAATAGCATAGCCTTGCGCAACCAAATCCCAGTCCCATAATTTAGCGGCAGCTACGCAAACGGCGCTTCTCTGCGGTTGCGAAAGCGGCGGTTTCTGGGTATAAGCGCCGCAATTCCCATTAATCGGTGGTCTGACCACCGCCCGCCACGGGAGAGGCGGGCGACGAAAAGGATATGTCTGATGTCAACCCAATTGCTGATGCCCAAGGCGACTGCCGTCTGGCTGGTCGACAACACCGCGCTTTCTTTCGACCAGATCGCCGGCTTCTGCCGCCTGCACCCGCTGGAGGTCAAAGCCATTGCCGACGGTGACGCCGCGCAAGGCATCAAGGGGCTCGACCCGATCGCCACTGGCCAGCTGTCGCGCGAGGAAATCTCCAAGGCGGAAGGCAGCCCGGACTACCGGCTGAAAATTTCCGAGCCGAAGGTCCGCGTGCCGGAAGCCAAGCGCAAGGGTGCGCGCTACACGCCGCTGTCCAAGCGTCAGGACCGTCCGAACGCCATCCTGTGGCTGGTGCGCAACCATCCGGAACTGAAGGATGCGCAGATTTCGCGCCTCGTCGGCACAACCAAATCGACCATCGATCAGGTCAAAAACCGTTCGCACTGGAACGCGTCCAACCTGACCCCGATGGATCCGGTTTCGCTCGGCATTTGCTCGCAGATTGATCTGGATCTTGAGGTCGAGCGTTCGTCCAAGGGCCGCCCGTCGGTCGAGGTCACCGGCGACACACTGCTGCCCGCCGCGACAACGCAGAACCTGCCGACACGCGAAGTTGACGAAGATCAGGAGCTCGACGCCGACAAGGTGTTCGCCAAGCTCTCCGCCCTCAAGGGCCGCGTTCAGGACGATGGCGACGACGAATAAGCGTTCGTCAAATTCGAATTTGAAAAGCCCGGTACATTCCGGGCTTTTTCATGTCGAGCACTCGTCACGGCTTTCCATGCGGCGGTAGAAATCCGCCAGCGTCTTGCCGCGCTCGAGTTTGTAGTTGCGCCCGGCAGGAATGGCCTCGCGGATGCGGTCGAGGCGGAAAGCCCGGAAATCCTCGCGCAACTCGCACCAGGCGACGAAGGTCCAGACCTTGCCCCAGAACCACAGGCCGAGCGGGCGCACGTCGCGCTTGGTGATCCGGCTGTCGACATCGACATAATCCAGCGCAACGACCTTTTTCAGGGCAACGGCATCTTCGAGAAAATCAACCAGCCGCCGCTCGGCATCTGACAGAAGGATTCCCGGCGCATGCACTTCGACCGCCTTCAGCCGCGCCTGCAGCGCGGGCGGCAGAACAGCGCCGATCTTGATCAGCGCCTCTTCCGCCGAGCGCGCCATCGCCGCGACGCCAAAGGCGCGGGCCATACGAGCGCCCGCCACCAACGCGACGATCTCGTCGCGCGTAAACATCAGCGGCGGCAGATCAAAGCCTTCGCGCAATATGTAGCCGACCCCGGCCTCACCATCGACCGGCACGCCGGTGGCCTGAAGATCAGCGACGTCGCGGTATATTGTCCGCTCGGAAACTTCCAGCCGCTCGGACAGCATCCGCGCGGTGACCAGCCGGCCGCCGCGCAAATGTTGGACAATCTGGAAAAGTCGGTCAGCCCTGCGCATTGTCAGCTCGTGAACAGGCCGAAGGAATTGCCGTCAAGATCAAGGCAATAGGCAAACCGGCCGGATGGAATGGCGATGATGTCTGACACAACCTGCCCACCTGCCGATTTCACGCGGGCAAGCGAATCCTCAAGCGGGGAGGGAGCGGCAAGATGAATTGTGTTGCCATTGCCCGGAGTTCCAGGCTTGCCGACGTAAAGATGGCCCGAGACGCCATCGCCGCTTGCGGGCTGGAAAATCGCCGTCACGTTCGGACCCATTTCCTGGTCTTCCAGCTCATTCAGCAAGACTGCGCCGTAAAAGACCTTGGACTTGGCAAGATCGGTGACCGGAATTTCGAACCAGACGGCAGCGTTTGCCGGGGCGAATTTTTCAACACTCATGGACGTTCTCCTTTGTTTGACGTCCTGACAATTGCACACCCCTCCTGACAGCATTCTGTCAGGAGGGTCACAGGTCAAGCAGAATGTTCGGCACCAAACATCGCGCGTGCGCCGGTAAGCATTTCGGCAGCCTGCGGATAGACTTCCGATAGGAACGTCATGGCAAAGGACACCGGCGCTGTGCCCGGCGCGGAAACCACACGCCCGTCGTTGACGGCGTTTGGCACCTCGCTGTACTGCGATGCTCCGGCATAGTTCCCGGCGATATTGGCAATCCACTCCCGGCCATTGCTGGTATGGCGGCGCCCTTCGAAAAACCCGCCCTTGGCAAGCGGCACCGTGGCAGCACAAATGCCGCCAACCACGCCGCCGCGTTCCAGAACACTGCTGACCAGCGGCGCAAGATCGGGCGCATCCGGGCCGGGCCAGCCATCAGAGCCAATCAAGGCCACGGCATCGAGATCCCTGTTCTCGTCAACGCCAATACCCCGGTCTGGCTGCGCCAACAGCCCGCCAATCGACCGCACCGCTTTGCCGCCAGGCGACAGGAAAACGACTTTCGCGCCCATATGCTCGACAGCGCCGCCGGAAAGAAATCCGAATTCCCAATCAGCATAGCCATCAATCAAGACGATTCCGATTGTTTTTGTTGGCAAATTTTCCATTGTCGCGCCTCCTGAAACTATTTCGATCAGATCAGTCTACAGACCCCCTCCTGACAGCATGTTGTCAGGAGGATTTCCCACCGATGAAGCGGCGAAGGACTGCAGCGATCAACAGGCACGACATGATGAAGCAGATTGTTTGGCAGTGCTCATGAAAAAGCCGCTTGATGATCTCAGGCGGCTTTGATTATCAATCAGCAGGCGGTCAACTCAGGCCTTGCCGATGCCGTGTTCTTTCAGTGAACCGCCGATTTCGTCGAGGATTGCCGGATCATCAATCGTCGCCGGCATTTTCCATGCTTCACCATCGGCGATCTTCTGCATCGTGCCGCGCAGGATTTTGCCGGAGCGCGTCTTGGGCAGACGGCGCACCATGATGACGGTTTTCAGCGCCGCCACCGGTCCGATTTCGTCGCGCACGCGCTTGACGCATTCCTTCTCGATCTCGGCATCGCTCTTGGTGACATTCGCCTTCACCACGATGAAGCCGAGCGGCAATTGGCCCTTGAGCTGATCTGCAATGCCGATCACCGCACATTCGGCGACATCCGGATGCCCGGCAATGACTTCCTCCATCGCCCCCGTCGACAGGCGATGGCCCGCGACGTTGATGATGTCGTCGGTGCGGCTCATGATGTAGAGGTAACCGTCACCGTCGATCAGGCCGGCATCGGCTGTTTTATAATAGCCGGGAAATTCGGCGAGATAGGCGTCGTGAAAGCGCTGGTCAGCGTTCCACAGCGTCGGCAGGCAGCTTGGCGGCAGCGGCAGCTTGACGACGATGTTGCCGAGCGTTCCCGCGTCCACCGGATGGCCCGCATCATCGACCACCTGCACGTCATAGCCCGGCATTGGCACGGTCGGCGAGCCATGCTTGACCGGCAACATGCCAAGCCCGACCGGATTGGCGGCAATAGCCCAGCCGGTCTCGGTCTGCCACCAGTGATCGATCACCGGAACGCCAAGCACCTGTTCGGCCCATTGAATGGTCGGCGGGTCGGCGCGTTCGCCCGCAAGGTAAAGACAGCGCAGCGACGACAGGTCGTATTTCTTGATGAAATCCGCGTCCGGATCTTCCTTGCGAATGGCGCGGAAGGCGGTTGGCGCGGTGAAAAAGGCCGAAACCTTGTATTCCGAAATCACCCGCCAGAAAGCGCCGGGATCGGGCGTTCCGACCGGCTTGCCTTCATAGACAATCGTCGTCGCGCCGATCAGCAAGGGCGCATAGGCGATGTAGGAATGGCCGACGACCCAACCCACATCGGACGCCGCCCAGAACACTTCGCCCGGCTTGATGTTGTAGATCGCTCCCATCGACCAGGCCAGAGCCACCATGTGCCCGCCATTGTCGCGGACCACACCCTTCGGCTGGCCGGTCGTGCCGGAGGTGTAGAGAATGTAGAGCGGGTCGGTCGCATCGACCCATGTGCAGGGAACGACAGTGCCTGCCGCCTTGTGTGCCGAAACCACAGTCGCATAGTCGACGTCCCGGCCTGCATTCAGATCACAAATCGCCTGCTCGCGCTGGAAGATCAGGCAGTGGTCCGGCTTGTGGCTGGCCCCGTCAATCGCCTTGTCGAGCATCGGCTTGTAGGCGACAACGCGGCCCGGCTCGATGCCGCAGGAGGCGGCGATGATCAGCTTCGGCGTCGAATCGTCAATGCGGGTGGAAAGCTCATGCGCGGCAAAGCCGCCGAACACCACCGAATGGATTGCGCCAAGACGGGCGCAGGCAAGCATCGCAAACAGCGCTTGCGGCACCATCGGCATGTAGATGATGACCCGGTCGCCCTTGTCAACGCCAAGATCGCGGATCGAAGCCGCCAGCGCCTGCACTTCGGCGAGGAGGTCGGTGTAGCTGAAAATCTGCTTGGTGCCGGTTACCGGTGAATCGTAAATTATCGCCGCCTGATCGCCGCAGCCTCCAGCAACATGCCGGTCCACGGCATTGTGACAGGTGTTGACCTTGGCGCCGGGGAACCAGCGGCCGTAGGCGCCGAGTGAACCGTCAAACACCGTGTCGGCAGGCCTGAACCAGTCGATCGCCTTGGCCGCCCCGCCCCAGAACGCATCGGGATTGCGCTTCCAACCGTCATAGATTTCCTGATAGCGCGATGCCATGGGCAGTCCTCCGCGGGCAGCAATGTTGAAGAAACCGGTCAAATTTCTCGCCGGATTCCCGCACCGGACGAACCGGCGGCTTTGATGCGCGGACTCTATAGAAAAGCAAAGCCGGTCGCCATTTGACTTACGGTTTAGACCATCCGGCTAAGGTTGCGTGAAAACGAAAAAGGGCCGGTTTCCCGGCCCTTTAATTTCTGGAGATCAAGTGCCGTCAGGCGGCTTTTTCGAGTTCCGCCGCCCAGGTTCCAACGGCTGCGAGGCCATTCATCCTGGCACGGTGGTTGAAGGCGCGCTGGCCTGCGGCAACGTTTTCGGACTTGCCGCCCCATGCCTTCAAGGCAGGAGCCTGCAGCGCGCGGCCATAGGAGAAGGTCAGCTTCCACGGCAGCGGGCCCATGGCATTCATGGCCGACAGATGGGCTGTCGCTTCTTCCGTGGTCTGACCGCCGGACAGGAATGCAATGCCCGGCACGGTCGAAGGCACCGTTGCCTTGAGGACCGCCAGCGTGCGTTCGGCAACCTGCTGAACACCAGCCTTGCGCGCATGCTTGCCGTCGATAACCATGTTCGGCTTCAGGATGATGCCAGTCAGATCGACCCGCGCTTCCTTGAGTTCCGTGAACAAGGTTTCCAGCACCCAGCGCGTTACTTCCTGGCAACGTTCGATCGAATGATCGCCCGGCACTCCGTCCATCACCACTTCCGGCTCGACAATCGGCACAATGCCGCCTTCCTGGCAGATGGCGGCGTAACGGGCGAGCACATGCGCATTCGAGCGCACGGCACCCCATGTCGGAAGTCCATTGGAAATGGCAATCACGCCGCGCCATTTGGCGAAACGCGCGCCAAGATCATGGTATTCGGCAATACGCTTGGGCAGCCCGTCCAGACCTTCGGTGATCGTCTCGCCCGGAAAGTTCTGCAGTGGAACCGCCCCGGTGTCGACCTTGATGCCGATCAGCGAACCGGCGCCGGTAATGAGGTCGCGCAGCGGCGTTCCGTCAGCGGCATTCTGGCGCAGTGTTTCGTCAAACAGGATGACGCCGGAAATATAATCTTTCATCGCGTCCGCGCGGAACATCATCTCACGATAATCGCGCCGGGATTCAGGCGTTGATTCAACACCAATGGACTCGAGCCGCTTCTTGATGGATCCTGTGCTCTCATCGGCGGCCAATATGCCCTTGCCGGTTGAGACCATGCGGTTGGCAATGTCTTGCAGGCTGTCTGACATGAAACTCTCCTTCGTCGTTGAAGCCCCATATCAGAGCGGAAATTCAAGGGGAACCGGTCGCCAAAGTGTTGAATCGATTGAATTTGCTTCAATCGATTTAGTCGCCCAAATATTTTGTTGGCAAGGTTAAAAGCGGTCTTCTCCGCAATCGAACAGGTTTGCAATTTGGCCGTCGTCACGTGGCTGTGAACTTTATAATTGTATTTTGCCGTTGCGTAAGGTTGTGAAAAAAGATTAGACTTTTGTCTTAGTCTTCCGATGCCGATATCCGAAGGCCGAGGGGCGCAGAAAATGCAAGGCGTAGATCCGCAACAGAAAGCGGAGATCATTGATCATATCTATGATGTTGCGCTCGATCCCGCGCGTTTCGAGCAATTGCTCGACGTTTGGGAGAAGCGAATTGGGCCATTGCGCCATCAATCCGGCGAAGGCGAACAAGCTGACCTTCTTGCTTCAGACCCCGACATTGTCCAGCATGCGAGCCGGGCCAGCGAATTCCTGAGCCGCATGCGTGAGCCGGAGGAACCGTCCTGGCACATCAAGCTCGCCACCGAAATTGCCGCCGCCTTTTGCACCACGCCGAACGGGCTCATACTGGAGGCCAACCATGCCGCTGAACTTTTGTTCGGCATTGAAGTCGGCAAGGACCTGCAAAGTCTCAAACTCACTTTGGACGAATCCAGCCAGCTGACGGAGGCAGTCAGACTTGCCGCAGCAAAGAACGGCCGCTCTTCCCTGCTTCGCTTCGGATCTGGTGACGGCGACCGGGCGGTGGTGTTTCACATCGCGCCGGTGCACGATTCGGCCGGCCAGGCGCTGGCGTTTGTCCGCACATCGGAACTCGGCTGGCCGGAAAACCTCAACGCCCTGATGCAGGAGGCGTTCAAGCTCACCGACGCCGAGCTGGAGATTGTCCGCGGCCTTGTCGAAGGCAAAAACATCAAGGTGATTTGCACCGAGCGGAAACGGTCAACAGAGACTGTCCGCACGCAAATCCGCTCCATACTTGCAAAAACCGAAACACGCTCACAAACCGAACTTATCCGCATCACGCTCAGCCTGATGGACGTCGTCGGCCAATCGGCGAATGAAACCTGGCCCCGTATCGCTACCGGCCGCAAATTGATGCCGATCCCGTTCCAGACGATGATGCAGCCGGGCAACCGGCGCTTTGACTGGATTGAATTTGGCAAGACGAACGGACGCCCGTGCCTTTTTCTGCCGATCGACTATGGGTTGATCCGCTGGCCGGCGAGCGCCGAGAAGGAAGCGGTCAGGCGGGGCATCAGGGTGATCGTTCCGGTGCGCGCCGGATTTGGCCACTCGGGTCAGTTGCCGCCGCGCATTGACTATGCAAGCGAGACCGCGGCGGACCTGGCGCGCCTGCTCGATCATCTCGGGATCAGGAGGGCCGCACTGGTGCCGCTTGGCGCGGATGTGCGCTTTGCCATGCGGCTGGCCATTGCCAGACCCGAACTGGTCAGCGGCATCCTCGCCTGCTCGGGCACGTTGCCGATTTCAACACCGGCCCAATATGACCGCATGGGCAAATGGCACAAATTCATTCTGGCCAATGCACGCTATGCGCCGCTGATCCTGCCGTTCCTGGTCCGCGCCGGATTCTCGCTGGCCAGACGCATCGGCAAGGAGCAATTCCTCAATTCCGTCAATGCCGGATCCCCTGCCGACATTCGCACGTTCGCCGACCCAGAAGTGCGCGAAGCGATGCTGCTTGGCTCTGAAGTCTGTCTTTCAGACTGGCACATCGCCTACGAAGCTTTCTCGCGCGAGTGCATCGATTCCGAAACGGACTGGTCGGACATCGTCCGCAATTGCCTTGCCCCGGTGCGGATGCTGCAGGGCGGACAAGATCCGCAGTCGCCGAAAGCGACGATTGAGGAACTGATCCCGCAATTTCCCAACCTCGACATCACCATCATCGACGACGCGGGCCAGCTGCTGTTTTTCCAGGAGTGGCCGCGCGTCCTCGATGAATTGGAGAAGTTCCTGCCGGCCTAAGTCTTCAGCACTTCCACGCCCGGCAGGACCTTGCCTTCCATCCATTCAAGGAAAGCGCCGCCTGCGGTCGAGATGTAGGTGAAGTCATCAGCCACGCCGGCATGATTGAGCGCAGCCACCGTGTCACCGCCGCCTGCAACGGATGTCAGTCTTCCAGCTTTGGTTTCTGCCGCAGCAGCCTTGGCAGCGGCAACAGTCGCGGCATCGAACGGGGCGATTTCGAACGCGCCGAGCGGGCCGTTCCAGACCAGCGTGTTGGCCTTTTCAATCCATCCGGCAATTACCTTGACCGACTTCGGACCGACGTCAAGAATCATGCCGTCAGCGGGAACATCGTTGACGTCCACCGTCACATTGTCGGCGCCCGCCTTGAATTCCTTGGCGACAACGCCATCGACCGGCAGCACAATGGCGCAGCCCGCCTTTTTGGCTTCGGCAAGAATCGCCTTCGCGGTCTCGGCAAGATCATGCTCGCACAGCGACTTGCCGACGTTGATGCCTTGCGCGGCAAGGAACGTGTTGGCCATGCCGCCGCCGATCACCAGCGCATCGACCTTTCTCACAAGGTTCTGCAGCAGGTCGATTTTGGAGGACACTTTTGCACCGCCGACGATGGCGACGACAGGACGGACCGGCTTGCCAAGGCCCTTTTCCAAAGCCTCCAGTTCGGCCTGCATGGTGCGGCCCGCATAAGCCGGCATGTGATGGGCAAGGCCTTCGGTCGAGGCGTGGGCGCGGTGGGCGGCGGAGAAGGCGTCATTGACGAAAATATCGCCGTTGGCGGCAAGTGCGGCGACGAAGGCCGGATCGTTCTTTTCCTCGCCCTTGTGGAAGCGGGTGTTTTCAAGACACAGGATGTCGCCGTTCTTCATCGCGGCAATTGCGGCAGCCGCCTTGTCGCCGATGCAGTCTTCGGCAAAGCTGACCTTCCGCCCGATCACCTCCGCCACGGCGGCGGCAACCGGCTTCAGCGACATTGACGCATCCGGCCCGTCCTTGGGGCGGCCGAAATGGGCCAGCAGGATAACTTTGGCGCCCTTGCCGGCAAGTTCGGTCATGGTCGGGGCGACGCGCTCGATGCGGGTAAGGTCGGTGACCTTGCCGTCGGCCATTGGCACGTTGAGATCAACGCGCAGCAGAACGCGCTTGCCGGTGACATTGCCGATCATGTCCAAGGTCTTGAAACTGCTCATCGGGTCTGCTCCATAATAATGCGTTTGAAATTTGTGGCGAACATATACGCGGGAAAAGTCGCCGCAAGGGCATTTTCAGGCGTCAGGCGCATTCTTGGGCGTTCTGCCAAGCCGCGCCTTGATGCGCGTCAACATCTCCGTCGCGGACAGGAAGGCCGGAATGCGCGGCGGGGCGATTTGCGGATCGACGGACACGCCAATTTCGATGACGTGGCCCTGCTCGTCGAGGTCACGCACGATCAGCTCGATATCGCCAAGCGGCAGACGGTCGGCATATTCTACGCGCCCGCCGAGCCGTTCAACCATGAACTGGGCAATCGACAGCTTGGCTTCGGCCTCGGTCACCTTGACGCCGTAGGCGAGCGACAATTCGGAGGCTGGGCGCGCCGGGTCAATGCCGAACGCGCCGAAGAAATCGGCATCATCTGCGGACACCGGCGCCTTGGAGGCGAACAGCCGGTCGAGGAGGCGCGGGTATTTGTCCGAGACGAAGATGTAGACATGGTCACCGGCGCGCGGACGCCCGGCATATTGGAACTGCAGCGAGCGGCCATCGCGGATGACTAATGACGGGCGCGCCCAGCGCGGGATGCGCCCGGTTCGTGCAACCGGGCTGCCCTCGACAATCCGGTAGGCGAGCAGCTCGTGATGCGCCGCGCCGGGCAGTTCAAGCTCCACCTTGTCGACTGGGCCGACGCGATGCGGGATGACGAGACCAAGACGCCGGGCCAACGGCAGCACGGTCCAGCCCTGAACGACGAGCGACACCATCACGATGATGAAGGCAACGTTGAACAGGGTCCGCCCGCCTTCAACCTGATACAAGAGTGGTGTCAGCGCGAGAAGGATCGACACCGCTCCGCGAAGGCCGACCCAGGACAGGAATGCTGTCTCGGCCTTCGAGTAGCGGAACGGCAAAAGCGAGATTCCGGTGGCGACCGGACGGGCGATGAAGATCAATGTCGCCGCCAGAAGCACCGACGGAATGAGGATCGGCAGGAATTGCGACGGCGTCGCGTAAAGCCCGAGCATCAGGAACATGATGATCTGCGACAGCCAGGACATGCCGTCCTGGAAACGCTTGATCGCCGGAGCAGAGCGCAAATTGGCATTGCCCGCGACGATCCCTGCGACGTAGGCCGCGATAAAGCCGGACCCGTGGGCAAACCCGGCGATGCCGAACACCATCAGCGACAGCGCCAGAACGAGGATCGGCAAAAGGCCGCGGTCGATGTCCACCTTCTCGACCAGCCGGACAATGACGTAGCCGCCGATAAGGCCGATGAAGCTGCCAATCAGCATTTCCTCGATAAACCCGGCAGCAATGGACAGCACCATGCCGGTCGGTTCGACGGCCTGCCCAAGCGCCAGCACCTTGACCAGCGACAGGGTGAGGAAGATGGCGATGGGGTCGTTGGAGCCGGATTCAATTTCCAGTGTCGAACGCACACGCTCGCGGATTTCGGTGTTGCCGGCGCGCAAGAGAAAGAACACGGCGGCAGCATCCGTCGAGCCGACGATGGCGCCAAGCAGGAACGACTGGATCCAGCCGAGCCCCATCAGGAAATGCGTGGCGACCGCCATGATGCCAACGGTGAGGAGCACGCCGAAAGTCGCCAGAACAATTGCGGGTGCTGCCGCCTGGCGCAGCGCGTGCACCGGCGTGCCGAAGCCCGCATCAAACAGGATCAGAGCCAGCGCTATTGAGCCGACAAAATAGGCCGCGTTGGCATTGTCAAATTCAATGCCGAGACCATCCGTGCCGGTGACGAGGCCGATGACAAGAAACAGCAGCAAAAGGGGCGCGCCGAAGCGGAATGCGAGCAGCGAGGAAAACGCCGCCGCCAGAACCAGCGCCGTGCCGACAAGCGTCAAAATGTAGATGCTGTCCGCCACGCGCACGAATCTCCCAAATGCCCTGAAATTGCTGTGTCAGGGAGAGTGCGGCGAAGATGCGGCGCAGCGCAAGATTTTTTTGCACTGCGGTAGGAATTGGTGACACCAGCCTTCCCCGCAAAAGGGAAGGCTGGCAGCAGCGCCTACCACAAATTCCTGCCGTCGATCACCGTCACCGGCACGGCATCGAGATCAAAATCATCCAGCACATGCGCGTTGATCGACACGCGCGGGTTGGCAAAGTCCGGCTCGCCCTTCGACCAGTCCGGTGATTCCGAAAATGTCGTGCAGCCGCAAGTCGCGCAGAAATGGTGTTTTACGGTCTTGGTGCGCCATGTGTAGGTCGCGACATGGTCCTTGGAGGTCAGCAGCCTGAACTGGCTGACGCTGTAATAGGCCCACAGCGCGCCGTGCTTGGCGCAAAAGGAGCAGGTGCAGCGCGTCAGGGATACGGGCGCTTCGGTGACTTCAAATCTGGTTTTGCCACAATGGCAGCTTCCGGAAATCCGCATGGGTCCATCCTTGCATGGGAGAAAGTGACACAATGCGCCCGTCCTCCTGACAACATGGTGTCAGGAGGCGTCATCTTCGGAAAAGATATCCGGCCCGGCTTTCCCGCGTCCGCCGTGCGGCAGTCAGATCAGCTGATGCCGAGAAGCTTCAACGCTTCCAGAAGTTCGGCCTCGGAATCACTGTGCTTGCCAGCTTCATGATCGGCTTTGCCCTTGGCGATGAGATCGGTCACCTTGGTCTTGGTCGCGTCATCCAGTGTGGCGATTTTCATCGCCTCTTCGGCTTTGGCCCAAAGGCCCGGGCACTGGTTGGCCATTGCCGGTCCGGCGAGAGCGAAAAGGACTGCGACTGCTGCGATAAGGGATTTCATGGAAAATTCCTCCGTCAGTTCAAATATGGATTGTTGAGTCTCACTTGATGACTCCGCCAGATGGATTGGAATGCATCGGCTATTGAAAGGTCAGGCATGCTTGCGGCAAAAATGCGGCGGGCAGACAAAGGTGTGCCTTACGTCCAATTGAAGCCCAGGCAATGAAAATATGGCGGCGGCTTATTAATGGCTGCCCAACAGTTTCAGGCACAGGCAATTGTATCTGGCAGCATTGAGTCCTGATTGTCGCGAGTATGCCTGGATATGATCGGCGCCCAACGTAAAACGCCCGGCACATGGCCGGGCGTTCTCAAATCGAACCCTTTTTATCAGATCAGATCAGTTTCCCGAGCGCGACCGCCGTGTCGTTCATGCGGTTGGAGAAGCCCCACTCATTGTCGTACCAGGTCAGGATGCGCACGAACGTGCCGTCCATCACCTTGGTCTGGTCCATATGGAAGGTCGAGGAATGCGGGTCGTGGTTGAAGTCGATCGACACGTTCGGATGCAGCGTGTAGCCGAGGATGCCTTTCAGCGGGCCTGAGTCTGCTGCTGCCTTGATCGCGGCGTTGACCTCTTCGACCGACGTTGCGCGCTTGGCGACGAACTTGAAATCGACGACCGAGACATTCGGCGTCGGCACGCGGATCGACGAGCCGTCGAGCTTGCCTTTCAGTTCCGGAATGACCAGCCCGATCGCCTTGGCAGCGCCCGTCGAAGTCGGGATCATCGACATCGCCGCGGCGCGGGCGCGGTACAGATCCTTGTGCATCGTGTCGAGCGTCGGCTGGTCGCCGGTGTAGGAATGGATGGTGGTCATGAAGCCGGTCTGGATGCCGATCGCGTCATGCAGCACCTTGGCGACCGGCGCCAGGCAATTGGTCGTGCACGAGGCGTTGGAGATGACCGTGTGGTCCTTGGTCAAAAGCTGATGGTTGACGCCGTAGACCACGGTGAAATCCGCGCCGTCCGACGGAGCCGAGACCACGACGCGCTTGGCGCCGGCGGCAAGATGGGCGGCGGCCTTGTCACGCGCGGTGAAAATGCCGGTGCATTCGAGCGCGATGTCA
>JBGSHY010000101.1:0-41292 GCA_041751995.1 Rhizobiaceae bacterium | reverse complement strand
AAGGCGACGGGCAGGCTGCCGCGCCGCACGATTGCCGAGGCGGGAATGGCAGGCGCCAAAACCGAAGGGCTGCCGCCGCCAGGCTGGGCGACCCAGGCAAGCGCATACATGCCGGGGGCCGCAGGCGCGCCGGAAGGCAGGGCAAGCTTTACCGTCACGGTATGCTGGCCTTCCGTGGCCGCCGGGAAGATCTGCGAGACCGGCGCCCAGAGATTGACGTTGTCGAGCGTGATGGGAATCTGGTCCCCGAGCTTGAGCGCCGGAAGCGCCGACAGCGGCACTTCAATGCGCAGGTCCAGCTGGTCCGCATCTGACAGGTCCATCAGCGGCTGACCGGGCTGCACGATGTCGCCGACGCGGACATGGCGATTGATGATCGCCGAAGCAAACGGAGCCAGCGAACGCCGGTCTCGGAACTGCGCGTCCAGAATATCAACCTGCGCCTGCGCACCGGCAAGCGCGGCCATGCGCCCCTCGTATTCCGCGCGGGCATTGTTGAGCACTGACCAGTCATGCTGGCCTTGCTGCTGCGTCTGCATTGGAAGGCTGTTGCCCAACAGTCCGCCCATGAAGGATTGGGCCATGTTGTAAAGCGGGACGCTGGCGCGGTCGTAGGCGTCATAAAGCGGACCGCCCATCGGCGACGTCCGCGGGCCATAGAGCTTCTGGTAAAGCTGTGTCTGCGCGTTTTGCGAATTGGCCATCTCGGCCGACAGAGAGGCCCAGGCGCCGCGATACTGCGCCTGCAGCATGTCATCATCCAGCGCGACCACAAGCTGGCCAGCGGACAAGCGGTCGCCTTCAGCCCCGGCAACATAGACAACCCGGCCCGGCGCCTGCGCAGTCAGCCTCACACTGTTGCGTGGTTCGACATAGCCGCCAAGCCTGACGCGTTCGGCGGCAGGCATCTGTGTTACGGTCGTAACAAGGCTGTTGGGCAGAAACCCGGAGGGTGCCTCAATCCTCGTCTGCAGGGTCGCCGACGGCTGGTGGGGTGAAAGCCAGCTGACGACAAGCCCGCCGACAATGGCAGCCAGTATGAACGAAAACGCTTTCAGCACTGCAGACAACATGCAGCAGCCCCTTTCCTTTTCGGAAGCTCAAAAGATCAGGTGCGCGCAACGCGCCCCATGACTGTGAAGCTCTTGATGAAGGGGGCGGCCATTGCAGGATTTTTGATCATGGCGCTGTAGTCGCCGGTCTTGAATTTCAGCTTTCCAACTGAATAGGCAAGCCCAAGGCCCATCATGCCCAGACCGTCACTGCACCATTTTTCCCAATCGCCAGGTTTGGCACGCAAGTCCCAATTCAGCGGTTCGCCCTTGTAGGCCCCGGCTGAAGTGACATAACCATTTTCGACCTTGATATAGCCGCGCGGCGCATCGTCGCCGTCGAACCCATAACCGATTACAGAATTGAAACTGATCTTCGCGAGCGCATCGCCGAGGTCTCCCTCGTCATTCCATGCGTTGCCGAAATCGACCATCCAATCGTCAGAAAACAAAGCAGGCATTGCAGAACTCCTCCCTGAATGATGACCCTCCAGTCGTTCATTCTAGGCCGCCTTTCCGCCGCAACTTGCTGCAGACCAGTCGAAACTGTTTGGCGGCCCTGGCACTCCACTCACTTGGCATGATCATGTGAATACATATTTTCGCATATTCACATGTTATCAATAGCGAAACACAATATGCAGCCTGTTGCAATCACAATCTGCGCGGTTTTCCGGTGCGCGAGCGAACACTGAACTAAAGGGTTAATTGGGTGCCGTTTTGACTGTGATTTCACAACGCGTTGCGGGCCTGGTTTTCTGCGCGTTTTCAGACGCGAAATCCCGGCAATTTCGTTCACTGCTGCGACGGCCAAATACCCGCTTTATCGTCAGAAAATGATATCTGCAGAACAGACAATCAGAACGCCAAGAATTGTTACGGCTACCCGGCAATTTTCAACCGGTTCAGCTGCATCTCGACGACGCACAAAACAGAACTGCCTCGCGCGCCCCGCAGCAGCCAGGGCATGAGTAGTTTTTAATTCAGGAATGAATGCAATTTCAAAACACAGTATTTGCCGGGTATCCATCTGATTTCATTGCTATTAATTGCCAATCTTGAATCGCATTTTCGCGCATATTTTCGCATCTGAAACCGCGCCTGCCTTTATGCAGAATGCACGCTGGCGAAATGCCAGGAATGCGTCAAAACAAATCACATTTCAGGACACTTTGTTCGGCATTCGCAGTGCGCCTTTTTGGTGTGATTTTCTTCATGGATTTGGAGTTGTCACGGGAAGTTTTCCGGTCACTGAAAATCCTGTTTCCGCCGGCGGATTTTGCCAATGGGCTGGTGCCCGTTTTCCCGCTAAAAATCGGAAAGTTTTAAGGTTTGATTTGACCGTAAACGACCTGCAATTTCACAACCGATTCTAGTGCGCGTTTGTTGGACGTCATGTTGCACACAGATGAGCGCAGTCTTTTGTTGTCATAATCCACCTTCCATTCAGCTCGAAGTGTGCACAATCTCGATCTGGGGAAGGCCGATCGGCGTGACACCAAGATCGCGTGCCAACAGGCCGAAGGCTTCGGTCTCGATCAGGTCCCGATAGGGCCGCTCCGGAAAGTTCAACCCGGACCGGTGAACATCAGCGTGGACCAGAAGCATTGTCCCGCCCACTCCGTGCAAGGGAACCCGTTTGAGATAGCGAAGGTCGTGCAGGTGCCTCCGACGATCCCATTCCGCCGGCGGCTGAAGGATGCCGTCCTTCAGATGGCGGTGGTATTCAGATCGTGATGGCTGGCCGTTGGAAAGAAAGGCATTCATGTCATAGCTCGGGCCGCCCGGAACAAGCACGCAATCCGGCGTGATTATTTTTTCCCGTTCGGCCAACAGCCGCCGCAGAATGTCTGGCGGATAGTGAACCAGGTCGGCATCCATCCACAGGACCCATTCCGCTTCGGAATCCAATCCTTCCCTGATGAGCTGATTGCGCGCCCGCGCAAGGCCAGCCCGGCGGGCACGCTGGAACTTCGGCTTCCAGCGGGCAGACCGCTTTACTAGAGGCGCGCTGCCGACTGTCCTCACACAGCGCACAGCGGCATATTCGGCGCCATGCTGCAGAATGAACTGATCGATCAATGCGCCGCTCAGATCCTCGCTGTCAGCGAGCCCGAAAACGATATTGATCCTGTCTTTCGGGTAATCGACGCGCGAAACAAGCGCGAAACAGGTGGGAAGAAACTGTTCGGCATTCCGGACCGGTATCAAAACCGTGACACGGGGATCAACTTCCGGACCGGAAACCAAAGGCCGGGTCAAAAGATCCGTGTCTATTCGCGTTCGCTCGGTTTCAAGCTTCAAATCGTTCCGTGACATCACGGCATGGCGCAGTTTGCGCAGATGTCCGAGTTTTCGGTGGTAGAAGCGTTCGTGCCGGCGTTTGTACCAGCTTCCCTGCCAAAGGTGTTCGGACAGTTTCAGAGGACTGAAGGGCCCGTGGCTGGGTGTGACGGACTTCCTCCAATGGGCTGTCAGTCCGGCAAAAAGCAAGCAGTCGTTGAGCGCTAACTGATCGCGGTCCGGCCATTGCTCAACCGCCGCGGTCAAAATCAGCGGACCTGTAGTCTCAAGGACGTCGAAATGCCGCCGCTCCCGCATAAGTTTGCATTTGTCGATCACATCATCCCAAAACGGATGACCGGGCGGGCTGGCAAGTGTGCCATTGAAATAGAGCGATTTCAGACCGCGAACCAAAGCAGGCTCGTGGTGCTCCGGCGGCTCTTCGCACAGGATCACCCGCATGTCTCCGGCGAGTGGCTCCAAGGAAGCCAGACAGCGCGTATCAATATCGGCATAAATGCCGCCAAAATGCTTGAGCAGACAATAGCGGGCAAGATCAGCCCTTTGAACTGGCTTCGGATAGGATACATAAAGATCCAGCAGGTCCGGAAACTCGCATGTCATGAATTCCAGAAGATCATTGTCCGACCAGAACATATACTGCCAGCCGGGGTTCGACGTTTTCCAGCTTTCCGGGTCACCCATATCCGCTGGGATATGGCTGTCCTTCCAGGTTTGATGGATAATCCGTGGAACCCCTCGTGAGCCAAATGAAGACATTTTTGCAGATTGTCCTTTCGGAGGACGACGAAGCAGTTTCGGGAGCCGAACTGCGCAACGTTGCCAATTTGTCTGGCTTGTCAACAATGGCATCGGGTGAGGTGTTCACAATAACCGATTTGCCAAAATCAGGTGACAACCCCCGCGCGTCAACAGTTCGCGCCGTCGCCAATTCTGAAATAGATCGTTTGATTGAAAAAATACGCCACCAGAAGCCTGATTTGGTACTTCTGGAAGGCGTAGCCTTGCTCGACGTGGCCAAGGCATTGCGTCTGGCATTTCCTGACGTTCGCATTGTGACTGACTTTCACAATGTGGAAAGCGCCCTTTTGGCAGAAAAGGAAGCGGCGCGCCTGCCCAGGTTTCTGCGTTTTTTGGCTCCGCTCCTGTCCAGACGGCACGTTTCTGCATCTGTGGCAGCGGACCGGGAGATTGCCGCTTTGTCCGACCTGATCTGGACTTGCTCTGAACAGGACGAAGATTTGGTGCGTGAATTCACAAATCAGTCCCGAACAGCCGTCGTGCCCAACCCCATTCCGGAATGGATCCGAAATGCCGGTGAGGCCAATCACTCACACCACAATTGCGTTTTGTTCGTCGGGCATCTGGGCTATGCGCCAAACAAGCGGGCGGTGCGCGCGCTTTGCACACAGATAATGCCCCTCGTGCGCGCCGAAATTCCGGACGCATATTTGCAAGTCTGTGGTCGCAGGCCAAACACGCGATTGCAAAAGCAGCTTGCGGCTGCCGGCGCCCGGCTGGCCATGAACCCGTCCGATCTCGCCCCTTTCTACACATCCGCTGCAGCGACAGCCCTCCCGTTGCAGGAAGGCGGTGGAACGAGGATCAAGGCCATCGAGGCGTTAAGCGTCGGCTGTCCGATTGTCGCAACTTCAAAGGCGGTGGCGGGGCTGAATCTTGTGCCAGGTATCCACTACATGCCGGCTGAAACACCGGGCGAGTTTGCGCGGTGTTTGGTATCACTCATGCAGGACAAGGACTCCGCTGCATCGATGATTGCAGCAGGAAAAAGCTATGCATTGGCAAATTTCGCGCCTCATGTTCGCCAACAGGCAATCCGCAACAGCCTGCGAAACCTGTTCACAGAAGCCGGACAGGACCCGACACCGGGCCTATCATGAGAACAATCGGCCTGGAGCCAGCATTTCCGCTTTGACGCCGGGGCCGCTTTGACGTTTCATACCTCCATGTCCCTGCCCCATATAATCGAAATATCCGGATCCCCTTATGAGCGTGGCCTCGCCTATGGCGAAGGGTTGCGAAAAGCCATCTGCGAACGCGACCGCCGCTGGAAATCCGTTCTGGCGGAGGAATGGAAAATCGCCGATCCCGTCAAAGCCTTTCTGAACGGCACGGACTTCCAACCTGCCGTTAAGAAGCACGCGCCGGACCTTCTGGAAGAAGTGCGCGGTATTGCCACCGGATCAGGTCTGACATTTGACGATGTTTTCGCCTGCCAGTTGATGGACGAGGAATGGATTTTTTCCCGCCATCTTGCCGAAAAACACCATTGTTCCGCACTCGGCGGCATTGATGGCAACGACGGCGCAATGGGCCAGAACATGGATTTGATCGGCTGGATGGACGGGTTCCAGACGGTCTTGAAAATAAGAGACAGCAAAACCGGTTTGGAAACAATTGTGCTGACCGTCGCCGGCATGATCGGCCTGTGCGGTGTCAACAGCGCCGGGCTCGGTCTTTGCGTCAACACGCTGTCGAGCCTTAAATCGGCCGCCAACGGATTGCCGGTCGCCTTTGTCGCCCGCTCGCTGTTGGCAAAGACCGGGGTTGAGGAAGCGTCGGACTTCTTGCAAACCGCGCCGCATGCCTCCGGCCAGAACTACATGCTCGCCGACGGCAAACTGATTGCCGGTTTTGAATGCTCCGCATCCGGCTGTACCCCGTGGTCCAACAGCGTCCTCGCGCCAACCCGCCGCTGGCACACCAATCATCCGCTCGCCAGCGGTGATTTGACAGCACTGCAAGGCCGTGACGAAGCTGCCGGCTCTCAAGACGGCAGCCGCCTGCGCCAATCGCGGCTTGATGTCTTTGGCGGCGGCCCTGAAGCCGTGACCATCGGTCTGCTCAAGTCAGTTCTCGGCGACAAGGAAAATGCGCCCGATTCCATATGCCGGACTTTGGCTGAAGCCCGTGCGCACGGCCGCCAGGGCTTTACATTCGCGGGCGTCATATGGACGGTGGGGAAAAATCCGTCAGCGCTCGTCACCGGCGGTCCGCCGGATACAAACCCTTGGATAGAAATCGGCTTTTGATGTCCCGGTTCAAACCGCCGCGGAATGCCGTGCGGTGCCCTTGCCCAGATAGGTGTCAAACTTCGCAGCCGCCTGCCTTGCGAACAGTTGCATCTCCGGCTTGATTTCGTAACGGTCCCCGACACGTTCGAGAAATTCGCCTTGCGCCACCAGAATGTCCGCTTCGGCAAAGATCGCCTGCGCCACATTGCCGTACCGCATGCAAAACGCCGACCGCGAGAAGCCGAATTCACACATCAGCTTTTCAATGACCGCACCGCGCAGCCGGTCTTCGTCATCCATTTCAAGCCCGCGCACGACGGCAAGTTTGCCGTCAAGGACAAGGCGTTGGTATTCTCCGGTCGCCGGCATGTTCTGGATATGGCCTTGCGGCAATTGCCCGATTGCGGAAGCGCCAAGCCCGATCAGCGCATCGGCCGCATCGTCCGTATAGCCCTGGAAATTGCGCCGCAACTTGCCTGATTTCAGCGCAATCGCCAGACTGTCGGTTGGAAGTGCAAAATGATCGATGCCGATTGGCACATAGCCCGCATCAGCGATGACCCGCGCAGCCAGTTCCGCTTGCGCAAACCGCTCCGGCGCATCAGGTAACGCTGTCTCATCAATCATGGTCTGGTGTTTTTTCATCCACGGCACATGTGCGTAGCCGAACAAGGCAATCCGGTCCGGTTTCATCGACAAGACCTGCTTGGCCGTTGCCTCGATGCTCTCCAGCGTCTGGAACGGCAGGCCGTACAGCATGTCGAGATTGACCGAACCGACACCAAGCGCCCGCACCCGATCAACCACAGCTTTGGTTTCTTCAAACCCCTGTGGCCGGTTGATCGCTTTCTGCACCTTTTCGGCAAAATCCTGCACGCCAAGGCTCGCGCGGGTCAGGCCAATGCCTTCCAGCCCCGCATACCGGTCGTCATCCATGTCGTTTGGATCAATTTCTACACTGATTTCGACTGTGGGTAACAGATTGAACGCTTTCGCCAAGTGCGCCTTCACGGCAATCATGTCGCCGCTCGACAACAAAGTCGGCGACCCGCCGCCAAAATGGATGGCAGAAACGACACCCCGCCCGCTCAAATGGCGCGAAACCGTGTCGATCTCACAATGAAGCGCATCAAGATAGGCCTTCACAGGATCATAGCGCTGCACTTGCTTGGTATGACAGCCACAGAACCAGCACAGCCGGTCACAGAACGGGATATGCAGGTAAAGCGAGATTTTGGCATCCTTTTCCAGCGCACCAAGCCACTTTGCATAGGTTTCGCTGTCGATTCCCGCATGGAAATGCGGTGCGGTCGGATAGGATGTGTAGCGCGGCACAGGTGCGGAAAGCCGCAGAATGTCTTCGTGTTTCATGAACTGACCCTCAGTTGCAGGCCAATCAGCATGCTGCGGCGAAGCGCACATTGATTATAATCAACCGAATCTGCATTGCCCCTTTGCCAACCGGCCACTGTCCGGCTAGGTTGCGGCCCTTGGAGAACGTATGAGCAATCGGCAGGACATACACAATTCGGATATTCCCGTCGTCTGCCGCTCCTGCGAGGCGCGGCATCGCGGCATTTGCGGCTCGCTCGAAGCAGATCAGTTGCTGCAGTTGAGCAAGCACACTACCCGGCGTACGCTTGATCCTGGATCAACGCTTTTGAGCGATTCCAGTGAGATCAAGACCTTTTCGAACATTCTGTCCGGTGTCGTCAAACTGACGAAAACCCTGTCGGATGGGCGCCAGCAAATTGTGGGCCTGCAATTCGCACCGGATTTCATCGGCCGCCCTTTCAAGCTGGAAAGTTCGATTGATGCCGAGGCGGCGACAGACCTGACAGTCTGCTCCTTTCCGAAAAATGTCCTCGACCGGTTGATCGCCGACTCGCCGAACCTTGAGCACCAGCTTTTGCAGCAAACGCTCAATGAACTGGATGAGGCCCGCCAATGGATGGTGACGCTCGGGCGCAAGACCGCAGCAGAGAAGGTCGCGAGCTTCCTGTGGCTGATCGCCACGCACATCAACCCGGAAGCACTGGATACCAACAAGTCCCTGACTTTCGACCTGCCGCTGACCCGCGCCAACATTGCCGATTTCCTCGGCCTGACCATTGAAACCGTCAGCCGGCAGATGACCAAGCTTCGCAAGGAAAACGTCATTTCGATCGAGAACAACCGTCATGTGACCGTGCACGATCTCGACCGGCTCGAGCGCCGCGCCTGCCTTTAGTCGTTATTCACCGCAGTTCGGGTTCCGGCGAGAATTTCTCTTTCTCGAATGCGATGTGGCGCCGGATCGCTTCAAAAAAGCCGCGCAACATGTAGCCCAGCGTCTCTGATGAAACCGAATCGGCAGACGAAGACACCTTGGTCAGGGCGTCGGCCAATTCCTCGGCGTAGCACTCGTCCTCACAATGTTCAGCGCGCAGCCGCTCCAGTGTCTTCTGCAGGTTCTTGCCCGGCGATACGCCAGCATAGCGCGGATAGATCTCTTCTTCCTCAAAACGGTGCACCCGCTTCATCAAGGGACCCAGCATTTCCGCCGCTTTGCTGCATTTTTTTGCGTCGATATGGTTCGGCAGCGAATCGGCTATTTCCTCAAGCAGCTCGCACATCGCCAGAATTTCGTTCTGCGCCAGGCGAAGTGCCAAAAGCTGTCCGGAATCCAGGCTGTTGCCAGCTTGAAAGGCCATTCCAGACGCCATTATGCTGTCCTCCAAGGTCAATTACCTGCTGCGACTAATTGCCCAGTGAACCGCGAACTGCTTTGACTTGAATCAAGACCGCGCGATGCCCTTGCGCTATTGCAGCTTTGGGTGCCCATCGGAAAGTTCCGGTGCGGAACTGCTTGCTCCTGAACTTTGAGAGGGGACGGAAATATGAAATACATGACTGAAACTATCTTGGTGGGCATCGGCGCCTTCCTGGCCCTTCTTGGGGCGGGAATGGGCCAGGATGTCCTCTTCAGAACCCATATGTGGGTTCTTTTTGCTGTACTCGCGCTGGGAACGATCGTGCTCCTGCGCAATGTCAAAATGGGCGCTGTCGCCGCCGAGGATCCGTCCGCCTACATGGATGGCCCGATCCGCTATGGCGTCATTGCAACAACATTTTGGGGCGTCGTCGGCTTTCTGGTCGGCGTGATTGTTGCCATCCAGCTGGCTTGGCCGGATTTCAACATCGAGCCTTGGCTCAACTTCGGGCGCACGCGTCCCCTGCACACTTCAGCCGTCATTTTCGCCTTCGGCGGCAATGCGCTGATCGCAACATCGTTCTATGTCGTCCAGCGCACCTCCCGTGCGCGCCTGTTCGGCGGCAGCTTGCCTTGGTTCGTTTTCTGGGGCTATCAGCTGTTCATCGTCATGGCGGCCACCGGCTATCTCCTCGGCATCACCCAGGGCCGTGAATATGCAGAGCCCGAATGGTATGTCGACATCTGGATCACAGTGGTCTGGGTTGCCTACCTGCTGGTCTTCCTCGGCACTTTGTTCAAGCGCAAGGAGCCGCATATCTACGTCGCCAACTGGTTCTACCTGTCGTTCATCGTGACCATTGCCATGCTGCATCTGGTCAACAATCTGGCGATACCGGTGTCGTTCCTCGGCATCAAAAGCTACTCGGCCTTCTCCGGCGTTCAGGATGCCCTGACGCAGTGGTGGTACGGCCACAACGCTGTGGGCTTCTTCCTGACCGCAGGCTTCCTTGGCATGATGTACTATTTCGTGCCCAAGCAGGCTGGCCGTCCGGTCTTCTCCTACCGCCTGTCGATCGTCCACTTCTGGGCGCTGATCTTCCTTTATATCTGGGCAGGTCCGCATCATCTCCACTATACCGCCCTGCCTGACTGGGCGCAGACGCTCGGCATGGTCTTCTCGATCATGCTCTGGATGCCGTCCTGGGGCGGCATGATCAACGGCCTGATGACGCTCTCGGGCGCTTGGGACAAGATCCGCACCGATCCGATCATCCGCATGATGGTCATCGCCATCGCCTTCTACGGCATGTCGACCTTCGAAGGTCCGATGATGTCCATCAAGTCGGTCAACTCACTGTCGCACTATACGGACTGGACCATTGGTCACGTTCATTCGGGCGCGCTTGGCTGGGTTGGCATGATCTCCTTCGGCGCAATTTACTACCTCGTTCCGAAACTGTGGCATCGCGAAGGGCTTTATTCCCTCCGTCTGGTCACCTGGCACTTCTGGCTCGCAACCCTCGGCATCGTCATTTACGCCGCTGTTCTTTGGGTGGCTGGCATTCAGCAAGGCCTGATGTGGCGCGAATATGATGAACAGGGCTTCCTCGTCTACTCGTTCGCCGAGTCCGTGGCCGCCATGCATCCATACTACGTGCTGCGTGTTTTGGCCGGCGTCCTGTACTTGACCGGTGGTCTTGTCATGGCCTGGAACCTCACGATGACCATCCTTGGCCGCAAGCGCAACGAACTGCCAATTCCCGGCAGCCAGCCTGCTCTTGCACCCGCCGAATAAGTCCAATCTGAAGGAGCTTTAAAATGTCTTTGTTGGACAAACACCAAGTCATCGAGAAGAACGCGACCTTGCTTCTGGTCCTGTCCCTGCTCGTTGTCACAGTCGGCGGCATCGTGGAAATCGCACCGCTCTTCTACCTTCAGAACACCATCGAAAAGGTTGAAGGCATGCGGCCTTACTCGCCGCTCGAACTCGCCGGACGCAACATCTACATCCGTGAAGGCTGCTATGTCTGCCATTCACAGATGATCCGTCCGTTCCGCGATGAAGTGGAGCGCTTTGGCCACTACTCGCTTGCTGCCGAAAGCATGTACGACCATCCGTTCCAGTGGGGCTCCAAGCGCACTGGTCCGGACCTTGCCCGCGTTGGCGCCAGATATTCCAACGCATGGCATGTCGACCACTTGATCGAACCGCGCAACGTTGTGCCGGAATCGATCATGCCGAGCTACTCGTTCCTCAAGACGACGCCGCTCAAGGTCGAAAATGTCGCGATGCACCTGAAAACCAGCACCTATGTCGGCGTGCCTTACACGGATGACATGATTGCCAGCGCCGAAGCGGATCTTGCCGCCCAGGCGGATCCGAATGCAGACACCGCCGCCTTGGTTGGCCGTTATCCAAAAGCCGTCACTGGCGATTTTGATGGCGACCCGGCAACCCTGTCGGAAATGGATGCACTCATTGCCTACCTCCAAATGCTCGGTACGCTTGTCGACTTTTCGAAGTACGACGAGACCGCCGGCTACCGTTAAGGAGCGCATGATGGAAACCTATACCATAATGCGTGCCTTTGCAGACTCTTGGGGTCTCTTGGCGATGGCAATCTTCTTCGTGGCAGCCGTCCTCTTCGTCTTTCGCCCGGGCAGCCGGGAACTGGCGAACGACGCTGCGCAAATCCCTCTGAAGGAGGACTAAGACATGGCTGAAAGGCATACTAATCATATTGACGAAATCAGCGGCGTCGAAACCACCGGCCATGAATGGGATGGCATCCGCGAGCTGAACAATCCTCTGCCGCGCTGGTGGCTGTGGACGTTCTACTTCACGATCATCTGGGCCATCGGATATGCAATCGCCTATCCGTCGATCCCGCTGCTCACCACCAACACCAAGGGCTTGCTGAACGTTACGAACCGCAGCGAGCTGACCAAGGAGCTCGCGGCGGCTACTGCGGCCCAGGCCAAATATGTTGACGCCATCAAGACCACCGATGTCGCCGGCATTCTGGCCAATGAAGAACTGCGCACCTTCGCCATCGCTGGCGGCGCTGCAGCCTTCAAGGTCAACTGTGTCCAGTGCCACGGTTCAGGCGCCGCCGGTTCTCCGGGCTACCCGAACCTCAACGACGACGACTGGCTGTGGGGCGGCGACATCAATGCGCTGTACGCAACCCTCCAGCATGGCGTCCGCTACACGGCGGATCCGGAAACCCGCGTTTCGGAAATGCCCGCTTTCGGCGACATCCTGAAGCCTGAGGAAGTCGATCTGGTCGCAAACTATGCGGTTTCGCTTTCGGGCGGCACTGCAGATGCTGCCAAGGTCACCGCAGGCAAGGAAGTCTTCGTCAACAACTGCGTCGCCTGCCATGGCGAGGAAGGCAAAGGCGGACGTGAATTCGGCGCACCGAACCTCACAGACGCAATTGCTCTCTACGGTTCGGACGTTGCGGCCATCTCGTCGCAGATCATGAAGCCAAAACACGGCGTCATGCCTGCCTGGACGGCTCGCCTCGGCGACACAACCGTAAAACAGCTTGCTGTTTACGTGCATTCACTTGGCGGCGGCGAATAGACCCTCCGATTGCTGCTGAGTGTGCGGAGCCCGGCCTTGTGCCGGGCTCTTGCTTTTTAGGCCCGCTTTCAACGTGACTGGAATGTGCATCGCATCCCGAAAAGTCCCGAAAACCAGTTGCCATCGCCTCGTTTCCGGCCCACGCCTTGTCCTGCCTTGTTGTTGACTTGGTGCAAGCGTCCAAAGCCAATCAATGCGTCAAGACGCGCATACCAAACGTATTCAGGTTCCAATATGTATGGCGACAGAGCACCGTTGATGTGAATCAACGCCCGTGCTTCAACAAACATTCATAAGCCGAGTGTCTGGCACAACGTGTCCGGGCGAGGGTCAATCAAGAAATATGGTCATGTTAGACGAGAAGTCGATCGAACAGTTCGAAGCCGAACCGGTGAATTCCGCCAAGATTCGCCAGCCCCTGTATGCTGCCCGGAAAAAGGTTTTTCCGAAGCGCGCCAGCGGTGACTATCGCCGCTTCAAGTGGATCGTCATGGCGATCACACTGAGCATCTACTACCTGACGCCTTGGATCCGCTGGGACCGCGGACCCAATGCGCCTGATCAGGCAGTCCTGCTCGATTTTCCGCATCGCCGCTTCTACTTCTTCTTCATCGAAATCTGGCCGCAGGAATTCATCTACATTGCCGGGCTTCTGGTTATGGGCGGCGTCGGCCTGTTCCTGATCACCTCCGCCGTTGGCCGCGCGTGGTGCGGCTACACCTGTTGGCAGACAGTCTGGGTGGACTTGTTCCTGGTCGTCGAACGTTGGGTTGAAGGCGATCGCAATGCTCGCATCAAGCTGGATTCAGCGCCCTGGACCTTCGACAAGATCCGGAAACGCGTCTTCAAGCATGCGATCTGGATCGTCATCGCGGTTGCAACAGGCGGCGCATGGATTTTCTATTTCGCCGATGCGCCGACACTGCTCAAGAATTTCGTTACATTCCAGGCTCCGGCCATCGCCTACATCACCGTCGCCGTATTGACCGCCACCACCTATACGTTCGGCGGCATTATGCGCGAACAGGTCTGCACCTACATGTGCCCATGGCCGCGCATTCAGGCTGCCATGCTGGACGAGGAATCGTTGACCGTCACTTACAATGACTGGCGCGGCGAACCGCGGCAGATCGGCAAGAAGAAGGCTGCAGCGGCAGGAATCGTCGCCGGCGACTGCGTCGATTGCAACGCCTGCGTCGCGGTGTGCCCGATGGGCATCGATATCCGCGACGGCCAGCAGTTGGAATGCATCACCTGCGCCCTGTGCATTGATGCCTGCGACAGCGTCATGGACAAGCTCGGCAAGCCGCGCGGGCTGATTTCCTATGCCACGCTGGAGGAATATCAACAGAACATGGATCTGTCGAAAGGCGGCGATCCGGCAGGCAAGATCAACCCGAAAAACGTCTATACGGCAGATGGCAAACTGGTCGATGCCGTCCGCCACTTCCGCATCAGCCATCTCTTCCGGCCGCGCACGCTTATGTATGTTGGCGTCTGGTCCGCCATCGGCATTGCCATCGTGACCTCCCTGCTGTCACGCGACCGCCTCGAATTGAATGTGCTGCACGACCGCAATCCGCAGTTCGTCACATTGTCTGACGGCTCGATCCGCAACGGCTACACGGTCAAGCTCCTCAACATGATTCCGGAAGAACGCACCATTCTCTTGACGATTGACGGCATTCCCGGTGCATTGATGAGCGCAATCGGCTATGAAGATCAACCGAAGGCCAAGGCTTTGGCGATCAAGGTCGCGCCGGACAAAACCCTCGCGATAAAAGTCTTTGTCGAAGTGCCGCCTGCCGGCATTCACGATGAGGAGATGGACTTCCACTTCAAAGCCGCAGATTTGGCCGGCACGGAAACTGACAGATACGATGCCACATTCAACGCACCGGAGCATCACGAATGACCACGAAGATTGACAGCGGCAAACCCTTCACCGGCAGGCACATGATCATGGTCATGGTGGCGTTCTTCGGTGTGATCATCAGCGTCAACCTGTTGATGGCCTACTATGCCAACTCCACGTGGTCCGGCCTGGTCGTCAAAAACTCCTACGTTGCCAGTCAGGAGTTCAACCAGACGGTCGCCGATGTAAAGGAACAGGACGCGCTAGGCTGGAAAGACAGCCTTGAAGCCTCTGACGGCAAGATCATATTCAGCCTGCAGGACGCCAATGGCACGCCGGTTGCGATCACGTCAGTGAAGATGATCTTCCGTCGTCCGGTGACGGATAGCGCCGATATGACAATTGATCTGGCCGCAGGGCCGGCCGCGGTCTGGCAAGCGGCACATGCGCTTTCCGACGGTGTCTGGATTGCTGAAATCGATGTCACCTCGCCCAACAACAAGCCGTGGCGGGATACCAAGCGGTTTGCCGTCAAGGACGGCGTCATTCAAGGCCCTGCCCCGTCAAAGGTGGACTAAGATCATGAGTTGTTGCGCGCCGGGAACAGAATCGGCACTTGAACTGAACGGCATTTCCGCCCTGCCGGAAGACGAACTGCGTGCCGGCAGCCGCGAACTTGGCGACGGTATCTGGCAGACCGACCTTTCAGTCCCGGCTGTCCATTGCGGTGCCTGCATCACCACCATCGAAAAAGAACTAAAAAAGATGGACGGCGTCGTCGACGCCCGCGTCAATCTTTCCACCAAACGCGTCGCCATCAAATGGCAGGACGGCGCAAGCATACCGCGCTTTGTCCCGGCTTTGGCCAGCCTCGGTTACCCCGCCCATCTGTTTGACATCACCGCAGACGAATCCGACAAGGAAATGGTCCGCCTCCTCAAGGCGCTCGCCATCTCCGGCTTCGCCGCCGCCAACATCATGCTGCTCTCTGTTTCGGTCTGGTCAGGAGCAGAGTCAGCGACGCGCGACCTGTTCCACTGGGTGTCGGCGCTGATCGCCATCCCGGCGCTCATCTGGTCCGGCCGCATCTTCTTCTCATCCGCCTGGAATGCACTGCGCCATGGCCGCACCAACATGGATGTGCCTATATCCATCGGCATCACCCTTGCCTACGCCATGAGCATTTATGAAACGATGCATCACGGCGAGCACGCCTATTTCGATGCTGCCGTCTCTTTGCTGTTCTTCCTGCTGATCGGCCGCACGCTTGATCACCTGATGCGCGAAAAAGCCCGGGTCGCCGTAAAAGGCCTTGCCCGCCTCGCCGCCCGCGGCGCTCTGGTGGAGCAGCCTGACGGGTCCCGTTCATGGATGCCTGTCGGTGATATCACGCCTGGCATGCGCATCCTTCTTGCTGCCGGGGAGCGTGTTCCAGTTGATGGCAAGGTCGAGATCGGCAGTTCGGAACTCGACTGCGCCTTGGTGACCGGCGAAAGCGCCCCACAGACCGTCACTCCGGGCCATGATCTTCGCGCCGGCACGCTCAATCTCGTTGCGCCGATCACCATGGTCGCAACCGCTCGCGCCGACCAGTCCTTCCTTGCAGAAATGATCCGGTTGATGGAAGCGGCCGAAGGCGGCAAGGCCCGTTACCGCCGCATCGCTGACCGTGCTTCGCAACTCTACGCGCCGGTCGTCCACCTGACCGCCTTCCTCGCCTTTCTGGGCTGGATGTTTGCGAGCGGCGATTGGCACCGCTCCATCACCATTGCCATCGCAGTCCTGATCATCACCTGTCCCTGCGCCCTTGGCTTGGCAGTGCCCATAGTTCAGGTTGTCGCCGCCCGCCGCCTTTTTGAAAAGGGCATCATGGTCAAGGATGGCTCAGCCATGGAACGCCTCGCCGAAGCTGGCGCCGTCGTGTTTGACAAAACCGGCACGCTGACGCTCGGAATGCCCCGCCTTGTGAGCGCAAATGGCGCCGCATTGGAGCACCTTTCGAGCGCCGCCGGATTGGCCGCAAATTCACGCCATCCACTCAGTCTCGCATTGCTCGAAGAGGCAGGAAACCATGGTCTCAAATCGTTTACAGATGTGACCGAAGCCCCCGGCTTTGGCATCGAAGGCATTTCCGGCAAATCCGTCTGGCGCCTCGGCCGCCGGGATTGGGCGACGAAAGACAAGAATGGCACACTCGAAAGCCGCGGCACTGAGGCTGTCCTGTCCTGCGACGGAAAGGAATTGACCACCTTTCACTTCGCCGACCAACTTCGTCCCGATGCCAAGTCTGCTGTCGCCGAACTCGCGCAACTCGGCCTTAACCCCGCGATTTTATCCGGCGATACGCCCAGCGCCGTCGAACAAACCGCTCGCCAACTCGGCATCGCCAATTGGATCGGCGCAATGCTTCCTGCGGAAAAGCTTCGCAAAATCAAAGATCTGTCTGAATCGGGAACCAAGGCGCTGATGGTGGGCGACGGACTGAATGATGCTCCGGCCCTGCGCGCGGCTCATGTCTCGATGGCGCCTGCCACCGCAGCAGACATTGGCCGCAACGCCGCCGATTTCGTCTTTCTGCGCGACAGCCTGTCGGCCGTTCCCTTCGCCTTCGACATTTCCAGGCGCGCCGGAAAACTGATCCGCGAAAACTTTGTCATCGCGGTGGTTTACAATTTCCTTGCGGTTCCACTCGCAGTCATGGGCTATGTAACGCCGTTGGTGGCAGCGCTCGCCATGTCCGGATCGTCCATTCTGGTCGTCGCCAACGCCATGCGCCTGATGCGCGGCGAACGGAAAACCGTTTCAAAAACAACGCGAATACCCGTCGGCATGTCCATGGAGCCCGCAGAATGAACACGCTGATCTATCTCATTCCAGTCGCATTGTTCCTCGGCGGTCTTGGCCTGGGCGGTTTCCTGTGGTCACTGAAAAGTGGCCAGTACGACGATCTTGAAGGCGCTGCCCATCGCATCCTGCAGGACGACGACAAGCCCTGACACCATCTTGCCCGCTGCCGGACAAAGCCTAAGCTAGGCCACATGATTCTGGCTATTGGAGCAGACGGGAATGTCGAGCGTCGCAAAGCAATACACATTCCTGTCCATCGGCGAATGCATGGTGGAGCTTTCCGGCGGCATCGAAGGCCTGTTTCGCATGGGCTTTGCCGGCGATACGCTCAACACCGCATGGTATGCGCGCGAACATCTCCCGGATGATTGGGACATCGCCTATTTCACGGCAATTGGTGACGACCGATATTCAAAGTCCATGTCAGCTTTTCTGGAAGAAAACGGCATTTCCACCCGCCTGATTCAGACCATTCCCGGCAAACGCCCCGGCCTTTACATTATCCACCAGGAAAATGGCGACCGGCATTTCACCTATTGGCGCGACAGTTCCGCTGCACGTCTGCTTGCTGATGACGCCGAGCACCTTTTGAACGCCACAGCCAACGCCGACGCGATCTATTTTTCGGGTATCACGCTTGCCATTCTCAAGCCGGCCCGGCGTGAAGAGCTTTTGTCTGTTCTCGAAGGCGCGCGGGAAAATGGTGCACTGATTGCCTTCGATCCGAATGTCCGCCCTGCGCTCTGGCCGGATGTTGCCGCAATGCGTGAAATCATGACCGAAGCCGCATCAATCAGCAGCATTGTCCTGCCAACATTCAGTGATGATGCGCCTTTCTTCGGAGACCGGAAACCGGAGGAGACAGTCGCCCGTTATCTGAAAGCCGGCGCGCGTGAAGTGGTCATCAAGGACGGCCCGAACCCGATCCATGTCTCGACCGGCCGCATGAGCCTTTTCGTCTCTGTCGAAGAGATTGATGACGTGGTGGACGCCACAGGTGCTGGCGATGCCTTCAACGGCGCATATCTTGCTGCAAGGCTGCAAGGCCAGGAACCTGAAATCGCCGCCCGCGTCGGAAGTCGCATGGCGGCGAAGGTCATCAGGCATCAGGGCGCATTGATTCCAAGGAGATAGCCAAGGCATTCAACCCCTGCAGCGCCATGATCCGGCATCATTCTGATCCAGCGCCACTGCCTTGATCGGCCGTTGCCGATATTGCATTTCGCAGGCGGTCTGCACCGAAATCGGCTGACCGCCGCCATAGCCGCCACCACCTCTGCGGGCACAGACCCAATCCCCAGCGCCCGGCCCTCTGGCAATGGCTCTGAAACGTGGTCCGTAAGTAACGCGGCAGTAGGCAGTGAGATCAACGCCGCCCAAAATCCGGGACTGCGGACGTGGCGGATTTGGCCCACGCTGGAAACAACGCCAGGCGCCAGGCTTGTTTGGACCCAGCACAATCGCCTTGATCGGACGCTGGCCATACTGCATTTCACAGGCCTGCTGCACCGATATGGGCCGGCGGTCACCCGCGCTACGTTCGCAGGTCCAATCTCCAGCCGTATCGCCAATTGTCACCGCCTTGAACCCGGCGCCAAATACCGCACGGCAATAGCGGGTCAGGTCGACGCCGCCAAGAATATTGCCAGGCGGAAGCGTGTCGGCCTTCGCCGCTGTCGCAAGCGGCGAAACAACAGCCGCCGTCAAAAGTAAAAGAAAGCCGGAAATCATACGTTTCATAATCAACACCATTGCTTTGAGCATTGTCCCAATCGCAGCCAGTCTGCGCATTTCCGAATGCAGGACATCTCCCGTCCGGGGGATAGAAAGAGTTTTTGATGTGCCGCAAGCACAGCGAGACCAAGTTCACCTTGGACATTGTGGCTTCGCGCTGCTTGTTTCCATTTCATGGTTGACAGCGCCGCATTCGGACAGTTGATTTCAAAGACGGGAAAAATGCGCGCCCGCCGCGCTGGCAGCATGGGGACACACAATGAAGTTGAGAGCGACCTTGTTGCCGAAGGTGGCAGCACTGGCCTTGGTTGGTGCCATGATAATCGGCGCGTCTGGCGCAACAGCCATCGCTGCTGATGTCGATGATGCTGTCATTGGCCTTTGGACCGATGACGAGCGCGTCCTTGTGCTTGATGGCGGCATGGGCGCCAACACCGCTTTCAATTTCAAGCGGAAGCTCAACGAAAATCCGCAGGTCCGGACCATTCTCCTCAACAGCGGCGGCGGTCTGGTCACCGTCGGACTCGACATCGCCCAGCTGATCGCCAACCGCAATCTCGACACCTGGGTGCCGCAAAACGCCCTGTGCGCATCGGCCTGCAGCGTCGTGTTTTTCGCGGGGACTAGCCGGATTGCCGAAGGCGAACTTGGCGTCCACCAGATCGCCATGAACATCGAAAGCAATCAGGAGGTCCAGTATACGGCTTCCGACATGATTGAAGCGTTCAACCGCTATGGTACCCATCCCAGCGTCTTTGCGGCCATGTTCCGCACGCCACCCGAGAAAATGTATTATTTCTCGGATTTGGAGAAAACCAAATTCGAAATCCAGCGTGGTGTCTTGGTTGCGCCGGTGCGCGGGACGCTGAAACCGCTGCCGCAGTTGCCTCAACTGACGCCGCCGGAAGAGCTGTTCGGCGGCGACCTGCCAGTGCTGGAAGGGCTCAAGCTGCCGTGACGCAACGGACGGCACATGCCGGACAGCCCGTTGACATTTCTCTAATTTGAGAATTATTCTCCATATTGGGAGTATGGAGTAACTGCGTGCCCATGCAAAGAGCAGAAGAAAGCGTCGGCCTGAGGCTATCCAACCGGATTGAAAGCCTTCGGCGCGCGCGCGGGTACTCGTTGGATGAAGCCGCTGAAAAGACCGGTCTGTCCCGAGCGACACTGTCCCGGCTGGAGCGGAGCGAAACCAGCCCGACCGCAACGCAGCTGGGCCGCATTTGCACGGCATACCAGGTCACCATGTCCGGCCTGTTTGCGGAAGTGGAAAACAGTCCGGCGCAGCACGTGCCTTTCGCCAGCCAAATGTTTTGGTCCGATCCGGATCATGGCTTCGACCGCCGCGCGGTCCTGCCGCCAGCATCAGGCTACCGCAGCGAAATTATCCACGGAGAAATTGCCAGCGGCGGCGTGGTTTCCTACGCCGCCGCGCCTGCCCCCGGGTTCGAGCAATATATGGTGATCGAGAGCGGTGCGCTCCGCTTCACCCATTCCGGCGAAATCTACGATCTGGAAAAAGGCGATGCAATGCGCTTCCGCCTCACCGGACCAACCCGATTTGAGAACACCGGCGATCAGCCGGTCCGCTATTTTGTGTTCTTGACCAAGGCTTGAGCCATGAAACCAGTCATCCGTGAAATTCGTTCCGAGGACATCAGGTCAATCCTCGAAGACCTGTCTTCAATCATGGCCGCCTGTGTCAACGAAGGTGCCAGCATTGGATATCTGACCCCTTTTGGAGTGGAGGAAGCCAAAGCATTCTGGACCTTTGTGCGCGGGACGCTGGAAAGCGGCGCGCGGCGCATGCTGATAGCGGAAACCGGCGGCCATATCACTGGCACGGTCCAAGTGGGCCTCGACATGCCGCCCAACGGCCGCCACCGCGCCGATATCATGAAATTGATGGTTGGCCCCGCCTCTCGCAAACAAGGGATTGGCAAGGCGCTGATGCTTGCTGCGGAAGACACCGCCCGCCAGGAACGCCGCACCTTGCTGGTGTTGGATACGGCCGGCGATGAGGCGGAACGGCTTTACAAAACGCTCGGATGGACGGTCGCCGGAAAAGTTCCTGCGTATGCGCGTTCGACAACCGGCGTGCTGGAGGCAACCACGATCATGTGGAAGATGCTTGGCTGAAAACCTATGCCGCGCGCTGGATTTTAAGCTTCGGCATGTGGACCTTCCGACCCGTCGCAAAGATAACGCCGTTCATGCCATCAACGGCGCCAGCCTGCAGTTCAAGCGCCAGCAGCCGTGATTTTTCAAACGGGCCGGGCATGAACAGGCTGCTGGTCTTATCAGCGGAAAAACCGAACCGCTTGTAGTAGGCCGCGTCGCCCACGAGGATGATCGCGCCATGCTCCAACCGCTTGGCTTCGGCAATGGCGTGGTTCATCAGCGCCGAGCCGATGCCCTTGCCATTGAAAAACGGATCGATAGCAAGCGGGCCGAGCAGCAGTGCATCAGCCTGACCACGGCGGACGCAATTGGCCGCAACATTCCAGAGCCGCACAGTGCCGATGACACGCCCGTCTTCATCGCGCGCGACAAATGCCAGGCCTTCGGCGGGCAGCCGTCCGCGCCGCAGCTTCTCGGAGGATTTGCGCTTGCGGCCCAGACCCATTGCGCGGTCGAGCAAGACTTCCCGCTGGCCCGCCTCATGTGCCATTTCCTGGCCAAGCGAAAAACCGGAGGCAAGTTCAGATTTTTGAATGTTCGAATTCATGGCGCAAACCACCTTCCCAAAATGTGAGTCAGGAACGCGCGCCCCTGAACCGGGACGCACTTGGCAGAATGGGGAACTGTTGTTCCCTAGATCACGTAGGATCGCAGCGGCTCAAAACCGTTGAACGCCACCGCCGAATAGGTGGTGGTGTATGCACCGGTGCCCTCGATCAAAACTTCATCGCCAATCGAGAGCGACAACGGAAGATCGTATGGCTTCTTTTCATAGAGCACATCGGCACTGTCGCAGGTCGGACCCGCTAAGATGCACGGTGCGACTGGCGACCCATCGCGCGGCGTTGAAATCGGATAGCGAATAGCTTCATCCATCGTTTCAGCCAAGCCACCAAATTTACCAATGTCCAAGAAAACCCAGCGCTGATTGTCGTTGTCAGCCTTTTTCGAAATCAACACGACTTCGGTTTTGATAGTGCCGGCATTGCCCACCATCCCGCGACCTGGCTCGATGATGGTTTCGGGAATGACATTGCCAAAATGCTTGCGCAAAGCGTCGTAGATGGCAACGCCGTAGGCCTGCGCTGTTGGAACATCTTTGAGGTAACGTGTTGGAAAGCCGCCACCCATATTGACGAGGCCAAGCACAATGCCTTCCTCAGCCAATTTTCCGAACACCATTTTTGCGTCTGACAACGCTTGGTCCCACGCATGCAAATTAAGCATTTGCGAGCCGACATGGAATGACACGCCCCAAGCCACGAGGCCAATGGCCTGCGCATGACGCAGCACATCAACGGCCATTGCAGGAACACAGCCAAACTTACGCGACAGCGGCCATTCAGCACCTTCGCCATCAGTCAACACGCGGCAGAAAACGCGCGAACCTGTTGCTACGCGGCCAATTTTGTCTGCCTCTTCAATGCAATCAATCGCAAACAAGCGAATGCCAAGTTCAAACGCACGGGCGACATCGCGCTCTTTCTTGATGGTATTGCCAAAAGAAATCCGCGCAGGCGAAGCGCCAGCATCCAGAGCCATTTCGATTTCAGCCACTGAAGCGCAATCGAAGTTGGAACCCATAGATGCAAGCAAACGCAGAATTTCTGGCGCAGGATTGGCTTTCACAGCATAATAAATCTTGGAATCTGGCATAGCCTTTTCAAAGGCATTGAAATTATCGCGAACAACCTCAAGATCCAGCACGAGGCATGGGCCTTCAGGACGACGGGTTGCCAAAAAGTCGAGTACACGTTGCGTAGCCATGTCAGTCTCCAATTCGTCCGGCCTTGCCGGAAAACGAAAAACAAAGTGTGTGAATCGCCTTGGGTGGAACCAGCCGGTGGAAACCCCGGAACCACTTCAAACGCTTCTCACGAGCGGGTGGATCAGGCTTGCCAGCCAAATCCGCTTTGTCTGCCTTGGATTGGAGATGCCTCCGCACTTACGGCAATGATGGTGTGCCTCTTCAGGACCATTGGCTTATGGACAGCCAACAGAGACGAAAAAGCCCGCACCGTCGTTGCTTAAAGGTGTCCTCGGCTCTTAGTTGAACCGACCGGAAGGTATTACTTCCGGGTACCGTCCCGACTGTTAATCGGGGGACACCCACGGGCACGTGCGACTATGGGCAGGGCGGATATAATGATGATTCTATGACAAAACAATGAATAATTGCCGGTCACGAAAAGTTTTTTGCACACTGTGTTTTTTTCGCATATGTTCAATATTAGTGAACGATAAATTGGAGACTTGCATGGATACGTTGACGCGGATTAGAGCCTTTATTGATGTGGTTGAGGCGGAGGGTTTTTCTTCTGCCGCCCGAAAGATCGGCCGCTCCAAAGCGCTGCTTTCCAAATATGTCCGCGAATTGGAAGATGAACTCGGATCACTTCTCCTCAACCGCACAACACGCCAATTTTCGCTGACCGAGGCTGGCCATACCTATTTTCTAAGGGCGACCGAGCTAATCCGTGAATTCGATACATTGCAAGAAACCGTCCGCGATGCTTCTGGCGAGATCAAAGGGCGCATCAAAGTTTCAGCACCGCGCACTTTGGCCGATACCGCATATGGCCAAGCCTTCATTGATTTTGCTATTGCCAACCCCGATGTGACCTTGGATTTGCGCCTCGATGATCGTTTCGTTGATCTGGTTGAAGAGGGTTACGATTTGGCAATTCGCGTAACGCGTATGGAGGATTCATCCCTTATCGCCAAGCGTCTATCGCCTTTTTCAATGCTCCTGTGCGCATCGCCAGCGCTTTTGGCTAAGAATCCCCAGTTGAACGACCCCCATCAACTTTCTCAACTCCCTTGCGTTTTGGATACCAATTCGCGCTCGCTTTCCAATTGGCACTTCGAAGGCGAAGCAGGCGAGCAATTCAGCGTTTCAGTTAAGCCGCGCTTCGAAGTCAACAGCCCCTTTCCCGCCTGCAAAGCAGCACTTGCTGGCCTCGGTTTTGTTTTGCTGCCCGATTTTGTGGCAGCGCCCGAATTGCAAAGCGGACGGCTTGTGCATGTGCTGCCGAACTATAAAGTTGGCTCGCCGGGCGCAATTTTTGCGGTCTACCCACATCGGCGATATCTACCCGTAAAAGTCCGCGCGCTAGTTGATTTCTTATCGGTTTGGTTCAAAAACCAGCAACCGCCTTGCGATACTGTAAAGTATTAGGCCCAATTTTTGCCAGATTGCGATATATAACAAACTCTCGAATCGAAAGGGCTGGGATGTTTAAACATCGCACATTCTCGAAAATTGTGGTGTGCGCGAGTGTGCTCGTCATGACCACGTTGCCAGTGCGCGCTCATCCGCATGTGTTTGCTGAGGCAAAATTGCAGATAACAATAGCGTCGGACGGAACAGTAGATCAACTCCAACACAACTGGCGTTTCGACGATATTTTTTCAGAAACAGTACGGTTCGAATTCGACAAAGATGCCGATGGAAAAATCAACGCCGAGGAACAAGCCGAAATTTCCAAAACCATTGTCGAGTCAATCGGTGAATATAACTATTTCGAAGTGATTGTTCGTGATGGCAAAGAAGCCAAAATGGCCAAGCCCGCCAATCTTCAAGCTACTTTCGACGGCACTGTTTTGGTCATAACATTTGCAAATAGCCCGATAGAAAAAATTCCATTAACTGGAAAAGTGTCCTTCGGAATTTATGATCCGACTTTTTATACATCTATCGAGTTTATCGACGATAAAGATGTGGCAGTGCTTGGCCTACCTGTAACCTGCAAAACATCCGTTGTTCGGCCTGACGCTGACGAGGCGCTGGCACAAAACCAGAGCAAATTGACAGATGCTTTCTTCAACGACCCGCAAGGCACAGACATGTCCAAAATATTTGCCACGCGCTTAGAAGTGAGCTGCTGAGTATGACCAAACGTTGGAGCTTTGTGGTCCTGTTGTTGTTTGTATCAGGCAGCGCAGCCTTTGCGCAATCTTCGCTCGGCATCGGCACAAACGAAGTGACGATACAGCCATCCGGCCTGTTTGCTGGTTTCTTTCATTGGATCAATAGCCAGCAAAAAGAATTCTACCGCGCCATGACGGGTGCACTGAAATCCATGCGCGATGATGGTGCAATGCCTTGGCTGCTCATCGGCTTGTCATTTGCCTACGGCGTGCTGCATGCCGCCGGTCCCGGCCACGGCAAGGCAGTGATATCATCCTATATGCTGGCCAACGAAGTGACGCTGCGGCGCGGCATAATTTTGTCATTTGTATCAGCGTTTTTGCAGGCGTTATCGGCACTGTTGATTGTTGGTTTCGCATTCTTAGTGCTGCGCGGAACCACCATCTCGATGGACGATGCAACACGTGTTTTTGAAATCGCATCATTCGCGTTGATCACCGCATTTGGCGCGTGGTTATTGTGGACGAAAATATTCAGAAGCGCACATGCGCATGTGGGCCATGACCACGCAAACCATGACCATCATCATGAACACCATGCACATGCACATGGTGAAGTATGCGAAACCTGCGGCCATTCCCATGCGCCGGATCCGCAATTGATCGCCAAGGATTTCAGCTGGAAAACAGCGAGCTCCGCCGTGCTTGCAGTTGGCCTTCGCCCCTGCTCCGGCGCGCTCATTGTCTTGACCTTCGCCATTCTCAACGGACTGTATGTTGGTGGAATATTGTCGGTGTTGGCGATGGCGCTTGGCACGGCCATAACTGTTTCAACGCTGGCAACAATTGCCGTTTCAGCAAAAAATATGGCGCTGACATACGCCAGCGCAGCATCGTCTGATCGTCTCTTACGCTTTATCGAAATCGGCGGGGCAGCGATGGTGTTTATCCTTGGCCTAACCCTACTCGCCGCCGCCCTTACTGCGTAAATATTTTCTGCGCAGCCAGAAGATAATATAAAACGACAGCATAAACAGCAGTGCTGCCGCCCCGCCGAGCCAAGGCGAAATCGCACCAAGCGTCAAAACGATTTTGGGCATCACCCAGAACAGCGCCGCAAACCCAATCAGTATGATGGCTGCTGCAATCGCGCTGCTTTTATCTTGGCGTGTCATGCGTCAGCTCGCAGCGACGCCAGTGTTTGCTTTTGCTTCCCGTTTTCATCAAAATTAGTTGGGTGGAGCCACGCCTCAAATGCTGGTTTTGCGACAGTCCAGTCATCATCCGTCATCGCATACCATGCGGTATCACGGTTTTCACCTTTGATAACCATCAACTTACGAAACAGTCCTTCATATTGGAAACCATAACGCAAAGCTGCCCGTTTGGACGGTTCATTTTTATTGTTGCATTTCCATTCAAAACGACGATAGCCAAGCTCATCAAACAGATATCGCGCAAAAAGGTAGATCGCCTCTGTCGTCGCTGGTGTTTTTTGAATGCGTGGTCCCCAATGGATATGGCCGACCTCAGCAACACCATTGGCGGGATCCATCCGCATGAGCGTTTGCCGACCCGCAACTTTTCCTGATGCCTTATCGATTACGGCAAAATATAATGGATCGGAACTAGCCTCGACTTTGTCCAACCACAATTGAAACTCTTCACGACTGCTAGGCGTATATTCGCCAAGATACCTGAACCGCGCGTCTGCATCGCCTTCGGTTGCAGCTTCAAACATTTCGTCGCCATGCTCGCTTGCACTCAGCGGCTCGAGGCGTACAAAACTCCCTTCCATCGTGATACGTTGCGGGATAGGCCGTGGCTTCCATTGCGAAAGATCAGTCAAAATACGCTCCTCAGTTTGAACGCACCTTATGACTTTGCCGACAGAAACAAAACTGAATTTGATAAGGCCAGCGCCTAAAGGCACAAAAAAAGGCGGCTCTTACGAACCGCCCTTCAGTCGCTCAGTGTGGGAGGAACACCGAGTTTATAAGCGAATGATAGATCAACATAGTTAACAAACTATTAACACTTAATACTATTAAAAATAGAGTGAAGTTATCGTTTTAATATAGACCGACCAATTTTGCAGAAGCGATAAGCAAAACCACACCGAGCGCCCGTAAAATACCAGTCTTAGCAAACGCGCTGATGCCCAAATGCGTGCCAATTATTGCGCCGCACAACACGGCAAAAGCAAACAACCAAGTTTGATGCTGCACCGCACCAATAGATGTGTAGTTACCAGCAAGGCCTGCCAGTGAATTGCAAAGAATAAAAACAGAAGTAATGCCGGATGCTTTGCGAAAGTCTGCCCAGCCGGTGAAAATCAACAGCGGCGACAAGAATATACCGCCGCCTGTGCCAGTAAGGCCCGCCAGCAGGCCAAGTAATGCCCCGCAGACTACACCCAACAAAATTGGCATTTGCCGAAACCCAGGTAGGCTTCTGATCATATCTGGCCAAAATAGGCGTAGCGCCGAAATGAAAAGCACGAAGGCGACCAGCGGCTTGTAATATTCGCCGGGCAAGTGGATCGACCCGCCAAGAAATGCCATCGGCACAGCGCCCAGCAACACCGGCCATAACGTGCGCCAATCAAACAAGCCTGCTCGCACATAACGTACAGAGGAAAAGCTCGTCACCAGAATATTGAGTATCAAGGCGGTCGGACGGATAACAAGTGTTTCCAGCCCGAACAGCGCCATCAAAGCAATGTAAGCCGATGCTCCACCATGACCGACTGAGGTAAACAACACCGAGCCAAGTAAAAGGCAACCGGCAAGCAAATAATCGAGAGTTTCAAAGCCCATAATGTCCCCGCGCCGCTTGAAAGCGGTGTTTCCGATTAACAATCAGAAAAGCGGGAGTTCACGGCTCACGACTTGGGCTGGCCGGATCACACAGAACCGGCGAAGTTTCTGTGAGCAAACACTAACGCGGGCTCGGCAATTTGCCAAGCCCGCCGTTTGAGTTTTAAGCGGCAGTCTTTGCCTGCGCAACAGTCGCCTCAATATGATCAATCAAAGCATCCGGCAACTGCAAACGACCGGCCAGTAAATCAAGATAGCCACGCTCGGCGCGAGTTTGTGGATCGATGGCAAGGCGCGAGGCGGTATAGAGTTCCACACGCTGTGCCTCTGTTTTGGCGGCATTGATAATACCATCCAAATCCACCGGCGCTTCAAGTTCATGCGCCAAGAAAGCTTGCGCCTCAGCGTCCATGCCAGCTAGCGCAACCTTATCCGAAATGCGGGCGCGTTCTTCATCATCGATATGCCCATCAGCCCGCGCAGCCGCGATCATCGCACGCACCAAGATCAGCGCAAACTCTTTAGCCTCGGAAGTTGCGGCAGTGGAATCAAAGCCCGAGTCCCTCGGCGCCTCAATTAAATCCGGCTGCGTCGCTGTTGCCGTCTCGACGGCTGCACCGGATTTATAATTTTGCCACGCCTTGTAACCAAGACCAGCGATCGCCGCCAAGCCACCGAGCTGAACAGCCGTGCCCGTTACATTGCGACCCGCCCGGGTGCCCAGCAGCACTGCAACCAATGCGCCAGCGGCCAGCGGATTCTTCTTCGCCATATCAGTTGCCTGACCGACCTTATCGCGGACAGTGCCTTGTGTTCCAGGGATGTTGGAACCAAGCAATTCATCAAGCATTTTCTTGGGGTCAATCATTTCAAACTCCTAAAGATTTTAACGCAGCACGTCGCGCGTGGTCACAAGTTAAGATTGACTCAACGATATTACAACGCGGTGACAAAAAATTCTTCAAGATGCACTGTAGCTGCGTTCCAGCCGCGCCTCAGCTGTGTTTGAGAAGCACTTCAGCTTGGTCACCGATGTGTTTCATTCCACGCTTTTTGGCAAGCACAGTCTGCTTTTGCCGTTCAGCAAAGCGGGCGCGATCTTCTGCCGTTTGGTTATCATAACAATGCGGGCAAGACAGGCCTTCAACGTATCTTTCGTCTTGACGCTCAATCGCTGTCACCGGCTCGCGGCAGGCGCGGCAGAGCAAAGTGTCGCCTAGCGAAAGCCCATGACCAACTGTAACGCGCTCATCAAACACAAAGCACTCACCTTCCCAGCGGCTGTCTTGCGCAGGCAGTTGTTCAAGATAGGCCAAGATGCCACCTTGCAAATGATAGACATCTTCAAGCCCAATTGCCTTGGCAAACGCCGTTGCCTTTTCACAGCGAATACCACCGGTACAAAACATCGCCAGCTTTTTGCCAGCCAGATCATCCTTGTGCTCGCGCAGCCATTGCGGAAATTCGTTGAATTCTTTCGTGTCAGGATCAACCGCGTTGGCAAATGTCCCCACGCGATACTCATAATCATTGCGCGTATCAATCACGATTGTATTGGGATCATCAATCAGCGCATTCCAATCCTTGGGTGTAACATAGGTTCCAACCACATTGAGTGGATCAATATCCGGCTCGCCCATGGTGACAATTTCCTTTTTCAACCGCACTTTCATGCGGTTAAACGGCATCACCAGCGCATGGCTGAATTTGATTTCCATGCCTTCAAATTCTGGCACTTTATCCAAGAATGCTACCAATTCATCGATAGCCTTAGGGGTACCCGCCACAGTGCCATTTATGCCCTCGTGCGCCAAAAGCAGCGTGCCCTTAATGCCAAGGCCACAGCAGAGACTCGCAAGCGGTTCTTGAAATTCCCGAAAGCGAGCGAACCGCGCAAAACGATACAGCGCGACAACAGAAATCGGCAAATTGGCAATCGGTTTATCTTGTTTAGACATCATGCGCCGCAAATACCGATTTTGACCACTTTTCGCAAGCAATCTGCGACATGGTGCGACATCGCGCGCTAAATATCCTGCGAACTTATCCCCCCACCTTCAACCAATGCGACAATACTTTCCAAAGGAGTATTGACCAATGAATGAAGAACTGAAGTCAGCCATCGAACAAAGTGCACTTCGCCTCGGCATAGAACCGGAAGTTTTCCAAGCCGTAATCGCGGTCGAAAGCGCCGGGAGGCTGTTCGCCAACGTCAATGGCAAGCCAGAGCCGCTTATACGCTTTGAGGGACATTATTTTGATAGACGTCTCGTTGGCATCTCCCAAGCGCGCGCGCGCCTTCGCGGACTGTCATCGCCGCGGGCAGGCGTGATTAAAAATCCTGCAAGCCAGACAGCACGCTGGAAACTGCTAGAAAAAGCAAAGCTGATCAACCACAACGCTGCACTCGAAAGCACTTCGTGGGGCATTGGCCAAGTGATGGGTGCACATTGGAAATGGCTCGGCTTTGAAAGCATCGATGCCTTCGTTATCGAAGCGCGTGCGGGCATCGCTGGACAACTGCGGTTAATGGAACTTTACATCGAGAAAGCTGGCTTGGTGTCAGCGCTGAAAAGCAAAGACTGGTCCGTATTTGCCAAGGGATACAACGGCCCTGCCTATGGGCAGAATGGCTATCATCTGAAATTGGCACAGGCTTATCGGGTCGCGAAAAAAGAGGCTGCCAACCAATCAGTAGGGCCTGTTTCAACTCCTACACCCAAATATGTGCACTTAGGAAATACCGGTGAAGCGGTATTGGACTTACAAAATCTGCTCAGTGTTCTGGGATACAACAATCCACGGAATGGTTTGTTTGACGAAAATACTGCAACGGCAGTAAAAGCGTTTCAAAAACAAAGCGGTCTTGAAAGCGATGGCATTGTTGGGCCGCAAACGCTTAATGCGCTGGCGCAAGCAAGTGCCAGCCACCAACCATTCGCAACATTCTGGCGATGGCTGCGGTCCTTACTCTAGCATTTTCTAAATCGATTTAGTTAGACAAACCTATCCGACAGGATTAGAGAAAACCAACTACATAAAATGGAGGCTCCCGCCATGCAAAAGACCGAACCCTTGCTGAAAATTCTCCGTGGCCAGCCCGTTATTCCGGTTCTTCTCGTGGATAACGCCAAAGATGCTGTGCCACTGGCCCGCGCACTGGCGGCTGGCGGTCTGCCTGCCATCGAGATCACACTGCGCACCAAAGATGCATTGGACGCGATCAAACGCGTCGCAGGTGAAGTTGAAAACTGCATCGTCGGCGCAGGCACAATTCTAGAGCCAAAGCACTACGAGAAAGCCGTGAAAGCAGGTTCTAAATTCATCGTCTCGCCCGGCTGCACCAAAGAACTGCGCAAGGCCGCCGTCGACAGCGATATTCCGCTGCTGCCCGGTGCCATCACGCCAAGTGAAGTGATGACGATGTTTGACCACGGCTATTCCGTTATGAAATTCTTCCCTGCCGAACAAGCAGGCGGCGCTGCGATGCTCAAAGCATTCTCATCACCCTTGTCTGGCGCACTGTTCTGCCCAACTGGCGGCATCACTGAAAAGAACGCGATGGACTATCTATCGCTGCCAAACGTAATTTGCGTCGGCGGCTCATGGGTTGCGCCGAAGGTAGCCGTAGAAGCAGGCGACTGGGCGACGATTGAAAAGCTGGCTGCAGCCGCTGCGAAGATTCGCGGTTGATTATTTATTCAGTAGCCTCACAAATCCATCTACATCGCCGGTAGTCGTCGCAAAACTTGTCACCAAGCGGATCATGGTTTCATCGGCTAACACCGAGCCATCATCCGGCGCGTGCCAATCGTAAAACACCGCTCCTGCCTCACGAAGGCGGTCGATGTCAGCATTATTCACTATCGCAAAAACTTCATTTGCTTGCGGAAACCCATGCAAACGCGCGGCGCGGCTAGACTGAATTCCAGTTGCCATTTTCTGCGCCATACTGTTGGCATGACGCGCAGTTTCGAGCCACAGACCATTTTGGAAATAGGCCTCAAACTGCGCGGCAATAAAGCGTGACTTTGAAAAGAGTTGCGCGGCGCGTTTGCGTAAGAATGGCATTTGCGCATCCAGCTCTTTGTTAAAAACAACAATAGCTTCGGCACACCAACAGCCGTTTTTCGTGGCTCCAAAAGACAGAATATCCACGCCGCGCTTCCACGTCATATCAGCGGGCGAACAATCAAGTGCCACAAGCGCATTGGCAAAGCGCGCGCCATCCATGTGAAGCGGTAAGTTATGCGACTCTGCGACAGAACGAATAGCAGCGATTTCGGCAAGCGAATGCACTGTCCCCGCCTCAGTGGCTTGCGTAATCGTAATACCCATCGGTTGGCCACCATGGACAAAAGCAGCTGGATTTTTGGCAATGGCTTTTTCAAGTTTCGCCAAATCCATTTTGCCATCCGTGCCCGAAACCAAGCTTAAGCGCGACCCGCCCGTCAGATATTCCACAGCACCGCATTCATCTTCGGCCACATGCGCAGCCGTATGGCAAAACGTGATGCCGCCTGGTTTATTAAAGGTCGCAATAGACAGCGCATTGGCGGCCGTGCCCGTGCCAACAAAATACACCGAGACCTCTCGCTCAAAAACGGCGTTGAACATAGCGGCTACTGCGGCGTCCACATCGCTTGCCCCATATCCTGCTGCATAACCACCAGCATGGCGTGACAAATTGTCTGCGATTTTTGGATGCGCACCGGCCCAATTATCTGAAGCAAATATCATTTTTCTATCCTTTTGGGTCCAAATTGCTTTATACTTTTTCTTAGTTTCGCTTGCCCAACCGCCTAAATGCAAGCCTGCGGTCCGAAAAATACCGCAAGGGAGCCCAAACTCTTCGTCCAACTAGTGAATTTCACTATTCATCACAGTTTTTCATATGAGTTTCGGAGAAAAGTCATTTTTTATTGACCCAGACTTGTGCGAAAACCTGAAACCTGCCATAAGCACAATAGGACAGCATTGCTGCCCTATTTTATGAAAATCAGGTGGCTGGTGCATGACAGGTTCTGCTCCGGCCTTTGTTATGAAAAAGAGTATCCCACGGAAGGATAAAACGATGCCGATTTTGACGCCATCTGCTGCGACGGAGATTTTGACCGCCGACCAGACCCGTGCGACCAAAACCGAGAAAGCAATCGGCCTTCCGCTCGCACAAGGCCTTTATGATCCGCGCAACGAGCATGATGCCTGCGGCGTCGGCTTTGTAGCCAACATGAACGGCACAAAGTCTCACCAGATCGTAAAAGACGGTCTGTTCATGCTCGAAAACCTGACCCACCGCGGGGCCGTTGGCGCAGACCCATTAATGGGCGATGGCGCAGGCTTGTTGGTGCAAATTCCAGACGCATTCTTCCGCGCAGAAATGGCCTCTCAAGACATTGAGCTGCCGAAGGCTGGAGATTACGCTGTCGGCTACATGTTCATGCCGCAAGATGCTGCGCTGCGCGCGCACTGCGAAAACATTATGCGGGAAGTCATCGCCGCCGAAGGCCAAGTGCTTATCGGCTTCCGCGATGTGCCGGTGAACAATGAGTCCCTTTCCAAAGACCCAGAGATCGCCGCCACCGAGCCGTTCCACCGCCAAGTTTTCGTAGGTCGAGGCGCGGGCAGCGTGGATGAAGAAAGCTTTGAACGCCGCCTGTTCATTATCCGCAAAGTGGTCTCGAGTCGCATTTATGCTGAAACACAGGGCCGCGACAACGGGTTCTATGTCGTGTCCATGTCCTCGCGAACCATTGTGTACAAGGGCATGTTCCTCGCCTATCAAGTCGGCGCCTATTACAAAGATTTGGCTGATCCGCGCTTTGAATCCGCACTCGTGTTGGTGCATCAGCGCTTCTCGACCAACACATTCCCATCTTGGAAACTAGCGCATCCGTACCGCATGGTTGCGCACAACGGCGAGATCAACACGCTGCGCGGCAACGTCAACTGGATGGCAGCGCGTCAAGCCTCAGTAGACAGTGAACTGTTCGGCAATGATATTTCCAAGCTGTGGCCGATTTCATACGAAGGCCAATCCGATACGGCTTGCTTTGATAACGCGCTCGAATTCTTGTTCCAAGGCGGCTATTCACTCGCCCACGCCATGATGATGCTGATCCCCGAAGCATGGGCTGGCAACAAGCAAATGTCACCGGAGCGCAAGGCATTTTACGAATATCACGCAGCATTGATGGAGCCATGGGATGGCCCTGCCGCTGTTGCCTTCACCGATGGCCGCCAGATTGGCGCTACTCTCGACCGCAACGGCCTGCGCCCTGCCCGCTATATCGTCACGGATGATGGCCGCGTGATCATGGCCTCCGAGGCTGGCGCATTGCCGGTGGCCGAAGAAAAAATCGTCAAGAAGTGGCGCTTGCAGCCTGGCAAAATGCTGCTCATCGATTTGGACAAAAGCTGCATTGTTTCCGATGAGGAAATCAAAGCCGAGATGGCAGATGCCTACCCTTATGCGGATTGGTTAAAGCGCACGCAGCTGGTGCTCGAAGAACTAAAGCCAGTTGAACCCCGCGCATCGCGCACTGATGTCGCGCTACTCGACCGCCAGCAGGCCTTTGGCTACACGCAAGAGGACACCAAGGTTTTGATGGCGCCAATGGGCACCACAGGCCAAGAAGCCATTGGCTCGATGGGCACCGATACGCCGATCTCCGCCATGTCTGACCAGTCCAAGCTGCTCTACACCTATTTCAAGCAGAATTTTGCGCAAGTCACCAACCCGCCGATCGACCCAATCCGCGAAGAGCTGGTGATGAGCTTGGTATCATTCATCGGCCCGCGCCCGAACATTTTCGATCTCGAAGGCAACTCGCGACGCAAGCGTCTTGAAGTACGTCAGCCTATTTTGACCAACGAAGACTTGGAAAAAATTCGCTGCATTGGCCATACCGAAGATCGGTTTGATACCAAAACGCTCGATATGACTTATCCGGTCACTGAAGGCGCAAACGGCATGGTCGGCGCATTGGCGCGTTTGTGCGAGCGCTCGGAAGCCGCCGTCGCTGGCGGTTACAACATCATCATTCTTTCAGACCGCCAAGTTGGAGCAGATCGCATTCCGATACCGGCATTGTTGGCAACTGCAGCCGTCCATCATCACCTGATCCGCAAAGGTTTGCGCACCGCCGCTGGTCTCGTGTTGGAAACCGGCGAGCCACGCGAAGTGCATCATTTCTGCTGTCTCGCAGGCTATGGCGCAGAGGCGATCAATCCGTACCTCGCCTTTGAAACGCTGGAAGACATGCACGAGCGCGGCGATTTCCCGCCGGAAGTGGCAAAGGACGAATTGGTCTACCGCTACATCAAGTCTGTCGGCAAAGGCATATTGAAGGTCATGTCCAAAATGGGCATTTCGACCTATCAGTCTTATTGCGGTGCGCAGATATTTGATGCCATCGGCTTGAAGTCTGACTTTGTCGCTAAATATTTCACCGGCACGGCGTCCAACATTGAAGGCGTCGGCATCGAAGAAGTAGCGGAAGAAACTGTCCGCCGCCATTTCCTTGCCTTCTCTAATGATCCAGTTTTGGCAACGACGCTGGAAGTCGGCGGCGAATATGTGTTCCGCAAGCGCGGTGAAGCGCATTTGTGGTCACCTGATGCCGTTGCAAAATTACAGCACGCCGTACGCCATGGCGACCCGAAAACCTTCGCTGAATACTCTGCGATGGTCGATGATAAGTCTTCACGCGCGCAGTCCATTCGCGGACTGTTCAAAATCAAGCTCGCCGAAGAAGCTGGCCGCACCGCACTTCCAATTGAGCACGTCGAATCCGCTGCCGACATCGTGAAGCGATTCTCCACAGGCGCAATGTCCTTCGGCTCCATCTCGCGTGAAGCCCATGCCACACTCGCTGTTGCGATGAACCAAATCGGCGGCAAGTCCAACACCGGCGAAGGCGGCGAAGAGCCAGACCGTTATTTGCCGTTGCCAGACGGCTCGCGCAACCCTGAGCGCTCAGCCATCAAGCAGGTCGCATCCGGCCGGTTTGGCGTGACGACCGAATATCTCGTCAATTCTGACATGATGCAAATCAAGGTCGCGCAAGGTGCAAAACCGGGCGAAGGCGGACAGTTGCCCGGCCACAAGGTCGACGCAACGATCGCCAAGACGCGCCATTCCACTCCAGGCGTCGGCCTCATCTCGCCGCCGCCGCATCATGATATTTATTCAATCGAAGATTTGGCGCAGCTGATTTTCGATCTAAAAAACGTCAACCCTGATGCGGATGTATCCGTCAAACTCGTCTCCGAAGTCGGCGTCGGCACGGTTGCTGCCGGCGTTGCCAAAGCGCGCGCGGACCATATCACTGTCTCCGGCTATGATGGCGGCACGGGCGCTTCCCCGCTGACATCCATCAAGCACGCCGGATCACCGTGGGAAATCGGCCTTGCCGAAACCCAGCAAACGCTGGTGCTGAATGGCCTTCGCTCACGCGTCGCTTTGCAAGTCGATGGCGGTTTGCGCACAGGTCGTGATGTCATCGTCGGCGCATTGTTGGGTGCGGATGAGTTTGGCTTCTCAACAGCACCGCTCATTGCCGCTGGCTGCATCATGATGCGCAAGTGCCATTTAAACACTTGCCCCGTCGGCGTCGCCACGCAAGATCCGGTTCTGCGCAAGCGCTTCAAGGGCACTCCAGAGCATGTAATCAACTATTTCTTCTTCGTCGCCGAAGAAGTGCGGGCGCTGATGGCCGCAATGGGCGTACGCAAAATGGAAGAGCTGATTGGCCGCTCAGAATTGTTGGAAAAAGAGACAGCCATTTCGCTGTGGAAATCCAAAGGGCTCGATTTCACTAAGATCTTCTACAAGCCAGAAGCACCGCTTGAAGAAACCTATTGGACCAAGCGCCAAGTTCACCCGATTTCGGATGTGCTGGACCGCAGGCTTATCGCAGAGGCAGCACCAGCGCTCGACCGCAAGCAAAAGGTCGAGATTGCCGTCGAAATCAAGAATGTGGATCGCTCCGCCGGTGCAATGCTGTCCGGCGCGGTTGCGAAGCGCTATGGTCAAAAAGGCCTGCCGGACGATACCATCCATGTGAAATTAACGGGCACAGCCGGCCAATCATTCGGCGCATTCCTGATGCGCGGCGTGACGTTTGAACTCACGGGCGATGGCAACGACTATGTCGGCAAAGGCCTCTCCGGCGGGCGCATCATTATTCGTCCATCCGACAAGTCTAAAATCGTCGCCGAAGACTCTATCATAGTGGGCAACACCGTGCTGTATGGCGCAACCGAAGGCGAAGTCTATTTCCGCGGCGTTGCAGGCGAGCGTTTCGCCGTGCGCAACTCCGGCGCTATCGCCGTCGTTGAAGGCGTAGGCGATCACGGCTGCGAATATATGACCGGCGGCGTGGTTGTCGTTCTCGGCCAGACAGGCCGCAACTTTGCAGCAGGCATGTCCGGCGGCGTCGCCTATGTTTTGGACGAGGACGGTGATTTTGCCCAGCGCTGCAATATGGCCATGGTCGAATTGGAACCCGTGCCGGAAGAAGATGATCTCCTCGAGAAGTTGCATCATCACGGCGGTGACTTGGCGCATAAAGGCCGCGTTGACGTCTCCGGCGACATGACACGCCACGATGAAGAGCGTCTCTATCAGCTGATTTCCAATCATATGCACTTCACAGGCTCAACCCGTGCCAAAGCCATCCTGGACAATTGGGCAGGCTACCGCGCCAAATTCCGCAAAGTCATGCCAGTAGAATATCGCAGGGCATTGATCGAGATGGAGCAGGCACGGATGAGTGTGGCAGCGGAATAAGGAGAAGACTAATGGGTAAGGTAACAGGTTTTCTCGAAATAGATCGTCAGGTGGCAAAGTATCAGCCGGCTTCAGATCGCATACGCCATTTCCGTGAGTTCACGCTTCCGATGTCGGAAACGGAAGTAAAGAAACAGGCGGCGCGGTGCATGGATTGCGGCGTGCCCTATTGCCACGGCGATACCGGCTGCCCTGTGCACAACCAGATTCCGGATTGGAATGACCTCGTCTATAACAACGACTGGGACAATGCGATCCGCAACCTGCATTCCACCAATAACTTCCCAGAATTTACCGGCCGCATCTGCCCTGCGCCTTGCGAAGAAGCCTGCACGCTGAACTTGGAAGACGCCCCCGTCGCGATCAAAACAGTTGAGCAAGCCATCGCCGACAAAGCCTACGAACTCGGCCATATCGTGCCGCAGCCATCTGGCATAAAAACCGGCAAGCGCGTTGCCATTATCGGTTCCGGCCCGACCGGTATGGCTGCCGCGCAACAGCTGGGCCGTGCAGGCCATGATGTGCATGTCTATGAGCGTGAATCAAAAGTCGGCGGCCTACTGCGCTTTGGAATTCCAGATTTCAAAATGGAAAAGCACTTCATTGACCGGCGCGTTGAACAAATGCAGGGCGAAGGCGTAACATTTTTCTGCAACGTCAACATTGGCACTGACAAAACCGCCGATGAATTGCTCGAAGCCTATGATGCAGTGCTTTACTGCGGCGGATCCGAAAAACCGCGCCCTGCCGGCATTCCTGGCACGGAACTCGCTGGCGTATTCGACGCCATGCCATATCTCGTTCAACAGAACAAACGAGTTGGTGGCGAAGACATTTCATCCAGCGCATGGAATGCCGACGCTATTGTTGCGGGCGGCAAGCATGTCGTCGTAATCGGCGGCGGCGATACAGCGTCTGACTGTGTGGGCACAGCGTTCCGTCAAGGCGCAGTGCGCGTCACTCAGCTCGACATCCGCCCACAGCCACCTGAGAAAGAAGACAAACTCAGTGTCTGGCCTTATTGGGCCACAAAAATGCGCACATCCTCCAGTCAAGCCGAAGGCGCAGAGCGCGAGTTCCAAGTGGCGACGCTCGCCTTTATCGGCGAAGACGGTGTTCTCACCCATGTGAAGTGCTGCGAAGTTGACGAAAAGCGCAAGCCCATTGCGGGCAAAGAGTTCTTCATCAAGGCTGACCTTGCTTTCGTTGCCATCGGCTTTGCCGGCCCACTCGAAGGCGGCCTCACCGATCAAATGGGCGACAAGTTGGCCGCCACGACGGACAAACGTGGTTCGACCAACGTTGTTGCCAACACCAATGATTACCGCACCAACATCGATAAAATGTTTGTCGCAGGCGATGTGCGTCGCGGTCAATCGCTGGTCGTTTGGGCCATTCGTGAAGGCCGCCAAGCCGCCCGCGCCATTGATGAAGCCTTGATGGGCTCAAGCGTCCTGCCGCGTTAGCAAAACGTTAATCGAATAGGACTTGCGCTAAATCAATGTGGTCATGGCGAAACAGGTAAACCCTGAAACCCGAGTGCGGCAGTCATCGTCCGACCGGTAAGGACCCATTATGAGCAAACTATTTGGCTATATTTTTATATTGGTAGGAACTTCAATCGCAGGTTTGGCGGTGATTATTGCCCTAACCATCGGAAAAGACAGCGGCACCGAAATCGCTGTTGCCGCTGGCCTTGGGGCACTCGTGGGTGTGGCCGCCGCGTGGCTGATTACCAATAGAATCATCGCATTGCGATAATTATCGCGTGAGCGTCAAACTTGGCGCATCCACCCGCCCCGGCCGGGGTTTGGGGGCAATGCCGTCTATATAAAGCGCCTTAGCGGATGTATCTGTTGCGTTCGTACTTTGACGCGGTGCCGCACCCAACAACTCGTTTTGACCATCAAATGCTGGATCAAATAGAGAGATTGGCGCAATGCGGGTAATCTCCAATGGCTTTGTTGATTCAAGTGGTTTTGGCCCAGGTAAGGTGAAAGGATCAAACGCAGAAACTGACGCTGAACGCACATCACCAAGGGCAAGGCGCAACGGCTTCTCAGCAAAAAACGCCGCTTTTCTCTTTCCCGGAAATGTAAGGTTGATGCCGTCGCTCGCGCGCAACCGCGCAGGCTGACCGATAAAGTCCGACCCACTTATGCTGAAAGCACCGGCCTCATCCAAAAAACCGTCCCAGATGTCGACAAATGTTCCCGAGACACGTTCCGTATTTTTTCGGTAAATATCATTGAGCGCAAGCATATCTGCACTCATGCTGGGTTGTTTGAAAGGTGGCATACCTATCCAAACGAAAGGAACGCCTGTTGCCTTCAAGGCATCCGCAAATGCACCAACGCGTCGCTCATAATCGCGTGTCCACTCGGGCGAGCGCACAATAGATTTCTCACCATTTAGACGCAGCGGCTGGCGATCATTTGTTCCAATCATCACTGCAATCACCGCTGGCTTTGTATCAGTTACAATGCCGGAAATTTCGTTGGTCCAATTGTAAAAATCATCACGGATGAAGCCGGAGGAACCATTTGCCTTGGAAGCGACCACGACACCGGCATCACTTTCAAACGCTTGCTCAATACCTTCTGAAACGCCATCCGCCATAAAATCGCCAACCACAAGGATAGTTTTTGCAGTGGTCAATTTATCCGGGATGGCTGGAAGTCCGGCAGCCGCAGGCGCTAACGGCCCGCCAAATTCATTTGGATTCAGCTTTGGAAGTGTTTTCTTACGCCCAAGTGTTGGTTTCGTCGGCTTCACTTTTTTCTTTATTGAAGCCTTCTGAGTAGTTTTCTTTTGAACAATCTTCGGCTTCGCTTGCTTAAAGCCAAAGAACTCCAAAATCGAAGGCGACCTTGTTTCCTGCGCGAAAGACGCGGGCGCGTTTGCTGGCACCATAAGCACCGCCAAAGCCAATAGTACCAAAAGTGAGCGCGCTATCTTGAACAATTTCATACCTTATGAGGGGGTTAGAAAATGCCGCTTGGAGAAAGCGATTATTGCCGTCTCAAGACATTCAGCAATTCTTTGCTAGCATAGCCGTCTTGCGTCAAGCCTGCTGCCTGTTGAAACGCTAAAATAGCTGCTTTTGTCCCGCTGCCAACATTGCCGTCAGCCTTCCCTTCGTAGTAGCCAGCCTTGGTAAGCAATCGTTGCATCTCTTCCTTTTCAACAATACTCAACGCTGTAAACGGTCTATTCCAGTCACGCACCAATTCGTGCGAACCGGCAATGCGATCAGCCAATACGCCCACTGCCAACGCATACTTATCTGCATTGTTATAAGCTTTGATCACACGAAAGTTTTTCATGACCAGAAAGGCCGGACCAGCCCTTCCATCTGGCAGCTTCAGTGTCGCGCTATCGCCGCCGTTTCGGAATGGCTTACCCGATGCACGCGTAACGCCAATATTTGACCAATTATCGATGCTGGATGCACCCGCTGGAAATTTGCGACCCTGAGGCAACGACACTTCGTAGCCCCAAGTTCGACCCGTTTG
>JBGSHY010000100.1:0-37873 GCA_041751995.1 Rhizobiaceae bacterium | reverse complement strand
ACCGACGCCGCGATCCCGCACCAATTTCACTGCCTCAAGCTTGTACTCGCGGCTGAACTTTCGTCTTTGCATTCGTTCGCTCCAGTTTCATTGGAAACACACTAACTCGGTGTCCACGAAACCGGCAGCAGGCCAATCAGCATAGATAAGATGCCAGTCTACCCGACCTATCAGCCTAGCATTTCGGGAGTCACGTTTCGCCAGCCGGTGGTAGCGGACTTTCGCGCTGTCGGGGATGGTCCTAAGCACGGCCATCTTCATGGGGAGTACTACGACAAAGCCTATTGGTACTATAACCCCAACGTAAACGTTGCGGCAGACAGCGGCACGGTAGTTGTCGAGATAACCAACGGCAACAAGGCCAGTTTCGGACTTGAGACTGAGGGTGCAAGTCTTGGGGCCGTGGTCAACTTCCTCGATGCGAGTATGGGAGTGCTCGCCGGCTTCGATGCGCGAGTGATGTACATGAATCAGCCCGCCTACGGTTTGCCGTTCGATGCCACAGCGCCTGCGGGGTTCTGGACTACGGTAAAGAAAGTCGCGGTGCGCCCATATATAGTGGACGGAGCGATCGGGGACAATTGGGGCATCGTGATCAAGGGCACCTTCTAGCTCAAGCCAATAGTTCTGAATTCTGACGGACATTAGAATGTGGCATTGTGGTGAACCGCTACACTTCGACCGCCTAGAACGCATGCTCGCGCACAACCATCCGGGTCGGCCCTCGTATCTGAACGACCGCTTTTGGCGCAAAGCGGTCCGCACTACGCTGGACGCACCTGTCAGCTTTCTTGCCAGTCATCCTGAAAGCTGCCAGGCCGTTAGCGGCCCCATCTCGGTCATTCGTGAAACGTGCAGCGAATGAACGCGGTGGAGCTGGTAAATTATCGGCGACCAGCATCAAGGCAAATAGCTAAATTTACAGTGTCTCAACTGTTCGGAATAGGCCAAATCCTGCCCCCGCAACCAAACCTTCCGAACAAGCCCGCCTCGTGCGGGCTTTTGCGTTTTGGCCGGCGCAAGCATACTCCGCAGAGTTCACTTCTTAGGCAAGCACAACTTGATGACTAGCTCATTAGCCAATCTGAAGCATGCATCCCTGTTGAAGAAGTGCGCTGTTATTTCTTGTTCGGCAGCTTGATCGGGCTGGCCAAGCCTTTGACAGGATCTGAACTTGATGACGCCGCAGTCTTGACCTTGTCGGCCTTCGGCTTGCGGGTTTCCTTGTTGCTGCGCATTTGGCCTTTTGCCATGATCGTTCTCCGGTTCTCGTCTGCCTGAAAAAGCGCGGGGCCGATGCCGCCGACCATCAAGTATGAGTGTATGTTAGCACGGGTGCAAAGCCGCCGCGAGATATCAGATCAACTTTGCGGATGCGGTTTTGTCAATTTTGCCGGTGCCACATCGTGCTTCATCATGCGCAATACGTTCATGAACACAAATGCGGCAAGAAGCACAATGGCGCACAGGCCGAAGGCGACACGGGTAGACGCGATCTCTGCGACCTCTCCAAAGGCGGTTGGGGCGACAATACGCGGAGCACCGGCGATCAGCCTGGCGACACTGATCCCCGCCGCCCGGTTCATTGGTGTTTCGCGGGCGGCCATGGCCAAAAGGCTTGGCACCAATATGGCAACGCCCATACCAACCAGCGCAAAGAAAAAGACGTTTGATGCAAATGACGTGGTCAGCCCGAGGCCTGCAAAGCCGATGATGGCAAGCCAGACAAGCGTCATCATGACGTGAAGGTCGCCAAAGCGGGCGCGCAAACCGTCACTGGGAAAGCGGACCATGGCATTGCACAGACCGAAGAACGCTGCGCCGAGGCCGGATATGGCGGCAAGCTGCGGTGCGGTTTCGGCAAGGAGTTTTGAGGACCACAGAAGGGCCGTGACCTCAACAGAGATGATCAGGCCGGCGGCCATGCCGATGACCAGCAAAGGCCGGGTAAAGGCGGCGCGAAGTTCGGGTTTGGCCTTCCGGGGGGCGGTTGCTGTTTTCTGCCGGACCGGAACGTTGCGGTGGACAAGAAAGGCGGCAGCAATCACGACTGTCGATGCGGCAAGAATGGAGGCGTGGGTTCCGTAGTTGGTCGACAGCAGGCTGGACAGGATTGCGAAAACAGCAACGGACAAGGAGACCGAACCGTGAAACGCCATATAGACAGGACGCTGCAAATCCACTTCAATTTGACCGCCCTCGGCATTCATGATGACGTCCATCGCGCCGGACACCAAACCCAAAAGCGCTGCCAGAATGTAGAAAAGCAGCGGCGCTGTTGACATGAAAAGCGCGGCCATCAGGCCGAATGTCAGCGGCAGCAAAGCCAGAAGCAAATGCCGGTGCGAAAAGTGACGTGCCATAAAGCCGGAAAGGCTCATGGCGCAGACGGTCGCCGCCACCATCAAGGTGATTCCAAAGCCATAGCTGGCGTTGTTCAAGCCATAATTGGCGACCAGTTGCGGAACCGAACCGGAAAATGTGCCGAAGATGGCGCCGAAGGCGGCGAAAACAGCCATGAGCGCCGCGCGCGGAGTGGCAAGAGCTGAATGCATGATGTGTTCCGGTTTCGCCGCGCTGGGTGCATATTCCACCCGCTGTAACGTTTCAGAATAGTAATCCGGTGTAATTGCGGCAAAATCAATAGGCGATTGATGACAGCGCCAGTTTTGCAGCAGCAAGGTCTTCGAGCGCATGGCCGACGCCCTTGAACAGCGTGATGTCGCGGTCTTTCCGATCCATGGCAAAGCCCGGTTTGCAAAGGTCGTACAGCGTGCCGAGAACCGCGGATTTGGTCAGTGCGCCGGATTCAAGCGGCTTGATGAGATCGCCGGTCTCATGCAATCCGGCCTCCGTGTCGATCCAGACCTTGGCGCGGCGAATGCAGTCATCGTCGGCTTCGCGCATGTGCGGCGCATAGGAGCCGATGAGATCCAGATGCTGGCCGGGCTGCAGCCATTCGCCCTTGATGACAGGATCGGTCGCAAGGGTCGCGCAGGAGATGATGTCGGCGCGCTTGACGCCGCTTTTCAGATTGTCAACGGTTTCGGTGTTGAAGCCTTCGGACTCGAGCGAAGCCGCAAGGGCGGCGGCTGATGCGGGCGTGCGGCTCCAGATCAGGACCTTGTCAATCGGCCGGATGGCTATGAAGGCCATTGGCAGTTCAGCCGCGACCCTGCCTGAGCCGACGACGAGAAGCGTCTTTGCATCCTTGCGGGCGAGCCGGTCGGCGGCGAGCGCTGAAACAGCGGCGGTGCGCATGCCGGTCAGCGTTGCGCCGTCGAGGATGGCCTTGTGCGCGCCGGTCAACTCGTCGAACACAAGATAGCTGGCCATGATGGCGGGCAGGCCGCGGGCAGCGTTGCCGGGGACGACATTGACGATCTTGACACCGCCGACGCCAAAGCCGCTCGCCCAGGCCGGCATCAAAAGCAGCACATCGTCGGGCTCGCCGGGTTTCTTGATCGTGTGGTGATGGCGCTGCGGCGCTGTTGCGCCGGAGGCGAAAACGTCGGCAATCGAGCGGATCAGGCCCGGATAATCGAGCGCGGCTGCGGTCTCGGCGGCGGTGAAAAATCGCATGAATTCGTCCTTCAAGCAGGTTTGCAGCTTGGGTATGCCTGCGCCGTTCTGGCGAGTTTGCAGTTTCAATGCAACAGGCTAACCTGGCTTCAGAAAAATATCCTTTGGGGGGATTTCATGCGGCGCGTCTTTTCCCGGGCTCTCAAGCTTTTGCTGGCGCTGATTGTCATCGGCGGCGCAGCGGCGGCTTATTACCGCGAAAATCTGGTTCGGCTCTATCACGTCAACACCTTGTTTGACGAAGACAAGATCGTTGCCAATTTCGGGTCGATGAAGGACCTGTTCAAATGGGTCGAGGTCAAGCGCTCCGGCGACATTGCGCCGTGGTTCGACAGCAAGCGCGACCTCGCCCAATCCTACAATTTTGGCGGCAGCCCGAAACTGGTGGCTGACTGGCTGGACCAGACCAGGACGACATCGCTGCTGGTGGTGCATGAGGGGCGCGTTGCCTACGAGGACTACCGGCTTGGCACCAAGGCCGAGGACAAGCGGATATCCTGGTCGATGGCCAAGTCCTTCCTGTCGGCAATGTTCGGCACGGTGGTTGCGGACGGGCGGATCAAGAGCCTTGACGATGCGGTCGATGCCTATGTGCCGTCGCTGAAGGGCACGGTCTATGAGGGCGTGACGATCCGCAATGTCCTCAATATGGCGTCGGGCGTGAAGTTCGACGAGAATTATGAGGCGTTCTGGTCGGACATCAACAAGATGGGCCGCGTTTTGGGGTTGGGCGGCTCAATGGATGAATTTGCCAGAAGCCTTGAGGGACGCGAGCGCGAGCAGGGAACGCTGCGGCAGTATACGTCGATCGACACGCATATTCTGGCTATGGTCTTGCGGGCGGTGACCGGTAAGGACATGGCGGTGCTGATGGAGGAGACGTTGTGGTCAAAGCTCGGCGTCGAGGACGACGCGTTCTATTTGACGGACGGATATGGCGTGGCGTTTGCGCTGGGCGGCTTGAATGTGCGCACGCGCGACTATGCCCGGTTCGGGCAGATGATGCTAGATTACGGGCAGTTCAATGGGCGGCAGATCATTCCGGCAGACTGGGTGCGCGAGGCGACCAAGGCTTCAGCGCCGCCGGCATCGGACAAGGCGGACCGGATGGGATATGGCTTTCAATGGTGGGTGCCGATCAATCCGGATGACGAGTTTTTCGCCATCGGCATATACGGGCAGTATATCTATGTGAACCGCCCGGCGCGCGTGGTGATTGTCAAGACTTCGGCACACCGCGACTTTGACAATGACGGCGTCGGCGGCAGCCTCGTGGAGGAAGAGACAATCGAAATGTTCCGCGCGGTTGCGGCGGGACTTTCGGGATGGAAGCCGAAGACGGCTGGCTGATCAGGCGAAGCGGGCGGGGTCCATTTCGGCGCGGTCCACGCCGGTTCGTTTGAAATCATCGGCAAGCGGCTGGCCGCGCAACAGGTCGGCGGCGTAACGGCCGAGGGCGGGTGAAGTCTGGATGCCAAAGCCGCCCTGGCCGGCGAGCCAGAAGACGCCATCTGCACTCTTGTCCCAACCGATCACAGGTGCCCGGTCCGGTGCGAATGTGCGCAGGCCTGCCCATGCGTGCGACGGGCGGTCGGGTTTGAGGATCGTGGCTTCACTCGCCCAGTGCATCGCCCACGCGATGCCAAGCTCTTCCGGTTGGGCATCGGCGGGCGCGCTGTCGCTTTCGTCGGCGGGGGAAAGCAACAGCTTGCCGGCATCCGGCTTCATGTAGAAGTCTTCGTCGATTTCCTGGATTTCCGGCATGGCGGCCCAGTTGGTTGCCGAGGGCAGATCGACGGTGATGACGGTGCGGTTGAATGGGGTGAGTCCGAGCGCCTTTGCGCCGAGGATGCGTGCGGTTTCATCGGCCCATGCGCCGGAGGCGATGACGACGGTGTTGACGGTGAAAACGCCTGCAGCTGTCTCCAAAAGCCAGATGCTGTCCTTGCGCTGCGCAGAAATCAATCCGGCCTTGCGATGGGCGACGGCGCCAGATTGTCTGGCTGAACGCTGATAGGCCTGAAACAGGCTTTCAACTTCAATGTCCCAGCAGTCGGGATCATGGAAGGCAGAGGTGAAGAACTCCGGATTGAGGATCGGCGCGCGTTTCAGCGCCTCATCGACAGTCATGCGGGTGAGGCGGTCGGTGTTGCGGGATTCCTGATCGAACACCTCGTCCAGACGGGCGCGTTTTTCATCTGGCGCGATCAGCAGCATTTCGCGCGGGTTGAGGAGCGGCGTCCCGCTGAAACCGTCGGGCGGAGAGGAAAGAAACGGAAAGGAAAGGGCGGCCAGTTTGCCGACCAGTGGCGTGTGAAAACGGAAGGCGAACTCGGCGGCGGAACGGCCGGTGGCGTGGTAGCCGAAGGCATCTTCGCGTTCGAGGACAAGCACACTTTTGTGCGGCGACAGGAAATGCGCCAGCGAGAAGCCGGCGATTCCACCGCCGATGACCGCCACGTCGAATGTCTGCGCCATCGCGGCCTCCCGGAATTTAGAGTCGTTCACCGCATTTTCGAATCGTTGAACAACTCTAACTCTTTGTTTTGTCGCATTTTCCTTAGCCGTTCGATGATCCATCAAACTTGGAAATGCTCCAGTTTGGAAAGGAAAAGCCGTCCGGATGGTTCGCATCCGGACGGCCTGTGTGGACTGTTCAGATCATTCCATCGTGAAGATGTTGATCTTGAAATACTTGTCGTTGATGGTCTTGTAGGTGCCGTCGGCGACGATTTCCTCAAGCGCCTTGTTCATGGCTTCGAGCAGCGCGGTGTCTTCCTGGCGGATGGCGATGCCTGCGCCTTGACCGGCATACTTGGCTTCGAGAACCGGCTTGCCGACGAGTTCGCAGCATGCGCCGTCCTTGGCCTGATCGATCCAGTCCATCATCGGGAACAGGTCGGACACGCCCAGATCGAGGCGGCCGTTGACGAGGTCGAGATTGACTTCATCCTGTGTCGGATAGGACTTCAGTTCGGCATCCGGGAAAGCGGCGGTGATGTAATCGGCTTGCGTGGTGCCGGCCTGCGCGCCGATGGTCTTGCCCTTCAGCGTGTCTGCGGTGATCTCGGTGATGCCCGAGCCCTTCTTGCCGACGAAGGTCAGCGCCGACTTGTAATAGGGATTGGTGAAGGCGACTTCTTTCTTGCGGTCATCGGTGATCGACATGGAGGCGATGATGGCGTCGTATTTCTTGGCCTTGAGGCCCGGAATGATGCCGTCCCAATCCTGCGTGACGATTTCGCATTCGGCCTTCATCTTTTCGCAAAGGGCGTTGGCGATGTCGATGTCGAAGCCGACGACCTTGCCGTCTGCGGTGATCGAGTTGAAGGGCGGGTACGCGCCTTCGGTGCCGATCTTGATCTTGTCAGCGGCGAATGCGCCGGTGCTCAGGAAAAGGGCGGCGGCGAGTTTCAGAATGGTCTTCATTTTGGTTCCCTTGTGGTGGCTCCGGTGCTCCCGGTTAATCACAGGCTAGCAAGCCGGCAAGGCACCGCGCAAGGCGACAAAAGGCGCGGATTTGCCTGTTTGCGGCAAGCGCAAACGGTTTGCGGCAAGCAAACTGCCAGAACTTGCAGCAAATCGTCAGACAGCGCCTTCTGGCCCTACCAGATGCTGGAGGGTTGCCGGGTCGGCGCCGTCAATCCAGGCAAGCACGGACTTTGCCAGGTCACGGCCGGCGGTCCGGAAATCTTCGCGGATGGTCAGGATTTCCGGCTTGTACCAGCCGATGAAGGACGAGCTTTGCTTGGTGACGATGTCGATGTCGCGGCCGATTCTCAGGCCCGCTTCTTCAAGGCCGCCGACAAGACCCAATGCACTCATGGCGGAAGAGCAGACGATGCCGTCGGGGCGGTCTGATGCAAGTCCGATTTCGCGTCCGCTGCGGCGGATTTCGTCTGCGGGCGCGTCAAGATTCAGGGTGCTCAACGGGAAGACGTCGAGTTTGAAATCCCGCATGGCCCGCTCAAAACCGCGCGCCGTGTGGCGGGCATAAAGGAGCTGCGGCGGCGGGCCGCTGAGGCCAATGCGTTTGCGCCCGCGTCCAGCCAAAAGCTTTACGGCGTTGTAGGCGTAGGATTCATTGTCATAATCATGCCAGGGATGGACCACGCCCATGTCCGTGCGCCCATGGGTGGCAAACGGCATGTGGTGGTCCAGGAGATAGCTGACACGCGGGTCGCGTGGCTCGGTGCGCGAAATAATGACACCGTCCGCGGACTGGGTTTCAATTATGTAGCGCACAGGCTCCATCGGGTCCGAGAGGGAGTACGGGGTTATCACCAGATGGTATGGCGTATCGGCCAGAGCCTCGGTAATCCCGTAGACCATCTCCGACACCAGCCCCATGGCGCCTTCCTCAGTGTTGAGGATCAGGCTGATGACATTGGTTTTTCCGGTGCGCAGGCGCACCCCCGCGCGGTTGGGCCGGTAGCCGACCTGCTTGGCGATCTGGCGAACGCGCTCCTTGGTTTCCTCGCCGATTTCCGGCCCGTTTTTCAAGGCGCGCGAAACTGTCGTCACACCAAGTCCAGTTAGAAACGCAATGGTTTTCAGCGTCGGCCGCTCGTCCCCGGGAACTGTTTCCGTCTTCATTGCCTGCATTCTCCACGCGCGGAAATCCAATACCCCTCCGTCGTTGGACTCGCGCAAAAGTGCATATGAGCATATCCCCGGCAACAAACAAGTCAGTAAATCTGTAACGTTACAGATGGCGTATGATTTGTGCGTTGCGGCATATGTCACTCTGATTGCGACTATCCACAGGAACGTTCCTAAACCCAAAATGCAGGAAAGGAGGGACCAGAGAGTTGTCTATTTAATGCTTTAATATCAAACGGATATTCTATGGTTTAACAAATCCGGTTGGCACTCGCGCAGTCAATTCCACCCCCAGAAAATCACCAATTCGCGATGCCGCACTGCAGCATTTTTTCGACTCGCAAAAAAAGTTTTTCTGAAACGTTGCAGAGTCGTTTTTTTTCGCCTAGGCTTTTGGAGATAACGTTTTGCAAGGGAGGATCCGTGATGCGTTATAAGTCTATTCTTGCTGCTGTTGCAGCATCTCTGTCCATGTCTGTTTCGGCATACGCTGCCGATATTGAAGTTACCCATTGGTGGACTTCGGGCGGCGAAGCTGCCGCAGTTGCCGAATTCGCCAAGGCGGTTGACGCCTCTGGCGACAAGTGGGTTGACGGCGCGATCGCCGGTTCCGGCGACGTTGCCCGCCCGATCATCATTTCGCGCATTCTCGGCGGCAACCCGATGGGCGCCACCCAGTTGAACCCCGGCAAAGATGCTGACGACCTTATCGCCGCCGGCCTTCTGGAAGACATCACCGATGTCGCAACTGCAGGCGAATGGGCCAAGATTCTGCGCCCTGCTTCACAGCTTGAAAGCTGCACCAAAGACGGCAAGGTCTATTGCGTTCCGGTGAACCTGCATTCGGCCCAGTGGATGTGGACCAACCGCAAGGTTTACGAAGACGCAGGCATTGCGCCGCCGCAAAACTGGAATGAGTTCGTTGCTGCCGCGCCGAAGCTGCAGGAAAAGGGCATTCAGCCATTGTCACTTGCACAGGGCTGGCCGGTCGGTCTCCTGGTGAATGACGTTCTCGTTGCCCTTGCCGGCGTTGATAACTTCGTCAAGGTTTACAAGGACCGTGACGTCGCGCTCGCAAGCGGCCCGGAATTCACCAAGGTGTTTGACGCTCTTGCTGCAGTGCGCCAGTTCGTGCCTGCTGACAAAATGGTTCCGCAGTGGAACGAAGCTGTTGCTCTGGTGATTCAGGGCAAAGCCGGCGCAAACATCATGGGTGACTGGGCTGGTGGCGAGTTCGCCGTTGCAAATCTGGTTGCCGGCAAGGATTATGACTGCCTGCCGGGCCTCGGTGTAACGCCAGTGCTGAACACCGGCGGCGACGTGTTCTACTTCCCCAAGAACAAGGATCCGGAAGTGACGGCGGCGCAGAAGCGCATGGCCGCCACGCTGGTGACCAAGGAAGTCCAGGTTGCGTTCAACCTGAAAAAGGGCTCGCTGCCGATGCGTGCCGACGTCGACCTGTCGGCTGCCAACGACTGCATGAAGAAGGGCCTGGCCATTCTTGACGGCTCGACCGCCGTGTTCCCGAACGATGTGCAGATGATTGACCGCGACTCGCTCAATCAGATCAACGATCTGTTCACATCCTTCATGGCGGACCCGGCCCTGACCGCTGCTGATACGCAGGCCAAGTTCGCGGAAATCATCAAGAACGCACCCAAGTAAGACTGGCGCTCTTGCGATATCGCAACACTCCCGCCTTGCGGCGGGGGTGTTGCAGCCTTCTTTAGTTACATTCATGCGCACGCAGCTTTGAACCATCGAATGATGCAGGTCATTCTTGACTGGTGTATTTGGCGGCTGCCTTGTCGAAAGTGAAGTCAGGTAATGGCTACAGTCTCCATCAATCCGCGCTATGTTTTCACGCGAGACCGCATTCCGGCTGTCATCATTTATTCAATCGCCACGGGGCTGGCGTCCATCCTCGGCCTCTTGGCCTACGGGCTGTTTGAGCAAGCCGAATGGTTTGTCGTATTCCGGAAACATGTGGGCGGAAGCGCCCTTGTCGCCGATGTTGCCATTTTCTCCGTGAAACTGTTTGCCTTGGCGGCTGCGGTTTATGTTGCGTCGAGTTTCGGCAAGCGCGCCATCCTGGACAATTTTGAAACGCCCAACGTTTCGCGGCGCACACGCAACACCACCTTTGCCATCACCACCACGGCAGCGTTCTTGCTGGGATTTGGCTGGCGATCCTGGACCGGGTTCAGCGGCGTTGCCGGCGCGTCTTTTTTCATTGTGCTGGCAGGCATTGCCCTGACCCTTCTTGACATTCCCTTCCGCAAGTTCAGCAGCAAGCTGTTCTACCTCGGCGTAATTCTGGCCCTGTTTCTGGTGGTCATGTTCACCTCAAGGTCAGCGGGAATCACTGCATCATCGTTGAGCTGGTTCCCGTCTGTCTTGGGATTGCTCTCGATTGCCGTGCCGCTCAGCCTTGTGCCGTGGTTTGCCCCTTACGAAAACCAGCAGTCGAAGTTTGGCTCTCTGGCGATGATCCTGATTGCCTTGTTTGTTTTCGTCGGCGGAACCCTGTGGACCGTGCTGTTCTCTTTCACGTCCATCCGGATTCTGCCGCTGTTCACGCCGGGAGAATGGTGGAGCAATTTCAGCGGCCTTGCGAACTATACGCGCCTTTTTAACTCCAGCCGCTGGATGGATTGCCCGGCGCTCACCCAGATCGGGACCGATGCATGGCAGTTGAAATGCTCGGGCTCGTTCCCAAATGTCATCACTTACGCAGTGCTGTTCATTTCCATTGTGATGGTGCTCGGATTTATCATCGCTGTCCTGATGGACCAGAAAATACGGGCCGAAGGTCTGTTCCGCACAATCTACCTTTATCCATTTGCGCTTTCCTTCATCGTCACCGGCCACGTATGGGCCTGGATCATGTCGCCGGAATATGGCCTGCAAAAAGCGGTGCGGGCTTGGGGCTGGGAGAGCTTTTCCTTTGGCTGGATCGCTGACCAGCAGATGGTGATGTACGCCATCGTCATTGCCGGCATCTGGCAAGGCACGGGCTTTGTGATGGCGCTGATGCTGGCGGGACTTCGCGGCATCGACGAAGAGATATGGAAAGCAGCAAAAATCGACGGCATTCCGACATGGCGTACCTATGTGCAGATCGTGCTGCCGATGATGAAGCCTGTGCTGGTGACGACATTCGTGTTCGTCGCGTCGGGCGCCATCCGCATTTATGATCTTGTGATCGCAATAACTGACGGCGGCCCCGGCGTGTCGTCGGATGTGCCTTCACGCTACATCTACCAGAATTTCACCGCCAATCTCGGCCAGTCGTTGGCAGCGTCCACCATCATGCTGCTGTCGATGGCCGTCATCCTTATCCCTTGGATCCGGCTTGAGTTCGGCAAGAAAGGACAATAGCCATGACCATTGAGGCGACATTGACACCAGGCCCATCCGGCCGGAAGCCCAAAAAGTTCATCACGCTGCCGCGCTTCATTGTCTACAGCGTGCTGATCCTTTGCTGCCTGTTTTTCCTGTTTCCACTCTACATCATGGTCATCACATCGCTGAAGGATCTCGATGCCATCCGCGCCGGAAACCTGTTCACGCCATCGGCCAACATGACGATCGCGCCATGGATCAAGGCTTGGAGCCAGGCTTGCACCGGGCTGTACTGCGAAGGCATCAAGCCCGGCTTCATCAACTCGCTGAAGATCACGGTGCCATCGGTGATCGTCTCGATCACGGTGGCCTGCATCACCGGCTATTCGCTGGCCAACTGGCCATTCAAATATTCGGAAGCCTTCTTCACCATCCTGCTGCTCGCGAGCTTCATTCCTTATGTCGTGATGCTTTACCCGATCGTCATTATCACACGCTGGCTGGGGATTTTCTCGACGTTGCCGGCGGTTGTTCTGGTGCATACGATCTTCGGACTGCCGCTTCTGACGCTGCTTTTCCGGAACTATTTCGCGTCGCTGCCGCAAGAATTGTTCAAGGCGGCGCGTGTTGACGGCGCCGGTTACTGGCGCATTCTCTTCCAGGTCTTCCTGCCGATGTCGCTGCCGATTTTGACGGTTGCCGTCATTCTTCAGGTCACCGGCATCTGGAACGACTTCCTGTTTGGCGTAATCTATGCAGGCCCGACCAACTATCCGATGACGGTGCAGCTCAACAACATCGTCAACACCGGGCAGGGCGTGAAGGAATACAATGTCGACATGGCGGCAACGATCCTGACCGGCATCGTGCCGCTCGCCATCTACTTTTTCTCAGGCAAATATTTTGTGCGCGGCATTGCAGCCGGCGCGGTGAAGGGTTGATTTCATGAACGCACATTCCAATCCCAGCGTATCCGTGCGCAGCCTCGCCCAGAGCTATGGCGCCGTGCAGGTGTTGAAGTCGCTTGACCTCGACATTGCCGAAGGCGAGTTCCTGGTTCTGCTCGGACCTTCCGGCTGCGGCAAGTCAACGCTGCTCAACTGCATCGCCGGACTTCTGGAGCCTTCGCAGGGCCAAGTCTTCATCAAGGGCAAGAATGTCACCTGGGAGGAGCCCAAGGACCGGGGCATCGGCATGGTGTTCCAGTCCTACGCGCTTTATCCGCAGATGACGGTCGAGGGTAATTTGTCCTTTGGCCTGCGTGTAGCGGGCATGGCCAAGGAAGAGATCGACCAGCGCGTCAAGCGCGCCGCGCACATGCTTCAGCTGGAGCCATTGCTGGAGCGCAAGCCGACCGCCCTTTCCGGTGGTCAGCGCCAGCGCGTCGCTATCGGCCGTGCGCTGGTGCGCGACGTGGATGTGTTCCTGTTTGACGAGCCGCTGTCGAACCTTGATGCCAAGTTGCGCGCGGAACTGCGCGTTGAAATCAAGCGCCTGCATCAGCGCCTCGGCAACACGATGATCTATGTGACGCATGACCAGATCGAAGCGCTGACGCTGGCCGACCGCGTCGCCGTGATGAAGGGCGGCACGATCCAGCAGCTCGACAATCCGATGACCATCTACAACAGCCCTAAAAACCTCTATGTCGCGGGCTTCATCGGCTCGCCGTCGATGAATTTCCTCAAGGGCGAGATTTCCGGCTCCGGCAAGGATGTTGCGGTCAAGGTTGAGGGCGTGACGGTTCCGCTGGCCGGCTATGTGACGGAACGGGCAACGCATGATGGTCAAAAGGTGATCTTTGGCGTGCGGCCCGAGCATATCCGCATCAATGTCGGCTCAGGCGCCGATGTGTCTCCGGAGTATGACGCCGAAGTCGAGCTGGTCGAGCCAATGGGGTCGGACAGTCTGGTGTGGCTGAAATTCGAAGGCCAGAGCCTGACGGCGCGGGTTGAATCGAACGTTCATTTCCATCCGGGCGACAAGGTCAAGGTCCGCTTCCGCGTCGGCCTTGCGTCCTTGTTCGATGAGGCGGACAGCGACCGGATTTGAGTTTTTGGCTTGACGCCAAACGGATAAGAAAATGAGCAGCATGCAATCTTCCGTTCAGGACGGTCGGCAGAATCTTGCCGGAAAATGGGCCTTGGCGACTTCCGGCGGGAAGTTCCAGGGCTCGATGTTCCTGCCGGGCGATATGCACAGCGCGTTGGTCGCCAACGGCGTGATCCCGCACCCTTACGCGGGCCGCAATGAAGAGGCTGTGCAGTGGGTGGCACAGGAAGACTGGCTGGTCTCGCGCACCTTCGAGATGCCTGCGTCGTTTCGGGACGGCGGTTGGTATCTCGACATCGACTATCTCGACACGATTGCCGATGTGCGGGTGAATGGCGATCTGGTGCTCTCGGCGAAAAACTGTTTCCGGCGCTATCGGCCGGACGTTTCAAGGGCGTTGAAGCCGGGCCGGAACACAATCGAAATCCTGTTTCACTCGAACCCGAAAGCGGCGAATGAGCTGCAGGCTTCGATGCCGTTCTACATTCCCTATTCGAGCGACAATTGCCCTATCCCCAACGTCAACATGCTGCGCAAGCCGCAATGCCATTTCGGCTGGGACTGGAACATCGCCATTGCGCCGCTTGGGCTGTATGGGCGGATTGAGCTGAAACGGCATGAGCTCGCGCGCATCGAACATGTGCAGACACAGCAGTTTCACGGTGACGGTTTCGTTGATCTGACGGTGACCGTGACGTTGAACGCCCGCGCCAGCGGAGACGTCGCTATTTCGCTGTCGCTGGATGGCAAGACGAACAGGCGCACTGAGTACGTCATTGCGGGCGTCAACACGCATGTTGAGACAATCCGGATCGAGAATCCGAAGCTTTGGTGGCCAGCGGGTTTTGGTAAGCAAAATCTCTATGCTTTGGAAGTCGCGGTCGAAGGTCAAACTGAACATCGCAGCATTGGCCTTCGCACCGTTGAACTGATCACCGACAAGGATGCGGCCGGCAGCCGGTTTGCGTTCAAGGTCAATGGCCGAGAAATCTATTGCCGCGGCTCCAACTGGATACCGGCCGATGCGCTGCCGTCGGCTGCGACGCCGGAATTGACGGAAAAGCTTTTGCAGGCTGCCGTCGACTCGCATCAGAACATGATCCGCGTCTGGGGCGGTGGGTTTTACGAGCAGGATTTCTTCTACGACATCTGCGACCGGCTCGGGCTGATGGTCTGGCAGGACTTCATGTATTCCTGCTCGCTCTACCCTTCCACGCCGGATTTCCTTGAAGAAGTCGCGGTTGAGGTGGATTATCAGGTCCGCCGCCTTGGCCATCATGCCTGCATCGCGCTGTGGTGCGGCGACAATGAGCTGATCGGGGCGCTCAACTGGTTCGAAGTGTCGCGCAAGGACCGCGACCGCTATCTGGTTTCGTATGACCGGCTGAACCGCACCATCGAAACAGCGATGAAAAGCGCCGACTCGCTGGCCAACTGGTGGCCGTCGAGCCCGTCGCCGGGCGTCTTGTCGTTCGGTGACGCATGGCATGATGACAGCAATGGCGACATGCATTTCTGGAGCGTCTGGCACGAAGGCAAGAATTTCGAGCATTACCGCGATGTGCGCCCTCGCTTTTGTTCGGAATTTGGTTTCCAGTCCTTCCCGTCGATGAAAATCGCGAAGCAATTTGCGTCGGGCGATGATCTCAACATCTCCTCGCCGGTGATGGAGAGCCATCAGAAAAACCGCGGCGGCAATGCGCGCATCGCCGAAACGATGTTCCGCTATTTCCGCTTCCCGGTGGATTTTGCGGATTTTGTCTATTTGAGCCAAGTGCAGCAGGGACTTGCGATCAAGACCGCTGTTGAATTCTGGCGTTCTCTCAAGCCGCATAATATGGGCGCGCTTTACTGGCAGCTGAATGACACCTGGCCGGTTGCCTCTTGGGCAAGCCTTGATCATGGCGGCGGCTGGAAGGTGCTGCACCATATGGTGAAGCGCTTTTTCCAGCCGGTCGCGGTGTTTGCCGTGCCTTCGCCGGATGGCGAAGCGATCCGGCTGGTGGCTGTCAATGACACGCCGGATGCGGTTACCGTCGATGTGGTGATGAAGTCTGTTTCGCTGAAAGGCGACGCGCGCGAGCTGGCGCGGGCGAGCGTCACGGCGCCGACCGACAAGGCGGTGGATGCTGCATGGCTATCGGCGCGGGACATCGGCAAGGACAATCTGCTGGTGTTCGAGTTCACGGCATCGGATGGCTCAACGGGCCGCGGGCATCATGCGCTCACTCCCTACAAGCGGATGGCGCTGACGGATCCGGAACTGACAGTCGGGGAAACCATTAAGGACGGTGTTTTGACCGTCACGCTCGAAGCCAAGAAGCTGGCGCTGTTTGTCTCGCTGGAGACGACTGAACCGGGCCGGTTTGACGCAGGCGGTTTTGATCTTTTGGCTGGCGAAAAACGGACGCTGCGGTTCATTTCTGATACGAATGCAGACTTGGAAAAGGCGGCGGCGTCACTCATTGTCCGTCATCTTCATTCAGCGACATATTAGGCACAAACAAAGAGGCCCGGTTTTCCGGGGCAGGTCATGAAGCGATCCGAAGTCAACGACATCATCCGGCAATCCGACGCGTTCATCCGCTCGTTCGGCTACATCATGCCGCCGTTCGCCTATTGGACGCCAGAGCAGATGCAGGCCAACACCAAGGGCGGTTCCGGCATTTTGAACGGCCGCATGGGCTGGGACATCACCGACTATGGACAGGGCAAGTTTGATGATCTTGGCCTGTTCCTGTTCACCGTCCGCAACGGTGTTGCCGCTGATCTCGCGCGCGGACGGGGCATGGTCTACGCCGAAAAGATCATGATCTCGAAGAAAAGCCAGATTTCGCCAATGCACCGGCACGACATCAAATCGGAAGACATCATCAACCGCGGCGGCGGCAAGCTGGTTTTGGAATTGTACATGGCCAAGGCCGACGGCTCCATCGACGAGGAAGCAGAAGTGCGCGTCACCTGCGATGGCACAGCGCGGACGATGAAGGCGGGCGGGTTGCTTTCGCTTGATCCGGGCGAAAGTGTCACGCTGCACACCAATGTCTGGCACGCCTTCTGGGGCGAGGGCAAAGACGTGTTGATTGGCGAAGTCTCAACCGTCAATGACGATCTCACCGACAATATTTTCCGCGAGCCGATCGGCCGTTTTGCGACCATTGAAGAGGATGTTCATCCGCTGCATCTGCTCGTTTCCGACTATGATACCTGGCTCAAATAGAGCCTGGCCTCACGCCTGATTTTATCTTTGGGAGAAATTACAATGCCGAAGCGCCTTTCATTCCAGCTCTACTCCGCCCGCAACCATTCATCACTGGCAGACACGATCAAGATCGTTGCCGACGCCGGCTACAAGGAGGTCGAGGGCTACGGCGGTCTCTATTCAGATGCAGCCGGCCTCAAGGCGCTGCTTGACGCCAACGGACTGACCATGCCGACAGGCCATTTTGGCATTGACCAACTTGAGGGTGACAAGAAGGGCACTTTGAAGACGCTCAAAACCCTTGGCATCCGCCATATCTACTGCCCCCACATCATGCCTGACCAGCGGCCGACGGATTCAAAAGGCTGGCGGGATTTCGGCAAGCGGCTTGGCAAGATTGCCGCTTTCTATCGCGGTGAGGGCTATTCATTCGGCTGGCACAATCACGACTTCGAATTTGTGACACTTCCGGACGGAAAGACACCGCACGAAATGATGTTCAAGGGCGCGCCGCTGCTCGACTGGGAAATGGACGTTGCCTGGGTCATCCGGGGCGGGGCTGATCCCATCAAGCTGATCAAGAAATACGCAGGCAACATTACCGCTGCGCATATCAAGGATATCGCGCCGAAGGGCAAGAATGCAGATGAGGACGGCTGGTCTGACGTTGGCCACGGTACGGTCGACTTCAAGCCGATCATGGCTGCGCTGAAGAAGACGCGCATTCGCCACTATGTGCTCGAACACGACAAGCCAAGCGACACGGCGCGCTTTGCGCAGCGCTCGTTTGCAGCCGCCTCCAAGCTTTAAGGATATCAACCATGGCCACTGAACTTCGCGTTGGCGTCATCGGATGCGGCAACATCTCGACTGCCTACTTCACCCTCGCGCCGCTTTTTCGCGGCCTCAAAATCACCGCCTGCGCCGACATGAACATGGCGACGGCGCAAGCACAGGCTGAAAAATTCGGCCTTAAGGCGATGAGTGTTGACGATCTCCTTGCGTCAAAGGACATCGATGTTGTTGTCAACCTGACGATCCCGGCGGCGCATTATCCGATCACCAAGGCGATCCTAGAATCCGGTAAGCACGCCTATTCCGAAAAGCCGCTGGTGTTGACGATTGAAGAAGGCCTTGAGCTTCGCCGCATCGCCGACGCCAAGGGTCTTAAGGCAGGCTGCGCGCCGGATACATTCCTCGGCGGCGCGCACCAGCAGGCGCGAAAGGCGATTGATGACGGACTTATAGGGACCATCACTTCCGGCACCGCGCATGTGATGAATTTCGGCATGGAGCATTGGCATCCGAACCCGGAGTTCTTCTATGCGCCGGGTGGCGGTCCGGTGCTTGATCTCGGACCTTATTATGTCGCCAACCTGATCAACCTGATCGGCCCGGTGAAGCGCGTCGGTGCGCTGACCTCAACGCCGCAGAAGGCCCGCACCATCGCCAACGGCCCGCGCCTTGGAGAGACAGTTCCCGTGCTGACGCCGACAACGGTGCATGCGCTTCTGGAATTCCATTCCGGTGCGACGGTCACGCTGTCCTCGTCATGGGACGTTTTTGCCCATCGTCACGGCAACATGGAACTCTACGGCTCGGAAGGCTCGCTCTATGTGCCGGACCCGAACTTCTTCGGCGGAGAAGTGCTGGCGACAAAACGCAACGGCCCGGCCGAAGCGCTGCCCGCATGGGACCATGCGCTGGGCATTCCGAACCAGGATCATCCGCAGGGCAAAATGGCCAACTACCGCACCGCCGGCCTTGCCGACATGGCGATCGGCATTGCCGAAGGGCGCGACTACCGCTGCTCGCTGGAGCGGACGCTGCATGGCGTCGATGTCATGACGGCGGCGCTCCGTTCGGGCGAGATCGGCGAGTTCATCACGTTGCAGACGACCTGCACCCAGCCGGCCTATCTCGGGCCGGAAGAGGCAAAAGCGCTGCTTCGTTGATTGGAAAAAGGTTCGGCGATCCGCTAGGGTCGCCATTCCGATTCACAAAGTGAGACGATCATGACCTGGCTTCCCGCCGAAGACCGCTATTCGAAAATGAAATACAATCGTGTCGGCAAGAGCGGGCTGAAGCTGCCTGCGATTTCGCTGGGGCTGTGGCACAATTTCGGCGGAGACACGCCGCATGAATTGAAGCGCGAGCTGAGCCGCACGGCGTTTGATCTGGGCATCACGCACTTTGATCTTGCCAACAATTACGGCCCGCCTGCCGGTTCCGCCGAGGCGGCATTTGGCGAAATCCTCAGGTCCGATTTCCACGGGCTGCGCGACGAACTGGTGATTTCCACGAAGGCTGGCTACTACATGTGGCCCGGCCCCTATGGCGAATGGGGCAGCCGCAAATATGTGCTGTCGAGCCTCGACCAGAGTCTTGCGCGGATGGGGATCGATTATGTCGATATCTTCTATTCGCACCGGTTCGATCCGGACACTCCGCTTGTAGAAACGATGGGCGCGCTCGATCATGCCGTGCGCTCCGGCAAGGCGCTTTATGCGGGCATCTCGTCGTACAATTCCAGACGCACCAAGGAAGCTGCGAAGATCCTGCGCGATCTTGGCACGCCCTGCATCATCCACCAGCCGAGCTATTCGATGATCAACCGCTGGGTCGAGGAAGACAGTCTTCTCGAGACGCTGGATGAAGAGGGCATCGGCTCCATTGCGTTCACGCCGCTGGCGCAGGGCATGCTGACCAACAAATACCTAAAGGGCATCCCGGAAGGCAGCCGCGCTGCACAAGGCAAGTCGCTTGATCCGGACATGATCAACGAAAAGTCTGTCGAAGGCCTGCGGGCGCTCAACGCCATTGCCGAAAAACGCGGCCAATCGCTGGCGCAGATGGCGATTGCCTGGGTGCTGCGCGGCGGGCGGGTGACATCGGCGCTGATCGGGGCATCGAAAAGCCAGCAGATCATTGATTGCGTGGCCGCGCTCGACCGACCAGATTTCACCGAAGGCGAACTGGCCGAAATCGACAAGTATGCGGAAGTTGCGAACGTCAATCTCTGGGCGGCGTCGTCCGAGCGCGACGGACCGGCACGAAAGAAGAAATAATGGTCTCCAGGCCCGGCATCATCACCAATCCGGTCTTGCCGGGCTTCAATCCCGACCCGTCCTTCTGCCGTGTCGGCGATGACTATTACATCGCGACGTCGACATTTGAGTGGTATCCGGGCGTTCAGCTCCATCACTCTAAAGACCTGATCAACTGGCGGCTTGTGTGCCGCCCGCTCAGCCGCGAAAGCCAGCTCGACATGCGCGGCAACCCGGACTCGTGCGGCATCTGGGCGCCATGCCTGTCTTTTGCGGATGGCAAGTTCTGGCTTGTCTATACCGACGTCAAACGCTTCGACGGCAATTTCAAGGATGCGCACAATTACATCGTGACGGCGCCGGCGATCGAAGGGCCGTGGTCTGATCCGGTTTATGTCAATTCGTCCGGCTTTGACCCGTCGCTGTTTCATGACGAAGACGGGCGCAAATGGTTTGCCAACATGGTGTGGAACCATCGCGCTTCCGGAGTTAAAGGCGGGCCGCGCGAGACATTCTTCGGCGGCATTCTGCTGCAGGAATGGGACGCGAAAGCTGGCAAACTGACTGGGCCGGTGAGCAATATCTATCAAGGCACACGCCAAGGGCTGGTCGAAGGGCCGCACCTGTTCAAGCGCAACGGCTGGTATTATCTGACGACAGCCGAGGGCGGCACGGGGTATGATCATGCGGTGACGATGGCGCGTTCGCGCAGCATCACAGGGCCATATGAGACACACCCGAACCTGCACCTGATTTCCTCGGCGTTTGACCCCGACTCGCCGCTGCCACGCGCCGGTCATGGGCAGATGGTCGAGACACCGGATGGCGAGGTCTATCATACGCACCTGTGTTCCCGACCCTTGCCCGGCATCCGCAAATCGCCGCTGGGCCGCGAAACCGCGATCCAGAAATGTGTCTGGCGGGACGATTGGCTTTATCTTGAGCAGGGCGGGATGACGCCGCAGCTTGAAGTGCCTGCACCGAAGTCAGCACGCAAGGTCAAGCCGCTGGCGTTCAAATCTCCGGTGCGCAATTTTGATGATGGCGTTCTGGCGGATGAATTTCAGTGGCTTCGCACACCGAGACCGGAACGGCTGTTTTCGCTTGAAGCGCGGCCCGGCCATTTGCGGCTCTACGGGCGCGAGTCCGTTGGGTCATGGTTCGAACAGGCGCTCGTCGCAAGACGTCAGGAGCATCACGCTTTCCGCGCCGAAACGCGGCTTGAGTTTGAGCCGGAAACATTCCAGCAGGCGGCGGGACTGACGCTTTATTACAACCGCTTCAAGTTCCATGCGCTGATGATCACGCATGATGAGGATGCCGGAGGACGGGTGCTGAGCATCCTGTCGTCGATGGGCCATCCCGACGGCAATCTGACCTTTCCGCTGCTCCAATCAACAAAGCTGCCGGCAACCGGCGCAATTGATCTGGCCGCCGAGGTGAACGGGGCGGTGCTGCGGTTCCTTGTCAAACTCAAAGGCAAGTGGACGCCGGTCGGCGGCGCGCTGGACGCATCGCTGGTCTCGGACGAAGGCGGTGTGCGCGGCGAGCATGGCTCGTTCACCGGCGCATTTGTCGGCATGTTGGCGTTTGACATCACGGGCCAAGCCAAGCACGCAGACTTTGACTGGTTCAGCTACAAGCCGCTCTGATTTTCACAAGGAATTCAGGAACGCCACCAAAGCGTCGCGTTCTTGCCTTGATGCGTTACGGAACGCCTCTCGTGCGGCCTCGGCTTCCCCGCCATGCCACAGAACAGCCTCGGCGACGCCGCGCGCACGGCCATCGTGCAGCAGGCGCTGATGGCCGTTGGTCGCCTGAAAATGGCCAATGCCCCAAAGTGGCTGCGTGCGCCATTCCGAACCGGTGGCCAAACCGTCAGGCCGGTTGTCGGCAAGGTCCGGACCCATGTCGTGCAACAGCATGTCGGTGAACGGATGAAAGGTCTGGTTGGCGAGTTCGGGTAATACCGCGTCGGCTCCGGTTTTCAAAGTCATCGCATGGCAGGATGCGCAGCCGAAGGTTTCGAACAGCTTCATTCCGGCAGTGACTTTCGGGTCATCGCCGTTTCTCTGGGCAGGAACGGCGATGAGGCGGGTGTAGAGTGTCAGCCGGTCAAGAAAGCTTTGCGACATGTCGATCTCGTTGCCGCCGACGGGCGCGGAAAGACACGCTTTCTGCGCCGGTGTGCAATTTTCGACCGGGTGCGCCGGCGAGGTGATGCCGATGTCACCGACGGCGGCGCCGGAATTCTGGGACACGAGATTGGCCTGGTTGGCTTTCCAGCCAAACCGGCCAATGGTTTCCTTGGCGGTGAGCGGATCGGTCACGCGGTTTGGCCGGCCTGAAATGCCATCGTTGTTGCTGTCGTCCGGATCCGCATTGGCAAGTAAATCAGCTTCCGGCACGGCTTCCAAAAGGCCAAGACCGATCATCTGCTGCGCCACGCGGGGGGAGAGCATGATTCCATCGCCAAGCGGGCCATAGCCCGGCTTTTCAATGCGGTAGGTCGGCTTTTCCAGGGTGTAAGGCTCGCCGTTGCCGTAGGTGCCGTTGACGGGTTCACGGCTGACTTTTGTGATGCCTTCGGCAGCGATTCCGGGATTGGCCATTTCCGAAAGCTGGTCGCCATAGGCCGGGTGGGGCGAGGCGCCATTTGGCGAGGACGGATCGGGAACACTCAGGCGGATGAGCATGGACTCTATCGTCTCGGTGTCTGTCAAAGGCGGGCGGCCGCGGCCATCCTGCGTGTGGCAGCCATCGCAGGACACGCGGTTGAACAGTGGGCCAAGGCCGTCGAAGCTCTTCACCGAGGCGGGCGCAATCACCCAATTGGTGTTGAACAGGCGGTTGCCGAAAAAGAACGCACGCTGGTTTTCCTGCCGCATGTTGGCGGCGGGAAAAGTGAAGGCGATTTGGCCTTCGAGCGCGCGGGTCGTTTCCCCGCCAAGGGCAGGCGTCATACCCGGCACGGCTCCGGTTGCCTGAGCAGCGTCGTAGGATGTCCAGACTGCGGCGGCAGTGATTGCTGCCGCCGCGAGAAGGCCGAGTCCCAGGCTTGTTTTGCGGTTCACGATCAGCCTGCCGGTATGAGCACCAGCACCCCAAGGTTTGCGCCCGCATCCGTCAGACCCTTTCCGAGCGCTTGAAGTGCGACAACGGCATCTTCCGCCGCCTTGCGTTCTGGGCTTGAAGGATCGGCTGCCAAAACCTTGTCCCACGGGTCGCCGAGCGCGGCGATTTTGGCTTCGGCATCCGCCAGCAAAGCATCAACCTTGTCTGCTGTCGATTTGTCCAGGGCTCGCACAAGTTCATCAACGCCCTTGCGTTCCTTCCCTGCGCCATCACCGGTCCAGACCGCTTTGATACCCGCCAGATCATAGACAAAATCCTGATGGGTGGTGTCTGAAAAGCAGGAATGCTCGTCTTCCTGATCGCCGGAATCCAGCGCGACGGCGAGGCGTTCAGACATGAATTCAAAGCCGGCAAGAATGGCCATACCGTTCATGATACGGCCAATCGCTTCGCGTGGCGGCAGTGCCTTGAACCTGGCGGCGTAACCGCCGTCTTCCATCCACTCGTCGCGAAGGCCTGAGACATCGCGGTCCAGCTGTTCAGCGACCAGGCCCAGATAAGTACGGCGACGTTCGTTTGCCGGGAAGCCTGCGGCAAAATCCGAGACGGGGCGATTGCCGGGTCCGTCAGCTGAAAGGTCCTGGCCCCACAACAGGAATTCGATGGCGTGCCATCCGGTTGTGACATCGGCTTCGTCGGTGGCCTGATTGGCTTTGACGATCATGTCGATGGTCAGCGGATCGGTGGAAGCATTGATGATGCCGGCTTTTGCATCGCCGGCGACATAATCAATCGCCACTTCGTTCATCGGCCACGCGTTGATCCGGCCTTCGACATCTTCAATCGGGCCGTCATAGAACCTGAAGGCTTCAGTGACGAGATAGGCGGGCCGCGCGTCAACCCATGCCTTGCGGGCTGCTGCGAGTTTCGTGTCGGTCGGATCGGTGATCAACGCATCGACAGCGTCTTTCAGCGCGCCAGTGGCCTCAGCGGACTTGGCATAGCTGTCGCGCACAAGATCGATGTAGGCGTCAATCTGAGGCGTTGCATCGTATTTATAGGCATCGGGGTTGGTCGAGGTGAGCGCGTAACTTGCGAGTGTTCCGCCGCCGCCTTCGCCGCCCTCTCCGCCTTCGGCTTCCTGCGCATAGGCCGGGGCGGCGCCGAAGAATGCCGATGCGGTTTGATTGTCTGGATTGGTGTTCAATGCGGAGCCAAGCAGCACAGCGCTGCCCACTCCAAGCCATAGCTTGGTCTTCATGTTTTCCCTCTCAATCGCGGTTCAAGGCCGTGACGACACATTTCCATAATCCGGTCCGGTGGATTATGGCAAGCGTTAATTGCAGATTTGAATCATTCTAATCCTTTGATTACATTGGAATATTTCCAAGTTCATGAAGATGGCGCACTTGTCATGGCCGCACATTCAAGACTAAGAGATGGGTTCCAGAAACGTGCAGGCCTTGAACCTGCACTGCAAACGGAGATGTAAATGCAGATGCTGATAGCCGGGGTTTTATCACCGGACGATTTGGTTGAGGTGCGCCAAGTCTTTGAAAAAGCGCAATTTGTTGATGGGCGAGAAACTGCCGGTTGGGCGGCGAAAACAGTCAAGAACAACATGCAGGCACGCGCAGGCGACCCGGCGCTGGATGACGTCCGGGCGCTGGTGGCCGGGCGGCTGAAGTCCAACGCGCTGTTCCATATGGCGGCGCGGCCCAAGGCCATGACGCCGCTGTTGTTTGCGCAATATCGTGACACGATGACTTACGGCACGCATGTCGATGATGCGTTGATGCAGGGAATCCGCACGGATGTGTCATTCACCCTGTTTCTTGACGAGCCGGAAACATACGGCGGCGGAGAATTGGTGATCGAATCGAGTGCAGGTGAAAACCCGGTGAAAGGGCCGGCGGGCTCTGTCTATCTCTACCCATCGACGACATTGCACCGTGTGGATGCTGTCACATCAGGCACAAGGCGGGTGGCCGTCGGCTGGCTGCAAAGCCATGTGCGCAGCACCGAACATCGCGAAATCCTGTTTGACCTCGATGCCGCGCGCCGGTCAATTTTTGCTGCATCGGGCAAAACGGCCGAGTTTGATCAATTGTCAAAGAGCGTAGCCAACCTGCTGCGCATGTGGGCAGATTAGCCGCGCCGAAAAACGATCAATTGATTGGCCCGAAATTCGGGCCTTTTTCGCGCGGTGCGGGGAGCGTTTGCAAGAGCGCGCTGATCTCAGTTTCGCTCGTCTCGTCCGGCAGGTGGGTTGACCAGACACGGAAGGACGTCAGTTCATAATTGCCGAAGGAGGTGATCATGGCGACATCGGAGGCGTCGGTGCCGCGCACCATCAGGATGCGGCCGATCCTTGGCCGGTTGTAGCGGGCATCGACGGTGTGCCACTTGCCGCCGAGGAAGACTTCAAACCAGGCGCAAAAGTCATCAAAGCCGGAATCGGGTTCGCCAACATCGGGAAGATAGCCGCTGGCGTAGCGCGCCGGGATGTTCATCGCGCGGCAGAGGCTGAGGCCCAGATGGGCGAAGTCGCGGCAGACGCCGGTTTTTTCGCCAAAAACATTGGCTGCGGTCTTGTCGTGCCGTCCGAATTTGTAGCCGAAAGTGACATGGTTGTGGACAAAAGTGCTGATTGCCTGCACCCGCTCCCAGCCTTCGGGGACATTTCCAAACTGTTTCCAGGCGAAGTCGACCAACTTGTCCGAATCGCAGTAGCGGCTTGCCGTCAGGAAGTTGAGTGTTTGATAGGGCAGGTCTTCAACGCGATGCTGCATGACGCCGAACGGGATCTGATCCGGCAGGCCTTCGATTTCCGCGACGCTGTCTGACCAAAACGTGGTGAAACCGGGCCCAGCAACTGTGCGGGAGATGCGGTTTCCGTAGCCATCAATATATTCGGTGACCGGCCCGTAGCCGGACGAGCGAACCTTGTCGTCGCCGATGATTTTCCCGCCAAATTCAGGGTGCGTGGACAGGGCCATCAGCATTGGCACTGGCGCCTGGCAAGCGACGATGATTTCAAACCCGATACGGATCAACATGAGTAAGTGCTTTGCTTTCCGGGCATTTGCCCTAGTGTGGCCGGCTGGCATTCAATTCCATGCTAGGCGAACATGCTGAACGCCCGGAACTCGGAAAGGTTCCTGATGACTGCTTTGATCTCGATCTCGCATATGACGCGATACCGTTATGACCGGCCGGTTGAATTCGGACGGCATCGATTGTTGGTCAGACCGCGCGACGGACACGACCTGCGCGTGCTGGAAGCGCATCTGAGTATCATGCCTGAAGCGACACTGCATTGGCAATTTGACACATTCGGAAATTCACTCGCCCACGCCACATTTTTGCAGGCGTCCGATTTTCTGCAAATCCGCAGCGACCTGCTGATCAAGCGTTATACGCAGAGTCCTTTGCCGATGTCGCATGACCGCGCACTGCAGATAATGCCGGTCAACTACACTGCGGACAATGTCATTGATCTTGCGCCGTTCATTCCGATGGAGTTCCCCAATGAGCGGCAGGCGTTGGAGCGCTGGCTGAATGTGGCGTTCTTGAACCGCCCACTTGACGTGTCAGGGTTTCTCAGCGCTTTGAGCGCCGCCATTCATGCTGCGTTTTCCTATTCGCGGCGTGAAGAGCGCGGCACGCAAAGCGCAATGACGACGGTTGTCAATCAATCCGGCACCTGCCGGGACTTTGCCTTCCTGTTCATGGAATGCGCCCGTCTTTTCGGTTTTGCCGCCCGGTTTGTCACGGGCTATCTCCATGTGCGCGAAGACGAGGATGACACGTCCAAGGGAGGCGGGTCGACACATGCCTGGGCGGATGTCTATCTGCCGGGCGAGGGCTGGGTTGAATTTGATCCCACCAATCTGATCGAACGCAACCAGGCGCTGATCCGGATTGCCGTGACCCGGACACCGGCACAGGCGACGCCAATCAGCGGCACCTATGATCACAGCCAAGGCCGGTTTCTGGACATGACGGTCGAGGTGAAGGTGCGAGAGGTCAATGAGGCGGAGACGCCGATCAACTAACCAGCGATGTCAATCACGCCGCAGTCGCCGGATTCGGAGCCGAAGGCGAGGCGGAAGCCGCCGGCGTCCCAGCTCATCGATGTCAGCGCTCCCTTGCCGCCGCGGCGCAGCAGCACTTCTTTTGCATCGCCAAAGCGGCAAGCCAAAATCATGCCGTCATCGAAGCCGACAGCCACAACTTCTTCTGCCGGGTGGCAAGCGACGGCCGTGACTTTCATGTTGGCGCGCGTGCCAAGCTCCAGCGGGGCCTTGCCCATCGGGCCGTCCTTGAAGTGGAACGGCCAGACGATGGCGGCTTCCGCGCCGGAGGTGGCGAGATAGCGGCCCTTGGCCGACCAGGACCAGCTTTTGATCTTGGCCGGATAGCCGGTCATGCGCATGTGCTTGTTGTCTTCAAGCCGCCAGCCGTGCAGCGCGTTTTCCTGCATGGTGGTGACGACATAGCGGCCGTCCGGCGAGAAGCAGACGGCATTGTGCGCGCCCTTCCATTCCAGCTCGACCGGCTTGGCGGCTGTGCCGGGAAAAGTCAGCGTCACGCCATTGTAGCGGGCAGCGGCAAGGCGCGTGCCCTTGGGTGCGAGCGCCACGCCTTCGATGCTGCGTTCATTGGGCTGCTCGACGCTCTTTCCCGCGCCATCGACATAGACGGCGGTCTTGCCGGAGGCGAAGGCAATTGAGTTGTTCGGACCGGCGGCAACGGAGGTAATCCATTTGCGCGGGATGGCGCCGATGTCCTTCGTTTCGCCCGACGCGTTGGTCGCGATGACCTTGCCGTCCTCGCCGCCGGTGAGCAACAGGCGGCGATCCGGTGTTTCGGTGGCGCAGAGCAGGCCCTGATGTGCCGGCGTTTCCTTCAGCGCGCCTTCGAGGCGGAAGATGGAACCGCCAGCGTCTGCAAAGACCGGGACGTTGGACAGGAAGCCAGCATGAACACAATGTCCCGGCAAGTCGGCGTTAGCAATCGTGGGCATGCTGGATCAGGCCGCCTTGCAGGCGTCGAAACCAGCTTGCAGTTCGGCTTGCTTCAGTTTGCGGCCGATGAAAACGAGGCGGCTTTCGTGCTTTTCGCCGTCTTTCCACGGGCGCTGGTGATCGCCTTCGACGATCATGTGCACACCTTGGACGACATAGCGATCAGCGTCGCCCTTGAAGGCGATAATGCCCTTGAGGCGCAGGATGTCCGGGCCCTGGGTTTGCGTGAGCTTGTCGATCCACGGGAAGAATTTCTCAGGCTCCATCTCGCCGCCGCGCAATGACACCGACGTCACCGTCACGTCATGAATCGGCGAGGTCGCCGAATGATGGTGGTGATCATGGTCATGGTGGTGATGGTCGTGATCATGATGGTCATGATGGTGATGATCGTGGCCGCAGTTTTCGTCGTGGACATGGTCATGGTCGTGATCATGATCGTGCGCGTCGAGGAAGTGCGGGTCGTCTTCCAGCACGCGCTTGAGGTCAAACGCGCCGCGGTCGAGCACTTTGGTCAGGTCGATGTCGGAGCGCTTGGTGCGGTAGATCTGTGCGGTCGGATTGATGGCGCGGACAGTGGCTTCGATGTCGCGCAGCTCTTCCTTGGTGACGAGGTCGGTCTTGTTGACCAGGACGACGTCGGCAAAGGCAATCTGGTCTTCGGCCTCGCGCGAATCCTTCAGGCGCAGCGGCAGATGCTTGGCATCGACCAGCGCGACCACCGCGTCGAGGCGGGTCTTGGCCTTGACGTCATCATCCATGAAAAATGTCTGGGCGACGGGAACCGGATCGGCAAGGCCGGTGGTTTCGACGATGATGCCGTCAAAGCGTCCGGGTCGGCGCATCAGGCCTTCGACGACGCGGATCAAATCGCCGCGCACGGTGCAGCAGACGCAGCCATTGTTCATCTCGTAGATTTCCTCGTCGGACTCGACAATCAAATCATTGTCGATGCCGATTTCGCCGAACTCGTTGACGATGACGGCATATTTCTTGCCGTGCGCTTCGGTCAGGATGCGGTTGAGAAGCGTGGTCTTGCCCGCGCCGAGATAGCCGGTGAGCACAGTGACGGGGGTGGGTACGATTTCGGACATGAAAGAGCCTCGTGGAAAGCCGCTGGGATTTTGAGGGGTATATAGGCGGTTGGAGGTGAGATTGCACGGGGGGAAATTGGGCTGTTTGTCCAACCGCCCGGCCCTTCGCCTGGCTCAGGGCGTTCGACTCTAAAGACATACCACTGGCATGATATGCCGGGCGTTGCCCGTCGCGTCTCACTCCCGGTCAAATCTCTTCACATCAAACGCCGCCACGTCCCGCAACAACTCCACGAAACCATCGGCGGCCCTGGCGATCATGGCCTTGCCGTTGGCGAGGTCTGCCTGCCTTGCGTTTCCAGTGACGCCGTGGGGGTTGAGGTCTGTGGCCATCCAGCCGAAGGCGTGGGGGCCGTAGGCGCGCAGGTGCTTGGCTGTCTGAGCGAGTTCATATTGCAACGAGGGGAAATTGCGGGCGCGGTCCATGTGCACCAGGTCGGGCTGCAGCGCCAACATCACTGAGGTTTCTATTTCGCCGCCATGGATGCCGTAGGCCTTTTCGTTGTCGCTGATCACGCCGCCTGGAAGGCCAAAGCGGGTCCATCCGGTGGCGACTGCCAGCATCTTGCGGCGGGCGCGCAGTTCCGTGGCGACGATGGTCATCAAAGGCGAATTGCCGCCGTGGGCGTTCAGCATCACCAATTTTCGGATGCCCTTGTCGGCGAGGCTTTCGCCGATGCTGATCCAACGGCGGATGGATTCGTCCCAGGAGAGTGTTTCGCAGCCGGGTCGGTTGGTGTGTTCGATCGAGTAGCCGACTTTTTCGACAGGCAAAAATGTGACCGGCATGGATGCCGGAAGCCGTTCGATCACGGCATGGGCTATGCCTTCTGCGATGATCCAATCTGTTTCGGGCGGTAGGTGCTCGCCGTGCTGTTCCGTTGCGCCCAGTGGCAGGACGGCAATCCAGTCGGCGATATTGCCGGCGGTGAAGTCCAAATCGGTGACGAATGTGTAGTTGCGGTCGGGATGCGGGCTCATAAGGCCTCCAGAAACAGCTTGGCCACAGCGCCATGATCATGCCGGAGCTTGGCCACGTCAATGCCAACTGGATTTGCGTCCTTAACGGTCCATGAACCGCGGATCATCACCCGGTCAGCGCGGTGCGCGCCGCACAGCACAAGGGCGGCCAGCGGATCGCCCGCGCCGGAAAATCGCAGTTCTTCAAGCGTGAACATGGCGAGGTCCGCCTGATAGCCCGGCGCAATCTTGCCGAGCGCCGCGCGGCCAAGGCAGCGGGCGGAGCCTTCGGTGGCCCAGCGTAAGGCGTCGAAATGGGTGACCTTCTCCGCACCGTAAATCAGCCGGTTCATCATCAGCGCGTGGCGGACGCCCTCCATCAGGTTGGAATTGTCATTGGAGGCTGAGCCATCGACGCCGAGGCCGACGGCAACACCGGCGGCTTCCAGCTCCAGCGTGCGGCAATGGCCGGAGGCGAGAACCATGTTGGATGTCGGGCAATGGGAGACACCGACGCCTGCTTTGCCGAGACGCGCGATTTCCCCTTCGTCAAAATGGATGCCGTGCGCCAGCCAGGTCTTGTCATGCAGCCAGCCGCAATCTTCAAGATAGTCGAGCGGCCGCTGGCCGAAGGTTTCAACGCAAAAACGGTCCTCGTCATGCGTTTCGGCAAGATGTGTGTGAAGCCGGCAGCCGCATTGTTTTGCGAGCGTTGCGGTGTCGCGCATCAGTTCGCGGGTGACCGAGAAAGGCGAGCAGGGGGCGAGGGCGACTTCGATCAGCGCCTCTTCCCCAGTTTCATGATGCGCTTTTATGGCGCGTTCGCAATCTTTCAGGATCGTGTCGTGATCCTGCACCACGCTGTCGGGCGGCAGGCCGCCGTCTTTCTGGCTCAGATTCATCGAGCCGCGGTTCAGCGTCATGCGCATGCCGAGCTCGCGCGCTTCTTCTGCCTGAATGTCCATCGCGTCTTCAAGGCCTGCCGGGAAGACATAATGATGGTCGGACGAACATGTGACGCCGGACATCATCAGTTCGGTCAAGGCCAGGCGGGTGGCAAGGCGGAAGGCTTGCGGGTTGAGCCTCGCCCAGATCGGATAGAGCGCTTTCAGCCAAGGGAACAATTCCTTGTTGATCGCCTGCGGATGAGCGCGGGTCAGGGTCTGGTAGAAATGATGGTGTGTGTTGATGAGGCCGGGGATGACCACGTGACGCGAGGCATCGAAGACCTGGTCGAACCGGGGCGTGAAGCCCGCAGGCACCAATTCAACAATGCGGCTGCCGTCAACAATGATGCCGCCAGCGGCGTTGTCCGCCAGAATGGCCAAGGGCGATTTTATCCATAGTCGCATGACTGTCACATATCCTGACTAAGAGCGTTGTCGGCAAAAGATGTTGAGCGTTTCAACATCGTGCTTTGCCGTTTGACATATTGCAAGGCAAGCCCTGCGCGCGCATCGTATTGAAATTGCCGCGCAAGGATTGCGAACACGGGGACGGATCATGGCCAAGAAAGACCGCAAAGTGCTGCAGCAGGTTCAGGTCGTCGCGCGATTGGGGCGCACGGCGCTGGCGACGCGGCTTCTGGAAAAGAAACTGTACGCCGGCCAAGACCAGCTGATGCTGGCGCTGGCGCTTCTTGATGGCCAGACTCCCGGGCAATTGGCGCTGGAGATCGGTGTGCGGCCGCCAACCATCACCAAGACGATTTCGCGGCTGCAGGCACAAGGGTTTCTCGAAAAGCGCGGCTCGGAAAGCGACGCGCGGCAGGCGCATATTTTCCTGACCGACGCCGGGCGCGAAGCCATTGTCTCGATTGAGAAGTCGATCAAAAAGACCGAAAAGCGGGCACTTGAAGGCTTGGACAAGAAGGAGCGGAAGACGCTCTACAAGCTGCTCAAGAAGATCGAGGACAATCTTTCCGGAATCGAATCGCCCAGCAATGACAAGGACGATGACACTGATGATGTGGTTGAAGCGCCGGCGAAAAATCAACAGTCGGACGATCTCAGCGACTGAATGCAGATAAGTGGCTGCTGATGGCTTATTGATGCCATCGGCCCCTTGCGCCCGGTCCCGATTGCCGACAAACCGCTGTTTTGGATTTTCGGCGGAAGAGCAGACCTTGGCCAATCTCATCACCGACCCAGATGCACCGACACCGCTGCCTGCGGTGTTGCTCGTGCTTGGCACGGCGGTCTTGTTCACCTGTCTCGATTCCAGCGCGAAATATCTGGTTACACATGGCATGGCCGCGCCGTTCGTGGCCTGGGTTCGGTTTGTCACGCATACGCTTCTAGCGTTTTTCATTCTGCAGGGCTGGCGCAACACGTCGATTTACCGGGCGAAGAACATCCCTATGCAGTTTTTGCGCGGGGCATGCCTGTTCGGCTCGACGTATTTCAATTTTCTTGCGCTGAAACACATGCAATTGGCCGAAACGATTTCGATCTTCTTTGCGGGACCGATGCTGATCACGGCGCTGGCGGGGCCGATGCTGGGCGAATGGGCCGGCTGGCGGCGTTGGCTGGCGATTCTGGGCGGATTTGCCGGCGTACTGGTCGTCACACGTCCCGGAACCGGCGCGTTTCAGCCCGAAGTGTTGTTGATGATCGGCGCGATGGTGTCCTATTCTTTCTACACGCTTTTAACGCGCAAGATGGGCCAGACCGAAACGGCGGAAAGCCTGATCTTCTATTCGGCGCTCGCGCCTGCCTTGCTGATCACGCCGGTGGCCTTGCCGCTTGCTTCGATGCCGTCGTCAAATCTGGCGATGTTTTTGCTGCTGATGCTCGGTGTCTTCGGTGCGCTCGGCCATTGGTTTGTCATCAAGGCCTACCAGCAGGCAAGCACGGCGGCGCTGGCACCCTATCCCTACAGCCAGATGCTGTGGATGGTGTTGTTCGGATGGCTGTTCTTTGACCAGTTTCCGGACCTGCAAACCCTCATCGGCGCGGCAATCATAATAGCCTCTGGGCTTTACATTGCATTCCGGGAGCACAAGCTGCGCATGGCGCGCAGGCTTCAAGCGTAAAAAAATTGACTCCTGAAAAACAGTTGGCATAACGGAATTTAAATATTTTAAATTCTGCTGCGAACAATCAGGGGGTTTTGTGGCGCAAAAGGTCAAGCTTTCCACCATCGCCGACGCTCTCAAAGTGTCGACAGCGACCGTATCTCTGGCGCTGCGCGACAGCCCGCTGGTGGCGGATGCGACGCGGGAGCGGATCAAGGAAGAGGCGGCCAATCTCAGCTATATCTACAACCGCCGCGCCGCCTCGTTGCGCACCTCGCGCTCCGGCATTGTCGGCGTGGTGGTGCATGACATCATGAACCCGTTCTATGCCGAGATCCTGCGGTCGATCGAGACCGAACTCGACAAGCAGCGGCAGACGTTCATCCTGTCCAACCATTATGACTCGGTCGAAAAGCAGCGGAACTTTCTCGAAACGCTGATGCAGCTTGGCGCGGATGGCGTGATCATGTCACCGGCCATTGGCACGCCGGCGAGGGACATTCAACTCGCGGAAGACAATGGTTTACCGGCGGTGCTGATCGCCCGCTCGGTCGACGGAGCGAATGTGCCGGTGTTCCGCGGCGACGATGCGTTCGGCATCGGGCTTGCGACCAACCATCTGATTGAGCTTGGCCACACACGCATTGCCATGGTTGGCGGCACCGACCAGACGTCCACGGGCCGCGACCGCTATCACGGCTATGTGGTGGCGATGCAAAAGGCGGGCATTCCCGTGCTGCCGGCACTGCGGCTGCCCGGACCGCGCACCAAGAAAGACGGATTTGACGCCGCGCCGCTGTTTTTAGCCATGCCGGACCGGCCGACGGCGGCCGTGTGCTGGAACGACCTGGTCGCCATCGGCCTGATGAGCGGCATTGCCCGCGCTGGTTTTCAGCCGGGCAAGGACTACTCGGTGACTGGATATGACGATCTGGAGGAGGCGTCGATTGCGACGCCTGACTTGACCACCGTCTGGAACGGCCAACGGGAGGTCGGACGGCGTGCGGCGCGGGCCTTGATCGAGCGGCTTTCGGGGGTTCCGGCTTCCGCGCGGCAGGAGTTGATCACACCCATTTTGACAGTCCGCCACTCCACGGCTGCCCCCAAGGAATTTGCCTGAGATGCGCTTGAAGGATATTTCCGTGCTGGTGCCGGGCCGCCTCAACCCGCATGCGCTGGGGCGCATCCGCAATGAATTCACCGCTGTTGAGATTGCCTCCGGCGATCCCGCGCTTATCACCGCTGAAATGGCCGCCAATGTGCGAGGCATAGCGGCGATGACAGTGATTTCACCGGATCTGATGCGGGCTTTGCCGAAGCTCGAAATCGTCGCCAATTTCGGTGTCGGCTATGATGCGGTGGACAGCCGCCATGCCGGCGCGAATGGCATCATGGTGACAAACACGCCGGATGTGCTGACCGAGGAAGTGGCGGACACCGCCATTGGCTTGCTGATCAATACGGTGCGCGAGCTTTCAGCTGCAGAAGCCTATTTGCGGGCGGGCAAGTGGTCGGGAACTGGCAATTTCCGCTTGACGCCGCTGACTTTGCGCGGACGCACGGCAGGCATTTTCGGCATGGGCCGGATCGGGCAGGCGATTGCCACGCGGCTCGAGGCGTTCGGCATTGCTGTGCACTATCACAACCGTCGCAAGGCCGAGGCACTGGCCTATACTTACCACCCGACCCTCGCCGGGATGGCCAGCGCGGTGGACATTTTGGTTGTCGTGGTTCCTGGCGGCGAGGCGACGCGGCATGCGATCAATGCCGAGGTGTTGGCAGCACTTGGGAAAAACGGCGTTCTGATCAACATCGGGCGCGGCTCCACAGTCGATGAAGACGCCCTGATTGCCGCAATGAACAATGCCGTCATTGCTGCAGCCGGCCTCGACGTGTTCGAGAATGAGCCGAACATCAGGCCGGAATTCCTGTCGCTTTCCAATACCGTGCTGTTGCCCCATGTCGGTTCCGCGTCGATCCATACCCGCAAGGCGATGGGCGATCTTTGCGTCGACAATCTGGTGTCGTGGTTCTCGGGCAAGGGTGCAGTGACGCCGGTGCCGGAGACTGTTCACTTGCAAAAAGCGCCTGTTTCCTAAATGCTTAGCTTCCGTATTAACTTTCGGTAAACCATTGCCGCCGCACACTTCCCGCATCGCGCGAGCGAACCAAGGTCCGGAAGTGCATCATGATCAGAACCATTGTCGGCCTCGCCCTGGCGGGGATAGCATTGACGCCGTTTGCCGAGAAGGCGGATCGAGCGGTCGCCGCGCAACAGATTTCAGTTGATCCGTTCGAGACGGCGTCAATGAAGCCGGACAGCCGGATGGTGTTTGAGGCGGCAACGGCGTTAGGCGGTCATTGTCAAATTTCTGTCAATTGGGGGACGGGCAGGGTGAAAACGGCGCAGGCGGAAAATGCCTGCGCGCAGGTCCATCCGGGCCTTGAGACAATTTCAGCTTGGTCTGACGCTCTTGGCGGCACTGTCCGGCTGCAGAACGCAAAAGGTGCAATGGTTCTGGAAATCGGTGCGTCCGACGGTTTTGCCTACGAGAGTATTTCGGCGGACGTTGAACCGGTCACTTTCACGCGAATCGAAAGCTGACTTATTCGGCCGCCGTGTGGTGCAGGCGCTGGAACAAATGATGGCGCGCGGCATCACCGAAAGCTTCGAAGATCGCGCTGGAGGTTTCGTCCTCGCTTGCCCAGAATTCCGGATGCCACTGGACGCCGACTGCAAATGACAATGCGCCTCTGACCGAAACTGCCTCAATTGTGCCGTCATCGGCCACCGCTTCCACATCAAGCCCTTTTGCCAAGCGCTCGATGGCCTGGCGATGCAGCGAATTGACCTGCACCTTTCCGGCGCCGACGATGGAAGCCAGGCAGGAGTCCGGCTTGACGTGCACCGGCTGGTGAATGCGAAAGCGGACCCGCTGATCTTCGCTGGCCGCGGCGCGGTGGTCCAACTTGCCTTCAAGCTCCTGGATTTCGGTGGCAATCGAGCCGCCAAGCGCCACGTTTAACTCCTGAAAACCCCGGCAGATTGCAAGAAGGGGAATGCCGCGCTCGACTGCGCGGCGCAACAGCGGAATGGCGGTCGCGTCACGCGCTTCGTCGAACGGCTCGTGCGCCACCGAAGGCTCGACCTCGTAGTGCTGGGGATGGACGTTGGTCTTTGACCCCGTCGCCATCACGCCATCGACCTGATCGAGAATGGAATCAATGTCGATGCGGTCACCAAAGGCCGGAACAATCAACGGGACGACACGGGCAACGCCAACGGCGGCCTCAAGATAAGTCTGCGGCGCTGCATGCCATGTGTAATTGTCGAAATGGCGGACATCTCCGGTCACGGCGATCAGCGGCTGGCGCATTTTTAAGCATTTCTCTTCGTTGTCATTGGTTCCGGTTTTAGCTGCGCATGTTTGAACCGGCAAGCGCAATACAATCATCGACCTCAACCCATCGCAGCACTTTACACCCTCAATATGCCATGCAAGTCTTTGCTCATGGCCCGGTCGCAAGTCGAGTGCGGGAACCGGCGCCTAAACATTCCCGGGAGGAATACACGTATGGATCGTCGTTCATTTATCAAAAATGCCGGCACAATGGGCGTTGGCGCCGCGGCCACTGTAGCGCTTGCCGCACCGGCCATCGCGCAGACAACGCCGAAGATTTCATGGCGTTGCACGTCATCGTTTCCGAAATCACTCGATACGATATTCGGTGCGGCCCAGACAATGGCCAATTATGTCAAAGCGGCCACAGACGGCAATTTCGACATTCAGGTTTTTGCCGGCGGCGAAATTGTTCCGGCGTTGAAGGCGGTCGATGCGGTTACGGACGGCACGGTCGAAATGTGCCATACGGCCTCGTACTATTTCTGGGGCAAGGATCCGACCTATGCGATCGGCACCGGCATTCCATTCGGTCTCAATGCCCGCCAGAACAATGCCTGGTTCTACTATGGCGGCGGCAATGACCTAATGAACGAGTTTTACGGCACGCAGGGCCTTCATGCGCTGCCATGCGGCAACACCGGCGTTCAGATGGGCGGCTGGTTCCGCAAGGACATCAACACCGTTGCCGATCTTCAGGGCCTCAAGATGCGCATCGGCGGGTTTGCCGGCAACATCCTGACCAAGCTCGGCGTCGTGCCGCAGACCATCGCAGGCGGCGACATCTATCCGGCACTGGAAAAGGGCACCATCGACGCGACAGAATGGGTCGGGCCGTACGACGATGAAAAGCTCGGCTTCTTCAAGGTTGCCAAGAACTACTACTATCCCGGTTTCTGGGAGGGCGGCTCGGCGCTGCATGCGATGTTCTCGAAGGCGAAATTCGACGAACTTCCGGCGAGCTACAAGGCGATCCTGACGTCGGCCTGTGCAGCGGCCAATGGCGACATGCTGGCCAGCTATGACCACAAGAACCCGGCGGCGCTGAAGCGTCTTGCTGCAGCCGGCGCGCAGTTGAAGCCGTTCAGCACGGAAATCCTCGACGCCTGCTATGCCGCGGCACTCGCGACCTATGCAGAAATCACTGCCGCAAACCCCGGCTTCAAGAAGATTTATGACAATCAGCTTGAGTTCAAGAAGGACGCCTACCTGTGGGCGCAGTTCTCTGAATACACCTACGACACGTTCATGATGACCCAGCAGCGGAACGGCAAGCTTTAAGCCTCCGTTCTTTCATGCAGTCAAAAGAAAACCCCGGGGCAATGCTCCGGGGTTTTTGCTTTTGAGGTGTGTGCCGCTTTCAATTGATCTTCGGCGGCTGGCTGAGATCGACGGCGGGGGCGGCCGGCGCAGCCTGGCCCGGGATGGCAGGCGCTGTCTGGCCTGGTAAGGCGGGAGCGCCGCCGG
>JBGSHY010000099.1:0-44349 GCA_041751995.1 Rhizobiaceae bacterium | reverse complement strand
GAAGCGCGTCCGCCGGATCGGCGCGAGGAGGTGTCGGAGGATGCAGCTTCGGACATGATGCTCACTGTTCTTGTTTGTTTGAAAGGGTGGAGCCCGCGCCAGCCAGAAGCAGCGCATCAACATCGCTGCCCTTCATGGCGTATTTGAAATTGGTGAATGTGCCTTCGTCGAGCATGTCGCGCACAGCGTCGCGGATCGCCGCGTGCGTCAGCCTTGCCACCATCGATCCGACCGAAATTCTCCGAACGCCAAGCGCTGCGATTTCAGCTACGGACATTGACTGGACAGCCCCGGCGGCAAGCGCATTGACCGGTTTTCGAACAGATTTCGTGAATGTTTCGAGCGCATTTCGATCAGGCAAAAGCGGCGCATAGAGAAGATCCGCCCCGGCGGCCTCGAAAGCCAGAGCCCGGCGGATGGCTTCCTCGGTGTTGTATGTCCCGTTCATGACACCATCGGTTCTGGCACAAAGCACGAAGGGTCGGCCAAGATTGCGGGCAGCCGAAACGGCAGCCTTGATGCGCTCCACTGCCAGATCGAATCCATAAGACGGATTGCCGTTGCTCATCGCCGTGTCTTCAATCGAGCAGCCTGACAGGCCAACCTCGCCTGCCAGCCGGACTGTTTCCGCCACTGTATCCGGATCGTCGCCGAAGCCGTTTTCAAAATCGCCCGAAACCGGCAGGTCCGTCGCGGCTATGATCGCCTGCGCATGCGCCAGCATCTCGTTGCGGCTGACCTGCCCCATGTCGGGGCGACCGAGCGTAAAGGCATATCCCGCCGATGTTGTCGCCAACGCCTTAGCCCCAAGCGCCGCCATCATCCGCGCCGTTCCCGCATCCCATGGATTGGGGATGACGAAGCAGCCGGAGGAATGCAGATCCGCAAAGGCCTGATGGCGCGCGGCAAGGCTGGTCATGCATGCACCCTTTCAGACTTTGGATCATACATTGGTTTCAACGAGGCAGTCGCCTTGTGGCGCACACCAGCAAATTCGATTTCATAACTTGAGGCAAGCACCTGTTCTGCGCTCTCGCCCTTGCACGGCACATAGCCAAGACCGATCGCGCCGCCAAGGAAATGGCCATAGTTGCCGGATGTCGTCTGGCTGACAATCGTGCCATCGCGCAGGATCGGCTCATTGTGGAAAAGCGACGGAACCGGGTCGTCCAATTTGAACTGCACCATGCGGCGGTCGAGACCTGCTTCCTTCTTGGCCAGCACCGCATCGCGCCCGATGAAATTGCCCTTGTTCGTCTTGACCGCAAAGCCAAGCCCGGCTTCCAAAACATCATCCTCGTCGGTGATATCATGGCCGAAGTGGCGATAGGCCTTTTCGATGCGGCAGCTGTCGAGCGTATGCAGACCGCAGAGCTTCAGCCCGAAGTCCGCGCCCGCTGCTTCCAGCGTTTCGAACACGTGCGCAGTCTGATCGGAGGAAACATAAAGCTCCCAGCCAAGTTCGCCCACATAGGTGACGCGGTGGGCGCGGGCGAGACCCATGCCGACTTCCACTTCGCGCCATGTGCCGAAAGGGTGATGTTCGTTGGAGAAGTCATTCGGGCTGATGGCTTTCATCAGATCACGCGACTTCGGCCCCATGACGCACAGAACCGATTCCGCTGCCGTCACATCGGTGATGACGGCAAACCGCTCGCCGACATGGCGGCGCAGCCAGGCAAGATCGCGCTGCAATGTTGCGCCGGGAACGACGAGGAAGAAGGCCGTTTCCGACAGGCGCGAAACCGTCAGGTCGCTTTCAATGCCGCCGCGCTTGTTGAGCATCTGGGTGTAGACGATCTTGCCGGCTTCCACGTCCACATCGTTGGCGCAGACTTCCTGCAGGAAGGCGCAGGCATCACGGCCTTCAACGCGGATCTTGCCGAACGAGGTCATGTCGAACAGGCCAACGCTGTTGCGCACGGCAAGGTGCTCTTCCTTCTGGTTTTCAAACCAGTTCTGCCGGTGCCAGGAATATTTGTACTCGCGTACCTGGCCGGGTTTGGCAAACCAGTTGGCGCGCTCCCAGCCTGCGACTTCGCCGAACACCGCGCCGCGGGCCTTCAGATGCTCGTGCAGCGGCGTGCGGCGCACGCCGCGCGAGGTGATCGGCTGGCGGTAGGGATAATGATCGGCATAAAGGAGGCCAAGCGTTTCCGTCACGCGCTCCTTCAGATAGCGGCGGTTCTTCTGGAACGGCTGCATACGGCGGATATCGACTTCCCACAGGTCAAACGGCGGCTCGCCGTCATTGATCCACTGCGCCAGCGCCATGCCCGCGCCGCCGGAAGAAACGATGCCGATGGAATTGTAGCCGGTGGCCATGAAATAACCGCCGAGTTCCGGCGCTTCGCCGAGGTAATAGCGATCATCCGGCGTGAAGCTTTCCGGTCCGTTGAAGAAGGTGTGAATGCCCGCTGTGCCGAGCATCGGCATGCGATTGACGCCCATTTCGAGGATTGGCTCGAAATGCTCGAAATCTTCAGGCAACTGGTCGAAGCAGAAGTCTTCCGAAATGCCGTCCATGCCCCATGGCTTGGCCACAGGCTCGAAAGCGCCGAGCATCATCTTGCCGGCATCTTCCTTGTAATAGGCGCACTCATCCGGCACGCGCAGCACCGGCAGGCGGCCCAAGCCGTCCACCGGCTCCGTGACCAGATAGAAATGCTCGCAGGCATGCAGCGGCACCGAAACGCCCGACATGGCGCCGAGATCCCGCGCCCACATGCCAGCGCAGTTGACAACGATGTCGGCCTCGATCATGCCCTCATCGGCATCGGTTTTCCATGAAACGCCTGAGACACGCCCATTCTTCTGATGAACGGCAGTCACCTTGGTGTGTTCGAAAATCTTCGCCCCGCGCATGCGCGCACCCTTGGCGAGCGCCATCGCAATATTGGCCGGATCGCACTGTCCGTCGAGCGGCAGATGCACCGCGCCCACCACATCCGAGACGTTGAGATGCGGATACATCTCCTTGACCTCCTGCGGGGAGATTTCTCGCACATCAACATTGAAAGCGCGGGCGAGCGAGGCCTGGCGGTAAATCTCGGTCTTGCGGTCCTCAGTCAGCGCCACGGTGATCGAACCGCACTGGCGCATGCCGGTGGCAATGCCGGTTTCAGCTTCGAGCTTGACGTAGAGGTCTGCCGAATATTTGGCCAGCCGCGTCATGTTGACCGATGCGCGCATCTGGCCGATGAGGCCGGCCGCATGCCACGTGGTGCCGGAGGTCAGCTGCTTGCGCTCAAGCAACACAATGTCGGTCCAGCCGAGTTTGGCCAGATGATAGGCGACAGAACAGCCGGACACGCCGCCGCCGATGATAACCGCGCGGGCCTTGGTTGGTATCGCGCTCATTGCGGCGTCCCCGTCAGTTCAAATCCATCTTTCAACAAGCGGTCGCGCAGGGCGGCGATGTGGTCCGGCCCGACTTCGCAGCATCCGCCGACAATTGCCGCGCCCTTGGCGGCCCAGCCTTCAGCAAAGTCAGCATAACTTTCCGGCCCGAGATCGCGCCGCGCTTCCAGCACATCCACAGTGCCGCCGTGCTTCAATGCGCCGATGGAAGTGAACCCATTGGCGTAGGCGCCAACAGGGCCGCCAAGCGCAATCAGATCATCCATACCTGCGCTGATCACTTCCGGCTTGGAACAGTTGATCATTCGCGCTTCCAGCTTGATGTGTGCGATGGCTTTTGCGGCGTCGGCGATTGTCTCGCCGCTGCGAAGCCGCGCGCCATCGAGGCTGTCCTGCAGCGTCCACGACACCCAGACCGGCAGACCGGATTCGGACGCCGCAGTCGCTGCAGCCAGCGCCTCCTCGGCGCTTGCCATCGTCTCGCAAAGGATCAGGTCGACATAGTCTTTCTGCTCTGCGACCACACGGCGATAGATTTCCAGTGTCTCGTCAAACGACAGCGTCAGCTCCGGTTTGTAGGACCCGAACAGGGGCGGCAGGCAACCGGCGATGCGCACATCAGCGCCGGTCATGTCGCGCGCTTCTTTGGCAAGGTCGATGCCACGCTGCTGCAATTCTTCGAAGAGTTCGCCGACACCCTCGCGCTCCAGCCGTTCGGGTGTCGCGGCGTATGTGTTGATGGTGATCACGCGTGCGCCGGCATCAATGAAGTCGGCATGCAGGTCGCGGACCAGATCCGGTTCATCGATCAGGACACGGGCGGACCAGAGCGGCGTTGGGGCCGCGCCGGAACGGCGCAGCAGTTCCTGCCCCATGCCGCCGTCGGTGAGGACAATTTTCTTCATGCCCGGATTCTTTCGTTCTTTGTATCCCAAAGCGGCTCTTCGGCCTGAACGATGGCCTTGAAGCGTTCGCCGTAGATTTCGACTTCAAGCTCGGTGCCGGGCACGTTCAGATCGGCGCGCAGCATCGCCAGGGCGATCGACTTGTTGACCCGGTAACCCCAGCCGCCGGACGTGGTTTCGCCGACGATTTTTCCGTCGTGCCAAAGCGTCGACATGTAGGGTGCGTCACATTCACCTGCCTCGACGACCAGGGTGGCAAACCGCTTGGTCACGCCCCGCTGCTTTTCGTTGAGCAAGGCCGCTTTGCCTTTGAAGTCCGGCTTGTCCCATTTGACGAAGCGCTCAAGCCCGCCCTGCAGGATCGTATAATCCGTCGACAAATCGCCTTTCCAGGCGCGGTAGCCCTTTTCGAGCCGGAGCGAATCCAGCGCGAACATGCCGAATGGCTTGAGGCCATGCTTCTGCCCCGCCGCCCATATGGCATCGAAAATCGCCGCCGTGTCCTCCACCTTGGTGTGCAATTCCCAGCCAAGTTCGCCTGCAAACGAAACGCGGACAAGTTGGAGATAACGCCCGGCAATCTGCGTCGTCTGGTGCGTCAGCCATCCGGACGAAAGGTCCGCCTCGCAGACATCGGCGAGAACGGCGCGCGACTTCGGGCCGGTGAGGATCTGGCAGGAGAAGGCTTCGGTCACATCGTCAAGCGTGAACTTGGAGTCAGCAGGCAGGTGCTTCCTCAGCCATTCCATGTCGTGCCACTGCGCAACGGCTGCGGTGATCAGGAAGTGGAAATCTTCAGCCAACGTCATGATCGACATTTCAGTGACGATGCGGCCGCTTTCGTCAGAGAAATAGCCAAGGCCGATGCGACCCGGCTTTGGAATGATGCCGGTGGTCAGCGTCGAGAGCCAGGCCGTTGCGCCTTCTCCCTTAAGGCGGAACCGCGAAAAACCGGGCAAATCGAGGATCCCGGCCGCATCGCGCACCGCTTCGCATTCCTCGCGGATGCGAGGCTCCCACGGCCCTTTACGTGCCCATGTCTGCGTAGACGCCTCTGAGGTGTCGTCGCCGGGTTTGGCATACCATAGCGCCCGCTCCCAGCCATTGTACGCTCCATATTGGGCGCCGAAAGACTTGGTCTTGTCATGGATGGCGGAAAGCTTCTTGTTGCGGCCAGCTGGCCAGGAATGGCGCGGGAAGTGCATGGCGTATTCATGGCCGTAAACCTCCATGCCTTTGGCGACCGTATAGTCCTGATCGGCAAAACTGGTGAAACGGCGCGGGTCGCATGACCACATGTCCCACTCGGTCTCGCCCTTGGTCACCCACTCGGCCAGCACCTTGCCCGCGCCGCCTGCCTGGCAGATGCCAAAGGTGAAAACGCAAGCTTCAAACGCGTTCGGCACACCCGGCATCGGGCCGATGAACGGGTTGCCATCTGGCGCGTAGGGAATAGGTCCGTTGATAACTTTCGAAAGTCCTGCGGTGCCAAGGATCGGTACCCGCTCGACTGCATCATTGATGTACCATTCGAGACGCTCCAGATCGTCCGGGAAGAGCTGGAACGAAAAATCATCCGGCATCGGATCCTGTGGTGTCGTCCAATGTGCCTTGCAGTTCCGCTCATAGGGACCGAGGTTGAAGCCGTTCTTTTCCTGCCGGAGATAGTAAGAGGAATCGACATCACGCAAAAGCGGCAGCTTGTGTCCGACTTCCTTGGTCCACGCCTCCAGTTCAGGGATCGTGTCGAACAGCATGTACTGGTGGCTCATAACCATCATCGGCAGGTCCCGGCCGAACCATTTGGCGACCTCGCGGGCATAATAGCCAGCCGCGTTGACCACATATTCGCAGCGGATTTCGCCCTGCGGCGTCGAGATCACCCATTCCCCATTCTCGCGCCGCGCACCGATCGCCGGACAGAAACGCAGGATCGTCGCACCCATGTCGCGCGCGCCCTTGGCGAGCGCCTGTGTCAGTTGCGCCGGGTCAATATCGCCGTCGTAAGGGTCGTACAGCGCGCCTTGAAGATCGTGCGTTTCAACGAACGGGTAGCGCGACTTGATTTCGTCAGGTGACAGGATGTTGAGATTCATGCCCTGGTAGCGGCCCATGCCGACAACCTTCTTGAACTCCTGCAAGCGTTCCTTTGAGTGACCGAGGCGAACAGAGCCGGTGACGTGATAGTTCATCGGATAGTCAACCAGTGCCCCGAGTTCCCGGTAGAGCGAAGCCGAATAGCGCTGCATGTTCATGATTGACCATGATGCGGAAAAGGTCGGCACATTGCCGGCCGCATGCCATGTTGAACCTGCGGTCAGCTCGTTCTTTTCAAGGAGCACGCAATCCGTCCAGCCGGCTTTTGCCAGATGGTAAAGCGACGACACACCAACCGCGCCGCCGCCGATGATCACCACACGCGCCTGGGTGGGAAAATTTGCCATGTCAGTCCTCAGTAAATGGGCGGCGAAATCACCCAGATGACGACGCAAGGCTCGTCTCCCGGGTTTTGCCAACGGTAGGATTGGTTCTGGAAGCCGAAACTGTCTCCGGCCTTCAATTCAAAAAGTTCGTCTGCGATCCAGACATTCAAGCGCCCGAAGACGAGATAGCCGCCATCCTGAGCCGCGCGCGGCGGGAATAGTTCGCTCGAAGCGCCCGGCGTGAACACCGAGCGGATCATTTCAAAATCGCCTGAAAGATCGGGCGACAGGAGTTCCTCAGTCAGCCCGTCCTCGTTCGAGCCGAGCACCGCGCGGGACGACGCCCGGACGATCTTGCCGCGCTCGCGCTCCGGCGCGGTTTCATTGCGGAAAAAGAACGACACCGGAATGCCGAAAAGCCGCGCCACCTTTTTCAGATCAGCAATAGCGGGTTCTGTCTGTCCGCGCTCGACCTGGCTCAACCAGCCGATGGAGCGGCCCAAACTTGCAGAAAGGTCGGCAATCGTCATCGACCGTGTCTTGCGCAACGAGCGGATATCGTCGCCCACCTGTGATGTGGCGCCGAATTCCAGCGTGTCTGAAAGCTGCGGTTTGTCGATCATGACAGCATAGAAGCACATGGAAATGAAAAATCCAGTGATATTTTCATTTAGGTGAAACATATGCCCTGCAATTCATATCTTGAAAGCGCTTTGGAATCCGGTTTGAAAAATGCTATCGCGAATATTCGGCGGATGGTTTCCGCATCAGGCAATACGGAAATGAGGCGGGCACCATGCAGGGCGCGAACAAGAAATCGAGTGAATGGTGGCGCGGCGCGACGCTTTATCAAATCTATCCGCGTTCCTTCCAGGATTCGAACGGCGATGGTATCGGCGACCTGAACGGCATCCGCGCCCGGCTTGATGAGGTCAAGGCGCTCGGTGTTGACGGCATCTGGGTCTCGCCGTTCTTCAAATCGCCGATGAAGGATTTCGGCTATGACGTGTCCGACTACAAGGACGTCGATCCGATGTTCGGAACGCTCGAAGATTTCGATGCGATGGTGGCCGATTGCCACGAGCGCGGCATCAAGGTGGTGATCGATCTTGTGCTGTCGCATACCGCCGACGTCCATCCCTGGTTCAAGGAAAGCCGTTCCTCCCGCGACAATGACAAGGCCGACTGGTTTGTCTGGGCCGAGCCGAAGGACGACGGAACGCCTCCCAACAACTGGCTTTCGGTGTTTGGCGGTTCGTCCTGGGAATGGGATTCCCGCCGCCGCCAATATTATCTGCACAACTTTCTCGCCTCGCAACCGGATCTCAATTTCCACAACCGCGATGTTCAGGACGCCGTGCTCAACGTCGCCCGTTTCTGGCTAGAGCGCGGTGTCGACGGTTTCCGGCTCGACACAATCAACTACTATTTCCACGACCAGAAACTGCGCTCCAATCCGCCTGCGACCAAGTCCGGGGCCAACACGGTTCCAGCGGTCAATCCCTATGGCCGCCAGAAACACGACTTCGACAAGACGCAGCCGGAAAACATCGATTTCCTCAAGCGCTTCCGCTCCCTGCTGAACGAATTCGACGCCTTTGCAGTCGGTGAAGTCGGTGACGAGGAGCGTTCGCTCCAGACCATGGCGGACTACACCTCCGGTCCGGACTTGCTGCAGATGTGCTATTCGTTCGAACTGCTTGGGACGCAGTTCAACCCAGACCATATCCGCAACACGGTCGAAGGCTTTTTCAAGGTCGCAAAGGACGGTTGGCCGTGCTGGGCATTTTCCAACCATGACGTCGAGCGGCATGTTACTCGCTGGGCCGGTCATGACGAAGAACAGGATGTTGCCAAATTCTGCATCGCGCTTTTGGCTTCACTGCGCGGTTCGTTGTGCCTTTATCAAGGTGAGGAGCTTGGCCTGACCGAAGCGGTGCTGACATTCGAACAGCTTCAGGATCCTTATGGCATTCGCTTCTGGCCGGATTTCAAGGGACGCGACGGTTGCCGGACGCCCTATCCGTGGGATGCCAAAGCGCAAAACGCAGCTTTCACCGACGGTAAGCCGTGGCTTCCTGTCTCGCCAGAGCATTTGCCGCAGGCTCTAACCCAGTCCTCCGACGATGCCGGTTCGGTGCTCAATCATTACCGGACGGTGCTCAAGGCACGCAATGCCTCGCCATGCCTGTTGTCCGGCAGCCTCGACTTTGTTGAAAACGGATCGGCGATCCTTGCGTTCGAGCGGGCCAATGACAACGAACGGCGGCTCTGCGTCTTCAACTTCGCCTCGATCAAGGAACGCTATGCAATTCCCGAACCGTTCAATGGCGCGGAATTCGATCATGTGTTCACTCGTGGCGTATCGGTCGAAAAAGGCGAACTCGTCATCGAACCGTTCGGCTACGCGATGCTCAAGCTCTAGGGGAAAGCCCGCCTGCTTGTTCCAGAAAGGCAATCACCTCGGGCAAGCCCTTGCGGCGCAGCATGTCGGTGAACACGTACGGCCGCGTGCCGCGCACGGTTTCCGTGTCTGACTTCATCACATCAAGGCTTGCGCCGACATGGGGTGCGAGGTCCATCTTGTTGATGATCAAAAGATCCGAGCGTGTGATGGCCGGTCCGCCCTTGCGCGGTATCTTTTCGCCCTGGCAGACAGATATCACATAGAGCGAAATGTCTGCGAGCTCCGGCGAGAAGGTGGCTGCAAGATTATCGCCGCCGGATTCAATGAAGATCACGTCAAGATCGGGATGCCGCTTGTTCATTTCGGCAATGGCCTGAAGATTGATCGAGGCATCTTCACGGATTGCCGTGTGCGGACAGCCGCCGGTTTCCACGCCCATGATCCGGTCTTCCGGCAATGCCTGCAGCCGGTTGAGGATCAGCGCGTCCTCTTTGGTGTAAATGTCATTGGTGATGACCGCGACCGAGTAGGTGTCGCGCATGGCCTTGCACAACATTTCGGTCAAAGTCGTTTTGCCCGAACCGACCGGGCCGCCGATGCCGACGCGGAGGGGGCCATTTTTGCTCATGAGCGGAATATCCTTGAATAGAGTGCCTCGTGCCGCATCGCGGAAATGTCGGCCATCAGCGATGATGCGCCCAAATCGTAAAGCGTGGATAGATTTGCCCGTCTTGCCGTTTCCAGGATGACGGGCTCAAAGCTGGAAAGCAGCGCGACGCCTCCGTTCTGGCCAAGTACGCCAAGGCGGATGGCGCATTGGATCTGGTTGCTGATGTAACCATGCAGGAAAGCCCCAAGCGCGCTTTCCAATTCGAGTCCTTGCGCTGCCGTAATCGCGCCAATGGCGACAGGGTAGGCTGCCCGTTCACCGATCGACAATGGCATGATGAGACCGCTGGCCTTCACGGCATCTATGAACGCGCCCCCGAGGTTTTGCTGTTCTAAGTGACGCTCTTTGGAGCCTGCCAATGCTTCGGCAAGGTCAATAATTTCGGAAATCGAAGTCCCATTGCCAACCCGCCGGTGGCTTTCCGCCAGCAGCACGGCGTCGTTCCAGATAGAGCCACGCTGAACGATGGAAACAAGCCAGTCGCCAAGCGTTTCGCTGTCGGTGACAAGCTGGTCGGCGACCGCCTGTTCCAGTCCCGACGAATAAGCAAATCCGCCAACAGGAAAGGATGGCGACAGCAAAGTCATGAGGCGGAGCAGGGTGTATTGGCTCATGCTTTCACCCTGTCGGCGCGCTGCAGGATCGACCACAAGATTGCGAATGCCACACAGTCGGCAACGACAACCATCGGGTATTGCGCAGCGATTCCCAGCCAGGAGAACACGCCGATCTGCATGTACCATCCAAGGCCGAACCAGCCGAAAGCCGCAACATCAACATCGGCAAACCATCGGGTTGCCAGCCGGTATAACGCCAGCCATCCGGCCATAACGGCAAAATATCCGGTTAACGGCCAGCGGAAATGCGCTACGGCCAGAAACGACAGAAACGGAACGATGCCGCTGAAACCAAGCGCTGCTTGCCTCCAGCGCGAAAAGACCGGCGGCACCTGGATCCGCTTTGCAGGAAAAACAGTCGACAAAAATGCCAGCGCTGCAATCGCGGCCCACAACTGGCCGAGCATCAAGGGTGACCGGGGCAGGGCGGATGTGTCTTCATACAAATAGAAAACGGAAATCAGAATGAAAAGCAGGAACGCCAGCGCCTGCGTCAGCCGCTTGCCAAGCCAAGGCGCATTCGCGACCTGCGGCAAAGCCTGATGCGCAAAGGCGATGGGCAACATGGTGGAAGCCACGGCATGCCAGGGAAGGATGAATGCGGCCCAGGCCCATTGTATGCCGAAAGAAAAGCCGTAGCTTTCATAGACATCGACCGGAACACCGGTGTCGCGAAACAAGCTCTTTGCCAACAGCGCTTCGTTGACTATGCCATAGCTCAGTCCGAGTAAAAACAAGCCGATGAAGCCGAGGTTACGACGGACTGCAAATTCGCGGATGCAAAGCACCGGCAGGCCGTAGGCCGCTAGAAAGAACAGAAATGTGGCCGGTTTCACCATCATGTCGACCGGCGTGTTGCCTGACAGCATTTCCGGCAGGATTGTGGCGAACAACATCAAGGTAATGGCAGCGCTGATCGATTGCCTAGTGGTCATGACCGTCGCCATGATGGTGCCCATCATGCCCATGCCCATGGCCGCCGTGACCGGAATAGGCGCCGCGCGTTGGATGGAACGGCTCCGAAACGATGTGAACGTGCGCGCCAAGGCCCTCCAGCATCGTCTTGATGACATGGTCTTTCAAAACCAGCACCCGCGCTTCCTCGATTTGAGCGGCCAGATGACGGTTTCCGATGTGCCAGCAGAGTTCGGAAAGATGCACGGCATTGCGCGGCAGCACTTCGAGCAGTTCCTCTTCTCCGGCGATGACTTCCACGAGCCTGCCATTGTCGAGGACCAGCACGTCGCCATGGTCAAGCGAGGCTGCTGCTTCAAGATCGACCAGCACCTCGTCCCCATGCTCAAGCCGCAGGACTTTGCGGCGAAGGTGCCGCTCATCGTGGGCGAGAACGACAATGTCCCAAGGTATCCCGGACCAATCGCCTTGGCGGAAGAATTTGGAAGCGGTCAACATGGACAAACCCCGGCATTGCCACGCCCCGTTGCCGGTCTGGCTATTGTCAAAGAACTGGGAAACAGGGTGCGTGGTCCTGCCTCTGATTGTTTTAAGTATGTGACATCGCCGCACACCCCGTCCGGTGTTCTTGCGCCGGCCCTTGACGGTCCTTTGGCGCCTTTGCTTGGGGGTTCATCACCCAGCAAGCTTCCGAAACTCGCCAACAAAGCACCGGCCTTTGCCACGTTCACCCGGATCATGATCCCGCGTTCCCTTTGCAAAGAGCCAGTGGATTATGCGGGAGCATATTGGAGGGTGGATAGATTTTTTTCATCAGAGCAACTCGACCCTATCCGGATGAATCACCTCAATCTTGCGATCAACAAAATACGGTCCCGACTTCTCGCGCCAGACGGCCATGTGTGGCGTATTGAAATGCGCAGTCAGCGCCTCGCGGCTTTCCCATGCTTCCACAAAAATCATTGAACATGGATCGGTGATCGACACATTGAGATCATACAAAATACATCCCGGCTCAGTGCGCGTTACCGCAATCATTATTTTGGCATCGGCAATGATTTCGGCGTGGTCATTGGGACGAGCGGTAAGATGTGCAAGCAGGTAGATCATTTTGGTTCCTTGTCAAACGACGCGACCCATCGAGAAGCCGCGGGCGAGATGGTTCTTCATGAAGAAAATCAGGATGATGCCGGGGATCATGCCGAGCACGCTGGCTGTGGCGAGGAGCGCGACATCAGCGGACATCACACCGCCCGCTCGCGACATGATCGCGCCGATCGGCTTGATGTCGATGACGGTCAGCGCATTGGAAAGCAGATACTCGATCCACGAAAACAGGAAGCAGAAGAAGGCGGCGACAGCGACGCCGGGCGCAATCTGCGGCAACAGGATGCGTACAAAATAGCGCGGAAAACTGTAGCCATCGACACGGGCGATGTCGTCCATTTCTTTCGGGATGGAGGAGATGAAACCTTCCAGTATCCAGATTGCCAGCGGCACGTTGAAGAAACAATGCGCCAGCGCCACGGCGAGGTACGTGTCGATCATGTTCAGCCGCGAGAAAATCTCGACGAACGGAATGAGCAGGATGGCAGGCGCCATCATGCGGAAGGCGAGGAAGCCGAACAGGAGGATGCGGTCGCCGAAGAAACGGTAGCGCGAGAAAGCGTAAGCAGCGGGGACGGCGACAAAGATGGATATGACCACGTTGAGCAGCGCGTAGATCGTGGCGTTGACATAGCCGAGATACCAGTCGGGATCGCTCAAGATGAGATGGTAGTTTTCCAATGTCGGCGCTTGGGGAAAGGGCGTGATGCCGCTGAAAATTTCGCCGTTGGTTTTGAAGCTCATGACGATCAGCCAATAGACCGGGATCATCAACAGTGTGACGTAAATCGCGGGCGCGAGGGAGAACTTCTGCCTCATGTCGCACGTTCTTTCGGCACGATCAGCGAAAAGAACACCCATGAGACGGTGAGCACGATCAGGAAATAGATCACCGACATCGCCCCGCCTTCGCCGAGATCAAACTGGATGGTCGCCGTCTGCACCAGCTCGTGGCTGAGGAATGTTGTGGACACGCCCGGGCCGCCGCGAGAAATGACGTAGGCCTCGGTGTAGATCATGAAACTGTCCATGAAGCGCAGCAGCACGGCGATGAGCAGCACCAGCTTGAGCTTGGGCAATTGGATATGGCGGAAGATCGCCCAGCCACTTGCGCCATCAATACGGGCGGCGCGGTAATAGTCGTCTGGAATGGCGCGTAGGCCGGCAAAGCACAAAAGCACGACAAGGCTGGTCCAGTGCCAGGCGTCCATCAGGAGCAGTGTGGCCCAAACGATGGCGCTGTTGTTCATGTTCCAATCGAAACCTGCCAACCCTGCAGCGGCGGTCACAAGGCCGATGTCCGGCAGGCTCAGCACCTTCCACAAATAGCCGACCACAACGAATGGCGTGAGGAGCGGAATGGCCATCAGCACGATGTAGAACGAGGACAGAAAACCCTTGGCCGGCATGCGCAGCGCGATGTAAATGCCGAGCGGAATTTGAATGGCCAGCACCAAAACAGAAAACAGGATGCTTCGCCCCAGCGCCGCGAAAAACTCCGGCGAAGTCAGCACCTGCTTGAACCACGCCGCCCCGACGAAGAAGAAGCTGTTGCCCGCGAATGTGTCATTGACTGAGTAGAACGCGACGATGGCCATCGGGATGAGGCCGGTCAGCGTCATGACCAGCAAAGCCGGGGTGAGGAAGCCGTAAGCACGGGCGTTTTGGCGGGGAGTGGTCAAAACTCGGGAGCCTCTTGGTTTCCGACAACAATTTGCGTGTTTGAAAACTGCGGCAGACTGCAGGGCATGTCAAACCCGGTCTGCTGATCGCACCCGGATTTCCGCGGAAGTTTGGTGCAAGCCAAAAAGCCCCCGGCAAAACCGCAATGTGAAATGCTGGCCGTGATCACGCAAACAGCAGCTTGGTGCTGAAGAAGGCCAGAGGCTGCTTCTCACAGGTCATGGCCAGAATTTCGCCTGTTGCGTTGAGGTCAATGCCTTTGGGTCCGCCTTCTGCATCATTGCTGCGTCCGGAGAAAAACACCTCTTCCGAGAGCACCGGCACAGACTTTGCGGGCACGCGCGCGTCTGCCCAATTTCCATCCGGGGCATCAAACTTGTGCAGCAGCGGCTGCCCGGCATCGGCAACATAAACCTGCCGCCCGTCCGGCGAAAAGCGCAGGCCATGCGGATATTTCATGCCTGACAAGGTGCCAACCGCCCGGCTTTTGGGCCCAAGTTTCCCGTTTCTGGCAAAGATCGAAACGCAATGCTGATCATGGTTGCTGATGGCGATAAATCGTTTGTCGGGACTGACGGCAACGCCGTCCGGAGTTTCGAGGCCTTCCGCCAGCATGATTCTGCTTCGAAGGCGGTCTACTAGCCGGTTAGAACTGAGAGGGTGGCAGGACACGCGGTTGTGAAACGTGTTGCAGGCAAGGATTTCCGGATTTTTGCCCGCGTCTTGCACGACACAGGCAGAGCCCGGCGACCGCATCTTGTGAAACAGCCCGATTCGCCCGATCGTCCGCTCTGGTGTCACATTGAAGATCTTGCCGCGGTATGGCGGTTGCGGAAGGCGAAAAATGGAGATGATGCCGTTGCGGTTTGCAACGACGATCCGGTCGTTTCCAATGAAATCAAAGCCATGCGGCTCGGATATGTCAGTGGATCGAATTTCGAAAAAGTCGTTCAGGCAGACAAATGTTTGACCGGCTGTCCGATCAAAACGTGTCTGCAGAAACAGGCAGCTGTTGTTTGCATAGCCTGCCAGCGCCGCCAGGGAATTGTCCGGCGAAAAACGGATGTCCTCGGTCCGGCCCAATTCATCAACAGCATGCCGGACGCGCGAAGACATCCGCACCTCGAGCTTTGCCGGTGAATCTGAAAAATCGTCGAACACAAAAGGCTGCGCGAGAGCTGCAAGCATTGTTCCCCCATATTTTGACTTGTCTCCGTGATGCTCCGCCAAAGGCATCCGGAGTTTGGAATGCGGGTTTTCAGACCCGCAATGGTGCAATGCTAGATCAGAAAGTACCAATGTGCCATGGGTACTAAGGCGAGGCGTCTTCACTTCCTCATAGCTTAAACATGGGTCCCAACACCTCATTCATGCGGGCTTGATACGCGAGGCCCTCGGACATGAAGAAATCCACAACGTCAGCGTAGAGCCGAATAGTGAGTTGCTTCTTTGGCTCATACGTATAATACACACCGGCTTTGGCAAATAATTCGTCGGTGACCTCCTGAATATCGGAGAGGTTTATATCTTATTCCGAACACTCTGCCCGCTCTGTAGCGGTAAACGGACGGCAAAACTGTGGCTTCAACTCATCGCTTTTCATCTTCTTCTCGAAGGCAACATTGAGCTTATGCTGCGCCACTTATTTGTTCCCGGAAGCTGAGCTTCCCAGTAGTTCCAACCATTAAGTGAAGTTTTGGATCCATCTTTGGTAATTGCGAGGGCGTTCGATGCACCAGACGGTGACGTGAATTTCCCGACTTCTGTAATCCAAATTCCATCAACCACCTCGCCATTGTAATTGGCACCGTTGTAACTCATTCGCAATTTAGTTCCTGATGGTAGTTCTACCCCCTTTCCGGTCCACGCTCGACCGGTGTTGACCTGAACCGCAGCCGGAGTGCTTGCGCCAATTTTCAACAAACGCCTCAAAACTGCATTTGGTGTTTCCGCAAATGAAGTACGAGCGATTTCGATCGCCTTGTGAACCTCAAAATCGATTTCGATGGGCTGCATGTTGTTCATTTTTGATATCTCTCATTGATCTGTCTTATCCCCTACCAATGAAAAAAGAGTAATTCAAGTAAAAATAGTAGAAAAGTATCAGAACAGAAAATACCGCTGCGCCATCGGTAGTACAGTGGCCGGTTCGCAAGTGAGCAACACCCCGTCCGCCCGCACTTCATAGGTTTCCGGATTGACCTCGATATGGGGCAGCGCGTCGTTGTGGATCATCGAGCGTTTGCCAATGCCGCCGCGGGTGTTCTCGACAGCCTGCATGCCCTTGTCGACGCCGAGGCGCGCGCGAAGGCCAAGGTCCATCGCCGCTTGCGAGACAAAATTCACCGACGAGCGCGAGGCGTTCTTGCCGAACGAGGCGAACATCGGGCGGTAATGGACCGGCTGCGGCGTAGGGATGGAGGCGTTGGGGTCACCCATCGGCGCGGCGGCGATGGAGCCGCCGAGCAAAACCATCTCAGGCTTCACGCCGAAAAACGCCGGGTTCCACAAAACGAGGTCCGCCCGCTTGCCGACTTCCACCGAGCCGATGTGGCGCGACATGCCTTGGGCGATGGCCGGGTTGATGGTGTATTTGGCGATGTAGCGCTTGACGCGGAAATTGTCGTTGTCGCCCGTCTCTTCCGGCAAACGCCCGCGCTGCACCTTCATCTTGTGCGCCGTCTGCCACGTGCGGATGGCAACTTCGCCGACACGGCCCATCGCCTGACTGTCCGACGAGATGATCGAGAACGCGCCAATGTCATGCAGGATGTCTTCGGCCGCAATCGTCTCCTTGCGGATGCGGCTTTCGGCAAAGGCGATGTCTTCGGAAATGTGCGGTGACAGATGATGGCAGACCATCAGCATATCGAGATGCTCGGCAATGGTGTTGACCGTGTACGGCCGCGTCGGATTGGTGGAGGAGGGTATGACGTTGGGCAGGCCGCAGACCTTGATGATGTCCGGCGCATGCCCGCCGCCGGCGCCCTCGGTGTGGAAGGCATGAATGGTGCGGCCCTTGATCGCCGAAACCGTGTCCTCGACAAAGCCGGATTCATTCAGCGTGTCGGTGTGGATCATCACCTGCACGTCGTAATCGTCCGCCACTGCAAGGCAATTATCAATCGCGGCGGGCGTGGTGCCCCAATCCTCATGCAGCTTGAGTGATGACGCCCCGGCGCGGATCATTTCTTCCAGCGGTGCAGGGCGCGACGCATTGCCCTTGCCGGCAAGCGCGAGGTTCATCGGGAAGGCATCAAAACTTTCGATCATCCGCTCGATATGCCAAGCGCCGGTGCATGTTGTCGCCAGCGTGCCATGCGCCGGGCCGGAGCCGCCGCCAAGCATGGTGGTCACGCCGCTCATCAGCGCTTCGTCGATCTGCTGCGGGCAGATGAAATGGATGTGCGCATCCATGCCGCCTGCAGTGATGATCTTGCCTTCGCCGGCTATGGCCTCGGTCGATGGGCCGATGATGATGGTGATGCCCGGCTGCGTGTCCGGATTGCCCGCCTTGCCGATGGCATGGATACGGCCGTCCTTGAGGCCAATGTCGGCCTTGTAAATGCCGGTGTGATCGACGATCAGCGCGTTGGTGATGACGGTGTCGACTGCGCCTTCCGCCCGCGTCGCCTGGCTTTGCCCCATGCCGTCGCGGATCACCTTGCCGCCGCCAAATTTCACCTCTTCGCCGTAAGTTGTGAAATCCTTTTCGACCTCGATGATCAGATCCGTGTCGGCAAGGCGGACACGGTCACCGGTGGTCGGGCCGAACATCTGGGCATAGGTGGCACGGGAGATTTTGGCGGGCATGTCTTGTCCTCAAATCCTTGCGGTAATTGAATTGAACTGGCGGATCAGAAAGCGGCGCAGACTGTCCGGCAGTTTGCTGATCAGTCGTGTATGCGACAGTCGCACGGCTGCAGGCGTCAAGCCGGTGTTGGCGCGCGCCACGGGCTGCCACAGTGCAATTGCCTCGGGAGACAAGAACAGCGGAAGAAAATCGGAAGCCGGGCCAAGGCGCGAGTTGGTCGTGGCCTCAAGATGGGAGACGTAGGTTGCCACGGGCAGGCTTTCGGTCAGCACCTCGATCACCTTGCTCCAGTCCAATAATCGGAACTTTTCTGCGCTTGCGAATTCGTCTGCCGGGACGGTGAACCCCGGCTTGCTTGACTGGTGTGCATGGAGACTGCGGACCCAGGCCGCAGGACTGCGGACAGAAAACAGCAGCGTGATCTCATGGCCCGCAACCGCCCGGCAGAATTCGGCAAGCGCCAAGTGGCCCGTCGGGTAGAGGTCGCCCGGGCCGGCGTCGGGCAACAGCCCGCTGATGACCTCCAGTGAAATCACCTGTTTCGAAACGCCGGTTTGCATGAAATTGGCCGAAATCGCCGAAAGCCGAGCACGTAGCTGGTTGGTCTCGCCGGGACCCTGATTGCGGTGAAAATCGCGCAGAGCAGAGCGCAGATCATCGGCAAGCGGATCATGGGCCAAAAGAAAGCCCACATCTGCCGGGGCCAGGCTCCGGTTGGCGCGGATCAGATTCTGGAACGACGTCGTTCCAGTCTTGTGAAATCCCGCGTGGATGAAGACCTGCATCGCTACTTTGCCCCGTCAGTTCTTGCGGTTGCGCGGCATGTCAGAGTTTCCCCATGATATTTTGGCGGAACCCGTAGACCGTGCGCCCGCCCGAAAGCGGCACCAGCGTCACGTCGCGCTTCTGGCCGGGCTCGAAGCGCACCGCAGTGCCTGCTGCAATGTCAAGCCGCATGCCGCGCGACTTGTCCCGGTCAAAGACGAGGCCGGGATTGGTCTCATAGAAATGATAATGTGAGCCGACCTGCACCGGCCGGTCGCCGGTGTTGGCGACAGTCAATGTAACCGTTGGCGCACCAATATTGAGTTCGATGTCGCCGGACTTGGGGAAGATTTCGCCTGGGATCATCGTACTCACCGTATCGGTTGGTGGACGGTGACAAGTTTGGTCCCGTCCGGAAAGGTTGCCTCGACCTGCACGTCATGGATCATCTCGGCGATGCCTTCCATGACCTGCTCACGGGAAATCACATGCGCCCCGGCTTCCATCAGGTCAGCAACCGAGCGCCCGTCGCGCGCGCCTTCGACGACGAAATCGGAAATCAGCGCGATGGCCTCGGGATGGTTGAGCTTCACACCCCGTTCCAGCCTTCGACGGGCAACTATGGCGGCCATCGAGATCAGCAGTTTGTCTTTTTCACGCGGTGTCAGGTGCATGCGTTTTTCCTACAATGACCAACATTTGGGCAGGCCTGCCTGTTTGTTTAGCAGCGAGACCAGCGGAACCAGCCGCTGGCGCAGGGCATAGCCGTCTTCATCAATGAGTCTGGCAAGAAGCTTGCCATTCCAGAACGACGCGCCGCCTTTCTCGCCGATGAGGCTGCGCGCAGGTTCCAGCAGCGGTTCACTGTCCGGATCCAGCAACAGGATTGTGGCAAAGGCCTTGGCGCCATTCAGCACCGCCTTTTGGGCGGCTTGGACATCCACATCGGGGCCGATCCTGAACGCTTCGGCATGGACGTTTTTGCCATCGCGCCGGATGGTCCAGCGGTCGCGGAACAGGCCGGAATGAACGGTTTCGTCCATTGCCAGACGGCCAAGCAGCACTGATTCGACAATCAGGGCCGTGGCGTCTGGCGCCAGATCAACAGCCAGATCGCGCGACAATTGCGCCTGATCGAACAGGATCGTCTCCTGCGGCAGCCAATTGATATGCCCGCCAGTGCCGATTGAAAGGGTCGTTGAAACCTCCGCAGCGCCGCCAAGCGAAGCATAGACCTTTTCGCAGGCCTGCGTCGTGACAGTCATGGCGCAACCGGCCGCAGCAGCAAATGCCCAATCCAGCCGGTCGCCGCCGGTGAGGCCGCCGGAAGAGTTGATCATGACGACTTCAAAGTCGCCGTTCGCCGCTTTCGGCAACCGCAGTTTCGCGCATCCTTGCTGCCAGAGCCGGTCAATCGCCGTCAGGCTGGCGCGCGCCTTGACGAAGCATTCCCCGCGCCCGGAAGCGCGTTGCATCTTGGTCAATTCCGGTGGGGGCACATGCAGCATGGATGCAGGCTAGTCGGATTGCCTGCAATTCAAAAGGCCGATGTGTGCCTAAAGGACAGGCAAAGGCTTGGCGTCAGGCGCCAAGCTCGATCGAGCGCTTGCGCGCTGCCTCGACAGCTTCTGACACGAGTTTCTGCAATGCGCCGCCGCCCATCAGCACATTGAGGGCGGCCTGTGTCGTGCCGTTTGGCGAGGTGACATTTTCGCGCAGCCTGCCTGGCGTTTCGGTGCTCTCGGCGGCGAGCGCGCCGGCGCCCATGATCGTCTGCATGGCAAGCTGGCCTGCGACGTCTGCAGGCAAGCCTGCGTAGATGCCTGCCTGTGTGAGGCATTCAATGAAGTGGAAAACATAGGCCGGTCCGGAACCGGAAACCGCCGTAACGGCGTCCATCAGGCTTTCGTCATCAATCCTGGCAACAAGACCGGAGCAGGCGAGCAGTTGCTTCACAAAGTCTTCAAGCGCCGCGCTGACGTGGCTGTTGTTGAAATAGACCAACATGCCCTTGCCGATGGCGGCGGGGGTGTTGGGCATGCAGCGGACGATGGCGGTCTTGCCGCCGAGCGCAGCCTCATAAGCCTTCATGCTAACACCGGCGGCGACAGACAGAAACGCCGTGCCGCGCGCGGCCATTGGCGCGTATTCCGGCAAGACCGAAGGCATGACCTGGGGCTTGACCGCAACGACGACGAGCGTCGGTGTAAATGCAGGATCTAGTTCGGCTGCGGCCGTCGCCACATGGACGCCAAGCCCGGCTGCGCGGCCGCGCAATTCGGCATTGGGTTCAACAACCGTGACATCCGAAGCGTCAAGCGCCTTGCCGTCGATCCAGCCCTTGAGCATGGCAAAGCCCATGTTGCCGCAGCCGGCCAGTATCACCGTTTTGTTCATGTCAATCCTCGGGGCGCTCTTGAATGTGTCTCAGGCTTTTGAAGGCACAAGCACCCGCGACGTCAAGCGCAATCCGATTGCGGCGGTCACAAACAGCAGCCAGACCGGATCGGAACGGCGGAAGAAGAAGCTCTCAAGGCAGGCATTCAGGGCTGAGAAGGTAAAAATCATCATGAACAGGTCGGCCAGAAGCACGTTTTCCCGCGCCCGGATGCACTTGGCATAATCATACATCGGTACCGCAAGCATGGTGAACAGCGCAAACGCCAGCGTCGGCAGGCCCATGGTCAATGCGATGTCGACATAGCCATTGTGGCCGTGGATCACGCCACGCACGTCCCACGCCGCTTCCCAGTCCTTTTCGCCGTAATAGACGCCTGGCGAATACCAAAAACTGTCAAAGCCGAAACCGGCCAGTGGCTTCTGGACAATGTGTTCGATGGCGAAACGCCAAATGTCGGTTCGACCGGTGTATGTGTTGCCGGGCGTCAGCGCCTCGCGCAGCAGGCCGAGATCCTTGAACACGACCGTGCCGACCGTGGCCAGAATGGTAAAAGTGATCGCGGCAAAAACCGTGATCGCTCCAAGCTTGCGAAACCCGAACATGCCGGGTCCCATGACCAGCAAAATGACGAGTGGAACGAGGCCAGCAGATGTCTTTGAGCCGGTGTTGGCCACGAAAAACAGCCCGGCAAGCATGATGGCTGCGCCTGTCCAGACTGAACCGCGGCGCAGCACATAAATGCCGATGAACGCCATCCCGGCCATGACCGGGCCGGCAACATTCTTGTGCGAATAGATGCCGCGCCACAGGCCGGCATGTTCCGGCTCGGACGAAAAGGCGCTGTGCATGGCTGCGTTCGGCAACAGGGCAAGCCCGGCATAAGACAGGACGAGCACGCAAACCGAGGCGAGTACGAACGCCTTCTGGTAGGAATCGGCGTCCGGGGCGAGGGCAAGCACTGACACCATGCCGAGGATGCAGATCAGTGTGAAGGCCAAGGCACGGTAGGACGAGGATGGATCAAGCGCATGCGCCGCCGAGAAGAATGCCAGCGTGAAAAGGATCAGCCACCACGGACTCATGAGGGCGATGATCTTCTTGCTGTTCACCAGCGTCAGGATGGCAAACAACGCCAAGGCGCCAAGCCCGCCGAAGCCGAGCTGGTTGACGACGTCGCCGGTCGGCTGGCCGATGGCGCCGGACTGTCCTGAAGTCGCATTCTGCCCGACATTGAATGGGCGGAAGGACACAAGCAGCACGGTGAAGAACAGCGCGGCTAGCGCTGCCCGGAGCTTCAGGACCAGCGACGGGTCAGCCCAGCCGTCAGTTCTTTTCAGCGTTGCGGTACTGTTCATTGGCATATCCAAATTCGCCCAGTACGCGGCCCAAACCAATATACACGTGATAAAAACCGATCATCGGCGAACCGGTCTTGATGGTTTTCGATATCGCCCGAAACGGCGACACAGCCAAAAGCGCCAGGCTTTTGGCAAACGTGCGCGCCCTTCCGAAAGGCTCGTTGGCGCGCTGGCGGCGCTCGACCAGCGTCGAGATCACCCCGTTGCGCAGCGACCGTGCCCGGATCCAGTCGGACTCGGTGCGGCGCACTGGAACCGTTTCATGCACCGGCGCTTCGTTGCACCAGGCAACCTTGAAACCCTGGCGCACCGAACGGTCGATGAGGTCGGCGTCGCCGCCGCCCATGAAATTGAACTGCAGGTGGAAGAATGGATGGCCCATGGTTTCCATCAGCTGGCGGGTGACGAGGAGATTGCCGGAGGAGTAAACAATCGGTACCGGCCCGGTCTGGCTGTAGTGTGGCGTGAACACCGGGTGCCTAGCGAAGTGTTGGTGTTCCGGTCGCTCGAAAATCGGCAGCTGCGGCCCGCCGACAATGTCGGTGCCATATTTTTCGGCCGTCGCGCACATGTTCTCGATCCAGTGCGGATCGGCAATCTCATCATCGTCAATGACGATCAAGTATTTGAAATTTGGATATTTTTCGAGCGCCGTCAGCCAGCCGGCATTGTAGGCGTTGCAGTTGCCGCGGGCATGGGCAATTTCCAGCGTGCCGGTGATTTCGCCGCTCTCGAACAGCTTCTGGCAAGCGCCGATGCCCTGCAAACCGTCCGCGTCATTGTCCATGACAATGACGGCATAAGACCGCTTGGTGATCTGGCTTTTGACCGAGTCCAGCGTCTTCAGCACATGGTCCGGACGCTTGAACGTCGGGATTGTGATGATGACATCAATGGCATCGTGCCGCAGTCCGGGGGACTCGGCAACAATCGAGATGGTGTCGGTCAAACGAATCATGGCGTACCGGATTTCAAGGTCAAAGGTCTGCCTTAGTTACCGGAAACCTCTAAAATATCGTTTAAGAGGCGGAACTTATCTTTGCCCAAAAAGGCAAATTCGCACATGCTGATTTAATCGAAATTTCATTCGGCGCTGTTATGGAAATTCCTCCAAAGGATTGACCATGCATCTCTTGTTTGTCACTTCGCTGGTCCCGCAAGGGGTGGCGACCACAGGCTACGAAATCGCCAATCAGGCCATCATTGACGGTCTGCGCCGCGGGGGTGCCCGCGTGACAGTGCTTGGATTCACATGGCCGGGCAAGCAAGCTTCCGATGCAGACAACACCATTGTGCTGGGCTCGGTTGACGTGCGTACCGAGGGCGCTGATGCCTTGACCAAAATGCGCTGGGTGGCAGCGGCGGTCGCTGGCGGCTATACGATTTCATCAGTCAAGATGCGTGTCGTTGATGACAATACAATCCGCGCGGCAATCCGGAAGCATGGTCCGTTTGACGGCTATGTGCTCAACGGCGTGTCGCTTCCGGGCGCTTTCGTCGATGTGTTTGCAGACCTTCCGTCACTTTGGGTGGCGCACAATGTTGAATATGTTTCGGCGCAGGAAAATGCCGAATCCGCCGATAGCGCGTTGAAGCGCACGCTGTTCCGCCGCGATGCGCGCATTCTGGAAAAGCTGGAGCACCAACTCGCCAGCCGCGCCCGCTTTGTCTATACGCTGGCCGAAGAAGACCGGGCGCCGCTTGGCGTTTCCTCGCCCTCACGCTCAGCTTTCGTGCCGCTGGTGACGCTGCAGAACAAGCCGGACTATTCTCTGGCACGGTCCATAAAATATGACGCCGGCCTGATTGGCACATGGACCTGGCAGCCGAACCGCGTCGGGCTTGAATGGTTCATCCGCGAGATCGCGCCGAAATTGCCGGACAGCTTCAAGGTTGCCGTTGCCGGATCGCTGCCTTCCGGATTGCCGGAAGCGCCGCCCTGCATCGAGTTTGTCGGGCGAGTGCCCGATGCCAAGGAATTTGTCCGTTCTTGCGCCGTCATCCCGCTGGTTGCGCGGGGCGGCACGGGTGTACAGCTGAAAACCATCGAGACCTTCGAAATGGGCCTGCCGTCGGTGGCCACGTCCTCGTCGCTGCGTGGCATCGACTTCCGGCCGGACAATTGTCTGGTCTGCGATGAGCCAGCGGACTTTGCCGCCAAACTGGCCAAGCTTTCCGCGGACGTGAAATCGGGTGCGTCCAAGACTCTGGACGGCTCGGCATTCTACATGGCGCAGCGCAATGCGCTGGACGCCGCAATCGCCAGGGGCATAGCCGCCATGACCAGCGGCTCGAGCGCAAGGTTGGCAGCATGATGCAGGGTGTGAATGGCAACAGCCTGACCCGCCAGCTCGCCCCATGGCGCGATGTGCTCGGCATTCCGGTCGCTGACTTCGGTTACGATGAAGCGCTGGATTTTCTGGCGAAGAAAATTGACGAGAAGGCCTACACACCCGTCGCATTTCTGAATGCCAACAACGCGAACATCGCGATGGAGAACACCGGCTTCGAAAAGGCACTGGACGAGTTCCTTATTCTGTCCGACGGCGTCGGCGTCGATATTGCGGCCTGGTTGCTGCACGGCAAAATCTTCAAGGCCAATCTGAATGGAACCGATTTTGTTCCGGCTCTTTTGCGTGTGCATGCCAAAAAGCTGAAAGTCGGCCTGATCGGCGCCAAGCGTGACGTCGTGGATGCGGCGGTCGCTTCCTTTGCAGCCAGCTTTCCGCAACATGATTTCCGCGTGATCTCCGACGGCTATTTCAAGCCGGAAGACGAGCTATCCATCAAGCAGAAGACCGCCGAGTTCCGGCCGGATATTGTGCTGGTTGCGATGGGCGTTCCGCGCCAGGAACAGTTTGTCACGCGCGTCCTCACCAAGGATGTCTGCACACTGCCGATCGCTGTCGGCGCGCTGTTCGACATCTATACAGGCACCGTGCCGCGCGCGCCGGAGTGGATGCGCAACACACGGACCGAATGGATGTACCGGCTTTGGAAAGAGCCGCGCCGCCTTTGGCGCCGCTATATCATGGGCAATCCGCTTTTCATCCTGCGTGTCCTGCGCTGCCGCCTGACCGGTGCTTCGCGAACTGGCGGTGAACCTTTGGTGGCGGCAATGGCCAAGCGGGAACGCTGAATTCATGGTATCGCAGTCGAGCACTAGGACGGCAATCGTGACCGCAAGCTTCGGCCCGGATTTCGAGCGTTGCCGCCTGCTTTGCGAAACCATCGACCGTCACGTCACCGGTTACACCTGTCATTACATACTTGTCGAAACCGCCGACGTTCCTTTGTTCAAGGCGCTTGAAACACCGCGCCGAAAGGTGATCGACGAAAAGGAATTGCTGCCGGCTTGGCTGCGGCCGTTCCCGGATCCGTTTTATCTTGGCAGGCGCCGCATCTGGCTGTCGTTCCGGACGCTTCCCCTGCGTGGCTGGCATGCGCAGCAATTGCGCCGCATGGCTGTTGCGGAAAAGCTGGATGAGGATGCCTTCTTTTACATAGACTCAGATGTGGCGTTCCTGCGCCCGTTCGACTGCGTGAGTCTATGGCATGGTGAAGACCTTCGCCTGTTCCGCCGCGATGACGAATTGAAAGGCAAGGTACCGGGAGACCAGCATTTGTGGGCGGCCAATGCCGGCCATTTGCTTGGCATCCCAGAAAACCAAATCACGCCGCATGGCTATGTCGGCACGCTGATTGCATGGAGGCGCGACCGCATGCTTGGCATGTGCCGCCGCATGGAAGAAGTCAGCAGCCGCCATTGGGTCGAAGCCATTGGCAAGTCGCGCCGTTTTTCTGAATGCACGATCTATGGCCAGTATGCCGAAGTCCTGAAAAATCTCGAAGGCCATTTCATCGACACGCGGGACTTCTGTGAAGTATTCTGGTTCGCCCCGGCGCCGACGGCGCAGGAGTTTGCCGCGCGCGTCAAGGCGTTGAAGCCGGAGCAGGTGGCGATCGGAGTGCAATCATTCATCGGCGCCGACATTTCATATGTCCGGGACCTTGTTTACAAGGCGACATTTTAGCGTCTAGTGCTTCCGCCGCATCGCAGAATAGGTCAGCACCAATGACGCCGCCCAGACCAGGCCGTAGCCCCAGTTCAGGTCAACCAGCCAGCTTTCACTGCCCTGATTGCGCAGAAATATGAACGACAACAGCATCGCCTTGCATCCCGCCAGAAGCGCCAGATTCAGGGCACGCAGCACCGTCTGGCGGCGGGCGTAGAGAAGTTCGGCATGATATTCGACAAGGTTCCGGAAGCCGGGAACCATAAGAACCGAGAACAGAAGCCCGGTGACGGTTGCAACATTCTTGCCAAGTGCGTTGGGGAAAATCTGCAGGAAGATGGCAAGCGCGGTTATGCCCAAGGTCGACACGGCAAACAGGCCGGCTTCCAGTCCGATGCGCCGCTTAAGCGAATTCAGCAAATCGCTGCTGCGCATCAGTTTCTGCACCAGCATCATGTTGAAGGTCCGGATTGGAATCGCAGTCAGGTCAACCAGCCTCATTATGATGGCGTAGATACCCGCCGTTTCCGCGCCGCCCAAGGCCAGCACCAAAAGCTTGTCGAGTTCCGACTGCACGTAGAACAGCACTTCAGCGACGGCGACGGAAAGCGAATCCGTGATGTGCCGCCGGTAGACTGGCATCGCCAGCCGGAATCGCGCGCGGGGCATGAAGAACAAAATGCCGGCAAGCAGCGCGGCAAAATTGGCAAACCCGTACCAGATGGACCAATCGGAAATGGTTTTGTTGGCGACGAGCGCGAACGCTACCGCCGCGACCGCCCGGAAAATGCTGCCGAGAATGACCAGAAACGACGCTTTGCCAAACCGGTTCATGCCGTTGTTGGCAATGACAATGACCTCAAGCGAGCGCCAAAGGAAAGCCTCGGTGGCGGTGATGAGAAGAAAGGTCTGGAAGTTGAGCGAGGCGGCAAAAAACAGGTGGTAGGCCGCGACTGCAGCAACCAGAAACACCGGAACCGACAGCGCGGCAAACAAGAGATAGCCCGCGCCATAAACGCCGATCAGCCGGGGTTTGACCGTTGCGATGCGGTAGAGCGGCGAAGTGAAGCCGAAGCCGACGATGCGGCTGAGCATGATGCCGGTGGCCGAGGCAGTGGCGAACAGGCCGAAATCCGCCACCGGCAGCGCATTGGCCAGCGCGATGAAATAAAACAGCGATATGACAATGCGTCCGCCGGCGCCCGAAAGCGCCGCGCCATAATTGCGCAAAAGGGCCATATTGCCCCGGATTTTGTCAAACAAGCTGGTCACATTATCCCGTCCGTCAAAGGCCATGATAGCCGGGATTGCTTAATGCCGTGTTTGACAGCCGGATTTTCCGAAACATGGATCCAGTCAACCCTTTGTTTACCACGGCTGTTTAGGGTGCATTAACCATGACAATCGTCCGCACGCCCAAACCAGGCAGGCCTTGATGTTTTTCGACGACGCCACCAAGCGAAAGCCGGCCGGAAAGGTGCAGTTGCGCCTCGCCGCAGACAATAGTGCGTCCGAAAATCAGGCCTTTGAAAGCCGGGAGTCGGAGGCTGCGCGGCGTCATCGCGCGGCGCGGACCCGCCGCGAACCTGCCGGACCATCCTTGCTGGATCAGATTGATGCGATCAGCGAGCGGCAAGCAATGGCCGAACGCGAAGCCTTGGCGCAGGCCGAACTTGAAGCTGAAATGGCTGAATTGGCCATAATGGAATCTGCCGCCGAGCGGAATCGCCGAAGGTCTTTGGAAGACGACGAAGCAACGTCTGGCCATGCCGAAGATATTTTCGATAACCGCATACCGCAGGCGCGGTACCAGCCTCGTCAAAACGAAAGCCAGGACGGCGCGCCGCTGATCGATCCACGTTTTGTGTTCCGCTCGGTGCGAAGCTTGCGCTACCTGATTGCCGCCACCACCATGCTCGGCGGTCTGGCAGGTGTCTATATGGCGTTGAACACGCCAAAGCTCTATTTCTCCGCGGCGACCATTGTCATTGATCCGCGCAACTACAAAGTCATCGAAAACGACCTGAATCCGGACGTGTTCCTGTCGGAGGCAGCGCTTGCGATTGTTGACAGCCAGGTCAGCCTCATGCGCTCACCCAGGGTGCTGGAAAAGGTTGCGTCGAATCTCAAGCTGGCCAACGATCCAGAGTTCAACGGTTCCAGGCAGGGCGGGCTCGGCAGCTTTCTCAACATTTTGAGCGGCAGCAAGGTTGAAGACTTCGAAGGTGGCGCGCTGAAATACCTTGCCGAGCACATGAGTGCCGAGCGCAGCCCGAAGACTTTTGTCGTCAATGTCGGCGCGTACAGCGAAGACCCGGAAAAAGCGGCCCTCATCGCCAACACCATTGTCGATGTCTATCTCGAAGAGCAGGCATCGTCCCGCTCTGATCTTGCCAAGCGCACATCGGGTGAACTCGGGTCACGCCTTGAAAATCTCAAAAGCGATGTGGAGAAGGCAGAGAACAAGGTCGAGGCTTTCAAGTCCGAGAACAACCTGTTCGGCGCGCAAGGGCGGTTGATCGAGGATGAGGAAATCCTGCGGGTCAATGATCAATTGACGGCCGCTCGCTCGACGACGATCTCGCTCAATTCCCGCGCACAATCGGCCAAGTCCGCCACTGTCGAAGCTGTCGCTTCCGGCGGTTTGCCTGAGGAAGTTGCCTCGGCCGGCTTGACCGCCTTGCGCTCCCAATATGTCGCGGCCAAGCAGCGCCGCGATGGACTTTCGACGAAGCTCGGCCCGATGCATCCGGACCTGCAGCAGGCAAACAATGAGATGGCAAGTGTTACCGGCGCCATCAATTCCGAGATCAACCGCATCCGCCAATCGATACAGACGGATCTGAAGCGGGCCGTGGAAACCGAGCAGCAGTTGGCGTCGCGGCTGGCGCAGCTGAAAGCGCGGCAGGGCGGCTCCGGCGAAGCACAGGTGCAATTGCGCGAACTGGAGCGTGAAGCTGCTTCCGCACGGACTGTCTACGAGCAATATCTGCTGCGCGCCCGCGAAACCGGCGAGCAGGGCAACATCAATGCCAACAATGTCCAGAAAATCAGCGAAGCCCGGTCTGCCGATGCGCCGGAAGGCGCTTCACGCAAGTTCATCGTTCTGGGCGGCGCGATTGCTGGATTCATCGTGGGACTCGGACTGGCAATATCCAAGGGCATGTTTGATGCACTGAAGGTCCGGTTCACAACGGGCAACGGCGATGGCGCACCTTTGCCGTCGCCGCCGGTCAAACCATCCGGCGGCGGTGCACGGCAGCGAATTCACAAGGCATTTTCCGGCAAAGGCAAAGCAGTGCCCGCTTGGAATTCAGCACCGTCAGCATCTGTGTTGCCGCAGCCTGCCATGACCTGGCAGCCGCCAACGGAACCGGCAAATCAACAGCCCGTCATGCAACAGCAGCCGGTTTTCCAACAGCCGCCGCAGGTCTACGCCCCGCTTCAACCACAGGCCCAAGCCTTCGTGCAGCCGCCGGTTTATGTCCAGCCGCTGCAGGCTCCGCTCCCGCAGCCGGCGATGCAGCATTATTACCAGCCGCAGCAGCCGCCCTTGCCGCAGCATTATTACCAGCCGCAACCGGTGTATGCGCCGCAGCCGCAAATGCAGCAGCCGGTTTACACGCCGCAAATGATGCAGCCGGTCATCCAGCCATGGCATCCTGAACCAGTGATTGCCACACCGCATTTTGCGCCGCAGCCGATGCAAGTCGTGCAGCAGCCGGTTCAGCAGCAGCGATATGCTCAGCCGCAGCCGCCGGTTCAAATGCAGCAGCCAACGATCGCTCCGGCCCGTTTCGAACCTGCCCGTTATGCCGATCCTTCCGAGGCGCACGTTGGCGACATACAGGGCAGCTTGAACGAGCTTCGGGCAGAATTGCTCGATATCGCCCGCCGCCGCCGCTCGGCCTGAGCGATTTGATACGAAATTCAGGCACAGAGCGGATTCACCAAGATTCCGGCTTGACCAAAGCCCCTGTTGGAAAATAGGCGCAGGAACGTCGCATTGAGGCATGTTTTTCGAAACGCTTTGCCGTTCAGTGCGCCAACCTCATTTCAAGCCGGAGATTGAACCCATGGCCACCCTCATTGACGGAAAAGCCGTTGCCGAAGATGTCGTTGCAAAGGTCAAGGCGGCCTCCGCCAAGCTGATCGCCGACACCGGCGTGACGCCCGGCATCGCCGTGGTCATTGTCGGCGAAGATCCGGCGAGCCAGGTGTATGTGTCGTCGAAGAGCAAGAAGGCCAAGGAATGCCACTTCCATTCCGTCCAGCACTCGCTGCCGGAAACAACGTCCGAATCCGATCTGCTGACGCTGATCGGCAAGCTCAATGCCGACAGCGCCATCCACGGCATTCTCGTCCAGTTGCCGTTGCCCAAGCATATCGACACCGGCAAGGTCATTCAGGCTATTGCGCCGGACAAGGACGTTGACGGATTTCACTTCATCAATGTCGGCAAACTCGGGGCAGGTGAAGTCGACTCGGCCTTCGTGCCGTGCACACCGGCGGGCTCGATGCTTCTGATCGAACGCGCCCGCGGACGCGACCTCTCGGGGCTGAATGCAGTTGTCGTCGGCCGGTCCAACATCGTCGGCAAGCCGATGGCAAACCTCCTGCTGCTGGCCAATGCGACGGTGACGATTGCCCATTCCAGGACCGCCGATTTGCCGGGCCTCTGCCGCACGGCTGACATTCTGGTCGCCGCCGTTGGCCGTCCGGAAATGGTCAAGGGCGACTGGGTCAAGCCCGGCGCCACGGTCATTGATGTCGGCATCAACCGCATTTCCGCGCCGGAAAAAGGCGAAGGCAAAACGCGGCTGGTTGGCGACGTCGATTTCATCGGCGCGGAAGACGCAGCCGGCGCCATCACGCCAGTGCCGGGCGGCGTTGGCCCGATGACCATCGCCATGCTGATGGCCAACACCGTGGTTTCGGCATACCGCGTTGCCGGGAAAGCCGCACCGCGTTTCTAAATAGTCTGCACAGCACTTGGCCATGTCGTTTTTCTTGCTTGTGTGTCGAACGCACAGGATTGCGAAAAGCCAATGATCGGCTAGAGATGGCCAATGTCCGACCCATTCGGCGATGGCCGCACCATTTCATTCCTGCTTGTCGACAAGTTCGGCTTGTTCTCTTTCGCCGCAGCGGTTGATGCGATGCGGATCGCCAATCGCATTTCGGGCCGCGACTATTACAAATGGCATACGGTGACAGTCACCGGCGATCTGGTGCGCGGCTCGAATGGCATTGAGCTGAAGCCCAATCATTCGCTGGCGACGCTGCCGCAATCAGACATCCTGTTCGTCTGCGCCTCGTCCGTGCTCGACCCGCCGGACAAGCCGAAAATCCTTGCCGCCCTGCGCGCGCAAGGCAGGCGCGGCGGTGGGCTGGGCGGCATCGTGCTCGGCACGATCCTGCTCGCCGAGGCAGGGCAGCTGGACGGCTATCGCTGCACGCTGCATTGGGAAAACCGCGCCGCGTTCCTCGACCGCTTCGTCAATGTCGAATGCACCGGCAATGTCTTTGAAATCGACCGCAAGCGCTACACTTGTGCTGGCGGCACCACCGCCATCGACCTGATGCTGGAAATCATCCGCACCGATCTTGGCGGGCATGTCTCCGCCGAAGTCGCCAACCAGATTCAGCACGAGCGCATCCGCTCCGGCACCGACCGCCAGCGCATCGGCCGCGAGCGCGACCTGTCAGGCCGTTCGGAAAAGCTGCGCAAGGTGGTCGAACTGATGGCTGATCATCTTGAGGAACCGATGACGGCAGGCCAGCTTGCCAAGACGGTCAAGCTCTCAGTCCGCCAGGTCGAGCGCCTGTTCCTCAAGCACCTCAACATGACCCCCGGCCGCTACTACATGGGCTTGCGCCTCGAACGCGCCCGCGAACTGCTGCGCCAAACCAACCAGCCGATTTTGGAAGTCGCGCTGTCCACCGGCTTCGGCTCGCACTCCTATTTCGCGCAGAGCTACCGGCAGCAGTTTGGACGCTCGCCAAGCGATGAGCGCAGGACGGCATACTGAGCTTGCATTACTTTGGCAGTTCAAGCCGCTCGCGTGAAATCCATTGTCCAATTTGTCTCCCAAGTCTCGCCGCCGTCCGCTGAAAAGGCCTGCTCCCAGCGGCAAAGGCCTGGTCCATCATGCCGCCAGAGGAAGCGAACCTCGATTGGTGTCCCTTCAAAGCTGTCATCTGCCATGAAAGTTCCGACGCCGCCGTCAAATCCGCCGACAACTGGCACATCAAGCGCATGCGGCCTGCGCCCATCAAGCCACCAGATTGCCCACAAACCTGTTTCCGGGTCGAATGACCGGAGCGCCACGGCATTGTAATGGCCGCCCGGAAACTGGAGGATATTATCTTCAATGTTGCCGAACCCACCCATCACCGGTCTGGTGGTGCTGGATCCGCTGAATTCTTCCCACACATTGCTGCCCTTCAGCCTCTCGGTCAGCCTGCGGTGGCTGACTGTCCAAGTCCCGTGCAGAAAATCAAAGTCGGATTGACCGGATGGCATGCGTATCTCCTGGCGGGGCATAGAATTTCTTGGCAGACTTCTAGCATGCCGGTTTGTCAGAATCTGTCAGGAGTTTGCCCGTGAACAAGGCCCTGCCGCGAGGACGTCTTCCCCAATCACATCCGGTTATAATTATCCACCAGCTGATTGAAATCCCGGATCAGCCTCGGCTGTGAGCCTTCGATCATCCATCCGGCGCCCGGCTGGTCCAGCATCATCTGCTCGCCTTGGTCAAAGCCGGTCTTGTCGCGCACGCGGCGCATCAGACCCTTGGCGGTCACCAGCACATCCTTCGCACTGCTGATGTAGAAGGAGTCGATCTTGCCGTCTTTCTGGCCTTCCGCAAACGTTTCAAGATCCTTGAACGCCGTTTCATACTTGGCGAGCAGATCATTCACTTTGGCCAGATCGATCTTGTCCATCTCGACGCCGGATTCAGCACGCACGAGCGCCTTGGCATGCAGGAACGTGTTCATGACATGGAACTGCGCGGAGCGGCCCTGTTCCTTTTCGACGCGGGCAAGCTCGGCTGTCTGCCGTTCATCGCCAATGGTCTGGACAACTTCCCGCAGCTTGGCGTCCGCGGCCCTAAAGTCGTCCCAGGCCGCAAGCAGCTTGCCATGCATGTCCTTGCCCTTGGCAAACTTGTCGTCCTTGTAATTCTCCTGCTCGTAGTAATCGTCTGCGTCCTTGAGCAGCGGCTCCAACGTCTGCACCGATTTCACATATCCGGCGCTGGCCTCTTCAAGCGGCGCATTGTTCGGCGTTGCTGCAGCTGCTTCAGACACGCCTTTGGCGCAGTCCCCGGTTTCATAGATTGTGTAGAGGCCAAGCACGTTACGCGGCTTTTTCTTCATCTGAGCCTTGTCACCGGCCCAATCAACATAGCGGTTGCGGGAGTCAAATGCCCGCTCGGAGAGCCGGTTCAGACAGGCAATCGCCGCGTCCATCTTTTGGCCGGTCGCCGCATCGGCGTCTTGCGCCAGGGAAGTCGACGTTGTTGCAAGGGCTGCGAAGAACGAGATGGCCAGCAGCAAGCCTGCCCTGGCTGAAGACAAAACAACTTTGCACATCGATGAAATGCCGAACATGGAAAATCCCCTCCGCCAGACTGATGCCGGAAAGCCCCACCGATCTCAGATTATGTCCATCAGCGCTTGTTGGCAATCCTGCAACGCAGCAAGCTTGGCGGCAAGCCGGTGCCATTTTGGAGAAGGACTGTTTCATTGCCAAAAAGCTTGCGATCAGCCGCCGAAATTTATGCTTCTAGAACGGGCTCGCGCCTTGATCCGCACGGCTCGCCAGGTTCCGGAACATTGCAAACAACTCCCGGCCGGTGCCGTGCGAATTGCCTGACAAGTCTGCGACAGCTGCAGGCCGGCCTTCGAGTATTCCGGCCGGAACCACGACTTCGAGCGTGCCCGCTGTAGCATCGAGCCGGACGATGTCGCCTGTCTGCACGCGGCCGATCATGCCGCTGTCCAAGGCTTCCGGGGTGACGTGGATGGCGGCAGGAACCTTGCCGGAGGCGCCGGAGAGGCGGCCGTCGGTGACCAAGGCGACGCGATGGCCACGGTCCTGAAGAATTCCAAGCGGCGGCATCAGTTTGTGCAGTTCCGGCATGCCATTGGACTTCGGCCCTTGAAAGCGCACGACTGCGACGAAATCCCGGTCCAGTTCATGCGCCTTGAAGGCGGCATGCAACTGTTCCTGACTGTCGAACACCACGGCCGGCGCTTCGATGACATGGCGGTCGGGCTTGACGGCAGACGTCTTGATGACCGCGTGGCCGAGGTTTCCGGACAGGACTTTCAGCCCGCCAGACTTGTGGAACGCCTTTGAGGCAGGGGCCAAAACCCGCTCGTCGCCCGAGACGGCGGGAGCGGCGACGCGGTGCACCGCGCCCTTATCATCAAGCCTGGCTTCAACGGCATAGGGGCGCAGGCCTTCGCCGAACACGGTGCCGACATCCTCGTGCAGGTGGCCGCTGTCGAGCAGTTCGCGGATCAGGAAGCCCATGCCACCCGCTGCGTTGAAATGGTTCACGTCGGCAAGCCCGTTCGGATAAACCCGGGCGAGGAGCGGCGTAACGTCGGAAATATCCGACAGGTCCTGCCAGGTCAGCTTGATGCCTGCCGCCGCGGCCATCGCCAGCAAATGTATGGCATGGTTGGTCGAGCCGCCCGTGGCATGCAGACCGATGATGCCGTTGACGAAGGAGCGCTCGTCAATCATCTCACCGACCGGCGTATATTCATTGCCGAGCGCCGTGATCGCCAGCGCACGTTTGGCCGCTTCACGCGTCAGCGCATCGCGCAGCGGTGTGCCCGGATTGATGAACGATGCGCCGGGCAAATGCAGGCCCATGATTTCCATCAGCATCTGGTTGGAGTTTGCCGTGCCATAGAACGTGCAGGTGCCGGGGCCGTGGTAGGCCTTGGATTCGGCTTCGAGCAGTTCCGCCCGTCCGACCTTGCCTTCGGTGAACAGCTGCCGGACGCGTGACTTTTCGTCATTGGCAAGACCGGTGGTCATTGGGCCCGCAGGCACGAAGATTGCCGGCAAATGGCCGAAGGTCAGCGCAGCGATGATCAGCCCGGGTACGATCTTGTCGCAGACGCCCAGATAGACAGCTGCGTCGAACATGTCGTGGGAAAGACCGATGGCGGTCGCCATGGCGATCACATCGCGAGAGAACAGCGACAGCTCCATGCCTGCGCGGCCTTGGGTGACGCCGTCGCACATCGCCGGAACGCCGCCAGCCACCTGCGCCACGCCGCCAACCTGTTTTGCCGCTTCCTTGATGATGGCCGGAAACGTTTCGAACGGCTGGTGCGCCGACAACATGTCATTGTAGGCGGTGATGATGCCAAGATTGGGCACCACATCGCCCGCTAAAGCCAACTTGTCAGACGGGCTGCACACGGCAAAACCATGCGCGAGATTGGCGCAGCCGAGCGTCGCGCGGTTCGGCTTGTTGGAGGCGGCGGCGCGGACGCGGGCGAGATACAACTCGCGGGTCGGCTTCGACCGCTCGCGAATGCGGTTCGTGACGGCAAGAATGGTGGTGTTGGCGCTCATCGGTAAAACTCCGTCGGCGGGAAATTATGCGTGGTAAACCAGAACCGGCGTATGCGCCTGTCTGAGAACGGCGCGGATCGGCATATCTTCGACTGGTCCTTCTCCGAGCGCGGATTCAAGCGTCGCCGCCTTCTCCGCGCCTTCAATGTGAAGGTAAAGTGCTCTCGTGCACAAGACGACCGGCAGTGTCAGCGTGACACGCGGTTCGCCGGCGCCCTGGGCATTCAGCGCAATCGCCGGACCATTGGATGTCAGCGCCTCATGCAGCGTGTCGCCGCCCGGAAAGAACGAAGCGGTATGCCCGTCATTGCCCATGCCGAGAATGACGGCATCAAACGGCGAGGCAAGATTTTTCAAAGTCGCATTGGTCCGCTTGACCGCATCCGCGTCCGGTCGTTCGCCTCCCGACCAAAGTGACACAAACGTAGCGCCCTGCGCTTCATTCTGCAAAAGATTGTCACAAACCAGCTTGGCATTTGAGCGGTCGGACGATGAATCCACCCATCGTTCGTCAACCAGCGTGACGATGACATTTTTCCAGTCAAGCTTGCGTGTGGACAGCGCCTTGAAAAACCGCTTCGGTGTCGAACCGCCGGATACGGCCAAGACGCCCATCCCGCGGCTGCGGATGCCGTTGGCGAGATTGGCCGCCACGGCATCGGCCAATGCTTCGGCCAGTGCCTCGGCACTGGCAAATTCATGCCGTTTGATAGGCATCAGGCGTCTTCCTCGTGCCAGGTACGCCCGTCACGCTCGATCAGCGCAATGGCGGAGGACGGGCCCCAGGTGCCGGACGTGTACCCTTGGGCCGGTTGACCGGTTTCTTCCCAGGCGTTGAGGATCGGGTCGATCCACATCCACGCCGCCTCGACCTCGTCGCGGCGCATGAACAGGGTCTGGTTGCCACGCACCACGTCCATGATCAGCCGCTCATAGGCATCCGGATTGCGGACCTTGAAGGCATCGGCAAACGTCATGTCCAGCGGCACATGGCGAAGACGCATGCCACCCGGGCCCGGATCCTTGATCATGATCCACTGCTTCACGCCCTCGTTCGGCTGCAGCCGGATCACCAACTCATTGCGGAACACCTGACCGGCTGTATCGGAAAAAATCGAGTGCGGCACCTGTTTGAACGAGATCACGATCTCGGACATGCGTCCGGCAAGGCGCTTGCCGGTGCGCAGGTAGAACGGAACGCCCGCCCAGCGCCAGTTGCCGACTTCGGCCTTGATGGCGACAAAAGTCTCGGTGTTGGACGGCTTGCCGAGTTCTTCCTGATAGCCGGTGACCGCGCCGGATTCAGAAGCGCCGGCGCGGTACTGCCCGCGGACCGTCATTTGCGCTGCGTTGGCTGGTGTGATGGGTTTGAGTGAACGCAACACCTTCAGCTTCTCGTCGCGCAGCGCATTGGCGTCCATCGATGACGGCGGCTCCATCGCGACAAGACACAGCAATTGCAGAAGATGGTTCTGCACCATGTCGCGCAGTGCTCCGGCAGTGTCATAATCGCCGACGCGGCCTTCAAGACCGACCGACTCGGCCACCGTGATCTGCACATGATCTATGTGCGCCGAATTCCACAGCGGCTCGTAAAGCGAATTCGCAAAGCGCAGCGCCATCAGGTTCTGCACGGTTTCCTTGCCGAGATAATGGTCGATGCGGAAAACCTGATGTTCGGCAAAATCATTGCCTATGATGTCATTCAGTTTCTTGGCGGAAGCCAGGTCGCGGCCGAGCGGCTTTTCCACAATGATGCGGGAATTGGTGTTGATCAGGCCATGGTGCTTCAGCTTGTCGGCAATGTCGCCGAACAGGGCAGGGGCGACGGCGAGATAGAAAGCACGCACGCGATCCGATGGCGCATCAGTGAAAAACGCAGCAAGTTCCGTCCAGCCGGTATCCGCCTTGGCGTCCACTGCGATGTAAAACAGCCGCTGCAGGAATGTCTCGATCTCGGCATCGATGCGCTCGGCCGGCTTGACGAATTCGTTGATCGCGGCCCGGGCGAAGGCCCGGTAGTCATCGGTGCTCATCGACGCACGTGATGCGCCGAGAATGCGGGTCGGCTCCGACAGCTGCCCCGCCACCTGGCGCTGATACAGAGCCGGGATAAGCTTGCGTTCGGCAAGATCGCCGGTGCCGCCGAAGACGATGCAATCGAACGGCTCGACGGGGATGATCTGACTCGTCATCGAAATGTCCTGTTCTTTCCGGGATGGTCGGTAATTTATAATCTAATCGATTTAAATTGGCTAGAGGCCAATTTTACTGCCAGTATGCTCCTATCTGCCGCATGTAACATTTTAAGGAATTCGGCCTAGTTTGGCTTCAAATCAATGCCCTTTGGGGCGATTCCCTGCGGAGTTTGGCGTGGAAAAAGCCGTTATCAGCGCAACAGGTGTGTTTACGCCCGAACTTTCCATTTCAAATGCCGAGTTGGTTGCCGCATTCAACGCCTGGGCGGAGGCCGAAAACACCCGTAATGTTGCCAGAATCGCCGCAGGCGAGATGGAGCTGATCGGGCCGTCGTCAGAGGAATTCATCGTCAAGGCTTCGGGCATCGAGCGCCGCCATGTGCTCAACAAATCAGGTGTGCTTGATCCGGCCATCATGCATCCGGTGCTGCCGGAGCGGTCTGATGACCAGATATCGGTGATGGCCGAAATGGCTGTGAGCGCCGCAAACGAGGCCTTGGCCAAAGCAGGCAAATCCGCTGCCGACATCGACGGGGTCATTTGCGCCGCGTCAAACCATGAACGCGCCTATCCGGCCATCGCCATCGAAGTGCAGCAGGCGCTCGGCATCAAGGGATTCGGCTTTGACATGAATGTCGCCTGCTCCTCGGCGACTTTCGCAATCCAGACGGCAGCGGACATGGTGCGGGCGGGCTCCGCCCGGGCAATCCTGATCGTCAACCCGGAAATTTGCTCGGCGCATCTGGAATGGCGCGACCGTGATTGTCATTTCATTTTCGGCGATGTCTGCACGGCCATCATCGTCGAACGCGCCAATCTGGCAAAGTCATCGCACCAGTTCGAAATCATCTCGACCAAGCTGATCACCGAATTCTCCAACAACATCCGCAACAACAACGGCTTTCTGCGCCGCACCCGCGAAGGCCACATGGCCGACCGCCGCGACATGCTGTTCCGGCAGGAAGGCCGAAAGGTATTCAAGCAGGTCGTGCCGATGGTGTCGGAGCTGATCCTGACCCATCTCGCCGCCAACGGTCTGAAGCCGGATCAACTCGCCCGCCTTTGGCTGCATCAGGCCAACAAGGCGATGAATGATTTCATCGGCGCCAAGGTCCTTGGCCGCACACCCGAGCCGCACGAGCAGCCGAACATACTTCAGGACTATGCCAATACGTCGTCAGCGGGCTCCATCGTTGCGTTCTCGAAATATTCGGATGATCTGGCGAAAGGCAGCCTCGGGGTGATCTGTTCGTTCGGGGCGGGCTATTCGGCGGGCAGTGTGATTGTGAGGAAAGTCTGAACTCCTGCCTTCCCCGCGAGGGGGATGGCTTCAACGCGAACCCAGAGGCAGGCATTTATGCATAAGTTGTTAACTGGCTGCGCGTTTGGTGCATTGCTGCACTGCAATATCTGACCTGCAAATCAAAAGCGCTTTCACCTATCTAGAGTTCAACGGTCATGGAACGAACAGACCAAAATCTCTCGAAAGGGGAAATATCATGAGCATGATGAGCACATTCAGGAATTGGCGCGCCTATCGCAACACCGTTGCGGAACTCAACACGATGTCGCAGCGCGAACTCGACGACATGGGCATCGCCCGCGCCAACATCCGCGAAATCGCCCGCCGGGCCGTTCGCTAGGAAATTCGGTGCCAGCGCCGCAGCCGGGCTGAACGCCCTGAATATGCACACCCGCCTTTTTGGCGGGTGTTTTGTTTTAAATTCTTTTGTTTAGCTTGAAGCGTCGCTGCACTGCACCATGTTGAAGGTTCAGCAAAGCGAGGTTCCATTGGCTGCTTCCAGGCAAAATCGACCCAGTATCGTGCTCATTCTTGGCAGCGGTCCGGATGCGCTGGACGCAGCGTCGTGGCAACGCAATTCCTTCGATAAAATCGTCGCCATCAACAATTCGTGGCAGGTTCGGGCGGACTGGGACTATCTGATCCACCCGGAGGACTTTCCAGTAGACCGTTTGCCGCCAACATTCGACGTGGCGAACCAAACCATAATCTCCGCCAATAACTATGTTCCGATCCAGAATGATTTTGGTGGTTTTGTCTATGCCGGCGGCACGATGGCGTACACGGCTGGCTATTGGGCGCTCGGCGCGCTGAAGCCGGACGTGCTCGCCTTCTTCGGCTGCGACATGAACTACGGCAGCGGCCAGACGCATTTCTATGGCAAGGGAACAGCCGACCCGCTGCGCGACGACATCACGCTGCAAAGCCTTGAGGCCAAATCCGCCCGGCTGATGTATATGGCGGCGGCGAAAGGGTGCCTGACGGTGAACCTCTCGGAACAGGATGAAACGCGGCTGCTGTTTCCAAGGCAATCGGTCGGCCATCTTTCAGATTGGACCAAGGCTACTGTGGCAGGCCAGTTGGCGGATCTCAGCCAATTCAGCAACCAGACAAATGCAAACGAGGCGCTCGCCCGCGAAGCCGAGCTTGGCTACATGGCCGCATCAGGCCGCTATTGGGAAGAGCTTGACCGGTTTGACCCGGAGCAATTGCGCAAGCTGGATGCGCTTTGGCTCGACGCTGCCAGGCGTTAAATCCTGTCCCGTAGCGCAAACCAGTTGAGCGCGAGGAACAGCAGCGGCGCGCGGAAGCGGCGGCCGCCTGGGAAAGGCGGGATTTTGAGGTCGCGCAGCGCGCGCAATTTGTCGTCGTTGCCCGCCAGCGTTTCCGCATAGAGCCGTCCGGTAAAATTCGACAGCATGACTCCGTGGCCGGAAAAGCCGCCAATGGAGGTAACGTTTGGCATCACTTCACGCACGAAAGGCGTGCGTGGCAATGTGATGCCGACATAGCCGCCCCAGGCATGGGTAAGTTTAACATCGGCGAGTGCCGGATATACTTCCGAAATCTGCCGCCGCACGCCGGACTCGATTTCGGCAGGTGAATTGGCCGAATAGATTTCCCGCCCGCCAAACAACAGCCGGTTGTCCTTGGTCTTGCGGAAATAGCGCACGACAAAGCGGCTGTCATCGACGCTCTCGCCACCTGGAATCACCGGCGAATTGTCCGGCAGCGGTTGGGTCGCGCCGATGAACGAGCCAATCGGCATGATGTGGGCAGCAGATACAGGCTCGACATCATGACCATAGGCGTTGACCGCCAGCAGCGCCTTCGCGGCTGTGATCGTGCCTAAAGGCGTTTCGGCCACGACCTTGCCGCCCGCCGTGCCCAGCTTGGTCACCTTGGTGTTCTCGCAAAGCCGTGCGCCAACCCCGGCTGCGGCCTTGGCAAGGCCGACAAGGAATTTAAGCGGATGAATGTGCCCGGTACCCATGTCGCGCGCGCCGCCGAGATATCGGGCCGAGCCAACCCGCTCCGCCGTCTCCTTGGCGTCCATCCAGGTGATGTGCGGGTAGTTGTAGCGCTCGGCCATGAAGGCCGGATGGGCTTGATAGTCCTTTATGTAGGATGGCTTGTGCACCACTGACATCTGGCCCGGCGCGAACTCCATGTCGATGCCATGCGTGTCTGCAAACGCCATCATGTGCGCCTTCGCGTCCTCGGCCATCTGGAACAGGACCTTGGAGCGTTCCAGCCCTACCAACGGCTCCATCTCCTCCACCCATGCCCGCTGGCCGGTACCGAACTGCCCGCCATTGCGCCCGGATGCGCCATCGCCCAGCCTGGCCTGTTCGACAAGGATCACGTTCAGGCCTTTGACCGCAAGATGGTAAGCCGCCGAAAGCCCGGTGAACCCGCCGCCGATGACCAGCACATCGCAGGTCTGCGAACCGTCGAGCGGCGCATATTCAGGACGCTCGCCGACACTGGCTTCATACCAGGAAATGCCAGGCGAGATGGGCGATTGGTAGGTCATGGCTTACACGTTGGTCAGCAGGAATTCACGCTCCCAGGGTGAAATCACCTGCATGAACGTCTCGAACTCGCCGCGCTTGACGCCAGCGTAGGTCGCGACAAACTCGTTGCCGAGCACTGTGCGCAGATCCTTGTCCTCCTCAAACAGCGCAACTGCTTCAAGAAGACCGCGTGGCAATTGCACGCCGCCTCCATAAGTGTTGCCGGTCGATGCCTCCGTCGGCTCGAGTTTGTTGATCATGCCCAGATATCCCGCGGCCAAGGAGGCCGCCAGCGCCAGATACGGATTGGCATCGGACGATGGCAGGCGGTTTTCAACGCGCCGCGCTCCGGGTGATGACGGCGGCACGCGGAAGGCCGTGGTGCGGTTGTCATAGCCCCATGCCGTGTTGACCGGCGCGGAGTACCCCGGCGTCAGGCGGCGGTAGGAATTTACATACGGCGCCAGCATCACCAACAGGCTTGGAATATAACGCTGCATGCCGCCTATGAAATGGCGGAACTCGGCAGTCTCACCACCGTCCTCACCGGTGAAAATATTCTGGCCTGTCTTCTTGCTGATGATCGACTGGTGGATGTGCATCGCCGAACCCGGCAGGCCCTGGATCGGCTTGGCCATGAACGTCGCATACATGTCGTGGTTCAGCGCGGCTTCGCGGATTGTCCGCTTGAACAGGAACACCTGATCGGCCAGCGCCAGCGGGTCGCCGTGGCGAAGGTTGATTTCGAGCTGCGACGGCCCCTCTTCATGGATCAGCGTGTCGATCTCCAGACCCTGCTTTTCCGAATAGTGGTAGATGTCATCGACCAGATCGTCGAACTCGTTGATGCCTGCGATCGAATAGGCCTGACCGCCCGAGATCGAGCGGCCAGAACGGCCCTTCGGCGTCTGCAGCGGGTAGTCCGGATCAGTATTCTGCGCGACGAGATAAAACTCGATTTCCGGCGCGACAACCGGCGTCCAGCCCTTGGCAGCGTAAAGCCCGACCACGTGGCGCAAAAGATTGCGCGGCGTATAGGTGATCGGCTTGCCGGAAATCGAGACAATGTCGCAGATGATCTGCGCGGTCGGATCGGTTTCCCAAGGCACGACGGAGAGGGTCGTCAAATCCGGCATCAGCTTCAAATCGCTGTCGAGCGGATCATGCTTGAACTCGCCGGTCTCTTCCGGATAGTCGCCGGTGATCGTCTGTCGGAACACGGCGTTGGGCAAAGCCAGCGACGTTTCCGTGGTGAATTTTGTCGACGGCATCATCTTGCCGCGCGGAACGCCGGCAAGATCCGGGGTCATGGCTTCAATGTCTTCGATGGAGCGCCATTGAAGCCAGTCTTTGGCTTCTTTCCAATTGCGCACGCCGCGCACATTCTTGACATAGGAGGGAGTGCGCCGCCGTTTCGGCGCCGGTTTCTTCTCGGGCGTTTCGATCGCCATTGTACACCGGGCTGTTGTTTCAGGAGCCTCACTGTAGCGCTTGCCCGAATGGGAAAGGAAGGGGTGCGCTGCAACAAATCGGTTGTGCAGCGCGGTAAATCGCCGTTTTTATTGGTTTTTACGGTGGATACCGAAGGTTAGGCGCCCAAACTTATTTCCGCCGCCAGTTCTTCCGCCACAAGACCGGCGCCGAGCCGCATGCCGGCCGCCGCATGAAGATGCACGGCGGCGCATGCCGCTTCGAAGGCAGGCATGTCCTGCGCCAGCAATCCGCCAATCGCACCCGCAAGCACATCGCCGGACCCCGCCGTGGCCAGTTCCGGTCCCCCGTTGGAATTGATCGCTGCACGCCCGTCCGGCGCCGCAACGACGCTGTCGGAGCCTTTGAGTATGATCACCGCGCCGGAGCGATTTGCTGCCTCCCGCGCTTTTTCGTGCTTGGGCAATGCACCTTTTGCAAGATCGGGAAACAGCCTCGCGAACTCGCCTTCATGCGGGGTCATCACGACGCTTGCCGTGCCGGACTTGATGGAGCTGAACAACACATCGCCTTCCAGCGCGAAGGCCGAGAACACGTCGGCATCAAGCACCAGTCCGCGCCGGACGGGTGACGCAAGCACCGCCAGCACCGCCTCATGCAAATAACGGTAGCGGCCAAATCCGGGACCGATCACCAGGGCCTGAAACCGCTCTTCGCCTGCGATCGCTTCGATGTCGGCAATCATCTCCGCCTTGCGCAGCATCGCCGAGGTCACCTGCGCCGCCATCGCCGTCAGGGCGTCATCCGGGCCCAGCAAGGTCACCGCGCCTGCACCCGCCCGTGCGGCAGACGC
>JBGSHY010000098.1:0-5566 GCA_041751995.1 Rhizobiaceae bacterium | reverse complement strand
TTCATGCTGCCGGCCAACCGGCGCGAGGCGGCGATCCGCTTTGCCGTCGGCGTGGTAGCCGGGCTGGTGTTCGGCGGCATGGCCGGACTGAAACTGGCGGCAGAAATCGGGCTCGACGGCAAGGTGGGGCCAATTGAACTGATGATGGCGGGGTCAGCGGCAGCCAGTCTTTGCGCCTGGTGGGCGTTAGGGGTGCTGGCAAAGGTGGCGCGAAAGATGTCGTAAATTTGAGTTTCACTTTGCGCGCTGAGCCGGCCCCTCTCCGTCGGCTTCGCCGACACCTCTCTCCCCGCCCGCGGGGCGAGGTTAAACGCTCCGCCGCATGGATTTAACCTCACCCCATTTATGGGGAGAGGTGGCCCGAAGGGCCGGAGAGGGGATTGCACTGCGGGTGGCGACAAGCCGCCATAGGAAATTCCAATGTGGAGCCACTCAGATGGCAGACAATTTCTCAATGCGCGAATGCAAGTTCACCGGTGTCAAGCTTGACAAGGTGGGCGAGGACGGGACGTTCAGCGGCTATGCGAGCCTGTTCGGGGTTACTGATCTGGCGAAGGATCAGGTGGCCAGGGGCGCGTTTGCCAAGTCGCTTGAAGCGCGCGGCGTCCGTGGCGTCCGGATGCTGTTTCAGCATGATCCGAACGAACCGATTGGCCAGTGGCTGGACATAAGCGAGGACGCCCGCGGACTCAAAGTGACTGGCCGGCTGGCACCGGGAGTGGCGCGGGCACGCGAAGTGTTGGCGTTGATGCGTGACAAGGCGCTGGACGGGCTGTCGATCGGCTTCAAGACAGTGAAATCGCGCAAGGACGCCGGAACCGGCGTGCGGCATATTCTGGAGGCGGATCTTTGGGAAATCTCCATCGTGACATTTCCGATGCTGCCTTCGGCGCGGGTGAGCGAAGTGAAGGCAACGGCTGCCCCGTTTCCGACCACGCGCGAATTTGAACTTTGGCTCAGGCGGGACGCCGGGCTGACCAGAGGCGAGGCACGCGGCGTCATCGCGCGCGGCTTCGCCAAAGTAAAACGCGAGCGCGAGGCCGCAGAGCAACCCACAGCGAAGCTTGCCGGCCAGATCAGAGAAGCCGCAGCCCGCATCGCCATTCAAGGAACAACATATGCTTAGGACTGAAACGGAATCCGCACCGGAAACCAAAGCGCTCGGCGACGATGTCTCCGGCGCGTTCGACGAATTCATGCACGCCTTCGAGGCGTTCAAGGAGGCCAATGACGACCGTCTCGGCCAACTTGAAAAACGCATGGCATCCGACGTGCTGACTATCGAAAAGGTTGACCGCATTTCGCGCGGCATGGACGAACAGAAGCGCGCGCTCGACCAGCTGACGATCAAGAACAGCCGTCCGCCGCTCGGCCGCGACCGCCCCGGCGTTGCCCAGCCGAGTGAGCACAAGAGCGCATTCGACGCCTATGTGCGGCGTGGCGACGAGCGGGCGCTGAACCAGCTGGAAGCCAAGGCAATGTCGGTCGGCACCGCCGCGGATGGCGGCTATCTGGTGCCATCGGAAATGGAAGCGGAAATCGGCAAGCGCATGTCGCTGCTGTCTCCGATCCGGGCGATTTCAAGCGTACGCCAGATTTCGGCTGGCGTGTTGAAAAAGCCGTTCGCCACTTCCGGCTTTGCTGCCGGCTGGTCGGCGGAAACGGCGGCACGCACCCAGTCGAACACGCCGACGCTGGCCGAACTGCAGTTTCCGGCGATGGAGCTTTACGCCATGCCGGCGGCGACGGTTTCGCTGCTGGATGACGCGGCCATTGACATGGACCAGTGGATTGCGGCGGAAGTGGAAGCCGTGTTTGCCGAACAGGAGGGCACGGCCTTCGTGACTGGCGACGGCGTCAACAAGCCGAAGGGCTTCCTCAGCTACACCAACGTGGCGGAAACCTCGTGGACCTGGGGCAATCTCGGCTACATCGCCACCGGCGTCGCTGGCGCGCTGCCGGCGTCCAATCCGTCAGATGTGCTGATCGACACGGTCTACGCGCTGAAGGCGGGCTACCGCCAGAACGGCTCCTGGGTGATGAACCGCAAAACACAGGCGGTGGTGCGCAAGCTGAAGGATGCGCAGGGCAACTATCTCTGGCAGCCGCCGGCAACTGCGGGCGCGCAGGCGCAACTGATGGGCTTCCCGCTCGTGGAAGCCGAGGACATGCCGGACATCGCCGCCAGCGCGACGCCGATTGCATTCGGCAATTTCCAGCGCGGCTATCTGGTGGTTGACCGCGTCGGCGTGCGCATCCTGCGCGATCCATATTCCGCCAAGCCCTACGTGCTGTTCTACACGACCAAGCGCGTCGGCGGCGGGGTGCAGGACTTCAACGCGATCAAGCTCTTGAAGTTCAGTGTTTCTTGAAATCCGCCCGGATGGGCTGCAAATGGCGTCGTTCTGCGCTTCCGGTGCTCACATGCTTTCTGCCCCGCCCTTAAGCGGCAAGCCGCTGGCGGGGACCCCGAAGTACGCTCCGCTCCGGTTCTCGAACGTCACCATTTTCGCCTGCATCCGGACGAATTTCGGTCCGAGCTTTTCGAATTGGCAAATGCTGACCAGCGGATGAAACGGCTGTTCCTCTTTTGCCGAGCGACGGCCCCGGATTCCTCCCTCCGGGGCCGTTTTCATTTTCAGATTTTCAAGGACATATTTCATGGTGATGACACGAATTGCCGCGCCTGCGGTTGAGCCGGTGACGCTGGCGGAGGCGAAGGCGCATTTGCGGGTTTCGGACAGCGCCGAAGACGGCCTGATTTCCGGTCTGATCAAGGCGGCGCGTGAAGAGGTGGAGGCGGCAGCCGGGCTGGCGTTGATCAGCCAGGATTGGCGGCTCTATCTCGATTGCTGGCCACCGTCAGGGATTGTCCGGCTGCGCAGGCATCCTGTGCAATCGGTCATTCAAGTGTCCGTTTACGATGCGGCTGGAGCGCCGGACACCATCGTGCCGCCAGCAAACAATCTTGACCGGGCGACGCGGCCAGCGCGGTTTGCGATGCCCGATGCCGCCAAGGCGCCCGGACGGGTGATGAACGGGATCGAGATCGATTTCCGCGCCGGGTTTGGCGACACCGGCGTTGACGTGCCGGACGGGCTGAAGCGGGCGATGCTGCTGTTGGTTGGCCATTGGTTTGAGCATCGCGGCGCGCAAGGCAGCGACAGCCAAGCCGCATGCTGGCCGGAGGGCTTTGAACGGATCATCGCACGCTATCGGCACATGGAGCTGTGACATGCAGCTGAAATTTTTCGACGCTGGCCAGCTGCGCACGCAGATGGTGCTCGAGGATCCGGTGGAAACGCCGGACGGGCAAGGCGGATTTGCGGTGACTTGGACTGAGCAGGCCGTGGTCTGGGCAGCGCTGGAGCCGGCGGGCGGGCGAGCGGAACTTTACGCTGACCGTACTGCTGTTCTCTCAACCCACCGCATCTGGCTGCGCCACCGCGAGGATGTGAGGCCCGGCCAGCGGCTGCGGCGGGACACGCGCACATATCGGGTTGATCAGGCAGAGGATGCCGACGGCACGCGGCGCTATCTCATCGTCAAGGCAACGGAGACATTTGCATGAAGATCGGCATGACGCTGACGTTGAACGGGCTGATCCGCGCTTTGCGCTGGCAGGGGCTGGCGATGGCGGAAACCAAGGCGCAGCCGGAAAAGCCGCAGCCATTTGAACCGGTCGGCGCGCCGGCAAGGGCGGTGCTCAGACGCACAAGAGTGAGGAGGCAAAAGGATGGCCTCTGATACACAGTTTTTCCAACAGGCGGTCTTTGCGCATCTGGAAGGAGATGCGGCGCTGACCGCGCTTCTGGGCGGTGCCAAAGTCCATGACCGGCCGCCGGAAGGAGCGGCGATGCCCTATGTCACGCTCGGCATGACCCGCGCGTTTGACGCCGGGACGGCAAGCGAGAAGGCGCAGGAACATCTGTTCACGCTGCACGCATGGTCGTCGGCGGGCGGGCGCAAGGAGACGATGTCGATCCTTGAGGCGGTGCGTCTGCGCATGGAAAACCTGCCTGCAGTGAACGGCGCGATGCGGGTCGTATCGATGCAGGCCCAGGGCGAGGACATTGCCCATGACCCGGACCTGCGCGCCTTTCACGGCACGCTGCGCTTCCGGGCGGTGACGGAACCGACGGCTCTCTGAGCCTGAATCAATTTCGCAGTTGGTCCCTCGAGGATGCTGAATTCATTGAACAATCTGGAGAACAAATATGGCGACCCAAAAGGGCAAGGACTTGCTGCTGAAGATCGTGCCGTCTGGCGGCGGGGCGGCGGTGACCGTCGCGGGACTGCGCACCAAGAAGGTGGCGTTCAACGCGCAGGCGGTGGATGTGACCGACGCGGATTCGAGTGGGCGCTGGCGTGAACTGCTGTCAGGCGCCGGGGTTCAACGCTGCAGCCTGGGTGGCGCGGGCATCTTCAATGATGCGGCATCGGATGCGATGGTCAGGACAGGTTTCTTCGGTGGCGTCATTCAGGACTGGCAGATTGTCATCCCGGACTTCGGCACGATTGCCGGACCGTTCCTGATCACGGCACTCGAATATGCCGGCAGCCATGACGGCGAACTGTCGTTCGACATGGCGTTGGAATCGGCCGGCGCGCTGACCTTTGCGGTGATCTGATGCTGACCAATGCAAGACGCGGCGAGGTATCGGCGACGCTGGATGGCAAGGATTACCGGCTGTGCCTGACGCTGGGCGGGCTGGCGGAACTGGAAACGGCGCTGGGCGCGTGTGATCTGGTGACGCTTGGCGAACGGTTCTCGACCGGCAGGCTCTCGGCCAAAGACATGATCGCCGTGATCGCGGCAGGCTTGCGCGGGGCAGGCCATGCGCTTGACGAGAGCGACGTGGCGGCGATGCAGGTTTCCGGTGGACTGGCGGAGTATGCGAAAATTGTCGCTGACCTTTTGCTGGCGACTTTCGGCACAGGCGGCGAGGCGAACACCGCAAACCCTTAGAGGCCGCAGGACCGGCGGCGCGGCCATTTCCCTGGGACGAGATTTCCGGGTTTGGCTTTTCCGTCCTGCGGCTACAACCCGACGCCTTCTGGAAGATGACGCCGCGCGAGATGGCGATGGCGATGAAGGCCTATGCCGGACGGCTGCAGCCACTGGCGCGCAATGATCTCGAACAGCTTTTGCAACAGTTTCCCGACGGGATTTAGATCACATGAAAGAACCGGTGGACGTCACGTTCCGCGCCGACACCCAGGAACTTGAGAACGCGCTGAAAAATCTGGAAGACCGCTCGCGCCAATTCGGCTCGGTGTTGACATCAGCGCTGAAGGGCGCGGTGGTCAACGGGCGCAGCCTTGAAGACACGCTGAAGGGCATTGCGCTGAGCCTTTCCGGTATGGCGCTGGACGCGGCGCTGAAGCCGCTGCAGGGACTTTTTTCATCAATGTTTTCCGGCTTGCTCGGCGGCCTGATGCCGTTCGCCAACGGCGGGGTGCCTGGCGGCGTGCAGGCGTTTGCGTCCGGCGGCGTGGTGGCGTCGCCAACCTATTTTCCGAACGGCTCTGGCATCGGGCTGATGGGCGAGGCGGGGGCGGAAGC
>JBGSHY010000097.1:0-12327 GCA_041751995.1 Rhizobiaceae bacterium | reverse complement strand
GGCGCGGATGGCGGACGGCACGGGGCCGCGCCAGCCTGCGGATAGAGTGGCGGCATCAAGGCTGCGCGGGCTTTCGCCCCGGCCGATCCGGTCGATTGCTTCCAGCACGGCAGTCGTTGCAGCGGCAGCAACCTCGTTGAGATAGAGACTGGATTTACGGTCGTCGCGCATGGCAAAGGCGGCGCTGGACCAGACCGGACCGGCGTCATAATCGGCGGTCGCCTGCAGCACCGTCACACCCCAAGTCCGGCGCTGGTCCAGGATGGCGTGATCGAGCGCGGCTGGTCCCCGGTCGCCCTCCGGACCGGGATGCACGACAAGGCAGATGCAGCGGTTGGTCAGTGCTTCCGGAAGGCGACGCTTCAGGAACGGCGCAAGGACAATGTCCGGCTGGAACAGCCCCGCGGCCTGCAATGTGACGTCGTCGTTGATGTCGAACTCGACCGAAACTTCATGCCCCCGTTCACGCAGTTCCACATGCAGGCGCTGGGCCAGCGAGTTGAAACTGTGCGTGATGAACAGGATCCGCATCGTTCAGCATATCCTCGGCAGTTGCTCACCGGCGATCCAGTCCACCACGCGGCTGCCGCCAAAGCCGGTTTTCATGCGGATCAGACAGTTGGCGTCTTCGGTCACCGCACCAATAATGGCCGCGTCACCTCCCTTGGGATGCGCGCGCATAACCGCCAGCAAGGCATCTGCGTCTTCCGGCGCGCAAATGGCAATCAGCTTGCCTTCGTTGGCCACATTGAGCGGATCAATGCCGAGCAGTTCGCAGGCCGCATGCACTTCCGGTTTGACCGGTATGTCCCGCTCGGTCAGCGCCATGCCGACGCCCGACTGGTAAGCGATTTCGTTCAATGTCGCTGAAAGGCCGCCGCGCGTGGGATCGCGCATCACACGGATGCCAGGAACCACTTCAAGCATCGCGGCGGCGAGATCGTGCAGCGGTTGGCTGTCAGACAGTATCTCGGTTTCAAATTCCAGGTTTTCGCGTTTCGACAGGATCGCAATGCCGTGGTCGCCCATCGTGCCGGACACGAGAATGCAGTCGCCGGGCCGCGCCCGGTCGCCTGAAAGATGAATGCCCTCGGGAACGGACCCGAGACCGGTCAGCGTGATGAACACGCCGTCGCCCTGCCCGCGCCCGACAACCTTGGTGTCGCCGGTGACGACTGGAACGCCAACCTCAAGGGCGGCCTTGGCCATCGAGGAGACAATGGCGTCCAAGGCGTCAACGGGAAAGCCTTCCTCGATGATGAACCCTGCGGTCAGGCAAACCGGCTTGGCGCCCATGACCGCAAGGTCGTTGACCGTGCCGTGAACCGACAGCGAGCCGATGTCGCCGCCGGGGAAAAACAGTGGCGAAATCACATGGCCGTCGGTGGTCAACACCAGCCGCCCGGCAACCGGCCCGATGTCCGCGCCATCATTGCCCTGCTCCAGATAGGGATTTGACAGGTGCTTGACAAAAATTGAGCGGATAAGCTGGACGCTGGCTTTGCCACCGGCGCCGTGGGTCATGTCGATAGTGCGCGACAACAGCGCATTGTTGTTCAAGGCGTTCATTCGGCGGCCTCCGCGTTGCGGAACCGGCCGTAGGAATAATAGGCCGCGCATGCGCCTTCAGATGACACCATGCAGGAGCCGATCGGATTTTCCGGTGTGCAGACGGTGCCGAACAGCTTGCAATCAGTCGGCTTCTTCACGCCGCGCAGGATCGACGGGCATTCGCAGGATTTGACTTCTTTCGCGATCTTCGGCGTCAGGGCAAACCGCTTTTCGGCGTCAAAATCGGCAAAGGCGTCGCGGATTCGCAGCGCCGAATAGGGAACGGTTCCAAGCCCGCGCCATTCAAACGACTGGCGCAATTCGAGCACGTCACTGACCAGTTGCTGGGCTTTCAGATTGCCGTCGCGGGTGACAACGCGGGCATATTCATTCTCGACCTCGTGGCGGCCCTCATTGACCTGCCGGATCAGCATCAGCGTCGACTGCATCACATCAAGCGGCTCAAAACCGGCGATGACCACCGGGCGGCCGAACTCTTCGGCAAAATATTCGTAAGGAGCGGAGCCAATGACGGACGACACGTGCGAGGGGCCGAGGAAACCATTGATCTTGACAATGCCGAGTTCACGCACTTCCGGAGAATCGAGGATGTGAGTAATGGCGGCGGGCGTCAGCACGTGGTTGCAGAACACCGAGAAATTGGTCAGGCCTTCGGCCTTGGCTTGAAGAATGGCGACTGCGGTCGGCGGCGTCGTGGTTTCAAAGCCGATGGCGAAAAACACCACTTGCCGGTCCGGATTGTCACGCGCGATTTTCAGCGCGTCCAGCGTCGAATAGACCATGCGGATATCCGCACCGTCGGCCTTGGCGCGGATCAGAGAACGCTGCCTGGTGCCCGGCACCCGCATCATGTCGCCGTAAGAGCAGAGGATCACGCCATATTTTTCGGCAAGCTCGACAGCATCGTCCAGCCGGTTGACCGGCAGCACGCAAACCGGGCAGCCCGGGCCATGGACGAAGTGCACGTTCTCCGGCATCAGATCCTGAACGCCATAGCGGAAAATCGCATGCGTATGGCCGCCGCAGAACTCCATGAAATGATAGCTGCGCGCCGGATCGGCTTCGCGGGCGATGGCGGCGGCGAGCGTCTCGGCAAGTTTCCCGTCGCGGAATTCATCGACATATTTCATCATGCCAACTCCGCGATTTCATCGGCCAGTATGCCACTGTCCGCCATCAGTTTGAGCGTCCGCGCCGCTTCGTCCTCGCTGACTTTGTGCAGGGCATAGCCGACATGCACCAGCACATAGTCTCCAATGCCGGCATCATCGACCAGCGCCAGCGAAATGGTCTTGCGGATGCCTTCAAGCGACACGACCGCCATTCCGGCTTCCGGGAGAGAGACGATTTTGGCAGGGAGGGCTAAGCACATGTCAGGCTTCTTTCATGGCGGAGGCAAGGGCGGGTGAACCGGTCAGCGCCACTTGCCGGGCGGCTTTCAGCCAGGAGAGCCAGGCGTCCATGCCCTCACCGGTTTCCGGCGACAGTTTGAGAATGCGGATGCGCGGATTGACCTTGCGGGCGTTGGCGAGACAAGCGTCGACGTCAAATTTCAGATAGGGAAGCAAATCTGTCTTGGTGAGCAGCATCAGGTCGGCGGCGTGGAACATATCCGGATATTTCAGCGGTTTGTCCTCGCCTTCGGTGACCGACAGGATGACCACCTTGTGTGCTTCGCCAAGATCAAACCCCGCCGGACAGACAAGATTGCCTACATTTTCGATGAACAGGAAGCCGCCGGGCTGAAGCTCCAGCCGGTCGAGCGCGCGCGCCACCATCGACGCATCAAGGTGGCAACCCTTGCCGGTGTTGACCTGAATCGCCGGCGCGCCAGTGGCGCGGATGCGTTCGGCGTCGTTGGAAGTCTGCTGGTCGCCTTCGATTACCGCGACCGGCTCGGAGCCTGCCAGCGCCTTGATCGTTTCGACCAGCAGCGTGGTTTTGCCAGAACCGGGGCTGGAGACGAAATTCAGCGCAAATTGGCCAAGGTCATAAAGCCGTGTCCGGTTGGCTTCGGCAAGTTCGTTGTTCTTCGACAGGATGTCGGTCTCAAGCTTGATCAGCCGCGATTGCGACAAGCCTTCAACGTGAACGCCCGCCGCACCGGAGCCAAGGTCAATGACATCGCGTCCGGACGGATGCGGGTGCTCATGTGGATGCGAGTGGTCATGATCATGATCGTGCGGATGGACGTGGTCGTGGTCGTGGTGATGGCCATGGTCATGATGGTGATCGTGACCATGCGCATGGTCACCGTGGTCATGATCGTGCGAATGTCCATGGGCATGGCTGTGAGCGTGTTTTCCGCCCTCCAGCTTCACTTCGCCTTCGCCGCAGCCGCATACTGTGCACATCACTGGACCTCCAATTCACGTATCTTCATGTCAGTGCCGGCAGTCACCTGCAACTGGTGGCTTCCGCACTCCGGGCAGGCATCATAACGCGCTGTAACCGGGACTGTTTTGCCACAGATCATGCACCATGCCTCGCCCGGGACTTCGATGATTTCGAGCCTGGCATTGGCTGCAACCGACCCGGCCATGGTGACATCAAATCCGAATTTCAGCGCTTCGGGCTCGACGCCGGAGAGAGCGCCAATTTCGAGCCGGACCACTTCAACGCTTTTGAATGCCTTGGAAGCGGCTTCTGCCTCCAGGATTTCGCGGATGCTCTCGCAGATGGACATCTCGTGCATCAGTGAACCCTCAGCTCATAGGCGATGCAGGGGTCGATTTCCAGGACCAGCAGCTTTGCCTCTTGTTCGAATGCAGCGAGATCCGCTGACCTGATACGGGCGATTGCCTGCTCTGCCGCCCCGCCGGCTTCAAAATTGCGGCCGGTCGGCGCGGAGATTGAATAGGCAGCAATCAAACCGTCCCTGATTTCCAGTTCATGGTGCAGCCTGCCGCGGGCAACGTCAATCCCGGCGCTGGCTCCATGGCCGCTGTCGCCGAAGACCTGCGTGGTCAGTTGGCACGCGTGTTCACGCCCGGTCTGACTGCCAAGGCTATTGCACAATGCGTCAATCTCCAGAATGCGGGCAAGCACGCGCCGGGAACCCTCTCCGCCTGTCAAACGCGGGTCAGCGCGCCAGCGGCCGAAAACGGTTTGCTCCGGTTGGAAAAGGTCTTCCGCGGCTTCAACGGTATTGAGACTGGCGAACATGCGGGCGGCAATTGTTTCACTGTTGCCCGCCCATGCCGCAATGGAGGCGCTGGTGGCGAGAGGCGAACCGTCGCCGCCGAACACCGCCGCCCTGACGGCCGCCGCCAATGCAGAAGCAACCTGATTTGCGGCCGCTTCGTTCACGGCGGCAATCGAACTGGGTTTGAATATCGCTGAACCAAGCTGCATCTTGAGGCGCGAAAAGAGGTCTGTGACCGGCTTCAGTGCGGCAGTCTGCGGCGGTTCGCTAATGTGGGCCGGCCAATCGACAGCGACGCGGAAGAAGTGTTCGCGCAACGCCTCAGCGGCGACCAGCACCAGGCGGGCCTGGCTGACTCGAAGAGCCGGCAATACAGAGGTCGCCGCCTCAACCGCGCTGACGGCAGCCGTGGCATGGGCATTGCCGCACAGGGCAAACAGCGATCCGACCCGGCTGATGGCTTCGTCCGGCGTGCATCCTTTGAGCAACGCCGACACCGGCACGGCTCGCGGCTGGGTAAACCGCACGCTTGCCGCCGCCTGGCGCGCAAACGTGATGTCAATGCCGAGTGTGCCGGACAGGCTCAAGGCGCAACCTCTTCAGTTGGGCGCAGACCGAACATGGCGCGCCGGGACAGGAGTTTAGGCTCTTGAGCTGCCTCAAGCGCATCCGGAACTTCCTGCGCCTCTTCTTCCTCCACTGCATTGATCTGCGGCAACCGCCCTTCCCAGACCGCCACCATGTCCGCGTCCTCAAGATCTTCGGTCTCTTGAGGGGCAAGCACTTCGGCAAGGATGGCTTCAGCAACGGCCACGGCGTCCGCCTGCGCCTCGAATTCGAACACCGGCGACAACAGCGAACACATCCGGTAGGGGCCGATCTCTTCATGGTGCGACTGGATGAATTCGAACACGCCGCCCGGCAGCGCCGCCTTGGTTTTCGTGCCGGGCTGGACCGGCGGCGAAGCACCGTCCGGCAGCAGGACGAGGTTGATGAACCACGGCGTGATCATTACACACAACCTGCCAGCGCCGGTGCTGGTCATGCCGACGCACTGTACCGACAGCGCCTTGTTCAGAATCGGAACATCGGCCATCGCCGTCACTTCGACATGGCGATAGACCCTCTCCAATTCTGCGGCAGCGGCCGCACAGGCGTCGATTTCGTCAGACAACCATGAAATCCTTCTTCTTGCCCTCGCAGTTCGGGCAGCTCCAATGGTCCGGCAGTTCGGCAAACGGCGTCCCGGGCGGGATCTGCCAATAATCATCGCCGAGCGCCGGGTCGTAGATTTCCCAGCAGATTTTGCATTCCATCCGCGATTCCGGCAGGATCTTTTCGCTGTCACCACCATAGGAGCCGGCAAAGAAATGGTCGGTCATGTGTAAATCGCCATGATTTCGGACAGCCGCTCGGCACTGTCAGCAATGTCTTCCGGCGAGGCGCAGACGACATCCGGCAGCGGCGTGATCTCGATGCTGTTGAGGATGAGCGTATCCTGTGAATTGTAGAACCGCACCCACCATGTGTCACGCAAGCCCGTGGTCATGACGCGGCAATTGCCGTAGCCGCGCGACAGGATGGTGACAGGGCCGTGGCCCAGAAGCGTGTCGAGGAGGGTCAGGTCATCTTCGGTGTGCGGCAGCAGCGACAGGTTGATGACATGGGCCGGGTTGTCACCAAGCCCGGATTTGCCGATGGCCTCGTTGATCTCGGCAAGCAAGGGCGGCGCGTTGAAGACGCCGGGGCCGAAGCTGCGCGGAATGTCGATGGCATGGCCGGAACCCGCAAAGGCATGCGCCATGACTGATTGCGGGAAAATGCCGACTTCGACAAAATCGGCGACCAACTGGCCACCTGCCCCGGTTTCACGCACCCGCCAAACACCGGCCATCACCGATTCCTGGGATTGGATCGAATTGCCGCAAATGATCGAGACTTCGCCATCACCCAACGCCTGGCTGACGAAATCGAGGTTCTTCTTGTCGAGGCCGGAAAGGTCGTGACGCGGACAGGTTCCGGGCTTCCAGTCTTCCAGCGACACGAGGATGCGCCGCAAGACCGCCTTGGCTTCGACAATGCCCTCGGTCGCATCCGGCTCCGGCAGTATCGGCGCCCGGAAGATGGTCATGCCTTTGGGCATTTCCATATACTCCAGAACGCCGCCGTCTTCTACACCCGGCTGTGAGCCCGGTCCGACACCCATGAAATCCGCCATGTCCGTACTCCCTTGTGTAATTAGTGAAATGGATGGCTCTCGCCGTCGTCCGTTGCTGCCGGCCTTGCGCCCGGCATCGGGAATGGCGGTGGCGCGCTCGGTTCAAGCGACAGGATGCGCGCGGTCTCGCGCAGATAATCGTCCCAGTCGAGCACGCGCGTGATCGCACCGAGATAGTCGCCGTCGCGCAGGAACACCAAGGCCGGAAACGCGCCGAACCGGTAAACCGCTTGCAGCTTGCGCTCACTGGCGCGCTCGACGACGGCCGGCTGGAAGACATTCTGAAAGGCTGCGGTCAGCTCCGGCAGAATGACAGCAACATCATTGCTTTCGCCAAGACGCTCCCAATCGCCGGGAAAGAACAATACTGAAAACCGATGCGCAGACATGTGCGCCGCATGATTTTCGAGATTGACGACCGGATAGCCGGACCGGGCAATGACGCCGTTGAGCAAGGGAGAAAACATCGGTCAATTTCCTTCTGTGGCTATGGGCTGCGCGCGTAAATGTTCTGGCAATTGCGGTTCGCGGCCGATGAGATCGGCGAACAAATGATCGATGTTGCTGTCACCCGCCATGACGCGCTCCATCGCCTCCAGCGCATCGGCAATCTGTGATGCGCGCAGCGGGTCAAGCACTTCGCGGGCGGCGCCGAGAAAAACCAGCACATGGGTGCCAACCGGCTGATCGCCGACCAGCGCCATGTCGATGACCGCCTCGCCGCTGCGGCTGCGGGCGCGGGCCTGGGTGAAGCCGGTTTCGATGATCTCGTGGGGGACGCCGATGCACATCAGCGCGTCTCCGGTGCGGCCATGCCCAGCACCGATTCAATTTCAGCATCCAGATCGCGCGGCGGCGCAAACCTCCCGCTTGCCAGGACCCGGTCATCGCCATAACGGAACGCATCCGATTCATGCGGCCTCCCGGCTTCGTAAGCATGCAAGGCCATTTCGAGGGACGCAATTGTGTCCTGTTCATCCAGCGGCACGTCGCGCTTGCGCAGGTGAACGCCGAGACCGGCAAGCCATTGTTCGGCATGAATGAGCGACGGCGCGATGCAGGCTTTGACCTCGTCGCGCAGGCTGCCGCCGAAATCGTCCAGTTCAACCGGCTGCACGCCGACCAGCAGCAAGTGCTTTGGATAGTCGCCGAGCATCTCGGCCATCGCCAGCACTTCCTGAAAGCCGGTCTGGTGCAACGACATTTTCTTGACGCCAAGGAAATGCGGGACTTCCTCGCCCTCGACAATCTTGATGGTTCCGCCAGGCAATCGGTAGTCAACAGCATCAAACACCACGAGGATATCAGCCTCGCGGATATGCTGGATCAGATAAACACCCTGGGTGCCGCCATCCATGACGCGGATGGCAGGATCGTCTTGGTAAATCCGGTGAAACGCCTCGACAGCGCGGATGCCAAACCCCTCATCCGCCCACAGCAAATTGCCGATGCCGAGGACAAGCACGCGCGGTGCGTTGCCCATATTTTCTCCTCCTGCTCCCAAAAGAAGAGCAGCAAGATGCGTGCCAAAGGGGATGCCTCTTCAGCGCACTGTTTTCATTGGGTAAAATCATCAAAGCGAATTGGGAATTGGAAAGTGATCAGCCATTGATGCTGGTTAACCGGTTAGCAACTTTCCACTAGATCGATCCTTGCAAAGCTTCCCACCAAAATGGCGGCATGAAAAAGCCGACGCTTTGCAGCGCCGGCCCCTATTCAATGACAATCAACTCAGTTCGACTTGCTGTCGCGAAATGTCCGCCAGCCCGAGAACATCGATGAGATGATCGACTGCCGGGACATGATGTCCTCACGCACGGCGGCATAAATGTGGATCATGATGAAGATCAAAATTCCCCACATGCCCAGATGATGCCAAGTGTGGACATCCTGGCTCTGGCCGAACAGCGGTATCAGCCAAGACGTTACCCAGTCATATTGCCACGATCCCATTCCCTCGCCCTCGCCATAGAGTGCAAGACCGGTAAGGATCATGAACACCGAGAACCAGACAAAGCCGAAATGCATGATGAGCGTGGCAAGCGGATTGTGCCCCTCATACTTTTTCGGCTCCTTGACGATCATGGCGTACCACAGCACTTCGTGGACAAGTTCCTTCCAGAAGGTCAGCTTGAACAGCGGCGGAAAGAATATCTGCCGCGCATGCTCATTGCCGGCGATCGACCAGTAGAGGCGGAACATGAAGCCAATAATCATGGTGTAGGCTGCAACGAAATGGATGAAGCGGATCCAGCCGAAAAGATAACTGTCGCTCGCTTCACCGCTCACCGCCGGCGGCGGTGAGCCGATCAGGTAGCCAGTGCCGCACAGGGTCAGGATTGCCAGCGCGCTGACCCAGTGCCAGATGCGCACAGGCGCCTGATAAACATAGACGGCCTGTTCGCTGTGTGTGTGTTTCGTTTCCATCCTGTCCTCCTATATGCCGGACAGAAGTGCAACACCGAAACCAGCCACAAGAGTGCCGAGCCCGTAGCGCAGCCAAGTCTTCGACCAGACAGCCATCCCGATACCGATGCCGGCAAAATGGATGACAGCGGTGGAAAGCGAGAATCCGGCGATGTAGGCGATGGCTGCACCGGTGGCCTCGCTGGCATGGGCATGGCCATGGAACAGCGCGAACATTCCGCAAAGCGCAACGCCTGCCGATACCGGCAGGCGGTCGCCTGCGGTGACCATCAGGCCGAGCACCAGCACGGACGAGGCAATCATGCCTTCAACGCCCGGCAACCCGATGCCCGAGAAAGCCAGCCCTGCGCCGGCGATCATAGCCGAAACAAACGCCAACGGCGCCAGCCAGGATTTGCCCGGCACGGCGATGGCCGACCAGACACCGACGGAAAACATGGCCAACAGATGATCCGGCCCGAGAACCGGATGGGCAAGGCCGGCGGACAATCCGTCCGCATGACCAATGCCGGTGTGCGCCAGAGCGGGTCCGGCAACGATGGAACCCGCGACAGCCAGAAGAAGTTTCAATGTCTTGTTCATGTCCAGTCCTCCCTTACCGCACTTTGACATTGGTCAGTTCCTGCCCGTCCGGACCCATCACATGGGTGGAGCAGGCAAGGCACGGATCAAAGGAGTGCAGCGTGCGCAGAATTTCGACCGGCTCCTCCGGCCGCTCGACCTTGGTGTCCATCAGCGACGCTTCAAAGGCGCCGATGTTGCCGGCATGATCGCGCGGCGAGCCGTTCCATGTCGTCGGAACCACGCACTGATAGTTTTCAATGCGCGTGTCCTTGATGCGGATCCAATGGCCGAGCGCACCGCGCGGGGCTTCGGTGAAACCAACACCCTTGACTTCTGATGGCCAGGTCTTGGGATCGAACTTCTCGGTGTTTGCAGTCGCGCTGTCGCCTGCCTTGATGGTGGCGATCAACTTGTCGAGGAAGTAGACTTGCTTTCGCGCCGCCCATTGGGCTTCCAGAGCACGGGCTGCCGTGCGGCCGAGCGTCGAGAACAGCGCAGTCAATGGAACGTTCAACGCGCGCAGCGTCGAATCCACCTGCTCCTTGATTTCGGCATGGCCTTGCGCATAGCCGATGATGTAGCGGGCAAGCGGCCCAACCTCCATTGCATGGCCGCGCCAGCGCGGAGCCTTGATCCAGGAATATTTCGCGCCCTCGTCGATCTGCTCAATGTTGGTGCGCGTGCCCTTCAGGTTCGGGCCAAGCACGTAATTGTGCTCGGTGATGCCATCCCATGGGTGCAAGCCCTTGGCTTCATCCGGATATTTGTACCAGGAATGCGGCACAAACTCCTGAATCTGCTCCGGATCGCGAACGTCAACTGGAAGGACTTCGGCAAGGTTGCCGTTGATGATCGCGCCTTGCGGCATCATCAGATTGGCTGCCGAATAGTCGTTGGCCTTGTCGGGAATGTCGCCATAGGCAAGCACGCTCTTGCCTGACAGGCCGCCGCCATAGAGCCAGCCCTTGTAAAGGTTGCCGATGGCGATGATGTCGGGGATGTAGACGTTTTCGACAAAGGTCAGAGAGCGGTCGACGACGCTCTTCACATAGTTCAGCCGCTCCATGTTGATCGGGGCGCCGGCGGCCATCGGGCCGTCCATGTTGATGGCGCAGGGCACACCGCCCACCAGCCAGTTCGGATGTGTGTCCTTGCCGCCGAAGATGGTGCGAACGGTCATGATTTCCTTCTGGAAATCCAGCGCCTCCAGATAGTGGGTGACCGCCATCAAATCGGCTTCCGGCGGCAGGATATAGGCCGGGTTTGTCCAGTAGCCGTTCTTGAACGGCCCAAGCTGGCCGCTTTCGACGAATTTGCGCAAACGTGTTTGCACGTCGCGGAAATAGCCCGGCGAGGAATTTGGGTGCGAGGGCGAGACCGCCTGCTGCAGAACCGATGTCGCCACCGGGTCGGCCTTCAGCGCGTTGACCGGATTGACCCAATCCAGCGCGTGCAGATGGTAAAAGTGCACGAGATGGTCATGGATCTGCAGCGACAGCTGCATGATGTTGCGGATGGAGTTCGCATTTTCCGGGATCATGATCCCGAGCGCATCTTCCACAGCGCGCACCGATGTCAGCGCATGCGTGCCAGTGCAAACGCCGCAAATGCGCTGGACAAATGCCCAGGCGTCACGCGGATCGCGGCCCTTGAGAATGACCTCAAGCCCGCGCCACATGGTGCCGGTGGAAACGGCATTGCGGATGATGTTTTCAGAATCAATGTTCACTTCGCAGCGCATGTGGCCTTCGATGCGGGTGACCGGATCGACGACGACACGCTGGCCAGTCGTGTCAAGATTGAAGCCGTTCGGTGTCTGGAAGCCCATCACTCGTTCCCTCCCTTTTCGCGGATTCGCTTGACGATGCTGGCAGCCGCATGGACCGCCGTCGCCGCGCCGACGATTTTCGCCGCCGTTCCGCCAATTTCATCTGCATTGGCCTCAATGCCGAAGCCGTGGACATCGCTCAGGCGATTGTAGAAATCGCCCTTGTCCCAGAAGCCGTCTTCGGAGCAACCAATGCAGGGATGGCCCGCCTGGATCGGGAAGGAGAGCCCGCCATTCCAGCGGACAGTCGAGCAGGCATTGTAGGTGGTCGGGCCCTTGCAGCCGACCTTGTAGAGGCAATAGCCCTTGCGCGCGCCTTCATCGTCAAACTGCTCGACAAACTGGCCGGCGTCGAAATGCGGACGGCGGTAGCACTTGTCATGGATGCGCTGCGAATAGAACATTTTCGGCCGGCCCTGACGGTCAAGCTCGGGGAACTTTTCAAACGTCAAAATGTAGGTGATGACGGCTGTCATCACTTCGGCGATCGGCGGGCAGCCCGGCACCTTGATGATTGGCTTGCCCGGGAGGCCCGGAACCTTGTGCACCGGCGTGGCGCGGGTCGGGTTCGGC
>JBGSHY010000096.1:0-16158 GCA_041751995.1 Rhizobiaceae bacterium | reverse complement strand
CCGACGCCGGCGCAGCACTCTGCCGAACAGCCGGGTGCTCTTGGCCTGTTGCGCCGAATCACCCAGGGTCTGACCCGCCGGGATGACGATGCGCACGTCCAGCAGCAGGTTGTTCAGCCGCGTGAACCGGTCATGCAGCGTCCGGTCGAACCGCGCCGTCCGCTCAGCCAGGAAGCTTCCGCCTATGCGCCGCGCCGCAACCCGCTTGATGAACAGGGCCGTGTCGCACCGCAGCCGCGCGCTGTTGCTGAAGAAGATCCGCTTGAAATCCCGGCGTTTTTGCGCCGTCAGGGCTAAAACGGTGAAGTAAATCAGCAGATCCCCGCTGCCGGTTTCCGGCTGGCGGGGTTTTGCTTTTGCGGCAATCGTGACACCGATTGTTACAAAGAGGGCCTGAAACGGGTGTTTGGGTAACAGAGAGTAAGAAAGCGTGATTTGGCATTGCACCATGCGAATGGCTATCTTCCGGCTCACAAAAGGAAATCTGCTTCGCGTGCGGGAAGGGACGGCCCGTGCTTGGCAGTTACAACAGGCTGGAATCACCAGCCGCAGTCGGGTGCTTGGGGCGATCCATGGGGATTGAATTGAACGGGTATCAAACCACGGTCAAGGAACGCGTGACGCTATCTGGTGTTGGTGTTCATAATGGCTCTCCAGTTTCTGTAACCTTTCTCCCTGCCGATGCCGATACCGGCATTGTTTTCCAGAAGACAATCAAGAACCGTGACGGTCGCGAAGTCCGCGCCGTTGTCGCCGAAGTCGGTTCGACTGATTTCTGCACGGTGCTCGGAAATTGTGACGCGAGCCGCATCGGCACGGTCGAGCATGTCATGGCCGCGCTCTCGGCGCTGGGTGTCGACAATCTGACTGTTTTGATCGATGGCGATGAAGTGCCGATTCTTGATGGCAGCGCGCAGGAATTTGTCGATGCGATCGATCAGGTCGGGCTGCAGGTTCAACCGGTCAAACGCCGCTATATCCGTATCAAGAAGGCAATCCGGGTTGATCTTGGCGGCTCTTGGGCAGAATTCCATCCCTATTCGGGCACACGGTTTGAGATCGAGATCGATTTCGCCAACCCGGCCATCGGACGCCAGGCCTATGTTGGCGACATTGATGCCCAGTCTTTCCGCCGTGACATCGCCCGCGCGCGCACTTTCGGTTTCATGAAGGACGTGGAACGGCTTTGGGCCGCGGGCCTTGCGCTGGGCTCCTCGCTCGACAATTCCATTGTCATTGGTGATGACGAACGCGTCATCAATCATGGCGGGCTTCGCTACAAGGATGAATTCGTCCGCCACAAGGTGCTCGATGCCGTCGGTGATCTTGCACTGGCAGGCGCACGTTTTATCGGCTGCTACCGCTCCTATCGCGGCGGGCACAAGCTGAACGCACAGGCGCTGCGCACGCTTTTGCTCGATCAGTCTGCCTACGAGATCGTCGAGCCGGCACCGCGCGAGAAGCGTGGCATGATGCCGGAATTCGTGGCTGTGAACGCGCCGGCATTCGCACCCTGGATGCTTTGACCTGAATTTGACGTCGACAATTCAGGTTTGCCACAAAAACGATTGATTGTTGGCGGAACGGACGAAAACCATAAATAATCATTAATCAGCGGCAATGACATTGCCGCAAAATGGCGCTTGTGGTTTATGTGTCGGAACCTTGGGGCAGGAATGCCCTGTTTCCGTGTGTTTGGCGGACTGGTGACAGAGCAAGACGGGCAAAGAGCAGCATGGTACGTATTCAATTGAAGTCCAGCGTTATTGCACTGGCAGCAGCGCTGTTGGCGGCAGGTTGCGCCGCGAAAGACGACATCGACCTCGAAACCTATGTCAACACTGTCGAACCGGCCGACCAACTGTTCAATCAGGGCCTTGCGAACCTGAACTCCGGGCGCGCTGCGGAAGCTTCCAAGAAGTTCGCGGCTGTCGACCGTCAGCATCCCTATTCCGAATATGCCCGCCGCTCGATTGTCCTGGGCGCCTTCGCCAACTACCGGCAAGGACGTTACCCGGAAGCCATTTCGGCTGCCAAACGCTATTTGACCCTGTATCCGACCGACAAAGATGCAGCCTATGCCCAATACATCATCGGGCTGAGCTATTGGCGGCAGATTCCGGATGTGACGCGCGACCAGGCGGACTCCCGCCGGACGATTGCGGCATTCCAGGAACTGATCGACCGCTTTCCGGAAAGCGAATATGTCGATGATGCCAAGACGAAAATGCGTTTTGCCCGCGACCAGATCGCCGGCAAGGAAATGCAGGTCGGGCGCTATTATCTCGAGCGCAAGGAATATCTTGCCGGCATCAAGCGGTTCCGGCTGGTGGTAGAACAGTACTCCAACACCCGCCACACGGAAGAAGCGCTGGCGCGCCTTGTGGAAGCCTATTTTGCCCTCGGGCTGGCGTCGGAAGCTCAAACGGCCGCCGCAGTGCTTGGCACCAACTATCCGGACAGCGAATGGTACAGGGACAGCTACAAGCTGCTGCAGACCGGCGGCTTGCAGCCGCGTGAAAACTCCGGTTCGTGGATTTCCGCTGCCGCTAAAAGAATCACCGGGGCCTGACCACCCTAAATGCTTTCCCATCTTTCGATCCGTGACATTGTCCTCATCGAAAAACTGGACATGGAATTTACGCGCGGTCTTTCCGTCCTGACGGGCGAGACCGGCGCGGGCAAATCCATTTTGCTGGATGCCCTGTCGCTGGCGCTTGGCGCCCGGGGCGATGCCGGACTGGTGCGCCACGGCGCTGCTCAAGGGCAAATCACCGCAGTTTTTGATCTCGCCGAATCGCATCCTGCACGGGCCGTGCTGCGCGCCAATGATTTTGACGACAATGGCGAACTGGTGCTGCGGCGGGTGCAGGCGGCTGATGGGCGCAGTCGCGTTTATGTCAACGACCAGCCGGCCAGTGTGACGCTGCTCAAGGAGCTCGGCAAGGCGTTGGTTGAAATCCACGGCCAACATGACGATCGGGCGATGATTGCGCCTGATGCCCACCGCGATTTGCTGGATGCCTTCGGAGGACTGCAAGGCGAGGCTGCCGCAGTCCGCGCGGCCTGGACCCATTGGCGGCATGCTGAGACGGCGCTGAACAGGCACCGCGCCAAGGTGGAGGCGGCGGCGCGCGAGGCGGACTTTCTGCGGGCTTCGTCTGCCGAACTGACTGCGCTGAAACCGGAACCGGGCGAAGAGACCGCGCTGTCGGAAATGCGGCAGGGGATGATGCGGGCCGAAAAGACTGCAGGCGACCTCAACGAAGCCAACGACATTCTCTCAGGTTCCGCCTCGCCCGTGCCGCAGCTTGCAAGCCTGTTCCGGCGTCTGGAGCGCAAGAAAGCGGAAGCGCCGGAATTGGTGACGCCGATCTCGGACGCGCTTGGACGTGCACTGGATGAGCTTGGCGAGGCTCAATCCGCCGTGGATGCAGCCATGCGGGCGGCGGATTTTGATCCGAAAGTGCTGGAGCGCACGGAAGAGCGGTTGTTTGCGCTGCGGGCGGCATCGCGCAAGTTTGCGATGCCAGTGGACAGGCTCGCCGAACTTGCAGCGAAAATGAGCACAGATCTGGCTGATCTCGATGCCGGGGCCGACCGCTTGGCGGGCATGGAGGCCGAGGCTGCTGCCGCACGTGACGCCTATGATGCGCTGGCTGCCAAACTGACCGTTGAGCGCGCCATGGCCGCCAAAGCCCTGGAAGCGGCCGTGATGGCGGAACTGCCGGCGTTGAAACTTGAGAAAGCGGCGTTCATTGTCGACATGCAGAGCGAAAAAGACGCGCGCAGCGGTGATGGCAACGACACGGTTGAATATCATGTGCGCACCAATCCGGGCACGCGCGCCGGGCCGATGATGAAAGTGGCGTCCGGCGGCGAACTGTCGCGCTTCCTGCTGGCGCTGAAGGTGGCGCTGGCAGACCGGGGATCGGCGCCGACACTGGTGTTTGACGAGATTGATACGGGCGTCGGCGGCGCGGTGGCGGATGCGATCGGCCAGCGGCTGAAGCGTCTGGCGGAAAAGGTGCAGGTGCTGTCGGTCACCCATGCGCCGCAGGTGGCGGCGCGGTCGGACACGCATTTCCTGATCGCCAAGGCCGAGAGCGGCGGCAAGATGGCGACAAGCGTTTCCGTCATGGACCGCGGCGAGCGGCTGGAAGAGATTGCGCGGATGCTGTCTGGCGCGGAGATCACCAGCGAGGCACGGGCGGCGGCAGAGCGGTTGATGAAGGATCGCGACTGACATTAGCTGTCAGTTCGCCGTCGCGGCGGCTTTCGCAAGGCTCATGTTTTCGGCTAGTCTCGACATTCTGCCCTTATGCCGAGTGATTGCATGACTGACCACACCAAACCTGTTGCGGATATTAACGAGACCGAGGCTGCCGCCGAACTCGCGTTTCTTGCCAGCGAAATTGCGCGGCATGACCGGGCGTATCACGGGCAGGATGCGCCGATCATCCCGGACTTTGAATATGACGCGTTGCGGCGGCGCAACCTGGAGATCGAGGCGCAGTTTCCACATCTGGTGCGGGCTGATTCGCCGGCGAAGTCGGTCGGCTATGTTGTTTCCGAGAAGTTCGAGAAGATTGCGCACAAGGTGCCGATGCTTTCGCTCGACAATGCGTTTGCGGATCAGGATGCGCATGATTTTGTCACAAGGGTGAGGCGGTTCCTGAGCCTTGATCCGCTGCAGCCGCTCGGCATCACCGCCGAGCCGAAGATCGACGGGCTGTCGCTGTCGCTGCGCTATGAAAAGGGACGGCTGATTTCGGCAGCAACGCGCGGCGACGGGGCTGTCGGCGAGAATGTCACCGTGAACGCCAAGACGATCAAGGACATTCCTCAGAAGCTGACCGGTGATTTCCCCGCCGTGCTGGAGGTGCGCGGCGAGGTCTACATGACGCATGCGGACTTTGCGGCGCTGAACGCGCGGCACCGGGCCGAGGGCAAGGCTGAAATCGCCAACCCGCGCAATGGCGCGGCTGGATCGCTGCGGCAGCTGGATTCGTCTGTCACGGCGAGCAGGCCGCTCAAGTTTTTTGCCTATGCATGGGGCGAGGTGAGCGACATGCCGGCGGCGACGCAGATGGGGATGGTCAAGGCGTTCGAGAGCTATGGCTTCAAAACCAATCCGCTGATGCGGCTTTGTGCAAGCGCTGACGAGTTGCTCTCAGTCTACCGCTCGATAGAGGCGCAGCGGGCGACGCTGGGCTACGATATCGACGGCGTGGTTTACAAGGTGGATGACCTTGAACTGCAGCGGCGGCTTGGCTTTGTCTCGCGCTCGCCGCGCTGGGCGATTGCGCACAAGTTTCCGGCGGAGAAGGCGACGACGATCCTGCGCGGCATCGACATTCAGGTGGGGCGGACGGGCGCGCACACGCCTGTCGCGCGGCTGGAGCCGGTGACCGTCGGCGGCGTGGTGGTGACCAATGCGACACTGCACAACGAGGACGAAATCAAGCGGCTCGGCGTGATGATCGGCGATACGGTGACTGTACAGCGGGCGGGCGATGTAATCCCTCAGGTGCTGGGCTTTGTGCCGGAAAATCGGCCTGCCGACGCGGTGGCTTACGTGTTCCCTCACCAGTGCCTGTGTGAACTGAAAACCGCGCTGATCCGTGAGGAGATTGCCTCAGGCGTTGAAGGCGTGGTGAAGCGCTGCACAGGCGAGTTTGCCTGCCCGTACCAGAAGGTCGAGCATCTCAAGCATTTCGTCTCGCGGCGGGCGTTTGACATTGAAGGGCTGGGCGACAAGCAGATCGAGTTTTTCTTCACCGATCCGGACCTGCCGGTAAAAAGCCCGGCGGATATTTTCACGCTTGCCAAGCGCGATGCCGCGAACCTGAAGAAGCTCAAGGACAAGGAAGGTTTTGGCGAGACTTCCGCCGCCAAACTGTTCGCGGCGATTGAAGCCAAGCGGGCCATCGGCCTGGACCGGGTGATCTACGGCCTCGGCATCCGCCATGTCGGCGAGAGCACGGCCAAGACGTTGGCGCGCGCCTACGGCTCGTTTGCTGCCTTTCATGACGCGGCGTTGAAGATTGCCGGCGGTGATGCGGCTGCGGCAGAAGAAATGGATGCGCTGGATGACATCGGCACGGCGGTGATCGACTCGGTGGCACGATACTTTGCGGAGGAGCACAACCGCGCGCTGGTCGAGGCGCTGGCAGCGGAACTGATGGTCGCGGACGCAGAAAAGCCTGCCTCGGATTCGCCGGTTGCGGGCAAGACCGTGGTGTTCACCGGCGCGCTGGTCCGCATGACGCGCGATGAGGCGAAGGCCATGGCCGAGCGGCTGGGCGCAAAGGTGGCGGGCTCGGTGTCGAAGAAGACCGATCTGGTGGTCGCCGGGCCAGGCGCTGGATCAAAGCTCGCGGATGCGCAGAAGCACGGGGTCGAGGTGATTGACGAGGATGCCTGGTTTGAGCGGGTGGGGGGATGAGAGCCTTGTTTTTACTATCGACATATGGTATCTAATGCCATATGGCTAAGGCAACACTGCTGTTCCACCGAAAGGTGACTTACGACGACGGCCATATTTCCGAATTGACTATTTGGCATTTGCCGGTGGCCAATAGTGAGCGACACCATGGGCTTAAATACTCGCTTTTCTATGGGCGCGAAGGTGCCAGATTAATCGGCTATGACAATGAGCGAGGGAAGGGAGATCACCGGCACTATGGCTCTCTTGAGGAGAAATACGTGTTCCGGTCGACTACCCAACTGATCCGCGACTTCATGGAAGATGTCGCGAAATTGAGGAGTTCAGCATGACAAAAGTTCCATTGCAGATTCACATTGGTGACACCTTGGAAGCGGCCGGTCAAAGCTTCATCGCGGCATGGGAACGGGCCGAGAAAGGCGATTTCAGGCCGGAACGGCACGTGGGCTTTGAATCGTTTGCAGGATTTGCGCGGACTGTGACGCCCAAGCGGCTGGAGTTGGCCAAAACTCTGCGCACGGCTGGACCGATGTCCGTCCGCGCTCTTTCTGCTTTGTTGAAGCGTGACTACAAGTCCGTCCACGGGGATGTTCAGATTTTGCTGAGTGCCGGGCTGATCGACAAGACAGATGAGGGGTTGATTGAAGTGACATGGGATTCGATCACTGCCGATTTTGACCTGCTCGCTGCATGACCCAATTCACCGGTTTTGGCAAACAAGCCCTTCCTTTCCTCAAGGCGCTTGATTTCCATCAGTCGCGCGAGTGGTTCAAGGAGAACCGGGCGCTTTATGAGTGCGAATTGGAGACGCCGCGGGGCGATCTGGTGGAGGCGCTAACGGCGGCGTTTGCGGCACATGGCATTCCGCTCAAGGGCGACCGCAAGAAGTCGGTTTACCGGATCTACCGCGATGTGCGGTTTGCCAAGGACAAAAGCCCGTTAAACAAGCATGTCTCGGCGCTTTTGACGCCCTCCGGCGAGAAGCGGGAGGAGGAAGGCTCGTTCTTCATCAAGATCGGGCTCGAAGGCTGCTTCATGGCGGTCGGGTTTTATCTGGATGCGCCGGAAAAGCTGCGGGCTTACCGGAACCGGATCGTGACCTATCCGGACGCCTTTCGCGCCATGACAGGCGCCCTGGCCAAAGGCGGGCTGGAATTGCAGAGCGAAGGCGCGTTGAAGCGGATGCCGAAGGAATTTGACACTGTGACCGGGCCGGATCTGGCGCAGGCGATGAAGCTCAAGCATTTCTACGTGCGGGAGGATATTGATCCGGCGCTGATCACCACGCCGAAGCTGGTTGATCTGAGTGTGGATTTCGTCAATCGGGCGATGCCGCTCCTCACATGGGGCAAGGCGTTCACGGCTGACTGATCACGATCCGTGGCTGATCAATCAACATTCGTCACCTGACAGGATGGCAAGAGACCGCTATGGAGGCGGTTCATTTGAGAATGCACGCGAGTCCATGTCCTCTTCCCAATTCTTCGCCGGCGCGCGCCGGTCCATTCCGATCCTGATCTCGACGGCGCCGTTTGGCCTTCTTTATGGCGCGATTGCCGTGGACCAGGGGCTGACGGTCTGGCAGGCTTGTCTGATGAGCCTGACCATCTATGCGGGCGCGTCGCAGCTGGTCGGCATTGATCTCTTCCGCAACCATGCCGCGCCGTGGATCGTCATTTTGTCGATCTTTATCGTCAATGTCCGGCATGTGCTTTACTCGGCGGCGATCGGGCGGCGGATCGGGCATTTCCCGTTGGCGCAGCAGATCGTCGGGTTCTTCTTTTTGATTGATCCGCAGTTTGTCGAGACCGAGCGGCAGGCGGAGCGGGAGGGGCATGTCAGCTTCGCCTGGTACATGGGGCTGGCGCTGCCGGTCTATGTGATGTGGAACATTGAGTCGCTGCTCGGAGCCATGTTCGGAAAACTTATACCGCACCCAGAGTCGGCGGGGATAGATTTCCTTTTGCCGCTGTATTTTTTCGGCATGGTGATGAGCTTTCGCCGGCGGCCGCTGTGGCTGCCGGTGGTAGCGGTTTCGGGCGTTGTCTGCGTCATTGCGCTGAAGACGTTGGGCTCACCCTGGCATGTTTCGGCTGGGGCGCTTGCCGGCGTGATCTATGCTGCCGTGTTCACGCGCACGGAGGAAAAGGCATGAGCGATATTTATGTCATCATCATCGTAAGCGCCGTGCTGAACTACATGACACGGCTGGGCGGACATCTGGTGTTGTCGCGGTTCGGCACGCTCAATCCGCGTGTTGAGGCGGCGTTGAATGCGGTTCCGGCAGCGGTGATCACCACGCTGGTTGCGCCGACCTTCTTCACCCATTCCTGGCCGGAAACGGTGGCACTGCTCATTGCCGGCCTTGCTGCTCTGCGGCTGCCGTTGCTTGGCATGTTTGCGGTCGGATGGGTGGCGGTGGTAGGGCTGAGGTGGATTGCGGGTGCTTGAGGCGCTTGGCGAAGAGATTCCGCTACGGCGACTAATCCATTGTTATTTATGGAAAAACTGGATCCCGCTATAGTTGATGTTTTGATTCAGGTTCAGCGGTCGCGAACGAGGCGGAAGCCGAGGTTTGTAGGCGGCACGCCAGCAGCGCAGCCGCCGGAAATGGCGTCGCGCAGGAAAGTCGGGATCTCAGCTTCATGTTCGCCGTTCACGTAGTAGGCGGGGCACATGTAGCCGCCGGTGTCCTTGGACACGCAGGTGGACGTCCATTCCCAGACATTGCCGCCGATGTCGCGCAGGCCATTTGATAGAGTGCCGAACCCGCCGGAAACCTTGACCGGGCGGGTGTATGATTTGCGTGAATAATAATCCGCCGCCCATGCCATGCGCGGGTCTGTGAAAAGCTTTTTCTTTTCGTCTTTAGGGAGAAGGTCCGAAAACGCCTGAGCTTCTTCACGGGTTGGCAAGCGCCATTCGCCGTGAGTTTCCTCGTTGAGCCAGGTCGTGAACTCGGCAATGTCGAGCGCATTGACATCTGTGACCGGATAAAAGCCGGACGGCGGCGTGGTTGCGGGTTCATGTTCGCAGGCGTTGGCCGCAAAACATTTCATCCAGAGTTCGTGGGTGACTTCATCGCGGCCAGCCTCGAGTTTGGCGCCAGAGGGCAATATTACCACGACCGTTTCGAATGGCGCGGGTTTGCCTGAAAGGCCCGAGATTGAACCGGCGACAACGGCAGCGGAGAACGCCACCGCCGTTGTGATTGCCTTGATGCCGAGTGAGAGGGGCATGATACTTCCTGACCGGTCAGCCGGTGATTGGTGCGGCTTTGGAAACCTGCATCATCAGATCGTCGTTCCATTCACCTTCAACCATGACATGTGCCGTGGCGCCGAGGAGGACGGCTTCGATCAGGTTGTGGTTGACGTAGGCATATACGCCCGGCTGGCGGAATTCATAGGCCATGGCGCCGGCAGAGCCGCCGCGGATAAACCAGGTTTCTAGGTTGGTGTCCGGCTTGTCGTTGAAGGAGCCTGCCTCCCAGACCAGATCACCATGACCGCCGATAAGATGCGGGCGGCTGTCACGGTTTGCCTGTGCATGAATGAACAGCACTTTTTCGCCGACCTTTGCCTTCATGGCATTGTCGCCTGTCATTGATCCGGCCTTGCCGTTGAACACGACGTGGGTCGGGATCAGGCCTCGCATGACTTCGAGTGCGTCGGCCATGTTGTCGGCTGCGCCTTCATAGGCCTTGTAGGCACCTTTTTCGTCGCGCGGGATGTAAAAGTCCTGTTCGCCGATGTAGAACACCTTGTCATAGGTGTAGGGCTTGCCGGCAGCATCCTTGAGTCCGTCGCGCGGCAGCACCATTACAGCGCCATTCATGCCCTGCACGACATGATAGGGGATCATCACGTCGCCGGGGGCACAGTGATAGACGAACACTCCCGGTTTTGTCGCCTTCCAGCGCAGCACGCATTGCTCGCCCGGCATGATTTTTGTCAGCGCGCCGCCGCCAAGTGCGCCGGTCGAGGCATGGAAATCGATATTGTGCTCAAGAAGGTTGGTTGCCGGGTTCTTGAGTGTCAGTTCGACATAGTCGCCTTCGTGGCAAACGATCAGCGGACCGGGCACCGTGCCTTCATAGGCAAACACCCAAGTCTTGGTGCCTTCATCGTCGATCTCAACCAGCTTTTCATGGATGGTCATTTCGACTTCGACAATTTTCGGGCCGGTTGTCGCGACCTGTTCATGCTCTGGCGCGAAGGGCGGGGCGACGAGTTTCTGCTTGACGCGCGGCAGGGCGGAAAGATCGACGGCGGTTGCCGCCGTCATGACCGGTGCGGCTTCCGGATCGACGGCAGTTTCTGCCGCCTTGACAATTCCGGTCATGGCGCCGAGCGCGCCAGCGGCCAGCAGGAAGTCGCGACGGGCGAGACGAAAGGTGTTTGCATTCATGGTCATGGTTGCCTCCTAGGGAAATCCAGCGTTTTAAGATGTATGTAAAATACATCTATTCAGCCGAATGGACTTGATTGAAGTCAACCATTTGGGGTCAGCCCAGGATTTTTCTCAGTTCTGTCCTGTGGGCAACGAGGTCAGCCAGATTGTGCGCGGAGAGAACAGCGTAAAATGCGCTTTCGGCGGCGTAAAGGATGGACTTCAAGGTGCAGCTGGGTGTGATGATGCACGTGTTGTTTATGTGATCAAAGCACTCGACAAGCGGGGTGTTTGACTCACAAAATCGCACAACATCGCCGACATTGATCGATTTTGCCGGTCTGGCGAGGTGCAAACCGCCATTGCGCCCCCGGACGGCGGCAAGATAGCCGCCTCTGACCAGTTCGTTGGCGATCTTGGTCAGGTGGTTGCGTGAAATGCCATAGCTTTCGGCGGCTTTTGAGATGGTCACAAGATCCGGCTCCGTCGCCGCAATCTGGATCAGGAGACGGAAGGCGTAGTCTGTAAAGAGAGCGAGTTTCATGATATGCCAATTTAAAGATGTATTCGATATGCATGATACAAATCCTGCAAAGGATCAAGCCCTACCAACGGACAAATGAATCAAAGGCTTGCTGTTTGCCTGCCAAAGATGCGCGGGCCGAGCACCGTCAAGACAAGACCGCCCAGAACCAGAAGGCTTCCCGCCAGCGCCAGCGGCTGCACCTGTTCGCCCAGAAGGCCGATGCCGCCTGCCAAACCAAAGACGGGAACAAGCAGGGCAAAGGGAGAGACCTGATTGGCGGGATAGCTGCCGAGCAGCCAGCTCCAGCTTCCAAAGCCGAGGATGGTCGCGGGCCATGCCAGGAACAGGACCGATCCCAAAGATAGCCATGTCGGCTCCGCCAGCGTCCGCAAAATGGCGACATGGTCTTCCGTCAACGCCGAGAGGGCAAACAGCGGCAGCGGCGCGAAGAGGCTTGCCCAGATGATGAAGCCAAGCGGATTGGTTTCGCCGGAGCGCTTGGACAGCATGTTGCCAAAGCTCCACGACAGCGCGGCAAAAAGCACGAGCAGCAGCGGGCCGAGTGATGCGCCGGTCCAGCGTGTCCATGCAATCAAAGCGATTCCGGAAATGGCGAGCAAGGCGCCGGCAAGCTGAACCGGCTTCAACCGCTCGCCAAACAGGACGGCCGCGAGACCCATGGTGAGGAATACCTGCGACTGGATGACGACTGACGCGAGACCTGCGGGTAGGCCTTGCTTCAGGGCGACGAACAGCAGGCCGAACTGGATGATGCCGATGAACAGCCCGTAACCGGCAACGTATTGCCAGGGGGCTGTCGGGCGGCGCACGAAGAGAATGGCCGGGAAGGCGGCGAACAGGAAGCGCAGGCCGGTCAACAACAAGGGCGGCGCTGTCGAGACGCCGACCTTGATGACGACAAAGGAAAAGCCCCAGATCGCCGCGACCAGAATGGCCAGCAGCGCGTGAACCGGCTTGAGGCTCACGCAATGGCCTCAAACGGCGCCGTGGCTTGCTCCAGCCACTGGCGGGTTTCGCCATCGACCATCGGGCCAATCTCGGCGAGGACGCGGGCGTGGTATGTATCCAACCAATGCAATTCGGCGCGGGTCAGCAGGCTGGTGTCGATGAGTCGCTTGTCGATGGGGGCGAGGGTCAGCGTTTCAAACTCCATCATGTCGATATCACCGCCCATTATAGAACGGGGTTCGGTGACGAGGATAAGATTTTCAATGCGGATGCCGTATTCGCCGGGTTTGTAGTAGCCCGGCTCGTTGGAGAGGATCATGCCGGGTTCGAGCGGCGTCACTCCGACCTTGGCGATGCGCTGCGGGCCTTCGTGGACGGAGAGGTAAGAGCCGACGCCGTGGCCGGTGCCGTGGGCATAGTCGAGGCCGGCGCTCCACAGGGCGGCGCGGGCGAAGCCGTCGATTTCGCTGCCTTTGGTGCCTTTTGGGAAACGCAGCATGGAAATGGCTATCATGCCTTTGAGCACCAGCGTGAAGCGGCGCTTGTATTCATCCGAAACCTCGCCGACCGGCAGCGTGCGGGTGATGTCGGTAGTGCCGTCGCGGTACTGGCCGCCTGAATCGAGCAGGAACAATTCGCCTGGTTCAAGTGTGCGGTTCGAGGCGGTCGAGACTCGGTAGTGGTTGATAGCGCCGTTCGGGCCGGTGGAGGAAATGGACGGGAACGAGACGTCAAGCAGCGGCATCTGGTTTGCCTTGCCTGCTTCGACGCGGCATTTTTCGAGTTTGACCGCCGCACTGATCTCGTCGAGCGAGCCGGGTGTTTGCGCGTCATACCATGTGAGGAAAGATGCCATGCCTGCGCCATCGCGGCGGTGGGCGGCGCGGGCGCCTTGACGTTCAACTTCATTCTTGCGGGCGCGGGGCAAGCGGGCCGGATCCTGCTTTTCGACGACCGTGCCGCCCGCATCAACAACAAGGCGGCGGAGCTTTTCGGCGGCGAGCGCCGGATCGAGCGCGATGGTTTTTCCGGCCGCAATTTCAATCAGCGCGGCGGGCAAATCCGATGGCGGGAGAATTTCGCTGAGCTGGGTGAGATAGGCGCGGGTTTTTATCGGCAGCTTGCGCTTGTCGAGGAAGACGATGGGATCGCCTTCAGCGCGTATCATCGCAAAGCCGAGCGGCATGGGCGTGTGCGGCATGTCATTGCCGCGGATGTTGAATGTCCAGGCAAGCGAGGACGGATCGGTAAGTACAGTGGCGTCGGCCTTGGCCTTGACCAAGGCTTCGCGCATGTCGTCCAGTTTTTCGCGTGCCGTCTTTCCGGCAAAGTCGAGCGGTTGGATTGTGACTTCGGCAAGCGGCGGCTGCGGCTGGTCCGTCCAGATTTGGTCGATGGGATTGGTTTCCAACGCCACCAGTGCGCCGCCGAGCTTGGCCATTGCGGCTTCAAGCGATTTGACCTCGCTGATGGTGTGCAGCCAGGGATCAAAGCCGATGCGCGCGCCGGAAGACAAATTGCCTGGCATCCATTTGGCGGGAGGTGTTGCGACAAGATCCTCCACCTTGAAAATGCCGGCGTCGAGCTGCTGCGCGGCCTGAACTGTGTAACGGCCATCGACAAAGACATGGGCCGAGCTGCGCAGGATCAGTGCCTGACCCCAGGAGCCGGTAAAGCCGGTGAGCCAGGCAAGGCGTTCGGAATGGGCGGCGACATATTCGCTTTGATGTTCATCCACACGTGGAACCAGAAAGCCATCCAGGCCGAGACTGTCGAACAGGGCGCGCAGGGCCGCCACACGCGGGGCGGAGGCATTGGCTTCGGTGGAGGAATCGTAGGTCTGGAACATGGTCGTCTCCGCTGGGTCGCCCGCAAGTTATGCGGCGGCGGCGCGGCGTGCAATTCGAAATGCTGAATGGGAATCAATCAGTCTTGGTTATGCCGCATTGCAGCATTATGACTTCGCACGTGCAAAAAACACATGGGACTCATGCGCTTGCGCCCTAGCTCTCACGTGCGAACACCTCTAGCTTCCGCTTCGCAGTGGGAGGCTGCCCAACGAAAAGGACGAATGCAATGGCGACTAAAGGGAAGCGCGGATTCATCCGCAAGGCCGTGGATGCCATGATTGCCGCCCGAACACGTCAGGCTGCACGCTACACCAATGGCATTTTGCTTCGCATTGACGAAGAATCGCTTCGCACGCTCGGTCAGATGAAAACCGAAACGCGCAAGCGCAGCTCCGGCTATCAACCGCTGTAACAAATTCCGGGCGGCAGCGATGCCGCCCGCTTCAATTACATGCGCCGCAAAATGCGGACATGCCGAGCATCCGGAAAGGTTTCATCTTCCGGGTTTAGCGTGTGACAGAGTTCGAAAAAATCAGGATGTGTCGCGCCGTTCCATGGCGTCGAGCGCCAAGCCATGGCACTCGCGCAGCACGTGGTCGATCTCGTGCAACGGCCTCTGCCGCCAGCCGGGCGGGAGGCCGGGGCGGAAGGGCGTCATGCGCATCGGGCGGAACGGACCCTTGAGCGCCAAATCCCGCTTCGCCTGCCAGCGGACAAGGCGGCGGGCCTGACGGGGCAGATCATCCAATGCGCGTTTGAGCGCATTGAGGCGGCGGGCTATGAGGCCCGCGTTGACCGGTTCATCCGGCGATGAAAATTCCCGATACCCCCAATTCGGATCATGGAAATCCGGAACGCTGGCAAGCAGCGGTGGCGGGGCTGCGTCCCAAATGGCCTCCGGATCGAAATGCTTGAGCGGATCGATGAGGGCAAAAGCGGGGGCGCGCATTGCACCAGCGCCAGAAAACGCAGGAAGGCTTGCCGGGAGCGGGCGGGATGCTCGCAGCGTCAACACAAGACCCCGCGCGGCGATGACGATGAGCCGCCTGACGGCGGATTCTGTGGGCCGCAGGATGAACAGCACGGCGTAGAACAATTGGCGCGGCAGCGTTTTCAAGGTTCCGCCCGGAGCAAGACCGGCCAACGCAAACAACGCCGCAATGATGCGCCGAAGGGCATCACGGTTGCGGTCTATGGCGAGGGGCCAGTCCAATGGGCGGTTTCCTGTCTTAGAACAAAGAAAGAACAAAATGCACAAGCGCGCACATCACGTCAAGCCGGAAATATGAAAATATTCCTTTTAGCGGTGACGGATGGCTGATGGCGCGACAGCATTTGCGGCAATTATTGGCATGCGGTGCTTTTGACTCCCTCCGAACCCTTTGCGGCGCTCGCCCCCCCTCTTGCCGCTTCGCGGCGTTCTCCCCCGCAACGGGGGGGAGATTGGCGCGCCATTCTGCCCTGAATTTCCAAGCCTGCGCCTGTCAGCTCAAATGCAATGTCACCCAACCATTCCGCCAGAGGGTTTTGCGGTGGTAGAGCGCCTGTGTGCGGTAGGCGGCCAAAACGCGGTCTCGCTGGGAGGCGAGGATGCCGGAGAGGATGATGTCGCCGCCGCGGGAGAGGTGGCGGGCCATTTGCGGGGCGAGCTGCATCAGCGGGCGGGCGAGGATGTTGGCGACAATCAGGTCAAACGGCGCAGCCTGGCGGATTTCGGCGCGGTGGAAGCCGGTGGCGGTTTCGCAGCGAACCCATGCGGCGGCCTTGTTCAGCCTGACGTTGTCGCGGGCGACGCGGGTGGCAACGGGATCGATGTCGGTGGCCAGGACAGGGATGTGCGCCAGATGGGCGACAGCGATGGCGAGGACGCCGGAACCGGTGCCGAGGTCCAGCGCGTTGCGCGGTTTCTGGTTGCGCACGACCCCGGTGATCATTTCCAAACACCCGGCGGTTGTGCCGTGGTGGCCGGTGCC